>CAYSKI010000133.1:0-1643 GCA_964431695.1 uncultured Pirellulales bacterium | reverse complement strand
TGGCAGGCTCACATTGATAACATGGATAGCGAAGCTATTTACGACTCTTTAAATAGAGGCGTAACTCTGCTTACACAAATTCTTGGTTATCCGCCTGATTGTTCTGCAGTTCCAGGTTGGAAATCTAATGATCTTGTTCTGAAGGAAAAGAGCAAATTCCCTTTTCGTTATAATAGTGATTGTAGAGGGGATAGTGTATTTCGTCCTGTTGTAAATGGCATGGAGCTTAACCAGCCGCAGATTCCTGTTACTCTGCCGACTTATGATGAGCTTGTAGGTCGTAACGGAATTACAAATGATAATTACAATGATTATCTCTTGTCACAAATAATCCCAAACAAACTCAACGTTTTAACCATACATGCAGAAGTGGAAGGGATTGTTTTTGAAAAATTGTTTGATGATTTCCTGTCCATTGCACATACCAGAGGTATTACATTTGTTCCGCTTGGGGAGTTGCTGGAAAATCATCCTCCGGAAAAGCATGCAAGAATAGTTACCGGGGAGATACCCGGCCGCCAGGGATGGGTTTGCTGCCAGTCAAATTTATCTTGTTTATCAACAAAAAACCGGACTTTTTAGATGGAAATCGAATTTTATTATTGGTTATTAGCTGTTATTTCAATTTGCTTGGGAATTGAAACTAAACTTGTTGCCCAGAACATTATTGAACCCTATGGCTCGTACAACCTTTTCACGACCGAGAACACAGACAAGTCCTGTACCGGCTTGCAGGAAAGCGATTCATTTTTCACCTCCTTACGGTCATTTAACGAATGGCCTCGAAAAAAGAAAGTAGTTGCGCTTAATGTAGCTTCAGTTAGTACTACAGTATTGGTGGGGGCGTCATCGTGGGACTATTACAGCTCTGCTTTTGATTTGCAAGATGAAGGGTGGTTTGATCCAGATACCAAATATGGCGGTGCCGACAAGCTTGGACATGCCTATGGTGCATACGCACTTACAAGTTTCTACAACAAAATTTACAGAAGATTTGGATACTCTAATGAACAAGCAATTTTGGGGGGAGCGTTAACCAGCTGGTCTCTGATGACACTCATTGAATTAGGGGATGGCTTCAGCAAGAACTACGGTTTTAGTTGGGAAGATGAGGTGATGAACACTTTAGGAGTAGGCATGGCCTATCTGCGTCATCGATATCCTCCACTTAAGGAGATGTTTGATTTTCGTATGGAGTGGTTTCCTTCGCCGGCTTTTCGACATGGAGATCAGTCGGATCCTTTTACTGATTATTCCGGGCAAAAATACCTGATAGCTTTGAAACCGGATGGTTTACTTAAAACAGATAATTCCCTTATAAAAGCAATGGAAATACACTTTGGGTATTACAGCCGTGGGTACGGGGAAGATAACCGTTATTTCAACGGTGAAAACCGTTACACTTATATCGGAGTTGGTCTAAATGTAACATACATTCTGGAGCAACTTACCGGACATCGGGCCGGGGGAATTTTCGATTATATCCAGGTGCCTTTTACATATATACCATTTTCATCGAAACTGGATTGATCGAAATTACAAGCAGGCTTTATTGGAAGTTACAGTTTGATATTATGAAAAAAGTCTCAATAACTATATTTGTATTGTTCATTTTAGTTTATATATTGCCGCTATATGTAAGA
>CAYSKI010000132.1:0-1752 GCA_964431695.1 uncultured Pirellulales bacterium | reverse complement strand
GGGCCAACATCCCGCTGATTTTCCGACTTGGTGCGAATAAGTTTGCAAAAATAGGAACTGAAAACAATTCCGGCACGAAAATATTTAGTCTTGTCGGCAAGGTCAGAAATACCGGATTGGTCGAAGTCCCGATGGGCATGACCATCAAGGAAATTGTTTATAACATCGGTGGTGGTCCTGTCAGTAGAGCGAAAATAAAGGCGGTTCAGACAGGTGGACCGTCCGGCGGTTGCATCCCTGCTGAAAAGTTTGATTTACCCGTAGATTATGACAGTTTGACTGAGGCAGGCTCCATAATGGGTTCGGGTGGTATGATAGTCATGGATCAAAACACCTGTATGGTCGATGTTGCCAAGTATTTTATGAATTTCCTTAAAGATGAGTCGTGCGGCAAATGTTATACCTGTCGAAAAGGCACACAGAGAATGTACGAGATTCTCGACGATATCTCCAGGGGTAGGGGGACACTCGGACACTTAGACCTTCTGAAAGAATTAGCGGAAGTTGTGAAGGATACAACAATGTGCGGTCTCGGACAGACTGCGTCCAATCCCGTTCTCAGTACCCTGCAATACTTCCGTGACGAGTATGAACGGCATGTGATTGATAAAAAGTGTGACGCTTTTGTGTGTAAAGATTTAGTTGGTGCACCGTGCCAGAGCGCCTGCCCCCTGGGCACAGAAGCCTGGCGATACACGGCTCTCATCGAAAAGGGTCAATACGAAGAGGCTTACAAAGTAATTAGAGAGCCTAATCCCCTCCCGTCAATTTGCGCTCGGGTTTGTGATCGCAAATGTGAAACCAGATGCACTCATGCAGTCAGCGGGGGAGAGGGTATTGCAGTTCGGGCTTTGAAAAGGTTTATTACCGATCGTGTTGATCCGGCCGTTTATCAGCCTGTCAAAAAACGGATAGATGCCGTCAATCCTACAAATGTAGCAGTCGTTGGGGCCGGTCCCGCCGGACTTGCGGCAGCCCATTATCTTTCCCTATCCGGTTATAAAGTGACACTCATAGAGTCCGAAAAGCAGCCGGGCGGAATGCTTATAAGTTGTATCCCTGCTTACCGTCTGCCACGTGTTGTCCTACGCAAGGAGATGGAATCACTGCTTGACGAAAATATCACACTCAAATGTGGAATTACGCTTGGACGTGACATCACCATTGACGAGTTACTGAAAGATAGGTTTAAGGCAGTGTTCCTGGCCATTGGGGCGGATAAGAGCTGGCGTTTAGGCTTGGATGGAGAAAATATTAAGGGAGTATATCCATCCATGCAGTTTTTGAAAGCGTTTAATCTGAGGGGCAAAGAATTAGCCAAAGGGCATGTAGGGATAATCGGCGGCGGCAATTCCGCCGTGGATGCGGCAAGGGTGGCTATTCGCCAGAAAAAAGTCAAAAGTGTCACTCTTCTTTACCGCCGAACAACCCACGAAATGCCTGCATATGCCGAGGAAGTTGACGCAGCTATAGAGGAAGGTATCAAGCTTGAAACGCTGGTTTCCCCCGTTAAAATACGTTACATAGGAGAGGCACAGGCCGAGGGAGTAAGAGTAGAAACCTTTGTCTCACCGATAAAGATAGATTCTGAGCATGGACACCTTGCTGACATCAGATGCATCAGAAATAAATTGGGTGAGATGGACTCGAGCGGCCGTCGCAAGCCTATTCCCATTCCAAGGACCGAATTTACCATACCTTTAGACACACTGATAGTAGCTATTGGTGAACGGCCGGACAGCGACTGCCTGA
>CAYSKI010000131.1:0-1931 GCA_964431695.1 uncultured Pirellulales bacterium | reverse complement strand
AAGTCTGAAGTGACTGTGAGCACGAGCAATCTGTCAATCGGTAGTGATTGGACCAAAGTTTCGCCTCAAACTTTGGTTCTCTGGATTCATGGCGATCTGGGCAATACCGGCGACAATCAGTTGTATGTGAAGGTTGGCAATTCCAAGTTCCAGTACGACAGCGATATCACAAGACCACATTGGAATCCTATAATTGTTGACCTTACAGGGGTAAATCTGGACAACGTTTCGTCACTGACCATCGGCCTCGAGAGGATCGGCGGCGCCGGCGGCTCGGGTATGATACTGCTTGACGAGATCAGACTCTATGGAGTCGCTCTGCAACCTCCGGAAGTAATCTGGCTCGAAGCAGAGGCGGCCGATTCGATTGAGGCACCAATGATGATTTATGATGATCCCAATGCTTCCGGTGGACAGTATATTATGAAAGATCCGAATGCGGCTTCAAGCACCGGTAGTCCTCCTGCTGACGGTTTAGCCGCTTATCAGTTTACAGTGGTGACCGGCGGCGTATATAAAATCACCGGCCGTGTCATTACCATTGGTAACAATGACTCCTTCTGGCTGCGGATTCCCGACGTCACTATGAATGTAGCAGGCGATCCCTCTAATCCGGGCTGGATTGAATGGAACGGCTTGACTCAGGAAGGTGTCTGGGGCTGGGAAGATGTATTCAGCTCTGATGACGATGATGTTACTGTGGAGTTCACATTAGAGGCCGGGAATTATACACTGGAAATCAGGTACAGAGAAGACGAAAGTCAGCTCGATGCATTAGTGATTACTCAAATCGACTAAACAAGGCCTGTCTAATTTTTGCAAATGCTTGTGTTTAAAAAAGCCCCTTTTTACAAAAAAGGGGCTTTTTTTTATCCTTGCCTGCAGCTTCCTGGCTTTGGAACCGCTTATATTTCGAAGGCAATTCCATCACACGCCGCTGGAGATTGGCATGGTGTTTGCCTGCGATGTTTTTGTTGTTTACCCCGAGAATCTTTGTGTCAGGGCGGAAAAACCGTCCTTATTTTTGAGACTGGTTACGAGAACTTTAATTCTGGCCGATAATCCCATGTAAAATGTTTAAAGGAGCGATTTTTTTCACTTGACAATAGGGCTTAAAATGTGATACAAATTATTTATAGAGACTTACTCTTGTAGTTATCAAGGAAGGCAGGCGTGTTTTGTTGTTTATCCGAACTATGTCAATGAAAATATATCCGGCTATTTTTTTGTATCAGAAGAAATTATACTTATTGTAGTTTTCCATTTTTCCGTTTTTAGGAACAAAAACAGAAACGACCGACGATTTAAGTGTTATAGCATTATATGTATGCCATAACATGTCGAAATGTATGAATAATTTTTTTATTAATCTTTTCAAAGGAGAATGATTATGTGGATGAAAAAGACAATTCCAATCGTATTACTACTATGTTTGGCGGGATCAATGACAAGTCTTGCCGATGTTATAGCTGTGCATGAGGACGATTTTGAAGACCGCGCTATAGGCGACCCAACTGAGGGCTGGCTTTGGTTTGACAACTCTATCTCGCATGTAGGTCAGTATGTGGATTTCGAGGGAAGTATCGTACGGGAAGAGAGCGGAACGCTTGCTGCTGATATTGATCAACGCTTTGGTTACAAGACGGACATCGAGATGACCGATAACACCAGTGACGATCCGAATGATTACACCTTCGAGCTTGATATACGCAACCTTCAGGGTAACTGGGATCCTCACCTGATAGAGATTTTTGTACTCACAAAAGAGGTTGGAGGTGACTATGGATTTGGTTTACCTGTCCTGGAACTTTATCAAGCCGACGAATGGGTCCATATAGAATATAACCTGGGGGACTTGGAGGCAAATAACAAAACATGGTGGCAAGGAACTGAATGGGACATGACAAATCCCATGTGGTCTTATGAGATCG
>CAYSKI010000130.1:0-2026 GCA_964431695.1 uncultured Pirellulales bacterium | reverse complement strand
ACCCAAGACCTACGGCTTAAAAGGCCGTTGCTCTACCAACTGAGCTACACTCCCGTGAAACCCTAAGAGTCTGCAGTATAACCACTTCCTGAAGATGTTGTCAATCCCGCAGCGGGCAAAACTCAAAAAAAGCGAATTTCCTCTGTTTTTACTGTTATATTTTTTTACTGTCAAAGGCGGATGATTGCCGAATATAAATATATAGTTGGCTCGACACATTATTTTTAACCAGCGAATTACACAATTGTATGATTCATATTGTAAGAAATAATCCTGTCGCCGAATCCATAGCGATGATTGTTGTGTTGCTGATGGCCATCGGCACGGTTTTTGTATTTTCCGCCGGTACCAACATCGGTCTCGAAATTGATTTGAAGAGATTCTACGACTACACAAGCCTGCGGCAAATTATGTTTTTCCCGTTGGCCTGCCTGGTCATGTATGCCGCTTCCTGTTTTAATTATCGCAGGTTCAGCCTCGAAAAGGGCTGGCTGAGGAATCCAGTAGTTTATCTTTTGGGTCTGAGCATCGTTTTGCTCGTTCTGCTGCTGATCCAGCGATTTTTTCCAGTATTCCCAAGATTATTCATCCCTATGATACACAAGCACTACCGTTGGATAAAAATCCCGCTCGGGTCGATATCCATCAGTTTCCAGCCTTCCGAATTGGCCAAATGGGCGACCGTCTTCTTCCTTGCCGCCGTGTGCGATAAACTCGGCGACGACATCAAGCTATTCTGGAAAAGATTCGTTCCTATTTGCCTGTTGGTCGGCGCCGTGGCCGGGCTGATTATCGTGGAAGACTTCGGCACGGCAGCTCTCATTTCTCTGCTGGCATTTTTGATGCTGATTATAGCCGGCGTCAAATTGTGGCATATTTTACTTCCCCTGCCGCTTGCCGTGGTTGCCTTTATCGTCACAGTCTGGCGGGTTCCCACCCGAATGATGCGAATCACCGCCTTTTTGAATCCTGAAAAATGGACTGATAAGATAAATTATCAGCCGAGCCAGTCACTGATCGCACTCGGTTCCGGCGGATTGTGGGGCAAAGGATTAGGCCAGGGAATCTGCAAATACGGCCATGTACCGGAAGATACCTCCGATTTCATCTTCGCCATCATTGGCGAGGAGCTGGGTTTCGCCGGTAACGTTGTAATCATCGCCCTGTTTATCATGTTCATCATCATGGGAATCCTTGTAGTCATGCGTTGCCGGGACCGTTTCGGGCGGTTGCTGGCAAGCGGGATTATCCTGACAATTGCAATACAGGCGGCCATCAATATCGGCGTAGTAACAGTCGTACTGCCGACGAAGGGTCTGCCTCTACCGTTTGTAAGTGCCGGTGGAACCAGTATGCTGCTTTCCGCAGCGGCAGTAGGGATTCTGTTGAATATCGCCGGACAATCCACACAAGACATTGGCCAGATAGAATAACAGCCTTTTCTCTTAAAGTATAAATTGGCTTTGTTTTTTACGGGCCAAATGTCTGAAAATTGCTATTTTTCTCATAATCTTTTTATTTCAAAGAGTTTATATAAGTTTGCCCATTTTAACATTGGCTTTGTTTTTTCAAAAAAGGTCGATTTGTAGAGAACGCTCTACATCTGTCGAACACTCCGTGGCCGTAATGGTCAACCACCTCAAGCTGGCTTGAGGGCTAAATATTGAATTTTTAAGTTGTAGTTTTGCATTTTTCATTTTGATTTTTGATATGCTATCCACTACCCCCCAAACCCTATCTCCTATTAATTGTACCCAAAAACCGCCATAATACAACTAAAATCCTCGATTTTCGGCAAGAAATGACAATTTTTCGTCTGTCTTAAACGCCGGTAGAAAGGATGCTTGATTCTGGATATTGGCCTGCCTGAGAAAAGCCGAAGTGTCGAACGATCGCCGGGGGTAAATTTCGAATAAGGGCTTCAACTCAAAAATCCTCGCTTTCCACCCTCAGATAGGCTCTAAGTTATTGAAAAAAATCTCAAAAAAACTATACAAAGGTTCAGAAAAAACCTTGGATATTACAT
>CAYSKI010000129.1:0-2635 GCA_964431695.1 uncultured Pirellulales bacterium | reverse complement strand
TGCAGGAGACCTTTTTTCTTAATAACCTTAAAGTCCCGCCATTCGGGACGTTTACGTATCTATGTCACCTTTTTTACTTCTTTTCCTTTTGTTTATTTTCAATTTAAAGCCCTGCTTTTTTCTTCTTTGCACATCGGGTCTAATTTTGTTATTCGGTGACACGCTTAGCAGTTGGTTCAACACCTTCGAAACCGGCAAACCATTTCTTCACAGCTTCATCACTTGGGAGCATGTCAACATCACGAATAAGCCAATGATTATCACTTTTTATCAATGAAAAGCCAAATTGCACTGCTCCACGAGATGCAGGAATCGAATTCGTTAGTACCGCTGCATTTTCGTTACCAACATACGCTTCAGTAATCTCTGCTTTGTCGAACTCAAAAGTCTCGTTAATCTTGACAAGCCCTTCCCGCTTGAACTCGTTTGGAGTACCCAATCCAATGGCACGGTCGTAATCGCCGCTGTCAATTGCCTTGAGGAACTCACGGACAGTCGAGACAACCTCATGCTCGGCTGGAGCATCAGATTGCGCAGCAGATGCAGAGGCTTGCTGTTCCTCGTTCTCTTTCTCATTCTCTGTCTTGGAGCATCCGATGAGCGACACTATGAATGCCGAAATTACCAATACAGTTATAAACAGTCTTTTTTCTCTCATAATAGTCTCCCATGACTAATTGCTGATTATATGGTTCCCACATAACATCCCAAATCCATTCGGTGAACTGGAAATATCAGACACGCCGGAGAACCTTTTACGTCCGGCTCAAAAATCAGGAAATCATCGCAAAAGCGAATATATACTCCACCAGCAAGGTGAGCAAGATAAAAAAGCGTAATAGTAGAGAAACTCTAAATCCTAAGTCCTAAATGCTAAACAATCTAAAAATCTAAATTTATTAATGTTCAAAAATCCATGTGTTTAGCCTTAAGATTTATAATATTCGATATCTTGTCCCTAAGGGATGAATTTAGGATTTAGATATTCGTTTTTAGGATTTGCGGACAATCAGGTTTACCCCCAACGGTTGGACAGTTCCGTGTCATGGACATTTTCCGATAAAAAGTGGATTTTTCGTTGTATTAAAGGGATTTTTGGGTAAAATACGCTATGAACTACGAAGAGTTCATAGCGGCAATAGCGAATGTCGAATAACAAATATCGAATGGAGGAAAGCAAGTTAAAAACATGCGCTGAGCGGAGTCGAAGGGGTTAAAAGTTAAAACATAAATATTCCATATTTAGCCCCAGGTTTTACCTGGGGTTGACCCGGTTTCGTAAGACTACGCCGTGGTAAAAAAATAAAAAACAAAGCCAATGTTAAAATAGGTAAATTACTGTAAGCTCTTTGAAATAAGAAGATTACGAGAAAAACAGCAGTTTTCGGGCATTTGACCCAAGTAAAAACAAACCCAATTTATCCCCAAGGGAAGCCGATCCTTCGGCAATCTCCATTCGATCTGACATTACTTTTTGCTCTATAATGCCTTATGGCGTTCTAAAGTTCCAGCGTCCCTTGTCACTTTTCGGGTCGAACTCAGTAAGCGACGGCGTGGTGACGCCCACTGCGGTCAGAACCAAGTTGTCCCTGGCCTCGGACACAACCTTGGGCATGATGCGATAAGTACCATCGGTCAACTGGTCGATACGCCACAGTTGTTCGAGCCGGCCCGTAAAGGCGGGAACCGCCACAACTTCGGCGTCCTCGGTTGCGGTCAGAGCGCGATCCGTACCGGCGATAGTGATCTTGAAATAGGGTGATCCGAGATAACCGCCGGCATTTTCGACAGGAGTGAACGTCCACTTCTGATGGGCCTGGAGCATGTAGTCACCCATGCGAATGCCGATATTGCCGGTCGGCCAATTCTTTGACACCTCATTGACATCCTGGTCCGGAATCGGGGTCACGGGTCCACGGGCGCCGCGGGCACCCATTCCCATGCCGCCTCTCATGCCGCGACCACCCGCCGCACTGGCGCCGCCCGGCGCTTCGCCCTGAGTACCGCCACGATTTTCACCGCGAGTTCCGCCGCGGTTCCCCATACGCATCGTTCTCCCTTGGCGTGCACCGCCGATCGGCACGGCTTCCACGCCCAGTTCCAGCGCATAACCGCTGGCTTCGGATTCGATTTCAAAGGTGCCCCCCTTGAAGTTCTCGCCGGCAACAGGCCAGCCGTTCTTCCAAAGCAGCGCGCGAACGTCCAGGATACTGCGGCCTCCGCGGTCCAGGTCAGCCTCGTAATGGCAGGAGAACTTCTGAACGCCGTCGCCCAGGTCGATCAGGCCGAAGTGGCCGGGTCCGATGCAGCGGCCGTTAGCGGCCACGACGAGCTTGCCGCCGCCTCTGAGCATGTCCATGCCCATGTTATCCAGGTAGGGGCCGGTCACTTTCCTGGAGCGGCCCACGCGGATGTTGTAGGTGGAGGTGGCGCCGTTGCAGCACGTGCCGTGCGTGCCCAGAAGGTAGTACCAGCCGTCGCGGTAGATCAAGTCGGTGGCTTCGCAGTCGATGGCGATATTAACGGCCTTGTTGCCTTCGACACGTTTGCCCGTTTTGGGATCGAGCTCGACCAGGCGAATGTAGCCGAAGAAGGTCCCGTAGCAGCACCACAGCCGGCCATCCGTGGGATCGAG
>CAYSKI010000128.1:0-2674 GCA_964431695.1 uncultured Pirellulales bacterium | reverse complement strand
GGGACAGCCACCTATTAATGGATGGGAATAGTACACAGAAAATGATAACTGTCCATAATAAATCTCCAGGATGAGGCTGCTACACATCTGTTAAAACGTGGTTTTTGGGAGATTTAACCCAATTCACACTTGATTTGACAGTCCCTCAATAATTGATATAATCATCCCTGTCGTTGGAAATCCAATTTCCGGTCAATTATTCAATCATTAGAGCGATAGAAAGGTCAACAATGAAGAAAGTTATATTTGTTTTCAAAAGACCCAATGTAACGTTATTAATCGCGTCACTGTTGCTGTTTTGCAGTTGTGCATCAATGCATGCCAGTAATCAGTCGAAGAACGACGCGAAAACAACCCAATACATCCATCATGGAGCAGGTAATCCGTACCTGCCGTTATGGGAACATTTGCCCGACGGAGAACCGCGTGTTTTTGAGGATCCCGATAACCCGGGAAAATACCGCATCTATATTATTGGATCTCACGATGTCAGGGTTCGAGGGTATTGCGGACCGGACATAAGGGCCTGGTCGGCTCCGGTTGAGGATTTATCCAGCTGGCGTGATGAAGGCCCCATTTTCACCTACCAGGTCGGCAATCAGTGGGATGTTATGTTTGCGCCTGACCTTGTTGAGGTGAAGAGAAAAGACGGCAAAAAGGAATACTATCTGTACCCGCACAGTCGTGGTCGCAACAGAGAAGCAATGGTAGCCAGGGGTGATCGTCCGGATGGACCATTTACCCCCATCAATGTGACTGAGGACGGAAGAAGAACAATACCGGGAAGTACAATGGGATTCGACCCGGCAGTATTTGTTGAATACATCACCGATCGAAACGACCCCGATTATGAGATCGGTTTCAGAGCTTACGGATACTGGGGATTCCAAAGGTCGCTGGCCGGTCAGTTAGATCAGAACACCATGTATTCTCTCCGCCCCGGAACCGAGGTCATCGACCGTTTTATTCCTGCCAGTCGAAGATACGGTGTTTTAAGAGACCCGGAAGGTACAAAATATCCCCATGTCTATCCGGATCAGGATCTTGGTATGTTCAACTTTTTTGAAGCCGCGTCTATTCGTAAAATTGGCAATAAATATCTTTGGGTTTACAGCGGATATTCAGGCCCTGATTATGGACTTGGCAGTACCAATTCGGCGTTGCGTTATGCCTATGGTGATTCACTGCTGGGTCCCTGGAAAAGTGGTGGCGTTCTTGTTGATTCACGTGCGGTTGTGTCCAGTCAGGATGGAACCAGACTGCAAACATCTTATTCAGGACACAATACGCATGGTAGTATCGAGTTGATCAATGACCAGTATTATGTATTCTATCACAGGGCGCCTCGAGGATTCGGAAACGCACGTCAGCCAATGGTTGCACCCCTTAAAATTGAATGGGATGAAAAACCGGTATCAGAAGGCGGTAAAATTACCATCAGAGGATATGACCCCTATGCGGAAGATAATATCTGGACCGCAAAAGACAGCCAGGGACATGAATATACCGGAGCCGAAGTTACTTCGGAAGGTTTCCACATCTACGGACTAAATCCGTATCAATATTACTCTGCAGGATACGCATGCTATCTTTCCAACCTAAGCAGCCAACAGGATTCGTGGGATATGTGGGACAATAACATGCCCCTTGCAAATGTGCAAAACGGTCACATCATAGGATACAAGTATTTTGGCTTTGGCGGACTTGACAAAGATAAAAAAGGCTTGAAATCTTTCGAAGGCACAAAGCCCGGCAACAACACAGCTTTTAATCTGTTCCTTACGCCAAAAACTACAAACGCATTTAAGATTAACGTTTGGCTTGACGGACCATGGGACAATGATACATGGAGAGGCAAAAAAATTGGTGAAATAAATGTACCCGCAAATGCTGTGCAGGAAATTACAAAATTCACTATTGATGTTGCTTCGTTTGTTGACAATCTGGGAGAAAAACATGCTATTTTCCTTGTGGCCGAAGGTCCTGAATCGGAAGGTCTTTGCGATATCATTGGACTGGGATTCAGTTCAGACAAAAAGAAAATCGTTCGTCCGGTTCCACCGTCTGTCAGTATTAAGGTGAACGGAGAAGCGATCGAACTACCTGCCACTCCGGTAAGATCAACAAATGCCAACGGAATTACCAGTGTTGATCTTTATGAGGCTACATATACCATTCCTGCCAGTGTCATGGAAATACCTCAAGTATCCGCATCTGCAAGCGATCGCAAAGTAAAAGTGGATGTTACACAGGCCGAATCAAAAGATGGAACTGCTGTTGTGAAATTTGATAATAATGACGTGGTAAAAACTTATCATGTTGTGTTTGCTTCGGAATAACATTTTTTCGGTTACAGTGTTGAATTAACCATAAATTCAAACTGATTAATAAAAACCAGGGACAGCCAGCTATTAATGGATGGAAAACGGTACACAGAAAACGGTAACTATCCCTAATAAAAAACATGGGGATTGAGCTTACCCGCCGGCGCGGTCCGATGGTCCCGATCATTATCGATAACAAGGAATAGGAGGAATTATGAAAACATGTGACATCATCGATCTGATAGGAAATACCCCTTTAGTTAAGCTCAGGAACGAGAATATTGTGGCTAAGGCCGAATTTTTAAATCCCGGAGGCAGCATAAAAGACCGCGTAGCCCTTACAATGATAG
>CAYSKI010000127.1:0-3002 GCA_964431695.1 uncultured Pirellulales bacterium | reverse complement strand
AAAGCACATTTTCTTGAGAAGACCATACTATTTTATATCGCCCGGAATAATCATTAACATCTACAGAAGCACCGTAGGGAATCCATACCTGATCTATCGTCTGCCAATTCACATTTTGCCAGCATCCATCATCTCCAATACCATCGATGACTGGTGGAGTGGATACATCGGGTGTTTTTACGATATCATCTTGTGATGCTAACACTACACTTGTCCATAGAATTACAGCAATTGTTGACATAATAAAAATGATCTGTTTGTAATGTGCAAAATTTTTCATCTCTTAATCCTCCAATTTATATATGAATTCAATAAATTTATTTAATAATGAAACACATATTATTAACAGTATAATAATATTAACATACATTTTCAATAGATTCTTATATTTTATTGATCTTTACTGTTGTCCCGTTATAAGTCGAATAATGTCAACCGGTTATGAAGTGACGTCTCGTTGTTTTGCAAGGCGATTATTGTAAGTGCTTGTTCTATCTGGTTTTAGCCATATTGATAAGTTTTCCGATTATTTCTTGGGTTCTATCCAATGCTTACTTATACAGGCAGGATAAAACGTTTGTTAACGAACCGGTTATCGGCGATTTTAACAACAATATTTAGAAATGTATGAAGATGGGTGATTTGCAGACTAAAATACCTGTCGTAACTTATCTACTGCCTGGGACTCGGAGTATATAAAAGCGTACCCTATGCGGCTTTCTGCACCGGAGCTATTTAGGTTCGTTACTTCGTATACCGCACCGCCGCGTCCTCCAGCAGAATATTTTCCATATCCTTCTGCGCCGGGAAAAGCTGTTTGCTGGGAATAAAGATTACCAGCATGGCATAATAAGAAAACGGGCAGCAGTGTTGATTTTATTACTTTCGCTAACTTCATTTTTTCTACCTGTGTTGATATTTTTATTTAACTCTGATTATAGTCGGTTTTTTTGTCGTGTTTAACACCCATGCATGCTTGGGGGCTTTAATTAACCATATCGGTGCTTTTTTTATTGCACAAATTAAATCCGAGCGTTTATATTAAAGCCCATGGCTGCAAAAGAAAAACACAGCCAAAATAAAAAAACCGTTAAACGACAAAAAGATGCGATACAGGCGGCAAGCGATTACGGCATAGACGTTTCAATGCTTACCGATAACCTCAAAAGAACACCCGCCGAGCGAATCAGACGACATTAAATCGCACTCAATACTGCCGAGAAACTGCGGAAAGCGAGAGGCATGTGAGCAGTGATTTTATGAATCTGCTTGAACGGCTTGTTAGGACCGGCGTCGATTTCGTAGTCGTTGACGGATTCGCCGGAATAGCGCACGGCTGTACTTTCGTAACACAGGATATAGACATTTGTTACGATTTCAGTTCTGATAATTTGCTTCGACTACAAAAAGCCCTTTCCAACTTAAATCCCGTTCACTGAATGACACCTAAGCGCAAAAAACTGGAACTGAACGGGACAAACAGCGGGCAGTTCAAAAATTTATATCTCGATACCGACATCGGTCAACTGGATTGTGTTGGCCATGTCGAAGGCATCGGAGATTACGGTCAGGTAAAACGAGCAAGTGAGCCGGTAATAATGCAGAATATCGAAATCCACATCTTATGCATCGATTCTTTAATCAAGACAAAACAAGCAATGAACCGTTCCCGCGATAGAAAAGCTGTTTTGCAGCTCAAAGCAATAAAAAAACTCAAAAAGCAAAAACCCGACTGTCAATAAAGGCTTTTTTTATTGCCTTATACTCTTGTGCACTTTTTTCTTGCTAATTTCCTGCTGGCAGTGTACAATAATTTAATAATAGTGAGGGCATCTCTCAGAATATTGCTTCAAAGCTGCAAGTTCTTTTTTCAACAGTAGTTAAGAAGAGTATAACATGAGACCTAAAATTATAATTTTCATAATATGTTCTGTTCTTTTACAATTTTGCGATAATGTTTTTTCCAGCCCTGCAACAGAAGACATAGCTGCAAAGGTTGTAATTGGTTGGCTCAAATCTGACTCCGAACCCCTCGAAACAAGGCTTGGCCGTCAAGTGGACTATGTTGAAACCTATTATGATAATGATGGTAATTCTTTATATTACGTAGTTTATTTGCGACCATCGGGTTTTGTCATCGTGCCCGCAGATAACTCGGTTGAGCCGATCATTGCATTTGCCGATGATGGAACGTACGATCCTTCCTTTGACAATCCTTTAGGTGCTTTAGTCAGCCGGGACGTCGAGGAACGGGTCGTGGCAGCAAGGAGACACGAAACGTTGCTATACAGCGCTACACAGGCTCAGATTCCAGCAAGCCAATCCAAGTGGAGGCGGCTGGAAGAGTTAGGCAATGAAGATAGTGGTAGAGTTTTGCTAATGGGGCTAAGCAACTGTTCCGACATTGTGGTTCCACCACTTCTGCAAACTAAATGGAGCCAGGAGGGATGCTGTACATCACCCTACCTTGCTTGCTACAACTACTACGTACCTCCTTTTGGCGTCGATGATCCGTGCAACTACCCCTGTGGGTGTACTGCGACGGCTATGGCACAGTTAATGCGATACCGTGAGTACCCCACTGATGGGATAGGAGTGCAGGCTTTCACAATCAAGGTCGATGACGTGAACGAGACTGCATATACGCGCGGGGGTGATGGTATGGGCGGGCCATACGAATGGGACCTAATGGTTTCTGAGCCTGACTGCTCTGCGACGGAAGCAGAACGTCAAGCTATCGGTGCGCTTTGCTACGACGCAGGTGTTTCAGCTATGATTGCATACGCATCACGCGACACAGGCGGCTCGGCAGCAGGTATTGGCGACGCAAAAGACGCACTTATAAACGTGTTCAAATATAGAAATGCTGTTTACGCCTACAATTATGACTGGAACCAACAGACGTTTCAGGATATTGGCCCAGTGCTTAATGATATGATCAATCCTAATCTTGATGCCAACTATCCTGTTATTCTTGCGGTCGGCAATCCCAACGATCCCAA
>CAYSKI010000126.1:0-3017 GCA_964431695.1 uncultured Pirellulales bacterium | reverse complement strand
CGCAGATGCCGATGTCTATTATCAGAACTGCGGGGAGTATGTGACTGGCCAAGTGGCACTGTGGTGCCGTAGGCACGGCCGGAAATTTGTTTATTCCGTAGCGAGCAATCCTGACTGCGACAGTCGGTTGCCAGAGATGCATAAACGTCGTGAGCGAGTCCTGTATCGGTATGGATTGAGACACGCCGACAGGGTGATCGTTCAGACGCGTAAGCAGCGGGAAATGCTGCGAGTCCATTTTGGACGCGAGTCAATCTTGATTCAAATGCCATGTCCGGGACCGTCTGAGGATGATTATGTTAGTTGTGAACAGGTGCGCAATGGATCACGCCGCATACTCTGGATCGGCAGAATATGTGAAGTGAAGCGGCCGGATCGTTTGTTGGATCTGGCGGAGGCCTGTCCGGACTTGAATTTTGACCTCGTCGGGCCAGCAGGTGATTCAGAGTATGCCCGCGGTATTTGCCGGCGGGCGGAAAGTATCGCAAATGTGACGCTGCATGGTCCAGCCACGCGACAGAGTGTGCCGAATTTTTACAGGAAAGCCAGAATCCTATGCTGTACGTCGGACTTCGAGGGTTTTCCAAACACATTCCTGGAAGCCTGGAGTTACGGTCTGCCGATAGTCTCGACGTTCGATCCTGATAATCTCATAGTTGAAAATGAATTGGGTATTGTCGCTCGAGACGTAAAAGGACTCGCATCAGGGATCCGCACGCTTCTTGGTGATAGCCAGTTGTGGCGACAGGCATCTGAAGCAGCTCGGCGGTATTACTTGGAGAACAATACAATTGATTCCGTGATGCCGAGATTCGAAAAGATATTTAGTGAGATCACGAACAAGACTTCAAGTGTTGACTTGAAAAAATAAGGGGATCATAATATGCCGATCTTAGTAACTGGGGGCGCAGGGTTTATTGGCTCTATGCTCTGCAAGCTTCTTGTTGAGCGAGGTGATGACGTCATTGTTATCGATAATCTGCGTAACGGGCGCCGGGAACTCATTGATGTTCTGAGGCCCAAAGCTCGCCTATTGGAAGTAGATATCCGGGATACGGAAGCTGTTTGCAAAATCATAAAGGATATACATCCGCAAGGCGTATGCCATTTGGCGGCGATTCACTTCATTCCGTACTGCAATCAACACCCCTTGGAAGCTCTGGATATTAACGTCCAGGGTACATTGAGTGTATTGGAGGCCTGTAAGGCCGCACCTCCAAAAATGGTGGTGATTGCATCAACTGCTGCTGTATATGGTATTTCTGATAAGCCTTATCGGGAAACGGATACTCCACAACCACTGGATATATACGGGGTCTCCAAGTATACTTGTGAGCAGTTGGCTCAGCTTTATGCTACCCAAACGAAGGCGCCTTGTATTGCGGCAAGAATTTTCAATGCTGTCGGACCCAACGAAACTAATCCGCATCTGGTGCCGCAACTGATCAATCAATTGATCCGTGGTGAAAGTACTGTAGCTTTGGGCAACCTTGAACCATGTCGCGATTATATTGACACTTCGGATTTGGCTAGGGCTTTAATATGTGCATTAGATCATAAACAGAATGGATATGATGTATTCAATATGGGCACAGGCAAGGAACACTCCGTTAAGGACATTATTCAGATATGTGAGAATATTCTCGGTCGGCAAATTAAGATCGAGCAAAGCCCTCATCTGGTCCGAAAAGTGGATCGTATGCATTTGTGTGCTAATATTGACAAGATACGGGAATCTATCAAATGGCAACCAAAGGTCACAATCCGTGAGTCATTGCAGGAACTCTTGGAAGACGGCTTGGAGTATGTTCTAGACGAAATGTGAGATATTGCGGAGAGAATATGTAGAGCTCAATTTATGAATGGAATTCGAGTAGCTATCGTCACTGATTTTCCTCATGATCCTGGTGATCCATGTGGAGGAGTTCAATCTGTTTCTGTTCATCTCGTTCAAGGGCTATGTAACTTAAACGGCTTAGATTTACATGTAGTGACAGAGGATGTTGAGTGCTCGAAGCCGGAAGAAACCGCGTGGGGTAAAGTTCAAATCCATCGATTGCCTCGGAGGGGGAAAGCTACTTTCACCAATGCCATCGGCCCAGGCCGACGACAAATGATACGCTACCTTAAGGAACTTGCTCCTGATGTTATCCATGCTCACGATGTGTACGGATTGATGGTAAAGGGATTGTCAATACCTCGTGTTTTTACCATTCACGGTCAGATATACAAAGATACTCGGGTTTCAGGAGGTCGGTTTCTCCGATTACGATCCTGGTTGTGGAAACGGATAGAGTTAACTGGTTGGGCTGATCAACCTCATGTGATATCGATAAACCCTTACGTGCGAGAGCAGCTTACGGGGATCGTTACTGGTACCATTCACGATATTGATAATCCAATCGGTGAAAATTGCTTTAATCTTGATCGTCGCGAAGAACCGGGAAGAATATTTTGTGCTGCAGCTATCTGTCCGCGAAAGAATACGCTGATGTTGGTGCGAAGTTTTGCCAGACTACTTGAGACTGGCATGAATGCTGAGTTGCGATTATCAGGTGGTGGCGATAAAGAATACCTGGATCGTATGTCTCACTTCGTGCGCCAACGCGGGTTGGAAAATAGTGTCAAGTTACTTGGGCGGGTTAGCTACGAAGCTATTCAAGACGAAATGGCACGCGCTGCGGTGTTCATCTTGGTCTCCTTAGAGGAAAATTCTCCGATGGGGATAGAGGAGGCGATGGCTGCCGGTGTGCCGGTGGTGACATCGAATCGGTGCGGGATGCCGTATATGGTCCGCGACGGAGAATCCGGTTTTCTGGTCGATCCGAACAATCCGGACGACATCGTCCGGCGGCTGGGGCAACTTTTAAAGAATGATGAATTGCGCCGATCCATGGGAGCGAAGGGGCGGGAAATTGCCCTAAATCGTTTTCATCCGACCAAAGTGGCTGCCCGTACACGGGATGTTTATTTGCGTGCCATCCATGATTTTCAGCAAAAGTGACTGATTCGGTTTT
>CAYSKI010000125.1:0-3203 GCA_964431695.1 uncultured Pirellulales bacterium | reverse complement strand
AAGCGAAGGAATTTTGTTCATCGACAACATTAGATTGCGTTGTGTTGTAGAGCAAGAGCAATAACTGAAAAATTTACAACTTAGAGACTATGTGATAGACGCTTTACGAAGTCCGGATCTATCACCAAGTGCTGGCGCCAGGTGAAGTGGAGTTTCTCTACGATTGCGTACCTTGTTGTGGATGATTTCGAGTCCTACAATGACATCGCCACAGGCGAAGAAGGCAGCAACCTGGTCTATGAAACGTGGGTAGATGGATATGATAATCCTTCAGCCAACGGCTCAACTATGGGTTACGTATTAGGCACATCCATAGAAACCGACATCGTTCATGGAGGCGAACAGTCGGCGCCGCTGATATACGGCAATAGAACTGCAAGTCTGTCTGAAGTGACTGTAAGCACGAGCGAACTGTCAATCGGCAGTGATTGGACCATTGGCGATCCTGATACATTGGTTCTGTGGTTCTACGGCGATACGAACAATGCCGTAACCGAGCAGTTGTACGTCAAGCTTAATAACTCCAAGCTTCTGATAAGTGGAATAGATATGAAACAGGCTCAATGGCAAAACGCCGAGATACCCCTGGCGGACTTCGGTATCAATCTGGCTAATGTCACGCAGCTTGTAATCGGTCTGGAAAGAACCGGCGCGACAGGAAGCGAGGGCATTTTGTTCATGGATGACATTCGGTTGTATAAGTCGGCTCTTTAGTTTTTTCGGAAAATATATATAATGATGTATGATGATCCAAATGTATTTATTGGGTGGTCAGTGCATTTTTGTAGGAGAATATAACGACGACGCAAATAAAATGTCCACATTAGGTGGTATGGCCGGTAATACATTTACGGTGCGTAAAGGCACCTGCAGAATCCAGGCTCATGTGATCGCTGCGATTCCCGGTGATTCTTTCTGCATGAGCATATCTGGAGCAACTACCTGAAAAATTAACCATGCAAGTGGCTTGGTGATGCGTAATAACATAGGATTTGGAGTTGACTGGTACTGGGATGTCGTCCACGGCAGCGATGACGCTGACACAGAAGTAGAATGGACAATGGCAGCAGGAACGTACACTCTGGAGATTGCTTACAGAGAAGACGGCGCACAACTTGATGCTATTACAATTACCAGGATTAATGAAACAAGTTTCATTTTTTAAAGGAGGATTATTATGTGCAGGAAATTGTATTTTTGGATTTGTTTTGTTCTTTTATTAAGCATGGCCTCTTACACATCTGCCCAGGAAGCAGATGCTGAGATTCCAATGGTTAGCTCCGTGCCGATTATTGATGGTCAAATGGAGAGTGTTTGGTTATACGCAGAGGAACATAAGATAGCAAATGCTATACAGGCAGCTTCCTCAGATGCCGATTGTTCCGGCAGTTGGAGGGCTTACTGGGATAGCCAATATCTCTACGTTTTCATCGATGTAAATGATGATGCGGTGGTTGGTGATTCTACTACTCTCGGCGACAAATATAATGATGACAGTGTAGAGATTTTTGTTGATGTCGGCAATACAAAGGCGACTACCTATGATGATAATCACTTCCAGTATCGATTTGGCTGGGACCCTGCAGATCCCACACTCGGCACACTCGGAGCGGACCATGGGAGCTCCCTGGATGGTATCGATCGTGCTTTCTCGGTCACCAGCACCGGGTATAGCGTTGAAGCCAGGGTCCCCTGGAGCATCCTCTATCCGACTGGTGGGCCGGCCATGGGTGACTTAATGGGATTTGATGCACAGATTAACGATGATGACGATGGTGGTGGTCGAGATAGCCAGCTTGACTGGTATTCGACCACAAACGATGCATGGCAGGATCCAAGTGTTTTTGGAACTGTTGTTATCGTAATGGGTTCTGCACCTAATGCTATTAGTCCGAATCCTTCCAATGGTGAAATAGATGTACTGATTAGTACTCTCCTGGCCTGGACGCCGGGAATATACGCTAATACGCATGATGTGTATTTTGGTGAGGATTTCGATGATGTAAATGACGCTGATACGGACAGCCCTCTACTGGTCAGTCCGACACAGGATGCTAACTATTATGATCCCGGAGGGCTTGAATTCGGTCAAACCTACTTCTGGCGTGTCGATGAGGTCAACGCGCCACCGGATAATACGGTCTTCAAGGGCGATGTCTGGAGCTTTACAGTCGAATCTTTCGCCTTTGCCATTCCCGCCGCGAACATAATTCCAACAGCTTCCGGCCAGTCGGCAGGTCAGGGGCCGGAAAAAACCATCGACGGCTCAGGATTGGACGAAAATGACCTGCACTCAATAGATACGGCTGATATGTGGCTCAGCTCTGCTGGTGACCCGGGTTCGGCATGGATACAATACGAGTTCAGTAAGCTTTATAGGCTGCATGAGATGCTGATATGGAACTATAACGGTGATTCGATTCTTTCACTATACGGAATTAAAGAGGTGACGATAGAATACTCTGCAGATGGCGTTACCTGGGCGCAGGCAAATGTTTCCGAGTTGACCCAAGCGTCCGGTGCCGCAGGTTATGCAGCCAATACGACAGTACCTTTTGATAGCGCGGAGGTTAAATATGTCAAAGTCACCGCCAACAACAACTGGGTCGGCGGCGCCGGCATGTTTAACAAGTACGGTCTGAGCGAAGTGAGATTCATGTACATACCGGTTGATGCAAGAAAGCCCAGCCCGGAAGATGGAGCAACAGACGTTGCTATAGATACTACTCTGAGCTGGAGGTCCGGCAGAGAAGCGGCCGAGCACAATGTGTATGTCAGCACCGACCAGGAGGCTGTTTTGAACGGAACCGCTCCAGTTATGACCGTCGGTCAGGCAAGTTATGGTCCGTTATCACTCAATCTGGGAAGTGATTATTTCTGGCGGATTGACGAAGTCAATAATGCCGAGACAACATCAATCTGGCCAGGCAACACCTGGAGCTTCTCAACTCAGGAATATCTCGTAGTGGAGGATTTCGAATCCTACAATGACATCGCCACAGGCGAAGAAGGCAGCAATCTGGTCTATGAAACGTGGATAGATGGATATGATGATCCTTCAGCCAACGGCTCAACAATGGGTTATTCTGAGGCATTCCAGCCGACGATGGAAACCGACATTGTTCATGGAGGCGATCAGTCGGCGCCGCTAATATACGACAATAGTACTGCAAGTAAGTCTGAAGTGACTGCGAGCACGAGCA
>CAYSKI010000124.1:0-3241 GCA_964431695.1 uncultured Pirellulales bacterium | reverse complement strand
TGTGACTTTATTACCAAAAACAAATGAAAAAAGAAACGCCTAACTTCAACCCCGTCCCTCTTTACGGGTTGAACGCCTTGTTGGGCGCGCTTTTCGGGCTTGCAATAAGCACTTCTGATGGCACACCAAACTGGGTAACCACGTTTCGATAATCTACTGACCAACTCTGTTGATCAAAAAATGAATCGAGCCGAATTGGTCGGCAGCCTCCTACCAAGGGCGCATGTAAGCGGAACACCGCCGACCATATTGCACAAACGATCCGCGACGCAAACGTCACACCATGTGTAAGACTAACTAAGCAGAGCTTGCCACTTGGTATGAGCACTCGACGAGCCTCGGAGATTGCATGGCGGACGTCTGTCTCCGACAGGAGGTCAAGCACGTAAGTGGATACGACACGATCGACTGAATGATCGGGTATCGGAAAACGCATGGAACCGTCTGATTGAGCCACCTTCGCTCGCTCTTCGTAAAGTGAAATCCGTTGCTCCGCAATATCTATCATGGTCTGACTCAGGTCGATGCCAAGGTACAACGCGGAGAGAGACAGATGCTTCGTCAGCAGGCGAAACGCAAAGCGGCCAGTACCACACCCAAGCTCGAAAACATTTTCAACCTGCTCGAATGCCGCGTGGGCGATCAGGTCATCTAACGCCGCATCTTCATAAAATGCCTGTGTATCTTGCATTTTTCCGAAGCGGTCGTAAAAGGTCCGCGCTTGAGATCGTGTTAAGGCCATTTCTTATTCATCTGTGCTTCATGACGCTCAACGGGCTGCTCAGGGGCGGCATGCTTTTTCGCCATCCCCTGCAGCAGCAATGTTGTACAATCGCGGTTGGGCCACGATATCTTATTAATATTTAAGGATTATCAGCCCAAAAAAACCGATTGCTATTTCTTACCCTTTGCCGGTGTTTTTCAAAGATACCAACAACAAGAATAACGTTGCACTTATTATTTGAATCTACGTCTTATTGAACGCAAAATATGAACGTTTCATATATTATCTCAATATGTTGCTGTGGCCCGATCCCAAATCACATATCACATATCATAATCATGCTGCATATAACCACAAATAAAGGTTTTAATGAAATAATAACTAACTGATATTAAAGTAAAAATATTTGTAATTCACTATTCAAGATTTGACACCATTCCTTTATTCATTATTCCCCTCCTCTCTTAGACTTTAAGGCCTTTTTCGACATAATCTCTCAATCTTTAAAACCTGAAATCAGACAGTTAGCATGTCGGGCCCACGGCAGAGCAATTTGCGGCTTTGCCTATCATTTAAGAATTAAAAATCCGGCCCTAGGCACCGTAACATGAACCGCCAATCCGTTTTTGGCATCAATCGGCACCATCTTTCCAATTTGCCCTGAATCTGTCGAGTAGAGACATATTATGGTCGTATTTGCCTGATGTAGGGTGCTATCGATAGTTATCCACGAGGAAATGTCTTTATCCGGATCGGTATTTATCGCGCACACGAACTCATCGTCTGCGAAGATCCTTGACCAGGCAACAACCCATTTCAGTTCACCGCCGAGGGGCTGCGGGTAATAGAACTCATCGCCGGTATGTGAGACCGGGCGTAGATACTGCCTTCCCCGACGCAGAGCAATATTTTCTTTTTTGCTGCGGATTGCGCAAACATTTTTTGTAAAGACATAAATCTCATGTTTTTCATTAAAGAAATGTTTGCCGGTGCTCTGCAATGAGCCGAAATTTCCGCCAAACATGCATTCCCGCAAGAAGGCGTCACTAAATTCTTTGTTGTCTGTTCTATGATCAGCACCATTGAATCCCTGTTCGGTCCCATAGTAAATACAGGGAATACCGATGGTAGTCAGATTGAGCCCAAGAGCCGGTCGGAGCAAATGATAACTACCTATCGATTCACCGCAAAACCGATATTTGTAGTCGACTCCTACCTGATCATGGTCATCGAACATAGTCACCACGTGTTTCGCATACCACTGATGTGTGTTTTTATCGTCCAGAAGACTGTTTCTGAACAGATCGAAATATCCCTCCTGCACAATTGTATTGGGATTACCCGGGCTTCGTTTCCCTTTAGCGAGATTTTCGAGTTTGTCAGGGATATCGTTGATCCCCAGTGCGGCGTCGATACCAGTATAATTGACAATATTGAAGGCATTGACCCGTCCGCCGGTCACCTCGCCGATCAGGTAAAAATTCTCTTTACCCAGAGATTGGGCATATTCGTGGATAACATTGGCGAATATCCTGACCGCGCCAGGTTCCATATGTTTAACCGTATCGATTCGGTAACCGTCAATATCCGCATAGCCAATCCAGAATTTATATACATCGCAGAGATATTTGAGGCCCAGGCCTCCTTGAAAGGCATTGATTCGCCGTTTTAGGTCCCAGGCGACTGCGGGATCCTTGATTGCAGATCCATGTTCGATCTCCTTGAGCGAAAAAAAATCACCGTCTATATATTCCGGGAAATCATCCCAGGAACGGATCTCCCCTTTTCGTGCCCATATCTCCTTATCCTGAAATTCTATTGGCCAGACTGCCGACTTTGGCCATGAGGATATATGAGGAGATGCCATGTCGAGATAACCGCCGCCATCCTTACGATAGCCTTCGACAGGCCAGACTTTTCCCTCGTGATAGTAATAACGATGTTCTCCTTTATACGCAAAGACATCCCCGGCATGATTTAGGATTATATCCAGTATTACCCGAATACCCTCTTTATGGGCCGCATCAACCAAGTCCTTAAGGTCCTCTCTAGTACCGTACCGGGAATCTGTATTGAGGAAATTAAATGTCCCATATCCATGATAGCTGTCGCTTAGTGGAACCTGTTCAAATATCGGATTGAGCCACAGGGCAGTCACTCCCATACGTTTCAAATATCCGAGTTTATCCATAAGTGCCTTGATATTCCCACCGCACCAATTTTTCCCCGCATTGAACCAGGTCTCTCGGTCAGCCTTCCAGGCATCATTCTGAAGATCCAATAAGGGGGTAGTCCTTGATGAGGATTTCCTAACCGGATTCCCCTCTAAATCGCCAAATCCCCCATACTCTTTTCCATTAGAAAACCGATCAACAAACAGAAAGTAGAGAACCTCATCCTCCCATGCCACCGGTGATGGATAATAGGTCATCCCTTGTTTCAATTCGTCCCAATTGATGTCTACCAGACTTTTTTCAATATGAGTATCTGCCATGCGTGCCTCCGAAGATAAGTAAC
>CAYSKI010000123.1:0-3438 GCA_964431695.1 uncultured Pirellulales bacterium | reverse complement strand
TAGTTGAAGACCCGAACTCTATCTTAGAGCAGATTGGCGAAGCGGAATTTAAGTCATCTGATGAAGGCGACTCGCAGATGGTGGGTGCGGGCGGCTGGGAAATCTTCCGTTTCAAGGCCGTAAGCGCAGGGCAAATGAATCTTCAACTTGTCTATCGCAAATCCTGGGAGACAGGTGTGGAGCCAATTAACACATTTTCCCTTGATGTAGTAGTAAACTAATACAAATCAGGTTCGAACGGGAACATGCTCGAACCTAGTTGTGAATTCGTGGTCCACTATTAACGTAATAAGGTGTTTATTGCGGCGGTTCTTGGTTGCCATCCTGGGGGGTTCGGAACCCCGACGGCGGGCACCCCCTTGGGGACCTCCTCTGCGACCACGTTTGGGGCCACGACCAAACTTACCGTCTTGCATCCACTGCTCGGCTTTTTCCTTCGACCAAGCTCAGGACCAGTTCTAAAGAATCAAGATTATATGCGCTTTTGTCGCTTTTTTAAGGTTGCTGGCTTTTTATAAATTTTTAATGAATTCCTCAAAATATGTAACAATCATACAAATTTCTTAAGATTTTCGATATTGTGGTAACTACGTATTTTTAAAGGACAGCGTATAGGGTACAGGGGATAGGATTTAGACCGTCATTAAGCCAGATTCCATTCCCTATTAATAAGGCGTTTGCGGGGTGGAAATATTGATTGGAAAAAATTAAAAAAACCGCAGATTTCGCGAATTTTGTGGATTTCACATATTTAAACCGCGGATTTCACTGATTAATCGCGATCCAAAAAACTGCTATATCCGATTATGTATCACCCTTTGTATTAGAATGACAGGAATTTCACTTGTGTTCCTGGACGGTCAGGTTCTGCTTTAGAAAACGAATTGCCCTCTCGAAAGCATCCGCCACAACCGGATCATTCAATCCCTCGCCGAACTTTTCAAAAGCATGCCCTCGGTCCGGCAAAATTATCAGCTCATGCACTACGCCGTTATCCTTAAGCTCCCCGGCCATCTGCACCGACTGCTCGTAAGGAACGTCCGTATCCTTATCGCCGTGCAGAAACAATGTCGGCGGAAAACCCTGTGTTACATGGCGGACCGGGCAGAACCGCTCGAGGGAAGTCTGCTCGCCCACAACCTCCTGTACCCACCGGCCCTGCTGGCGACAGTAAAGATAAAACGGCCATCGCTTACCATAGGGAGCCTCGGTGAGAACTACATCACCGACGGCTCCGTCTGCTTCTGCCTTAGAAATGGCAGGCTGCCGGCTGTAATAAGGATCCGGCTGGTTGTACCACTTGCCGCCGATGTCACCATAGCCGTAGAATGAAACCAGGGCGCGGGGAGGTGAATCCATCAGGAATCCCGCCATAAGAGTCAGATAGCCGCCCGCGGAATGACCCACGACAGCAATACGGCTCGGATCTGCCTGAAAGAGTCCCGGACCTTTGCTGCGAATCCAGGTATAGGCATCCTTCAAGTCATCGAGAATGGCCGGAAGCTTCGTTTCGGGCGCCAGACGATAATCAATCGCAACTACGATGAAGCCTTCCCTAACGTAACGGGTTATTTGCTCTTTGGGAATGCTTGTACGGCTGCCCCAGATGAGCGCCCCGCCGTGAAGCCATAATATCACGGGACGTGACATCTTGTCTGCCGGGCGGTAAACATCGGCGTGAATGTTACAGTCACCGACTGTTTTATATACGCAGGTTTGCTTCGAGGGCGGCGATGACAAAGGTTCCGGAATAGCTACTGCCCCCTGAAGCTGCGGCAAAGGCTGCATTGTCTTGTGATAATTAAGGGTGGTATTGATGTCCTCTTCGCTCATAGAACTGTAACGCGTCTTTAATTTCTCTAACACGATACGAACGATACGGGCGTTTTCCTCGTGTGTGAAAGGCACAAAACCCTTTGTCACATCACCGCTTCCATCTGCGTTAATATCGATAATCTGAACCGGCGATTTGCACGACAAGTCAAAATCGAGCAGGTTAACGGTGCATATCTTAGGATTACGTTCTGTAGAGTAATGCAAACGACGGTTTTTCACATCGAAAACCAAATGCCAGCGCGTATAACTCTGCCGTGTCGTCCGCAGGATTGAAAATACATATTCAATTGGTTCCTCGTCCGAGTAATTCTCTAACATACGAGCAGCTTTGGCGAACCTGCCTGTTGGGTCATCTCCCTTGGCCAGGCACTCGGCATAAGGCGTATTAACAAGGGCTTTGACCTTCACTTCCTCTGCGATATGCGGGCTTAATTTACCATCGAGCCACTCCACCACTGCACAGCCGCCATTGGCATCGCAGACGAAAAAGTGTGACTTATATTCTTCTTTGCCAATTCGCAGGACTTTGTCCGTGGCGAGCACTTGCTCGACAGTAGCACAGTTATCCAGTTGATATTGTATCCACTGTGCTATTTCGACCGACGGCCGAGAATCGGGATCTGGATATTCGGTGGCGCCAAGCCACATTTCTCCTACGACCAGGCCAGCTTCATTCATACCACGGTTGGGAAAACCATTGCCGCGAAGATTTGTGGTAATACTGCCGTACTTTGATATCCACTGGGGCCGATTGTCACCCCAGGCGCCTCGCTTCTTCACGTTTCGCTTATTTATAACCAGCAAGGCATCGTCTATAAACCAGTCAAGATTGTTGCCGAATACTAAATGATCCTGCTTATCGAGAAATATCGAGGTACAGGCCGAAACCGGATTTGTGAAAACAAAAATCGTTGCGATAAAGACCAGGGGGATAATAAGAAAATTCAAAATGTAGATTCTCCTTTGATACATAAGCGAGCCCGCTGATTTTTCGTAAATTGTTGTCATTATATCTCCATCAACTCAACTTGCTCCAGATACCTCTTATTACGTTCATTGTAACAAACCAGCCGGAAGGAATATATGTAAATTTTTGGAAAATCCGGTATATCCAGACCCTCAGCCACTGCCAACTTCGTCAAACTTTAACATGGAACTGTGTAAACACCTTTTTCTCGCCGAATAAATCCTAAAGACTACGTCGTTATAAAATATACCCGAACAGTGACAAAATAAAAAAACCCCACTACCGACCTTCGGCCGGAAATCCGAATTTCCAAGCACTAAATCCTAAACAAATTAAAAATTACATAAATCAAAATTCTTCAAACACGGCCTCAATAAATTCTGCTCTTTTGTGCTTTGTTAATTCGAGACTTTGAGATTGTTTTGTGCTTCGATATTCGAGTTTCGGATTTGACGCGGGGCGCTTAAAAAAAAGCCCCGCGGAGTTGCCGCAGGGCTTTTTTATTTCAAGTAACAGTTAATGCCAAACAGCGAAAGGCCTGACTATTCCCCCACTCTTGCTTTCGCAAGAAAGCGTAGGGGTTCTAGTAATCCCTAGAAAGGAGGTGATCCAGCCGCAGGTTCCCCTACGGCTAC
>CAYSKI010000122.1:0-3639 GCA_964431695.1 uncultured Pirellulales bacterium | reverse complement strand
ACGACAATAGTACTGCAAGTAAGTCTGAAGTGACTGTGAGCACGAGCAATCTGTCGGTCGGCAGTGATTGGACCGTTGGCGCTCCTGAGACACTGGTTTTATGGTTCCACGGCGATCCGAACAATACCGATACGGAGCAAATGTATGTCAAGATTAATAATACTAAGGTTTTATATGATGGCGATGCCGTTAACATTGCGAGACGAAGATGGACACAATGGAATATTGATCTTGCCGCTTCTGGCGTCAATCGCGGCAATGTGACCTCACTGACTATCGGTCTCGAAAGGACCGGCGCTACCGGTGGTTCGGGAACGGTGTTAATCGACGATATTCGCCTGTATCGCTTGGCGCCGCCTGTCCCGACGCCGACGGATCCGGGTAATGACGGCCTTGTGGCGTACTACGCGATGGAGAATAACGTGCAGGATGGGTCCGGCAACGGTCTAAATGGAACTGCGATCGGCTCTCCAACGTATGTCTCGGGGCCGACAGGCTATGGCACGGCGATACAACTCAATGGAACTGATCAAATCGTTGATTTAGGCAACAAAGCTGAGTTTAATCCTGCCGGCAGTCTGAGTATTTCGCTATGGGCGAATATCGGTGCCTGGTCAACAGCCTGGGAGCACACCATGGTTAGTAATCGAGGTGAGGGCAGCGTAGGCTGGCAGGTGCGAAGACACAGCAGTAGCAGTTTATGTTTTACGACACGGGGTGTCGGTAGCGATGATACTGCCAGTAGTATTGTTCCGCCGCTTAATGAATGGATTCACATTGCCTGCGTATATGACAATGTGAACAATACAAAACGTATTTACATCAATGGCGTCGAAGATACGGTAGTTGATACTGATCCCGGCACTATTGGTGCGACGACGCATAATACGTATATCGGAGCCAGAGCCAATGCCGGCAATACTGCCCAGGAGGCCCGTTTCACAGGGATGATCGATGAAATCCGGATCTATAACAGGGTGCTAACGCCGGGTGAAGTCGAATTTCTCTCCGATCCGACGCCGTAACCGGTATTTTTGTCTATATTGCCTGGCTTTGATGAATACTGAGGCGTGAATGACTCTGTGCCGTATGGCGCAGAGTGGTTGATAATAAAATGGATTTGACCTTTTCGAGCCTTGTACCGTACGGACTATGGCTTTTTTGTATCAGATGGAAAAATTGATTGAAAATTAACTAAAATATAAAGTGCCTCAGGTGCCTCTTCGGAAGAAATCTGGATCGAAGCAGAGGCGGTCGATTCGATTTAGGCACCAATGATGATTAATGATGGTTCCAATGCCTCGGGAGGTAAGTACATTGCAGTAGAATCCGGAACGTGCGGTAGTGGAGATATTCCATTTACCTGCAGGTGGTAGCTGGATATACGATTACAGCCCCGGGTGGTAAATATAAAATTGGCGGAGCTGACTGATACTGAGATATTGGATATTGTTCATAGTAGTCGGGACAATGATACAAAAGTAGAATAGGCAATTGCAGCCGGTACATACACTTTGGAGATTGCTTACATAGAAGACAGCGAATTGCTGGATTCAATTACGATTACCAGGATTAATGAAACAGGTTTCATTTTTTAAAGGAGGATTATTATGTATAAGAAAATGATTTATTATTCCTGTATGCTTTTGGTGCTAAGTCTGGCAAGCAATTCAATGGCTGAACTTGTGGCTTATTACTCAATGGATGAGGGAGAAGGCGATATTGTAGCTGATGGTTCCAGCAATGGTCACGACGGCACTATTTCAGGCAACCCGACATGGGTAGAGGGTCCTCCCGGATTTGGCACTGCTGTGCAATTTGGAACCCAAGGGAGCAATCCAATCGACTGTGGAATGTGGGATAACACGTTAGGGACCGGAGAAATGACAGTTGGCTGCTGGGTTAAATTTTCTACTGGTGGGACAACTTACCAGGGAATTGTGTCCAATCGAACTGCTTATAACGTTGACCAGATGTACTGGGCGCTTGAGATCAATGGTCCTTCCGGCGAATTTTATTTCGGGAGCTTAAATGGATCGGCATACGGCCTCGGAACAGTGGAGGAAAATGAGTGGGAGCATATAGCCATTACGTTCGACGGGCAAACTCTTGTAGCTTATCTCAACGGAGAAGAGGTTAATACCGGATCCCCCGCGTATGGTAACACTCCAGAGTCAACAATCAGAATTGGTGCCTCTGAGGCTGGAGGCAATATCTTCGAAGGCGCTATTGATGAAGTATCTTTATTCAACACAATTTTTTCAGCGGAAGAAATATATAGCTTAATGAATGGGGAAATGAAACCGGGAGACCTTAATCCTGGAGGAGCGAAATTACCGGAGCCGGCAGATCAGAGCACAGACATATTAAGGGATGTGGTCCTTAGCTGGACTCCCGGCCGGTACGCGCAAACTCATAATGTTTATTTAGGTATGAATTTCGATGATGTCAATGACGCCGGTTCGGACAGTCCACTGCTTGTAGGACCTGGAATAAGTCAGAACACTTTCAGTCCCGGTCGTCTCGATTTCAGCCAAACCTACTTCTGGCGTGTCGATGAGGTCAACGCCCCACCGGACAATACGGTTTTCAAAGGCGACCTCTGGAGCTTTACGGTCGAGCCTATCGCCTATCCTATTCCTGCCGCGAATATAATTCCAACAGCTTCTGGCCAGTCGGAAGGTCAAGGGCCGGAAAAAACAATCGACGGCTCGGGTCTGGACGCGAATGACCTGCACTCAATCGATACGGCTGATATGTGGCTCAGCTCTGCTGGTGACCCGGGTTCGGCCTGGATACAATACGAGTTCAGTAAGCTCTATAAGCTGCATGAGATGCTTGTTTGGAACTATAACGGTGATTCAGTTCTTTCACTATACGGAATTAAAGAGGCGACGATAGAATACTCTGCAGATGGCGTTACCTGGGCGCAGGTAGATGTTTCCGAATTGACCCATGCGTCCGGTACGGCAGATTATGCGGCCAATACGACAGTACCTTTTGATAGCGCAGAGGTTAAATATGTCAAGGTAACTGCCAATGGCAACCATGGCGGCAGTACTGGCCTATTTAACCAGTACGGTCTGAGCGAAGTGAGATTCATGTACATACCGGTTGATGCAAGAAAGCCCGTTCCGGAAGATGGGGCAACAGACGTTGCTATAGATACTGCTCTGAACTGGAGTCCCGGCAGAGGAGCGGCCGAGCACAATGTGTATGTCAGCACCGACCAGGAGGCTGTTTTGGACGGAACCGCTCCAGTTATGACCGTCTCTCAGGCAAGTTATGGTCCGTTATCACTCGATCTGGGAAGTGATTATTTCTGGCGGGTTGACGAGGTCAATGCCGCTGAGGTATGGCCGGGCAACTCCTGGAGCTTCTCAACTCAGGAATATCTCGTAGTGGATGATTTCGAGTCATACAATGACATCGCTGCAGGCGAAGAAGATAGCAATCTGGTCTATGATACGTGGGTAGATGGATATGATAATCCTTCAATCAACGGCTCAACAATGGGTTATTCTGAGGCATTCCAGCCGACGATGGAAACTGCTATTGTTCATGGCGGCAGACAGTCGGCACCCCTAATATACGACAATAGTACTGCAAGTAAGTCTGAAGTGACTGCGAGCACGAGCA
>CAYSKI010000121.1:0-3786 GCA_964431695.1 uncultured Pirellulales bacterium | reverse complement strand
GTTAAAAGCATATTTCGAGTTATTTCAGCCCAACGCCCTTCAGCAGCCCATAGACCACGGTCCCCGAGTGCCCAAAACAAAAGAAAAAACCCCACCGCGAACAGCATTAGCTCCTGCAGCCAATCTTCTCTATTAAAGGTATTTTTTTCCACCCACATCAAGTTACTTCCATGATCCCCAAAATCATGTAGATTTCTCATGCATCTATCTTGGACATTTAATATGCACGGATACATATTGTTTAGTAAAAGTATACTTACAGAACCTTAAGATAAACTTAAGACTTTGGGAAAATCTTCTTAGCCTGGAATGAAGAACTGGAGTTGAATACAGATTAGGCTTAGCTACGCGCGGGCCAATCGAATACAAACAAGCGTGCCGGAGTCAGGGCTCGAGGTAATTGATATATCCCCATTGTGGCGACGGGCTATCTCTAAGGCGATAGCCAATCCCAGGCCGGCTCCGCCTGTAGTTTTGGACCGTGATGGATCCGCCCGGTAGAAGCGGTCAAACAGGTGGGGTAGAATTTTAGGCGGTATCATGCCCCCCTCATCATGAATTTTTACAGTGGCATAACCGTCAGGTCCATATACTAAGGTTACATAAACGGTCCCGTCGGGCGGCCCGTATTTGGTGGCGTTGTCGAGAACATTACTAAACAGACGGATCAACTCATCTAAATCACCCTGAATAGTCATATCAGGCGGTTCTTCAAAGACAACTTTACCCCCTGAACGTTCCATCTTTTTTCCGTAGGTTGCAGTCAGTTCACGCAGTAGCACATCGAGCTGCACCTCTCCATTTGCGGTATCTCCACCAACTTCATCCAAACGGGCTAAGATCAATAGTTGCTCTATGAGTTGCTCCATGCGGGCAATGTCCTCCAATGCATCGTCGATTGCCTGTCTATAATCATTTGTTTGCCTCTGTTGTATTTTTGCCGCCTGAAGGGTACTCTTTGCCAAACTCAGGGGGGTGCGAAGTTCATGTGCGGCATCGGATGTAAATTGCTTTTGCTGCTGCAAAACCCTGTCCAGACGGCTAAGCATATCATTTAATGCTACCATGAATGGACGTAATTCCTTCGGGACCTTTTTATCATCAAAGATAACCTCTCCGATATTAGGACGCGTTATATCCTTTAAGCTTTCGGCGGTCATATCGATAGGACGTAGGCCACATTGAACGGTCCACATAACTGCAACAACCGAACCTAAGATGAGGCTTGCCCCCAGAACAAGCAGCAATCTCAGAAATTCGTGCATCTCGTGGTAGGTGAAATGGCTGGAGCCGGCTACTACAATATTCACAGTGTCCCCATTAATCTTATGACGCAACCAAACAGCCCTGTATTCATTGCCGGAAAGGCCGATATTCACATAGTTAGACTCCTCAATTAATGGCCTGTTTTGTTCTGAAAGTTCGCGTAACCAGCGTCCATGTTCACTATCCGGCGCATCGCTGATAAGTAAATCTGCAGACGAACCGTCCAGCCAGATTCGATATAACGTCGAAGGATTTTCGCCGGACCTTCCCGTTACCCTGCTGACTTCTTCCGCCCATTTATCTTTATTCGAACTGGAATCTAAGCTTGATACGATGCCATTAACCATTGCCTTTAGTGTTTGGTCGATGCTTCGAAGGTGAGACTCTTCAAACTCAATATATGCCACAATGGAAATAGTAGCGATAACGGCCACCAGCACGGCGGAGATCCAAAGGGACATACGCCATTTGAGGGAGAGGGATGTCATGCGGGCAGTTCTCCAAGTACATAACCCTGATTTCGAAGGGTATGAATCACTTCACGGTTTGATCCTGAGCCAAGTTTTTTTCGCAGAGAGCAGATATAAACTTCTACGACATTAGAGAAGTTTTCTGAACCGAAGCTATAAAGATGTTCTACAATATCGGCTTTGGAAACTACTTCCCCAGTTCTCATCGCCAGGTATTCAAGCAGGCGGTATTCCATAGCAGACAACCGTACCTGTTTTTTTCTGAATATTACCTGATGTTTGGCAGTGTTTATACTTATATCTCCGATTTTAACGACAGGATCAACGCGGCCGTATGAACGACGTACAAGCGCCTTACAGCGAGCCATTAATACCTTCATATCAAAGGGTTTGACAATATAATCGTCACTGCCTGATTCAAGCCCCTGAACGATATCGCGGGTATCATCCCGGGCGGTCAGAATAAGTACAGGAGTAATTATGCCTTTTTTTCGAAGGTTCTTGAGAATCTCGATGCCATCAATTTTGGGAAGCCCCAGATCGAGGATAATTAAATCATAGGGATTCGTCATAGCCATGTGACGGCCATCTTCACCGTCTGTAGAAATATCAACTGCCCAGGAGTATTCCTCGTCCAGTACTCTGGTTATGTTACGGGCTATTTTAATCTCGTCTTCAATAATAAGTACACGCATATCTATGTAGGATGTAGTCACAAATTTTCACTGGTTCTGTTTTTTCCCATAATCTAAGCGATAGTATTTTATCACAGGCTGCAATGTTGGGAAATGGTTTTTCCGAAGGCTCTTACTTTTTTAACCATGTCTTCAGCTTATTTTAAGGAACGATTTGTTATTATAGTTATTATGAAAATTGGCGTTTTCGGCCGGAAAACATTCATTATTATCTCTGGATTTAAATTTAGGGAGAATGAAAGACATTAATAAAAGCCAAATGTTCAAGCAGTATGGAAAACCTATGGGTGCTTTTAAGAGGAACAACTTTGATTCAGGGTACGCAGCAGATTTTGGTAGCAAGCATAAGACAACCATCCGATATGTCGCACCTTACATGCGTTTTGTGAGAAAACGATGTGAAGAAAGGTACATTACCAGGGCTTTGTCAGGTGTACCACGTGGCACATCTGTATTGAACTGGCCCTGTGGATGCAGCCGGTTGTTACCCCTTCTAAAAAAGTTAGGTTATATTGTCACATCGGCAGATTCTTCGCCTGATGCGGTTGGCCGGACCCGTGTATACGGCGGTTTGCTTGGTGAAAACTGCATTGATGAAAAAGATGACTTCAAGGTTGTTGATATTTTCAAGACCGGTTTTGATGATGACTGTTTTGGAGCAGTGATTGTAAATCAACTTTTTCTTTGTCTGCCTGAAGCACAAATACGTCAACTGATTTTGAAAGAGCTTCGAAGGATATGTACCGGACCGATTATTGTTTCCTTTTTCTGCAACACAATGATTCATGAACTCAAGCGATACGAAGAGCAAAAATCTCATATAGATGGAATAAACTATCACTTCCCTCCGAGTCGTAAAGCTTTTACTGAAGAAGTCCTCAGATGTGGTTTGACCGTTGAGAAATGGCTGCCGAGATATAGTCTTCTCTCGAAACTTGCCTGTGTGGTATTAGTTCGAGATAAAGACCACTAAAAGTCCTTCACAACTGTATTGAAGCCATAAGTGAATTTGAAAGTTACTGGATATCCTTTTTGGACTCCATATAATACAGGTAGGAAATCTCAGCATTATAGCAGAGAGGATTAAATAGAAAATATCCAGATAAGTAAAGGAAAGCGATTATGAAACTGAACAAGGACTGGTCATATAAAATTCTTATCATTGTTGGATTATTCATGATGCTTTTGACCATGAATTTTTCCTGTCATTCCGTGACACATGAGAAAAAAGTCGCTGTTCTGCCATCGGAGTTACCTGCAGTTATAAAAAAGGCTATCGAGCAGACATTTCCGGAGGGCCAGATCATAGCAATTCAAAAAGAGGTTGAAGGGGAAGATCCAGGCCAATACGACGT
>CAYSKI010000120.1:0-4028 GCA_964431695.1 uncultured Pirellulales bacterium | reverse complement strand
ACTCCTTTCTTCTAATGGGGGGCTGGTCATGGCCTGGTCAGCCCCGTTTTTTTTACCCGTTTCCGTGTGTGAATCCTATCGAACAGCATTAATGTGGTCTGTTTCCGAATTTCTCCCGTCTTTTATACCGGAGAACCGGACCGTCAAATCCTGAAGGAATAAACCTTTCTTCGGATATTTCGTATCTTCCCGCCGACGGCTAAAAAGCCGTTCATTTTCCTCGATCATTCTTTGCGCATTTTTCTTAAGATGCCGTAATATCCCGAACCCGAAACTAAAAAATCGGAACTTCTTTTTTTCTTCTGTTCGGTGTCCAGGTCCTAAAATAAACCTGTTCTCAGCAGCTTAGTGACATATATCGGGAGACTTTCAGTTATTCTCGAATGTCACCGGTAAAAACTCTTGACTTTTATGTTTCAATGCGATAAACTACATCCATAAGTCGTTCTCGGGGGGTAAAAAAATGGGGGGTTCTCAGCGTTTCCATATTGAGTTCCCAAGTCAAATTGATTATTCGTCCGATGATGCAGGCTTAGGTACGTGGTTTAACCTGTAATCAATCGGTTCCTATCCGGGCGTGAAAGTAAGGGAGGCTGAAGTTTCGGTTTTGTCAGGGATTGAGAGCGATTGAAGATTGACTTAACGAGGGACGCGAATCGAGAAAATATTCACCTGCCGGTTTTTGTTCATGGTGGTGAAGTTAATATAGCATGTTGTTTTGGGGGAGCAGAACGATGAATTCAAAGTCGCTGAAGATCTCGGTAATTATCTTTACAGCAGTTGTTCTTTCACTACCGGGCGAATCGAAGGCCACCTCTTCTTTGGGAGCCGTCGATATTTCCATGACCGGTTTTTATGCGTACGACATTATGGAAATATGGGCCGGTGGCTATATACAGGGAACCACGCATTCGGGAATCTCGATGCTCGAAAAGACGGATGGTTATGGCCAGGGGAACCTCTGGGCGAATGGTCCGATCGGCGCGGTGTGCATCGAATTATATGAGGCCCCTTCAAATGACTTGTTGAGTTACAACGTGATTATGCCTGAGAATGGACCTGTTCCGTCGGGTTATTCGGGCGGGTCGATGGGCTATACGAAAGCAAATTATCTCCGGGAATTATGGGGGAGGTACTATGATTCATCCTGGGCCAGTCATTCATATACCGAGGCGGACAAGATTTTTGCCGCAGCTTTTTCCGCAGCGGTCAAAGAGATCGTCCACGAAGCGTTGCCGGGTTCTGTGTTTGGATGGGATGTCACGGTTGACGGGACCGACGGCGACGAAGGTTTCCGCATCGATTATGATTATGCGAGTATTGCAAATATGATGTTATATTCTCTGGACGGTACCGGCCCGATGGCGGACCTGCGGGTGTTTTCTTACGACGGCGCCCAGGACTATCTCGTGGAGGTTCCTGAGCCGGCGACCATGGTGCTGCTCGGTTTGGGAGGAGCTTGGGGTTTGCTGCGCAGGAAGAAAACAGCCGCTAAGTAAACGGATTCGCTGAGCCGATATACGATGATTTCTCGGTCCGGGATCGATTTGCACCGGGCGAGATTCCTTCGGAAAGGATTTTTATTTTATCATCTTACTAAAAGAACAGGTAAACAGTAATTAGGCCGGTTTGATTAACGATCGGCAGAAAGGGGGGCATTAACAGGGCAGGATTATTGTTGAATCTAATCCGGCTGATTCTATCCGATGAATCGGCAGTGCGGTTCGACACGCTGCGATTTATTCGCGGCCTAAGGAAAAACAAAAATGTTGTATGGGGAGGCATTTGTAATGAAAAGATTATTGTTTTTTTTAACGTTGGTCTCTTGTTTCAGCGCACCGGCGTTAGCTACTACTACCATCGAATTCAGTCCCGACACGACTACCGGCGGAAGCTGGTATTACGACGGTGCCGGAACACTGAGCTTCAACCAGCAGATTGCCATCGATAGAGGAATGGGCAGCAATTACGATGCGCTGGTCGGCTCGCTGGTTTATATACCGGCATTCAACGTAAGTGCCGATTCGTATGGTACGTATAAATTGACGCCGTTCGGCACAACGACCATCTCGATTACGAATTCGGACGGCAGCGCCACCTATTTGACCGGTACTCTTCATACCGGCGACCTGGTTCCGGTCGGGACAATAGGAGCGGCGTACACCCAGTTCCAGGCTGACATCACCAATATTGTTGTCACCGCGGCGGGCCAGTCACTCGGCTCGGCGGCTCTGGACGCAATTGTCAAATCGGGCACTACCGCACTCGATTTCGAATTGTCGCTACAGGGTGGAAGCGGAACCAATTATCACACACTCCTACAAATGTTGGCCGGTGGATACTCGGGCGGTAACGGTTTCAGCGGAGCTATGTCGATTCCAGAACCGACAACGATTGCTTTGCTGGGCCTCGGCTCACTGGCTTTACTAAGAAAAAAACGCAGGGCATAAATCAGTTTGTTATTTACTACCTTCCGGGGCTGTAAGCGTTCGCTTGCAGCCTTCTTTTTTTAAGCATCACATATCCCGGCGTCTCTTGATTTTAATAATATGTCACGGTCAAATGTTCCAGTCCTTGGATTTCTTCACGAACTGGTTTTGCATGATAACACCCACAGCAGTCGGCACCATCAGGGCCACGGGCAGAAACCATTTATGATTGAATACCAGATATTCCACCTGCGCCGAGGATCTCGGATAAATGTATAAAAGCGCCAGTGCACCGACGACGACTAAGCCGCTGCCCCAAAGACTGGTAAAGAGCATCACCGCCGCTTTGAAAATGATAAACGAGATCATTCCCCCGGCTATAACACCGACCAGGGCGCCGGCCCAGATGTATTGTTCGGTAAGGCCACATGCGTACCAGAGAGCCGATGTAAGTATTCCCCCCGCGGCCGCACCCAAGATGCTGATCGCCCATCGCATCAACGGCACAGAAAGAACCGCCAAAAGTCCCATACATACCAGTCCGCCGGCAAGCTGATTGTTGAGGCCGTTTATTCTTTCGACGATTGTCATTCCCAAAACCAGACCGGCAAGCCCGAAGTTTATTACCACTAATATCTTGAATACCCGCCAGCCGTAGAAAAGACAAATCGTTCCGAAGGATAAGAAAGTAAGCGCTTCAACTACATTTAACGAAGTGATTTCATTCCAGAACGCCTGTATCGGGACAATTCCTTCTTCTGCGGCTTCCGTAGTCGTGCCGTTAGTGGCGGCCCATGCAAGAATATTTAAACAGTTCATTCTATTCTCCTTTACATTCAACAATAACTTCAGGAAACAGGTGACGGAATATAGCGATACGCCAAATACCAAACCTATACCCTGAATCCTAATATATATTTATCGGCCTGCCTGCATTGTTTTCGTTAGATAGTTGTCCTTGGGACTCCATACGGAGGGCGGCCTATCGGTTCTGCAGAGCTGGCGAGGCAGGCAAATCAGCTTCTTTTGGAGATAAATTGGGTTTGTTTTCAATTTTTTCTTCTGTATTCTGGCTTCTGTATTCTCCGTAAGGAGTCCCTAGGACTGTGTTCTGCCGTAATAATTGGCTTTGTTTTGCATTTTTTACCCCCGGAGCAGGTCCGGGGGCTAACCGTTGGTTGATAACCGCCTCATCCATTTCAAACTCCTCCGCCTCAATAGCCTTATTTGCCTGCTCTAACTGGCGTATTAACTTACGCTTATGAAGCTCGTCCATCGTCTTGTTCAGGCTGTTTTCGATTCTCCGTTCGTACATCAGCAGCCGTTCCAGCACCCGCGAATTGGACATATCGCTGATAGCCACCCTTCCCAGCACCAAATCCGGACAGGCACCTCTTTTGTCGTCCCGCATTTCTTTGGGCTTCATCGAATTGATTTGCTTTTGCATGGGGCTTGGCTCATCTCGCTCGATCATAACGTCGAAAACCTGGTCCTGGATGTGTACGACCCGCTGCAGCCGCCATCCAAGGCCGACAATCCGCTCGGCTAACATTGTCTCCACCGCCCCTTGCGGATCGAACTCTTCCAGTAATTTCTCCC
>CAYSKI010000119.1:0-4097 GCA_964431695.1 uncultured Pirellulales bacterium | reverse complement strand
ATATTTCCATCCACCAGTTTTTCACTGGTGGTATTAAAATCGGAGTAATAAAAATGGGAGGACCGATATAATCGATCCTCCCTGCGCGGCATCGTCGCAAAAAAAGACGGTATTGGCGGAACTTCGTGAAAGAACCCCACCGCCTGTCGATGCCCGTTTATTAGATACGCCCCCTTCATCAGATCATTAGTTTACACATTCATAACCGAAATCTCCTCAATCTTATCAACCAAAAGAGACAGAGTATGAAGATAACGCGTGGCGTTCCTTTTGGCGTCGATGTCACGATAGATGCGCTCGACCTGCTCGGCCGTCATTTCGGTCGCCGCTGCGACTTCTTCGGGTCTCACTCCGTGATTCTTTCCATACAGGCACAAATCCATTTTGTCGTAGGGGACCGAAAAATAGAACTCTTCCTGACTCTGCTGCATGGGATAAGTATCGGTCGTAGGCGGACGTCTGCGAACCTCTTCCGGGATACCGAGAAACTCTGCCATTTGATAGACCTGCGTCTTATGCAGGTGTGCAATGGGTTTTACGTCCGCGGCTCCGTCACCGAGCTTGACGAAGAATCCCTGGTCGTATTCCTGCCGGTTCGGCGTTCCGGCGACGGCATAATTCAGCCGGTCGGCATGATAATATTCCAGCATCTTTCGTACACGCTGCTTGAAATTCGTCGCGGCCACGATTTCGAGATATGCACCCGGTGTCAGCCGGACTTTTTTTTGTCCGCCGTCGGCAGATTGGACAACTACCGAAAAAATCCTGTATCTGTCATCCTCCAAAATGCCGGGCAGTACTATTTTGCATTTATAACCGGGACCATATTCCGGTATGACGCTTTTAATTGCATCATCCCGTCTTTGATAGCAGCGAACGGATTCCAAAACACCGGTTATATCTTCATTGACCGTTTGTATTTCCAGGTGGTCGCTGATCAACAGGCCGAACTCGTTTGTTTCGGGGGCAGATTCTTTCTCCGGCATTAACAGGCCCAGAACGCGATCTTTGCCAAAAGCACGAACGCAAAGGGCGCCTACAACGCTGCTGTCGATACCTCCGGACAGTCCGACTACAACACCTCGTTTCTTGAATCGTTTCAGGACAATTTCACGAAGCTTTTGTGTAATCTTTGCAGTTTCTTTGGCACAATGTAATTTCAGCACTTCTGCAGAGAATGTTCCTTCGGTTCCCATATCGGTTTGGCCTCCATGCCTTTTAGTTGCTTTTTATCAATTTTACCGTTGGCTGTTACAGGTAGTTTATCCACGAATTCGATATATTTCGGTACCATAAATATTTCCATATTCGCCGCGCAGTATTTCATAACTTCTTTTTCCGTCAGATCATAAGACGGCATGACAACAACATAAGCTTTAACAGCCTGGCCAAGAATATCATCCGGCACACCGATAACACACGATTCCGCCACGCCATCCATTGCACACAAAATATTTTCTATTTCCCTGGCGCCGATCCGTTCGCCCCTGCTTTTAATCATGTCATCTTTTCTACCCAGGAAATAAAGAAAACCGGAATCATCTTTGCGAAAATAATCACCGGAATAAAGCAACCTCTCGGCCGGATACCGCCCGTCCCTATACGTCTTCGAGGTAAGGTCCGGGTCTTTCCAATATCCCTGCATAACGTTTAAACCACGGACAACCAGCTCCCCTGTCCGGCCGGCAGTCACTTCGTTGCCGTCACTATCAACTATAAAGACCTCGCAGTTCGGCATGGCCTTGCCCACTGAGGCAGGTTTTCGCTCCAACTCTTCCGGCGACAGATAGCTGACGCGTATGCATTCGGTCAGACCGTACATCGAGAATATCCTGATATGGGGCATGAGTTTTTGCAGGCTGCGAATATGTTCCACCGGCAGAGCCGCACCTGCGTTAGTGATATACCTCAGAGAGCTAATGTCGTATTCGTTCAGATTGCGCATCTTCAACAGGATAGCAGCCATAGTCGGCACAACTGGAAAACCGGTAACTTTTTCCTCCGCGATTCGGGTCAGGATATTGTGAAGATATATAAACGACCGCTCCAGAACAACAGTCCCGCCGAACATAAAGGCCATAATAACCTGATATAATCCATAGCAAAAGGAAAGAGGCAAGACATTTAGAATACGGTCATTCGTATTATTATCGATATATTGAATGACGCTTCTTGCAGCAGAAATCATATTGTAATGAGTGACCATCACTCCTTTCGGTTCGCCGGTGGTACCGGAAGTATAAATAAGTGCCGCCAAATCCACATCTATACATCGAGGCAGCCGATTGTTGTTTGGCTCTTCTTCAATCTTGCCGCCGAAGTTAGAAAATATCTCATCCCAGCCCAAAGAAGATTGTGTGAATTCTTTTGGTATCCGGCTCTTCGGTCCGACCCAGATTATCTTAATACTTCTCTGGATTCGGTCTAAAGCCTCGGTAACAATCCCGGCCTTAGACGTGTGGGTAATTAGAACGTTGGCATCGGAATTCTCCAGGACGTATCTGAGTTTTGCTCCCTTGACAGATCCGGCCAATATGATGAAGACACCACCTGCTTTCAGAATGCTGTACAGCGATATAACGGTTTCAGATGAATTATCCAAAAGAATCGCTACCCTGTCATGACGATGGATTCCAATATCCTGCAAGGCTACAGCCAAGTGGTCGCTGCGCCGGTCAAGGTCTTTGTAGGTCCATCGCTGCTTACCGCAAATCAGGGCCTCCTTGTCAGGAAAACAGCGAGCGGAACGTCTCAGCCATTCGTGTACCAAAGTCGGGTCAAATTCGATTTTATTCATGTTTCTGTGAACTTCCTTTGTTACAATTCAATTCGCATACTGAAGAACTTCCGGTCTTTTATCTATGATAAGATTTCCCGGGGGCATAGAATTAGTCTTAATGGAAAAGTTCTCTATAAATTGATGGTATATAATCTGCGATGACAGTATGCCGACAAGGGCCATGCCATCAATCTCACCCGGACTATCCATATCAAGAATTTTATGCAGCAGCTTTGCCGTCTTATTACTATCAAACAATCCGGTCTTCTTTAATGACCTCTCTGATAGCATCTCTTTTGTAAGTTGGAAGGTCTTTCCGTGGAGCAAACTTTGTTTAATCGGAGCACGGTAAGGATGTTTCGGACGCCGGATGATCTGGTCAGGTAAAATGTTATGAAAAGCTTTCTTGAGAATATATTTCTCATTCGTACCCATGATCTTCCATTTGGAAGGCACCCGGGCCATGAACTCAATCACCCTCGAATCGAGATACGGCATTCTGATTTCCACTGAATGCGCCATTGCAACACGGTCACCCTGTGAGCAGAGAAGATAATTGCTCAGAAAAATCGACATCTCAAGATATTGAGCCTTGGAAAGATAGTCCCGTTTCCCATAATCAGAAGTAAGATTCTCTCTGACCTGCCGGTATCCATCGTAATCGCCGACAGCATCTCGAAGTTCGGCTGAAAAAAACGATTTAATCCTGCTTGTATTGCTCCATCTAATCAGATGTGAAAAAATTGGGTCTTCCACATCTTCCAGACCTCTCGCAAAGAATGACTGCATGGAATATTTAAGCCTGGGATTATCGAAAATATACGGATACAGTTTACCTATTAATTCCGCCCGCCTTCGAGAGCGGGGACTCCGCGACAAGAACTTCCTGATTTTTGCCTCTTTAAAGATATTATAACCACCGAAAACTTCGTCTGCCCCTTCGCCCGTAAGAACGACCTTAAGCCCGCTTTGATGTACCAGCTCCGAGAGCAAAAATAACGGAATGGGCGCCGTCCTTAAAACAGGCTTTTCTAAGTGCCATAGACATTCCGGAAAAGAAGTCCCGATTTTTTCGTTCGCCGCCGAAATCTCAGTGTGATTCGCTTCAAGCCAGGAAACAATTCGACTTTGATACCGGCCCTCGTCGAAGCCTTCCTCTTCGAAACGAATACCAAAAGTTCTAACATCGTGATCGAAGTTCCTCACTACCATACCGGCCACTGCGGAAGAGTCGAGTCCGCCGCTCAGATAACAACCAACAGGAACATCGGCCCGCAGGCGAATCCGAACCGCATCTATTAAAAGCTCCCGGATTTGC
>CAYSKI010000118.1:2069-4208 GCA_964431695.1 uncultured Pirellulales bacterium | reverse complement strand
AGTCGGGGCCCATGTTGCCGAAGACCATCGCCTGGACGTTGACGGCGGTGCCGAGAAGACCGGTGATTTTGTTGAGCTGTCGATATTTGATGGCCCGGTCGGCGTTCCAGGAACCGAAGACGGCGTTGATTGCGTGTTCGAGCTGGACTCTGCCGTCCTGCGGGAATAGTTCGCCGACGTGCTTTTTGTAAACGGCTTTGTATTTCTCGACGACTTCTTTGAGCTGGTCGGCGTTGAGTTCGTTGTCGAGTTTGACTCCGGCTTTTTCTTTTGCGGCGTGGATGACTTCTTCGAAGTGTTCGTGGCTGCAGCCCATGACGACGTCACCGAACATGTCGATGAACCGGCGGTAAATGTCGTATGCAAACCGCGGATTTTTCGTCTTCTTAATAATCCCCTCGATGACATCGTCATTCAATCCGAGATTCAACACGGTGTCCATCATCCCAGGCATCGATACGGCGGCTCCGCTTCGAACGCTGACCAACAGCGGTTTTGCGTGATCGCCGAGCCTGGCGTTCATCGCCTTTTCCAGCTTCGCCAGATTTTTATCGACTTCCGCCGCGAGCCCTTTCGGCCATTTCCCGCCGGACTTGTAATATTCCCGACACACTTTCGTCGCAATCGTAAACCCCGCCGGCACCGGCACGCCAAGATTGGTCATCTCGGCAAGATTCGCCCCCTTACCGCCCAAAAGTTCCTTCATCTTCGTGTTGCCTTCTGCCTTTCCGCTGCCGAAAAAATACACCCTTTTTTCTGCCATTATAAAATTCTCCAGTCAAAAAATTTCCCAAAAAAATTCGATCGTTCCGGCCCATGCAACCCGCACAAGCCCATGAGAGCAATCCCCTCATAAATAAAGTTCCCCAATATATTGTGCCGCACCGCACCTGTCAAGAACTCAATTTTTTTTATGCCGCTCTGCCCGAGGCTCCGCCGAACCACCGACGTAACACGAGCAACGATGGACGACCGATGATAGACGATGGACGAGCAACAAAAACAGCCCGGCAGTCTATACCCTAAACACCATACCCTAAACAAAGAAGTTTCTGCTTGATTTTTTTCTGGAAGGAGTTAGATTTACTCCCGTGAGATAGTTCTTTTTTATTTTAATCTAACGGGTTTTGTCCCATGAGAGGGCGGCGTATAACCTATCTAATGGGAAGAATGTTTTTTACGGCAAGTGCATCAAGTCAAATTTAAGGTGTAAATTATGGCTAAGTACAATATTAATCAACCAGGTAACAGGGATGTTCACTCGGGCAGGACGGCAACCGCACCGACCAAAGTCGGAAGCTTTAAGGTCGTGGTCGAACCCAAAGGCCCTGCCGGCGGCTCGAAAGCAAACCAATCCAAAACGACGCCAGCGTTAACGCATGAGCGGATCGCCAAGCGAGCGTGGGAAATCTGGCAAAAGCGCGGCTGCAGGCCCGGCGAAGATGAGCGGAACTGGATTGAGGCCGAAACACAACTCAGAGCCGAGTTAGACATCGATTGACCTTTCATTCCGATAAAAAAGCGGATGCGTCCGGCACACGCCGGCGCGAAGGGATACACCCTGCCCTGAGCATAGCTTGCACTGAGCAAGGCCGAGGTGTCGAAGGGCTGTTCGCTACCAGCAAAAAAAGGATTTTCTACTTGATTAAATATGCTTAATGTGATAACTTGATAGCAGTTTTGTCTTTTCTAAGGAAGGTGATGGCAATGTTATGGGCATACAGTTGACTGAGATGTTAAGGATACTAACATTATGCCGGACGATCACATCGACCAGGAAATAGATATAGATGAAGACGCCCTGTTGGGCAGTATGGGTATAATAGTCCCGCGGCACAGAATCGTAAACGTCGAGAGCGAGGTCGAAAAAAAAGGCCCGGCCGGCGGCTCGAAAATAGACCGATGCAAAAAGGCAACGGCGGTAAAGTATGAGCGTATCGCTAAGCGGGCAAAGGAAATCTGGCAGCAGCACGGCTTCAGGCCCGGCGAAAACGAGCGGGACTGGCATGACGTTCTCTCGGGCATTATGAGTATAATCACCCCGCTGCCGGATATCGAAAAAGTCAGAAGTAAGGTCAAACGAATAGGCCCCGCCGAACGCTCGAAAGTTAATCAATCCGAAACGGAAACGACGCCGGA
>CAYSKI010000118.1:0-1969 GCA_964431695.1 uncultured Pirellulales bacterium | reverse complement strand
CGCCGGAATTGACATACGAGCTTATCGCCGAACGTGCGAAACAAATATGGCAGCAAAACGGTTGCCGGCCCGGCGAAGACCAGCAAAACTGGGCCGAGGCCGAAGCCCAGCTAAAGGCCGAGTTAAACATCGATTGACCTTTCTTCCGCCTAAACATCATTTGCGCAAAGCGCAACAAATTTGATAACCTGTAATCCATTATTGCCATACTCTACCCGCTATTCGCCGAAGGCAATTGAAATTTATTCTTGATTGTATGTTTCTTGTCGTTAGAATGTCGAAGTGTACTTCTAAAGCGAAAAAAACTGTAGTATGTGCTATTTTGCTTTGGGGTAAGTACACATACACTGGTTATGATTAAGTATTTTGAGCCCGGAATTGAATAAATGCCTGACAATTTAAAGGATTTGGACAACATTAAACCCATCGACCATGCGGTAATCGCCAAACCCCATACGCCGGTTTATAAGATGCACAGATATTTTGCCCGTCGGCCCTGGAGCGTGTTCCGGGCACTTATCGAGCACTACTCCAATCCCAGTAGTATCGTCCTTGATCCCTTTTGCGGTGGTGGAGTTACTCTCATTGAAGGGCTTCGTCTTGACCGCAAAGTCATCGGCGTGGACATCAATCCTTTGGCCACGTTTATCACTCGAATGGAAGCGATCGACGTCGATCTGGACGAACTCAAGTGTGCCTTCGGGCAGGTCGAAGACGCATGCCGGAAGAAAGTAGAGGAATTGTATCTGACTACGTGTCCGAAGTGCGGAGAGAAAGTCCCAGCGGACTGGTTTGAATGGTCCAAGTCGTATGAGACGCCACAGCACAAAATTCAAGCGATCATATCGGAATGCAAGAAACTGCGTCCGGGTCGGTATTTAACCAGAGATAAGCACCAAAAGGAAGAGTTCAGCCCGTTGGACGCTAAGCGTCTCCCTAACGTGATGATCGCAGTCCACATCAAGTGTCCATGCTGTGAGAAGAAATCAACTTTTATTCCGAGTGAAAACGACCGTAAGCTTGCCAACATGTGGGAGCAAAACTATGAAGACGTTGTGCGCAACGAAGGGCTGAAGATTCCCGATGAAGCCATCCCTGATATGAACATGGCACGCGAGAATGCCCTTTTTAAGAGGAGCATTAACCACTTTCGGGATCTATACACAAAGCGAAATCTTATCGCCAACAGTCGACTCAAGAAAGCTATTCTTGATACAAGCTTCAAAGACGAAATTCGCGACTTTCTCGGTTTGGCTTTTAGTGGTTCATTACGATTCACGAACAACATGGTTTTCCGGAACGAGGCTTGGCGCGGCGACAAACCTCTCGAATGGGCAAAACCAGCCTACTGGATCCCGGAACTCAGCATGGAGACAAACGTTTGGTCGTATTTTCGTGATCGATTAAGACCTATTGAGAAAGCAAAGAAGTTCTCAAAGAATGAAATTAAGCCAAGTGCAAAACACACAACAATTCCAATTTTGTTAAATAAAACCTCTGCGAAGGAAAACCAGTTTGTGGTTTTAACGGGAAGCTCCAATAAGCTGCCGTTACCGGATGCGAGTGCCGATGTCATTATTACTGATCCACCATACGGCGGAAATGTGCAATATCTGGAGCTGTCCGACTTCTGGGTCGTGTGGTTACATGAATGGATCAATGTTGATGGCGTTACTGATAAATCCAAGGAAGCAATAACAACCAGGCATCATGGATTTGAGGGGGCTAAGGACCTCACGCACTATCGCTCGATGCTTCATGCAGTGTTCAAGGAATGTCACCGTATTCTCAAACCGCATCGATGGATGGTGATGACGTTCCATAACAAGGAGTTTAAAGTATGGAATGCGATTCATCTGGCGGCACATGACGCGGGATTTAGGCTTTCGGAAATCGACGGGATGATATACCAACCCGCTATAAAACTCTACGAGCACACAATAAACACTCGTCGAAGTGGTTCGATGCT
>CAYSKI010000117.1:0-4820 GCA_964431695.1 uncultured Pirellulales bacterium | reverse complement strand
TGTCTTTTTCACAAATATTTCGTGCAGATTCAATTATTTGGTTTCTGAAGGCTTCTAAGGCCTGAGGAGTATTTGGATGCTTAGTAATCTTAAATAATTGTGTATGTTCAATCCCAAGGGTTCCCTTGCTGTGTTTGATTAAAAAATCAGGATTCTCACGATTGTCATCAATAATGCCATCAGGGAGTTCTTTGCAGCGTTCCTTAAAATATTCCAAGTGAATCTTTTCTGTGTTTTTCTTGCGACTATCCAACAATTTTTCCCTGAATAATTTCGTAGTTTTTTTCCGTAATTTTTCTGAAGTCATCTGATATTGCGTTAAAATCAATTACATCTACGATAATCGGGATGTCAGATGAGGCAAAGGCATCTTTAAGCGATTCGATTTTTCGCCAGTCTAATTTTTCGATGCCAACCAGAACAAGGTCGAGGTCGGAGAATTTGCGTGCCGTGCCTTCGATGCGAGAACCAAAAGCACGAACTTCACAATCAGGCACATGCTCTGCCAGAATGCGGCAGATTTCGTCTAAATATTTTTCCTCTATGTCAATCATTGCGTTCCTGCAATCGTTTCAGAAAATCTTTGGCGTCTTCGAGAAAATCAACTGCTGTTTCATATACAGTTTCGGCTTTATCTTCATCGTATGTATGCGAGGTTAGGTTGCGTGCATCGCCATAGGAAAACCATGACAGGGGGTTGTTGATAAGGCCTAAATTTGCTGCCAAACGAAAAAGCTCCTTACGAGTACGGGGATGTTCAGCTTCTTCGACTGAAGCATTTTCACTGAGCCATCTTCTCATAAACTTCCAGCATAATTCGTATGTAAATTCGAAGTTTTGGATAACACCTGCTTTTATAGCATCTTTGGTATCTCTGTCCATTCCGGCTATCAATGTTTTGTTTTCAGCAACATTTATTGTTTTTTCCAAAGACTCGACTGCTTTTCGGAGACTGCTTAAATCAAGTTTCATAGCTATTCCCCTGTTATATTATTTTTCAAAAAGCGACTTGCCGGTCATTTCCTTTGGTTGCGGCAGCTCCATCATATCCAGCAGTGTAGGGCCGATATCGGCTAATCTTCCGCCCCGGCGGAGTTTGCGGTTTTTGTAGCGTTCGTCGAATACTATCAGCGGCACATCGCCGATTGTATGAGCGGTGTGCGGATTGTCGGGACGTCCGTCTGTCATTTTCTCGAAATTGCCGTGGTCGGCGGTGATTATCGCCGCTCCGCCCAGGTCTTTGACTTTATCTAAAATTTTTCCCACACATTCATCGACCGCTTCGGCCGCTTTAATCGCCGCGTCTAAGACGCCGGTGTGACCGACCATATCCGGATTGGCAAAATTGATGACTGTTACATCGTATTTTTTGGAATTAAGTCTATCCAGCACGACTTCGCAGACTTCGTAGGCACTCATCTCCGGTTTTAAATCGTATGTCCGAACTCGAGGTGATGGGACAATCTGCCTGTTCTCGCCGGGGAATGGTTTTTCGGTATAATCGTTGAAAAAGAAGGTGACATGTGCATATTTTTCCGTCTCGGCGCAGCGAAATTGCTTCAGGCCCAGAGAGCCCCAGTAATCGCCCAAAATATTTTTCATTTTCGGCGGTTTTGGGAATGCTATCGGTGCCGGTATTGTTGCATCGTATTCTGTCAAGCAAACGTAATAAATGTCAGGCTTAGTTGTTCTGGGGAAATCCTTGAAATCCGGAGAAACGAATGCCCGCGTAATTTCGCGCGGTCTGTCACCTCGGAAATTGAAAAAAATGACGCCGTCACCGTCATTGACGGTCGCTATCGGCTCGTTTTCGGCGTTGATGATGCTTGTCGGCTCGATAAATTCGTCCGTTACCTCTTTTTCGTAACTTTGGGAGATTGCCTGGGCCGCGCTTGTGGTCTTGAGGCCCTTGCCCGTTCTCATGCATTCGTAGGCTTTCTGCACTCGGTCCCATCGGCTGTCGCGGTCCATTGCGTAGAACCTGCCCATTACGGATGCTATTTTGCCGATACCGATTTCCTTTGCCTTTTTCTCGATATCGGCGATATATCCGGCGCCGCTGTCAGGCGGAGAATCCCGACCGTCGGTGAACGCGTGGATAAAAACATCTTCAAGGCCGTTTCTTTTCGCCAGTTCGAGCAGGCCGTAAAGGTGTTCCAGGAGAGAATGTACGCCAATGTCACTGCAAAGTCCCATGGCGTGCATTTTACCCTTATTTTTTTTGACGAATTTAATAAGATTAAGAAATTCCTTATTCTCGAAAAAAGAGCCGTCATGGATAGTCCTGCTTATCCTGACGGATTCCTGCGGAACGATTCTGCCGGCACCGATGTTCTGATGGCCAACTTCGCTGTTGCCCATCGTCCCGTCCGGCAGGCCAACATCTTTACCGCTCGTCTGGATAAGGCAGTTCGGGTATTCCGACATCAGCATATCATCCACGGGTGTGTTTGCGCACTTTATTGCATTGTAATCATCCTCGTCGGGATTCGGATTATAACCCCAGCCGTCACGTATGATCAGTACAAATGGTTTAATTTTCAAATTAACTTTTTTCGTCATACAAAACCTTTCGAGCAAATACAACAAAGACGAGGATTAACCTCGTCTATAAATTACGACCAATTCTATATGCAATATGATATAGAATCGTACCGAAGATGTCAAACTTCGGATTTTGCCGATTAAGGTCAAAAAGGCTCTATTGCCGAACTTTTTTGACAGAGTGGCTTTCCATGTTATAATTTGCTGGCTAAAAGTGAATTTGGGCACAACATAGCATTTGGATATAAAGCCTGATTAGAATAATGACCGATATAAAGTTAAAAAACGGCAAAGAAATCATGGATTCAAACGAGACTTCAAAAAAGCATAAGGGATTAATTCTGCCGGATTTAAAGGCGCATCTGATTTTCTGGTTGTTTACAATCGCCGGATTGGCATTTGATTTGTGGACCAAAAAGGCAGTGTTCGAATGGCTGGAAAATCGGCATTCTTTTCCGGTTATCGATGGTTTCGTGCAATTGGTCAGAGCTACCAATGACGGTGCGGCTTTTGGATTACTTTCCGGCAAGATTTTTCTTTTGACAATAGTGCCGATTGTGGCGCTGATTGCAAGTGTTGCTTTTTTTCTTTTGGGCGGGCCGCAGCCGCGAAAAGTTTATGTTGCATTGGGTCTTGTCGCTGCCGGTGCCTGTGGGAATTTATATGACAGGATTTTCAACGGCGGCCTGGTCCGGGATTTTATCGATGTCTATTACCGCGGCTATCACTGGCCCACATTCAACGTTGCGGACAGTCTGCTTTGCATCGGTGTCGCGATACTTATACTACCGATGATTTGGGAGGTTTTTATTCGGAAGCCTGCTCAAAAACATGCTCGGCGACAAAAATAGGTGCATTAGTCGCCGTGCCGAGAGCTATGGCGTCCGACGGCCGTGAATCAATTTCAATCTTTTGCCCATTCAGGCTCAAATGAATCCGAGCAAAAAAGATGTGGTGCCGCAGGTCATTGATAACTATTTTTTCTATTTTCGCCCCGAGGTTCTCGATAACATTGACTAATAAATCGTGGGTCATCGGCCTGGCCGGTTTAATGCCTTTGAGCCGCCGGTCGATTGCAAAAATTTCTACTATACCGATTACTATGGGAAAGCTACGTTCACCGTGACGTTCCTTTAGAACGATGATTTGCTGGTCGGACATCTCGTTAATAATGATCCGCGATAATTCGGCTTCCATTTCCATTTTTGCACCACCTTTACCCGGTAAATCGGCAAATGAGAAATTGCGTTGAACTGCTTTTTATTTTATACGTCCGTTCATTCACTCTGTTCTAATTCTGATAGATGTTGTGTAATCGTTTCCAGTTGTTCTGTAAGCTGTCTTAGCCTTTCCTGAGCTTGTGCCACGACTTGCGGCTTGGCTTTATTGATAAAATTTTCATTTGCCAATTTGGCTTCCGTGGCTTGTTTGGCTTTCTCTATCTGTTGCTTTTGCTTTTGGAGCCGGTTTCTTTCGGCTTCTACGTCAATAACATTGTGGACGTAAACCTGTATCTCGTCAACAATCGCCGTAGCGGCGTTCTGTGGTTTTGGATTATTTACTGCCGCACGGAATTCTTTTGCCCCTGCCAGAGAGCATATTAATTCTTTGTTTGTATTCAATTTTTGAGAAACATCCTTAGCCGCGTTTGCCGAAAGAGCGTTCAGAGCCATAACGTTGTACTTACTCTTGATATCACGTACGGCCCGAACGATATTCTGAACGATTGTTATTTCCTGCTCGACGCTTTCACTAATCAGTGAGTCCATTCGTTCCGGCCACGGTGAAATAACAAGGGCGCCGGTTTGTTCGGTCTCAGTCAGGCCGCGCAATTTTCTTGCCGGGACAATTTCATTGAGTTTTTGAAAAATTCCCTCGGTGATAAACGGTATAAACGGATGTAATAATCGCAGAGTCTGGTCCAGCACGAATGCCAGGACGTTTTGTGCGATCGGCTTTTGCTGCTCATCCTGCATCCTCGGTTTGGCCCATTCGAGATACCAGTCACAAAAATCGTTCCAGAAAAATTTATATAGCTGCGATAACGGGTCGCTGAACTTAAAATTATCCAGCGATTCGGTAACCTCGGAAATCGTCCGGGCCAATCGGGAGAGAATCCACTTATCGGTAATATCCATTTTTTCTGCGTCGAATTTGGCCGGATCGATCCCTTCGAGATTCATCATGGCAAAACGCGAAGCGTTCCAGAGCTTGTTGCAGAAGTTTCTGCCGATATCGAACTTCGGCGATGTATTGGCCTGCCGGCCGTCGGGCAG
>CAYSKI010000116.1:0-5016 GCA_964431695.1 uncultured Pirellulales bacterium | reverse complement strand
GCATGTCGCCGCGGAAAGAGGCTATGTTGTTGAGGTACGGGTAGGAGCCTCGCGTGTACACACTTGGCTGACGCTGCAGTAGCTGATGGAGGTTCCTGTCTCCATATATCTCCATTTCGTCCCTGTTAACAGAAGTGACTACACTTGGCGCCTCATTCATCGGCTCAGACTTTTTCGACGCAATAGAAATATCAACGTTAAGAAGCTCCTCAATATCCATTTCAAATAAGTCTTCGTCCGATATGGGTTCCTGAGCCGAGACAGGATATTGTATTGATAGAACTAAAATCCAAATAAAAACCTTGATTGAGAAGCTGGAAGGTGAAAACTTCATAATCGGAACCCCCATAAACTTAAATTAAATTCGGGATTTGACATTAATTAAATACAAAAGTTTCTCATAATTTCATCTTAATTATCGGTATTAATGTTAGATAAACTTTAAGCAATAACATCCAACTTTTAAGCTTAATATCGCAGTTTTTCCAAGCATTTTTGCAGATCACAATCCCCCAAAAAAGCTTTGAAATGAATATTAAGAGCGATATTTAAGATACAATCTATGAACCGAGGAGACAAAAAGCGGGATTCTAATCTAATAATAATAATCTTAAACCTATTATCGGGCCAAAAACTATACAGGATAAATCTATTCTCGAATAATCATACTAAACCGCTTAGATTAACACAAAGTCATGTTTCTTTGAATATTACCATCATTTTGAACAACAAACCTACTATCCCGTCGTATTAAGCTTCCTTGAGTATATATTTTTAGATAAACATTACATATAAAACTGGCTTATTGGCTTAATATTGAGCATTTTATTAATTACATTATCTAAGAACTTTCTACAGGTAGCTTAATAACTTAAAAATAGATTGTCATGCCGGTATAAAATGTCATGCCAGGACCATAAGGGAAAGAGTTCGGAGTGCCGGAGTAGGCGAGTGTCGGCACGTAAATCTTTTCGTCGAAGAGGTTCTCTACCCGGAATGTAAAAGTGGACTGCCCTTTTTCCAGCCCTATCCGTTTCGACAGGTCAAGGTCTACATTCAGATTTACTAAGTTTATTGCTTCAGGTTCCGGATTGACCATCAGCGTCGAGCCGAAAGGAGGGGGTAATGAGGGGAAGTAAATTTTCGGCGGATTGCCAAAGTGACAGTAGAACACAGACGCCGTACCCCAGTCCCAGGTGTAACCTGTGCCCAGCTTGGCCATATTTTCCGGCACGACGCTGGGATTAATACCAAGATCGGCTTCATTTTCCTGGTGCGTAAATGAGCCGAGCACGTGCCAGTGAGGAGTGATGAAATGTTTGGCTTCAACCTCAATGCCGTTGTACTTGTGCTCACCTCCGTTCATATAAGACATATCAGGAACGGCGCTCGGATCGTAAATAACAAGATTGTCTATTGTGCTGTGGAAATATGTAACAGCGGCATAGGTTGTTTCGTCATTATAGAAAAATTGTGCATCGTAGGTCGTTATCTCCTCAGGCACAAGGTCACGATTGCCCCTGAGAATCCCCGGGTCAAAGAGGTCGGTTTCTATTGTGGTCGGAGCCCTAAAGGCCTCGCCTCGAAGGAGCTTGACACCCCACTTATCAAACGGTGTTATAATTAAACCATATCGGGATATCCAGTCTTCGAAACCATAACTTGATTTGTTCCATTGCGTGCCGGCAATGAGTTTAAGAAACTTGTCGAACTTGTAGTCGCCCTGAGCATAAAAGCTCTTAGGCTCATGACGGTACGAGGTAACGGAATGAAATCTTTCGTCATCGTCATCCATGTTGCAGCTCGAGCGCTGCTCCTGCAGGAATCCCAGGACGACATTCATGTTGTCCGTAGGTTCGGCGAAAAGGGTCGCCTCTGCAAGTATATCCGAGGTGTCGATCCCGATAAGCTCCGGCTTAAAGCTGGTTAGACTGTTTTCCTGAAAATTGTAGGTGGCGTTCAACTCCATGGTTACTCGTTCGTGAAGGGGAATTCGATATCCAGTGTTTAAGAAGAGCTTTTTATCGCTGAATGTTTTATGTGGATTAGACCAAAAAGGCACAACCCCTATTGCGAACGCATCGTAATCCGACCAAAAGAAATCAAAAGTAAAGTTACCATAATTCAGATGCACTACTGACGAGTAGTTTTTATATTGTTTGTTATCCTCGCCGTAAACATCCAATCCATCGGTCATATTGTAGGGGTATCCCTGCTGACCGGCTACGCGAAAGGCGGTAATATAGCCAAATTCACCGGACTTTCCTCCTACGGTAACATCCGATTCATAGTATCCGTAACTGCCCATCATTGAAGAAACCGAGATTTCGTCCTTTTCGGGAATGCGGGGCTTTAGATTGACTACACCGGTGAAGGCATTGGATCCGTAGAGAACTGACCCGGGTCCGCGAATGAGTTCCACCCTATCCAGAGCTGATAGTGGCAACGTCAGGTACATATTAACATTGAGCCCCTGACAGCTTTCCCGGATGGGCCGACCGTTAAAAAGTATCAGGGTGTGCGAATCCGTAACCATCGCCATATCGCCACGGAAGCCTGTGACATTATCTGTGTAAGGGTATATATCTCTTGTATAGACGCTGGGCTGACGCTGCAGAAGCTGATGAAGATTCCTGTCTCCATAGACCTCGATCTCCTCACGGGGAACAACTACGACAATACTCGGTGCCTCATTTATCGGCTCAGACTTTTTCGACGCAATAGAAATATCAACGTTAAGCAGCTCCTCAATATCCATTTCAAATAAGTCTTCGTCCGATATGGGATCCTGGGCTGGTACAGGAATTTGTATCGATAGAATCAAAATAGAAACAAAGATTTCACATATAAGACCGTTAAAAGAAAACTTCATAAGCGGAATCCCTTAAAGTCAACATAAGATGCTTATCAGTAAATATTTAAAACCATACCCCATTACCTTTTGATTATCGGTATTTATATAGATAGGCTTTAATCCGCTTCATTGTTTTTGAGCTCAATATGGAAGTCTTTACGAATTTTTTTTCGAATACTAATCTTCCCGCAACAGCTTTGAGATTAATAAATAATGAGGGATATAATTTAGAAAACATAAACAAAACGAGTGCCAATGGCATGACCCCAGAAAACTGTACCATTGTTAACCAGAGAGTGTCCGGTACAATTTGTCAACTTTTTTACAGAAAGCATACTCTCATGAAAAGAAAATTACACACTCCAGCAGCCTTTAAGTGGATTTGTCGCGTGGATGCCCGTCAATCTCAGATGCCCATTCGGGCCCAGCCTACACCCCGCGGGAATCCAGTGGCGGACACGGACAGTCTCGTGGTGTATCCGTAGTTCAGAGCAAGAGAGCACATTCATTGCAGAGACCAAAGAAAAACAGTACACGCGACGATAGACAATTAGAATTCCATTCTGCAACCGAGCATAAAGGCTCTGCCCTCCTGTAAGTACTGGATAGGAGAGGTCCCGCGACCATTTATGTGGTGATATTCTTCATCGAAAAGATTGTGTACTCCAATTTGAAGACTGATATGCTGCAGCTCACCAATCGTAATGTCCCGACAGGTTAAAGCAAGGTTGACAATGGCAAAGGGGTCAACAGTAAACATTTCCGTAGATGCACCGTCAATAGTGTTCACATCTCCTTTTACTTTGCTGTGATAAATAAGATGACCTCCCAAGGAAATTCTGTCTGTGAAGTTGTAGATCAATCCAAGAGTGGTTTTCCATTCAGGGACCTTGTAGGCATCGGTCTTTTTACCGTTAAGCTCAAAGGGCTCTGTCTGGATATGAGATACGCTGGCAGTACCTGATAGCTTCCTGCCTATGAGGAACTTGATCTGGTCTTCGAAACCTTCGGTCCAGAATTTCGAGGCGACATTCCGGAAATCCCCTGCAGAGACTTGTTGCAAAAGATAATCTTCGGAGTCGTTCCTGAAGAAAGCAAAATTGTTAAAAATCTTTACGTCATCTGACAAGTCAAGGCTACTCGCAAGGGCAATTTCGCTGGACTTCATTACCGACGGTTTTGCATCCAAAGTGTCTTCACCCTCCGTGAGCGCAAACATCGAGAGATTTTTGAAGGCCTCTCCATAGAAATATTTCAGGTTATGGTTCTCATTCAGTTCCCATACAACACCGGCGCGAGGCAAGGTAACTTGCTCATAAAAATCCTGCTTATTGTGCCGAATTCCGGCCGTTAGATGGAACCTCTCAAAAAGAGTTGTCTGGTCCTGGATGTAAAGACTGTATCCTCTTTGATGGAATAAGGGTGCTTTATTGGGATCAGCGATAGTATCAAAAGGCGAGTTTTCAGGAAGGTAATAGCGTCCACTATCGAGAGACCACATTTGGTGCCCAAAATCTGTGTCAAAATATTCATAGCCAGCTATGAGGTAGTGGCCATAGTCCTGTAAGTCCATATCGAGTTGTAGTTTACCCGTGTGTATCGAGGAAGGCCCGGAATTTGCAAACGCTGTAGGATAGACTGTATCACCATCCAGTGTCTGGACTGCGGTTAGATTGCCGTGGTAGAAGGCCCTTTCGTGATGATACTGGTACTCGGCGTTGAGTTTTGCCAGGTCATCCAGGAATTTAAGTTCGTAGCCGATATAGGGCTGGAATACTTTTCGTTCCTGGTGGTTCATGCCTGCGAAAAGTGAGACACCTTCTATTCCGCCCGCAGATTCGACTTCCCAAAAATCAAAACCGCCGAAAAGTCTGCCAGGATCCATTTTGCTTGAGAACGTGACGTACGCGGAGCGTTCTTTGTTGGGGGAGTAGAAGAAGCCGTAGTCGTCTGCTGTCAGAACCCTGGTGGAGTCGGTCGAGCTTCTGGAGAATCTGCTGAAGTCATCGACGAAGTTGCCGAGATCGGGGTTGTCGGTTTCGTGCATGCTTGCTGCAGCCCATACGAAGGACTCTTGGCTGTAGTTTTTGCGGAAGTTCACGGTTGCGGCTTTTGAGTTGAATGAGCCGTAGCGTGTTTGGAGGCTGGTGGTGTCTGGGTAG
>CAYSKI010000115.1:0-5583 GCA_964431695.1 uncultured Pirellulales bacterium | reverse complement strand
GGTACGCCGGCTTGGGACCAAATCTGGTTAATGGATAATCTCAAAATTACCATGATTTTGAGACCGGTAGATCCCGGAACCGATGGTCTTGTAGTTTCCTATGAGCTTGAAAACGACCTGACCGATAGTTCCGGCAACGGCTACGATGGTACGATGATGGGCGATCCGGAATTTGTCGAAGGCGTGCTTGGCATGGCATTGTCATTTGACGGTGACGGTGATTATGTTGACACCGGTAACACAGAAGGCCTGGCTTCATGGACCATATCAGCCTGGGTGATGAGCCCGATGGCGCCGGTTAGTGATGGTGGTCAAAGTGGCCCGGTCCATCGTGAAGCCAATTACCAGATGAACTGGAACCACGGCGGAGATGGATGGAGTGGAGCAGTTGGTCTTAGCGCCGGTGGTTGGCATGCAGCGAGTTTAGGAGCGTTAGAGGCAGATACATGGTATCACCTGGTTGGCACGTATGATGGAGAAGACCTCAAAGCATACAAAGATGGTGTTTTGATTACCGTCAACAGTGAACCATCAGGACCGGCATCGAGTGAATCTAACAGCCTGAAACTGGGTAAACATGCAAAGGATGCGTATTTCTTCACCGGAACTGTTGACGAGGTTAAGGTTTACAACAGAGCTTTGTCGGAAGAGGAAATTCTTTACCTTGCGAGTATGTAGGATTCATGAGCTAACGCACTTGTAGAGTCTGCATATTTTAGGAAAAAGAGATTATAATTAAGGGGTCTGTATCGATTGAATCAATACAGATCCCTTTTATTTTTGTTGTTGATAACGATATCTGTCGAGAATGCGGTAAACAGGAAGGTATGGGCAGCCCCTGGGAGGGTGATATCTGGATCTTCAGCGTTTTTCTGCACAGGGTGTAAGCCTGACTGATGTCGATAGCATTACTATTGGATTTGGTGACCTTGACGGCCCGCAAACCCGTGGCTCAGGTTTGGTCTTATTTGATGATGTTCGTTTGTATCGGTCTGAGTGATTTCGATTTATTTTGAAAAACAGCCGTACTTAGTGACGGAACAGATTAATATGTTGTCAAGGCCTATGTCGATAGACACGGCATAGGCCTTTTTTTACAGGTTCATCTCTTCAGCGGGGCATGTTATTTATTACGATCTATATGTTACCAGTTCAGGTGACAGCTATAATGACGGGCAAACAAGCCTATCGACCGCATCGCCATGAGTACGAGAAACTGGGCGGCAAGATTCAGCGTCAGGTGGCTGCCGGCGACGGCGGGAGACTGAAACGAATACTGTTTTGCCTGTAACTGAAGTAAAAAGGCGGCTGCAAGGAGAATCGCCGTTACTACATACGGCCGGAAAGCTCGAAATATCGGGACAAATAAATAATCAGGCCTTAATAAAGTCAGGTCCTGACCGACAGAGACATTGAGTATGGCCATCGGGGACAGAAACAACGCGACGAACAATAATAGGTATAAAAGAGGGGGCCAGTTTAATCCTGTTGTCCAAAAGAGTAAAGCCGTAAGAAGAAACGGTAATCCCACGACCAGAAGAATGGCAAAAATGTAATATAGGGATTGAATGATTTTCCAGATGAATTCGTAGAAACTGAAAAATCCCCCGAGAGTCGCCTTCGGCAGATTATCTTCGTCGAAGGCGGTCGTGTAAATCATCTCCCTGTAAAACCAAAACAGAAGCCCCCACGCCGCAGCCCATAAAGTCCATCCTGTTGGAATATAGATATCGAAAGAAAGAGACTTCCCCCGGATCGGAAGGTGAATGTTCATTTTGGCGACAATGAACTTAAAGCAAACGATTGCTATGATAAAAACCAGACCGGTCAAATTACTCTGAGATTTAAAGTTAAAGATTTTCCAGCTATCGACAAATACGGCGTGATAGAAGCCGGGGATGGGCTCGGCGATTTCTTCTTTCGGCAGCTTGATCTTTTTCGCTTTTTCGAAGTTTTTGGCCGGTATAATGAACCGCTCTCCGCACGAGGTGCATTGCGCACGCTTGCCGCAGTACTTATCATCAAAGCCAATCACCGCATCGCAATAGGGACAGTTGAACTGGATTGTCATGTTTTCGTCGCTCGTCGCTCGTCGCTCGGGTCACGGGACACGAGTCACAAGTGACGAATTTTAACTCTGCTGCATACAGTCAGTGAAAGTTTTAATATTATTTGCCCATTTTTTGGCCTCGAGCAGGTCGATTTTGTCCTCTTTAACCAGCATAGACAGATGTTTTTCTATGGTCAGCATTTTTTCGTCGGGTCGGTTTCGAGTTTTGGTCTGCAGTTGCGAATAGATTTGCTCGATCTTGCCTGTGCGTATAAGATTCGCCGTTGCGTAGTTGTTGTTCAATATTTCCATTGCAACAATTCTGCCGGTCCCGTCTTTTTTAGGCACGAGTTTTTGGCAGACGATATATGCCAGACCGAGTGAGAGCTGGTTTCGCACCTCGGCCTGTCTGCCTTCCGGGAAATAATCGAGAATTCGTGTCACCGTGCCGGTCGCGTCTCTGGTGTGCAGCGTGGAAAAGACCAGGTGCCCAGTCTCTGCGGCCATCAGCGTCATGGAAATTGTCTCGGCGTCGCGCATTTCGCCGACGAATATAATATCGGGGTCCTGCCGAAGCATTTCTTTCAATCCGCCGTGAAAAGAAGTAACGTCCCTGCCGACTTCTCGCTGAGAGATAATCGAGTAATGTTGCGGGAAAATGTATTCGATTGGGTCTTCGACCGTCATAATCCGGCAGGCGCTTTTCTGGCTGATTCGGTGAATCAGGGCGGCGATAGTCGTGGATTTACCGGCCCCTGTAATGCCGGTCATGAGGATCAGGCCGTGCCTGCGGTTGATAATGTCCTCCCAGACGTTATTCGGGAAACCTATTTCTTCGACCTGGGGAATCTCCAGCGATAACGCTCTAATGGCTGCGGCGAGCCCGTCGTTCTCCATGAAGATATTGATTCGAAACTGCAAATTGCCAAGCCGATAGGAGCAATCCACGCTATGATTGCTTTTTAATTTCTGCGTATTTTCTTCGGTCAGAAACGGGTATATGAGAATTTTTGCCATATCGGTTGTCACATTCGGGCCCTTGAGCTTGACCAGGTCGCCGTCGATGCGGTATGCCGGCGGGGCGCCGACTTTTATGTGCAGGTCCGAGACCCGCAGCGCGCCGCGTTTAACAAAGTAATCCAGCATATCCCGGAGGCTGAATTTGCCGTGCTCCGCCGTGGGATATACCTTCTCTGTTGCTGAATATTCTAAAGAGGGTGCCTTCTGGTCCTGGTTCATATCTGTCTCCAAATAAAAGGATTTGCTACTCTGCGAAGCGGCGCTTCGCTGCGAAGCACGAGCCCGTTTTGTGAAACTTTGCGCAATAGTACCTAAACAAGTCGTTTCAAAGCGGCGTTTTGTTAATGGAAAAAAAGGAAATTTCCCAAAAAATCTATCCAGCCAAGGTCAGGTATTAGTATATCACCAAGGGCTGTATAAAGTAAAACAAATTTGGGTTATTAGAATATCAGGTTATCAGGATTTCAGGTTATCTCTTCTTTTCCTGATATTGCGAGGTAATTATTGCTTTATTTTCTCATCCAGTTCGTCGGGACCAAATCCTTCGGCGATAACTACGTGGTTTTTATCAGTCAGAATCAGCCACGGCAGGGATTTCACGCCCCAATTGAAACGCGTTTGTTCCGCACCTGTCCCGAGCGCAGTCGAGGGATCGCTTTCGATCATACCTACCGGGAGGGCAATATTATTTTTTTTGATCCATTCATCGAGTTTTGTCTGTTCGACCTTTGAAATTTGAACGGCGACGACTTCAACATTTTTTGCCTGAAGTTCTTGTGCCTTTTGTGTTAACTCTGAAACGCAATTTCTCGACGGGCGCTGATTAAAATCAAAGAAGCAGGCTAAAATCATCTTGCCTTTGACCTGCTCCGGACTGAAATCGGCATTAATGTTTGCTAACTTGGGCAAAGCCATTCCAACTAAAGTGTCTCTGGGCTCTCCTCGTGGAAAATAGAACGCAGGGGCTTGTTGAGGCTCTTTTGAGAGTTTGTCGATGTGGACTTGTCCTATTTTTCCCGAACGGTCTGATATCTCGACGTGTCCCCCTGTGCATTGTAACAGCTCCTCACGTTCTTTTTTAGAAAGCGTAACTCGGAAAATACCGTTGGGATCTATACTGTTAGCAAAATATCTCCCTCGTTCATGATATTTTAGTCTTTGTTCAGGCGTATATTCCTCAAACAATGTAAGCCACATACCTTTATCTACTGGCGAACCATCCTGATAAAAAGCCTTTCCATATAGTAATTCTTTCGCTTCTACTTCGATATCCAACCGAACAACGGCATTTGGTTCTTCAGGAACTGTAAAACTTCCCATATCTGAATCTAATGCATAAGCTGAATAATCTTCAGCCTGGACATTGTAAGAATATGTTCTCGGTGCTAATCTTTTTATTTCAAAGTGGCCCTGTGGATTGTTGACTTCGATGCTTTGATAAGTTGAGTAACTTTCGCTCCAGCCTGTTCGTACACCTTGAAGATAATTGAGTTTAAGTTTGAATTTTGTAAGCGGCTTGCCATATTGATCCGACACGTGACCTTCTACTTTGCCGGTTCCGGCTGGAAAAGTATCCCATTTGATCGTAACGAGTTTGTTGTCGTGAGCATTATAAAGCCGTCCGATTTTCTTGTGTTGACTATGAGAGGCTTTGGTTGCCGGATTATACTCATATAAATGTGCATTGATTGAGAAAGTTTCGCCGAGTACGTCGCAAAAGGCATAGCCGTTTTCGTTTGTTGCAGTATCGTGAAAAGAGCGAGTTATCTTTTCGTCGCGATCTACAAATACAATGCGGCAATATGGAACCGGCCTGTCTTGCCGGTCTATAGTTCGTACCGTGATAAGTGAGTCCGGATCCATCTTGTTGGGATCCTTGAGCAAATCTTCCGGGATTGAATCTGAATGAAGAAAGTTTTTCAAACCCTCTTTTCGATAGATATTATGGTACTTGTCTGTCCCAAAGTCTTTTTGTGTTAAGCCATGTCCTATCGTTACGCTTAATAATAGCAATATCATCAAAACAAAACATTTTTTGTTCATTTGAATATCCTCTCGTTTTTTTAAAAGACCTCCCAACTCGACTTCCGTCTCTGTTTCGATTGTAAGAATACCGTATATTTAGAAGTTATAAAGGGAAAATTGTTACTGAAAAAGGGAGATTTATAGGAAGAATAGTCTCGTGTGATCGACATTTGTAACTTATTTTTACCTTTAGTGGTTTTTTCCAGAGCCACTTTTCGTCGCTCGTCGCTCGGGTCACGGGACACGAGTCACAAGTGACGAATTTTAACTCTGCTTGCCGGGCTGTTTCTGAGCCTCGTTGGTCTCATTCGCATCTGCGCCACCGGACTTGTCATCCGGTGCTTGCCCGGAGATACTCTCCAAAGAGGTATTCAATCCTTCCCGGATCTCGTCCAGTTTTTCCTGCGAACTTATTGCATCGGGCAGGGCGACATTGGGTTCGTCGATCACGCGTGGTGTCATGAATACGAACATCTCGCTGTTCGTCA
>CAYSKI010000114.1:0-5841 GCA_964431695.1 uncultured Pirellulales bacterium | reverse complement strand
ATAATTTTTATGTTGGCGGCCTCGTAGGCAGCAACGGGGGTAGTATCGCCGCCAGCTACAGCACGGGCACGGTAAGTGGATATGCGTGGGTCGGCGGCCTCGTAGGCAGCAACGGGGGCAGCATCGCCACCAGCTACATCACCGGCACGGTTACTGGACATAGTCATGTCGGCGGTCTCGTGGGCGGTAACCGGGGCAGCATCGCCACCAGCTACAGCACGGGCACGGTAAGTGGAGATGTGTGGGTTGGCGGCCTGGTGGGCGACAATAAGTGGTATTTTGGTTGGCCAAAGGAACTTAAAGGTATCATTAGAAACAGTTACAGCACTAGTGCAGTTACAGGAAATGATGACGTCGGGGGACTTGTGGGTTATAACGACCGGGGCAGTATCGCCTCGAGCTATAGCACCGGATGGGTTAGTGGAGTTTCCTCTGTCGGCGGCCTTGTGGGTTACGCGGGTTACGACGATTATGGCGACATCGCCACGAGTTTCTGGGATATAGAAACCAGCGGACAGACAATCAGTGACGGTGGAGTGGGCCTGACCACGGCCGAGATGCAGATAGAAAGCACATTCACGGATGCCGGCTGGGATTTTGCCAATGAGACGGTAAACGGTACAGATGATATTTGGTGGATTGATGAAGGACAGGATTATCCCAGATTATGGTGGGAACGCAACGAGGCTGAGCAAGCCGGTGTCATCGAGCTTGATGACACGAACTTCGATGCCCTTATCGCTGATGGTGTCGTTCTTGTAGATTTCTTTGCGACATGGTGTTCGCATTGCACGACACAGGCCCCTATACTCGAAGAGGTCGCTGAACTCGTTCAGGGCCGGGCTCGTGTGGCCAAGCTGGATGTCGACAAGGCACATGCTATTTCACAAAGATACCAGGTTAATGCAATCCCAACTCTCATTTTGTTTCGGGATGGACTTGAGGTACAGCGATTCGTCGGTGTGACAAGCGCTGATATCCTCGTTGCGGCCATCCTGTCGGCAGTGGACTCGTAGGCGAGACAGACGACGGCACCGAAGACATCTGGTGGATTATCGAAGGACAGGACTATCCGCGTTTGTGGTGGGAGATCATCGAAGATGAGATAATCGAGCCAAATTAGAATTGACTTACATATTACGACCCTGTCGTTTGGATTCAGGGCTGTAATGAGGATACCTTGTTGTTGTCGGTTGCCGAATAACTATTGAAATCGACTATTTTAGCGTACCTGCATATAAATTTTTAACTGGGATTATTGTTAAAATCTTTTTATCAAACCGATACCGATCGCAGGTTCTTCCGTGATTGGAATAAGGGGAACTATTTTAAATCCTGCCACTTCGAGCTTTTTGTGTTTTCCAGCCACCGTATGGCCGACTACCCAGCCGAGAGTCGCTCCGAAGGCAACGTCACTGCCCCAGTGATCGTCTGTATCCATCATTCTGTAGGCAACAAGTGACGCTACTGCATAAGCGGGGATACCGACCTTCGGGCCGTAAAATTCATCCAGCACGGATGCGACCGTGAACGAGCTGGAGGTATGGCCGCTCGGCCAGGCAAAATCCTTGCCGTTGGGTGTCTCGTTGTTTCTGATTACTTTGAGTCCCGTTGTTGCCAGCCAGGTGATTGTCAGGGCTGTTCTCATTGTCCATGCCCGTTCCTTGTTCAAGTCGTCGTGGTTATGTATGCTCATAAAATACCAGAGAGTTCCAGCGGCGAAATGTGTGGTCGGATGGCCGATGAAATTAAGGCTTTCATCCTTGAAATTATGAAGTTTGTGATGTCTGGCGAAATAATCGGCGATATCTTTATCGGCGTCCTGATGCATTGCGACGCTGGCCCCGCCGGCCAGCAGCAACGCAGTCATGTTGTCCGGTCTTAAGAAAGCTTCTTTCGAGTCGGCGATTAACCTGTCGGGCCATTCGGCGAAATCCTCTTTCGCCGTCTTGAGCCAGAGCGGCTCGGATTTCTCGGGAGGCTCTGTCGTTTCTTGTCCTTCGTCCGACGTCACTTGCTTGTCATCTCGCGTTCCTGCTTCCTCTTCTGTCGGCTCTCGTCCCTCGTCTATCCCCTCGACCTTGCTCGGGGCAGGCGTCTCTCGTAGCTCGTCACTGCACTCAACTGTGTTTTGGGCGGGCGTCGCTTCTTGCTCGATTTGCGAGTCACGAGTCCCGGGTATCGAGTCACTGGTAGTACAACCGGCGGCAAAAACTAAGAACACACAAAATAATCTGGGCCAGAGTCCATTCCGGCAAAATTCATTCATGCAGTATCCTTTACATCCACAAGTTTCACGGAAAATGCGCCCGGCCTGAGATATTTGTTAGTCTTCGAACGGCAGAGACGCCGAATAGTTCGGTGCTTCCTTGGTTATCTGTATATCGTGCGGGTGGGACTCGTGAATCGAAGCAGCGCTAATGCGAACGAACCTGCCGTTTTTCATAAGCTCTTGTATGTTCCTCGCTCCGCAATAACCCATCCCGGCCCGCAGACCGCCGACGAACTGATAAACGAATCCCCCTAAAGTTCCGCGAAACGGCACCCTTCCTTCCACTCCTTCCGGCACGAGCTTGCTTTGCTCGGCTGAGCTGCTTTGGCCGTACCTATCCGCCGAACCTTTGACCATCGCCCCCAAAGAACCCATGCCTCGGTATTCCTTGAACTGCCTGCCCTTGTAAATCACAAGTTGTCCCGGACTTTCCTTCAGGCCGGCGAATAACGACCCTATCATTACGCTCGAAGCCCCGGCGGCAATCGCCTTCGTAATGTCACCTGATTGTCTTATTCCCCCGTCGGCAATAACGGGGATATTATGCTTTTGAGCGACAACGGCACAATTAATTATCGCAGATATCTGGGGGACTCCGACGCCGGATATTATTCTTGTCGTACAGATTGCTCCGGGTCCGATGCCGATTTTCAGGGCGTTTGCTCCGGCTTCTATCAAATCCTCCGCCGCTTCCGAAGTTGCGATATTGCCGGCAATCACGTCTATATCATATTCGGCTTTAATTTTCTTTACGGTGTCAATCACGTTCTGTGAATGGCCGTGTGCCGTATCGACGACGATGATATCCACATCGGCGGCTATCATAGCTTCGATGCGCTCGTAATCGTGAACTCCCACGGCGGCACCGACACGCAGTCTTCCCCGCTCATCTCTCGCGGCTATGGGATATTGTTGGACGCGGTCGATGTCCCTCATGGTTATCAGGCCGGCCAATTCGCCTTTGCCGTTGACTAAAAGTAATTTTTCAACCTTGTGTTTCTGTAAGATCTCTTTTGCCTGCTCCAGTGTTGTCCCCGCCGGGCCGGTTATAAGATTATCTTTTACCATAACAGTGCTTATCTCGACGTTGTAGTCCTTGAGAAATTTCAAATCTCTTCGGGTCAGGATACCGACAAGCTTTTTACCTTCTATGATGGGAATACCTGAGACGTTCTGTTCGGTCATAAGCTGCTGGGCTCTGATTACAGGCTGCTCGGGAGATAATGTTACAGGATCGAGAATAACTCCGTGCTCGGAACGTTTTACCTTTGACACTTCTCGTTTTTGGGCTTCGACAGAAAGGTTTTTGTGGATTATTCCGATCCCGCCTTCCTGCGCCAGTGCGATTGCCAGAGCCGCCTCGGTGACGGTATCCATTGCTGCCGAGACGATCGGTATATTTATAGTAATGTTGTTGGTCAACTGTGTACGCGTGTCCGCCTGGCTCGGTACGAAATCGCTTTTGGCCGGTACCAGCAGTACGTCATCGAAGGTTATGCCTCTGGCGTTGATTTTTTCCTCTATTTGCCATAAAGTATCCTGCGGAATTGATTTTTGGGTATCTTTGGTTGCGGAATTGTCTGTTGATACAGCAGGAGCATTCTGTTTTAATGCCGGATTCATCTTTCTCTCCAGATAATTAATCGCCATATTGCTTCATAATTCATAGCTGAGTATAATATTCTCACAAATCGCCGTCAAACCTATTTTTAAATCAGTTACCACTACCGTCTTTTTTTATGCCTAAGTAAAAGAATTGACACTTATAGCCTGGTGGAGTAAATACCCATAAATATTGTATCTCGAATTTAATTCCAGACTATAAGGAATATTATGAAAGTCGTCATTGCAACAGACTCATTTAAAGGTACCCTTACAGCAGACCAGGCCTGTGAAATAATCGCCGAAGCTATTTATGAATGCGTTCCCGATATCCAGCTTGTAATAAAGCCGATGGCCGACGGCGGTGAGGGAACTGCAAGGGCGATGATAAGAGCTTGTAACGGCCGATGGATCAGGCAAAAAGTAATGGGGCCTCTGCCGGAAATACAGGTTGACGCCGGCTTTGCCTGGTTCGAAGATAAAACAGCCCTTGTCGAGATGGCGTCCGCCAGCGGTCTTGAACATCTCAGCCCCGAGCAGATGAATCCGCTGAAGACAACCACATACGGAACCGGCGAGCTTATTAAGGCCGCGTTGGAAAAGGGCGCATGTAAAATCCTTCTTGCAGTCGGCGGTAGTGCGACTGTCGATGGCGGGCTTGGCGCGGCATCGGCATTGGGCTGGAAGTTTCTTGATAACAATGACGAACAAATCCCGCTTGGAGGTGCCGGTCTGGAGAAGCTTGTTAAAATAATCGAACCTGAAGATCTCAGCCTTGTTCCGGTCGAGGTCCTCTGTGATTGCGATAATCCCCTGTGCGGTGAAAGCGGGGCGGCAAGAGTTTATGCTCCTCAAAAGGGGGCTACTCCGGAGATGGTGGAACGGCTGGAAAAGTCCCTTGAGCATTTGTCCGACGTTGTAAAAGTGCAATTGCAGCGGGATATTTGTCACGTACCCGGTGCAGGTGCTGCCGGCGGACTGGCCGGAGGGGCTATTGCCTTTATGAACGCAACGCTCGTATCCGGCATCGAAACGGTAATGGCCCGAAGCGGCCTTCGTGCCGAGCTTGAGTCGGCCGATTGGATTATCACCGGTGAGGGCTGTTTCGACTATCAATCTCTTTCCGGAAAAGTAGTCTCGGGAATCCTAAAGACAGCCTCACAGACAAATATACGTGTGGCGATACTTGCAGGCCAGGTGAAGGTCCCACCGGAAGTGTATCAAAAAGCCGGGATTGTCACTGTTGTATCTTGTAAATCGGATATTATGTCTCTCGATGAAGCTCTTGCAAATAGTCGTGCTCTGCTTTATTCGGCCGCGAAAAAATTCGCAGAAAAATTTTTGTTCCGATAATACGAAGAGAGCACGATTATAATTTTTATTATTTTCTCCGGGCGAAATAGTAATAAGAATCGTTTTATTATAGGGCCTTATTTTTTTATAAAAATTATATTATCATAATGCTAATCGACTTTCAGCTTTTCACTCATTCTAAAATAGGAATTTTCCGATGTATTTGTTTATTGTATCTAAAGACTTCGTATTATCTGCCGGTTAGAAACTAAACTATAATCTGCATTAATTTGGAGTTACGATTATGTCTGGAAAATTACTTTCTTTTGGCTGGAGATTATTAATCACAAAAGTTTTGGTGTGCAATATCCTCATCTTTGCAGGAGAGACGTTAGCTGCGAAAGATACATCGGTCGGCAATGAAGCCGCAACCGAGAAAGAGACGGCTCAGGAGCAGGAGGAAAACCTGTTTGAAATGTCCATAGAGCAGTTGATGGAAATGGAAGTCGGCTCGTCGGCAACCTTAACCCAATCCAAGCCTCGTCTGGTTCCGGCGGCCGTCACTACCATCACGGAGGAACAGATACGGGCATCCGGTGCTCGCAGTCTTGATGAATTACTGGAGATCTACGTGCCTAATCTTCAGATTGTGCTACACCTTTGGGAACCTCGAC
>CAYSKI010000113.1:0-6190 GCA_964431695.1 uncultured Pirellulales bacterium | reverse complement strand
TCAGGTCCCACCCAGAAATCACGTTCATATTTCCAACCTCTCTCGTCGATTTTCAATTCCTTTGTCTTCCATCCCGCTTCGATCCGTTCTGTCAAATCCTCGAATCCCTTGTTCCATGTAAGCCCGTCGGGAACGGTAACATTCATACTCCCGGCGGCATTTGCATATCTCAGAGAAGATTCGACGGTATGTCCCCATACGAACGCCGACAGAAAACCCGCAATCGCCGAATCACCGGAACCCAGTGCCCCCACGAATTTTTCCTCTTCATATACGGGGAACCAAAGTTCACGATTGGCCCAGTTTTCAAGATCGGAACATTTTGCTTCACCTAACTTTTTGAGCCGATCCTGCTCTGCAGTCCGGATATATAATCCCCTGTGACCGCATTTTACCATAGCGATGGCCGCACCCATTTCGATTAAATCGTCCCCCAAAGTGGAAATCTCTTTGACCGTCATGTGGTCAAGCACACTCTCTTTTGGGCCGAGTTTAGCTTTCTTTTCGAGGAATTTTTCTTTGTAGAGAAAATAAAATATCTCTTCGGCACTTGGGACCATGATGTCCGACAATGGAACCCAGTCATTAAGAATTGCCTTCCAGTCAACCTGACCGGCTGGACTATTTACATCCGGAAGTGAAAGATCCAGCGCAGTTGTAGTCCCTAATTCTTTGGTCTTTTTAAGGATTTTTGTCAGCTCAGCGCCCGTATTTTCATATAGCTTACTCATCCACGGCGGATATCCGAAAAGCATCAGTTTAGAACGCTCCACAAGGTCGAAATCCATATCGTCATAACCGAAAGTATCGTTGGCTCCACAGTGATGCAGATAAAAACGGTCTATACCGGGAATGCAAATTGCAATGGTATATGAAGTCGATTCGCCCTCAACCATTTTAATTCCCTTAAAATGCCCTTCATGTTCTTCATACCATTGAAGAATCTGTTTGCCGAAATCGTCGTCGCCAATCTTGCCTATTAATTCGGTTTTTACACCGAGTCTGCGTATAGAAACACCGGCGTTTGTGACCGGTCCGCCACCGACGACAACACATTTTCCCATATTAATCATCTTGCCCGGCACAAGTACATCGGTCATTTTATCGACTTTTCCTTCGATGGTAAAAGCCGGGATCAAATCAAGGCAGGTATGTCCTGCCGCTACGATTTCAATATCTTTCGTATTCTTCATTTAAGCTCCTTAAATATTTATTTTTGGGGAATCATACCCTATAACTATCAGATTTTCAAGCCCGAATTATAAAAGATTAAACCTTTGTCATAAACATTTTTTTCAACACCAATAAACAATTTTATCGACAAAAATCAAAAAGTTGAAGGGAATTGCCGATTCCATAGACGGCTCGGATATTTGTGCATTCATCAAGTCCTCAAATAGTATATAGAATCCCTCTATTTGTGCGATCGTATAAACAGCAAGTATCTGCGAAGATTTGTTTTAAAGTGACATTTATTTCGCAGAGCGGTAGATTACTATATGTTTTGAGCTATCTTCACAACGGCATTGAAAGCCGGCTTAGCCCGACATTGTCGGTCGAACAACATGGGATAATCGGTTCTTCCCCGTATAGGCATATAGCTGCGCCACGACTGACCGTCGTGTACGGCCCAAAATGTCACCCGGCTGAATTTATCTCGATGCTTGTGGAACAAAGAGAAAATTTCAGCGTACCGTTTTGACAGGTCGTTTTGAGCCGCTTCCGGCAGGGCGTCGGGGTAGGGATTGAGTTCCTTCTGCTTTGCAGGCTCAAACGAAGACAGATCGACTAACTTGGCATCGACAGGATAATATGAAAGAACGCTAATATCCAGCTCCGTCACCATCAGTTTAACGCCCAGCTCGGAAAGAGCCAAAACGGCAGTCTCAATCTCCTCGATACTCGGGTAGTCCAGGAACCAGTGTCCCTGTATGCCGAGACCGTCTATGCGGACGCCTTTTGACTGCAGGTCGCGAATCAGTCGAATAACACCTTCGCGCTTGGCCTCTTTCACAAGGTCGTATTCATTATAATAAAGTTGGGCGTCGGGATCGGCCTGGCGAGCATATTCAAAGGCCTTGAATATATAATCTTCACCTATAATTTCGAGCCATTTGCATTTTCTGAAAGTGCCGTCCCCTGCAATGGCCTCATTAACTACATCCCAGCCGTTAATCCGGCCTTTATAACGACCCATTACGGTAAAAATATGCTCTTTCATTCGTTCGAGCAGCGCCTCACGACTTAAAGGTTTGCCCGAATCGTCCTGAAAGACCCAGTCCGGTGTCTGAAAAAACCAGACGAGCGTATGCCCGACGACGAACATATCATTCTTCCGGCCAAATTCCACATAACGGTCCACCGGCTCGAAATTGTACTTCTTCGGCTCAGGATGGACCTCTTCCCATTTGACGATATTTTCAGGTGTGATACTGTTGAATTGTTTTTCCACAACGGCCATGGTACTCGGTTCTTTGCCGGAAATCTGGTCGAGACTTAAAGCGGCGCCGATATAGAAATCGTCCCTGAACGCATCCTTCAAACTAATCTGTACATCTGATTTTTCACTATCTTTCATTTGACTTTCCTTTTTATTCATCGGATGAATACATCCCATTTGCCGGTTATAATGACAGCAGCCAGTTTTCCATAAGGACTGCAAATTCGTAGAAATTGACCATACAATCTCCGTTCACATCCACACCTGAGGTTTCGTTATAATCATTGACCAACCAGAGGTTAAGAAATACGGAAAGGTCATTCATATCCACGACATCGTTACCAGTGAAATCGCCGTAAGGACTTTTCGAGAGTATAATATTTCCTCCGTCCGGCACCACATCAAACATAACATATTTTGTTGAATCGAGATCCACAATGCGTGCATTTACCGCCAGAGAATTCTGTAAAACATAAGCAGATGACCAATCCCGGGGCAGCGGCCTGCGTATTGTGATCGGATAATTGTAAATTGCATCGTCGAGAGTATCTGTTACCTTTAGAGTAATAGAAGTGTCCTGATTAGACAATTCTGTAACTGACACTGTATTGCGTTCCTTTATGTAGCGTACAACGTTTCCGAAAGTCGATACCCAAAACTTGTCCTTTCGGGTATTAAGATACTCAAGGCTTTCTTTGAGTGTTGTTGAGGGAAGCGGCGAATATCCTCCATCATCATCGATGCCATGTAAGAGTAATACGCACCATCCTTTTGATGTCAGGGTATTTTCAAATTTTTGACTGAAATCCGTCGCAGTTTTTACTGAACCCAGGTTGCCGCAAATTAACGAGCTGATCTGGTAGAAATCTTTTGGAGTAGCACCTTCAATGAATCCCTGACAATGTCGTGCCGCAATGTAATATTTCTCAGTTAGCTCCTGGTTGCTCGGTACGCAATATGGATAGGCCAGCGTGACACATTTCCGGCCTTTTATATGTGAGTTAATAATATCCTGAGAGTTCTTCAGCTCCGTAGTTTGCTGCGCAATAGTCATTCCATTCAAATGGGGATGAGTTACAGTATGACTGGCGATTTCGTGACCTTCGGAAGCAGCTTCTTGCAGGACCGCCCAGTCGGGTGACCAGTTTGTGACAGTGAACAATGTCAGCTTAAAACCAAATTCATCGAACATCGGTATTCCGATAGTAAACTGGTTAGAGCAGCCGTCATCAAAAGTATAACTTACCGCGGCTTGTCGAAATCCCTGCCATGAGCCTACCTTATAGGGAGGCTCGATGGTGCGAGAATATCCCACATTGCCTATTATAAGAAGAACCGCCAGTATAATTTTATTTACTTTTTTCATCTATAGATCGTAAAACATAACAGCAGAGTATCCAATGGGACACTTTTTTATTTGAACTCATAAATGATACCCACTCGATTTTTCTCGATCAAAAATCGGATTTTTCCATCGTTTAATTCACATCAGGAATCATCTTCTGTTGAACTGTATTCGAACCAGTCAAAGTCCGCCGGTGTCGTACACTTTTTGCCGTTACCCGTGGCATACATGCCGAAGTATGCACCGGTAAAACACATCCCCCGTTCGAACCCGATATTTTCTACGGACAGATTCTTTGTCAAGGCCGTACCGAGGACTTTTCGTTCGCCCGTGGACGATTGGAAAGAGAATTCATAAGATAGCGGAGATGCCTTTACCGAGAGCATAACAGGGCCCGGCTGGACATCAGCGTATTCAATCGAATCAATTACCTCTTCCCGAACAACTTTCTTCAAGAAGGCCTGTCGTTTACCATTGTGAACAGTGACACCGATTGTATAAAAAAATCTATCAAATCCACGAACAACAAGGCCGGCTTCCTCGTTATCGCTTTTTGGTTCAAACTCAAGCAGCGTTGAAGCCGTACAGTTGAAATCCGTCTGGCGACGACCCACAAAAGCCGGAGAGTCCTGGTCGTTAAATGTCACGGCCGAGCCATTGATTCGTAGGTATCCCGGGCGAGCAGTGAGAGAAAAATCATCCTGATAAGGATTCCGCAGAAAGTTCCATCGCATAGCTAATTTGTCTGTGTCGAAATCATCTCTGGCGGGCGGTTCTTGAAATATGTGTTGGGGCAGTTTCGGTGCGGGCAAGGTAAATTCTAATGTGCCGTTGCCGTTAACAACCGGCCAGCCTTTATCGTTCCACGCAACGGGAGCGAGAAAAGTTTCCCTGCCGATATGGTGGAATCGTCCGCCCTGCGGCCGAATTCCCAGACAGACCAGCCACCAGCCGTCGGGAGTCTCGACGATGTCGGCATGACCGAGCGCCTGAATCGGATGTTCCGGTCGAGTGCGATGAGTCAGTATGGGATTATCCGGATTGGACTCGAACCGTCCCCAGGGTGAATCGCTTCGAGCGATGGTGACCATGTGGTCGTAGCTCGTTCCACCCTCGGAAATCATCAGGTAGTATTTACCATTAATCTTATACAGATGCGGCCCTTCCGCCCAGACGCCGCCGGTGCCGCCCCATATATTTCTAAGCTCGCCTTCGAGTTTTCCCGTTTCGAGATTTAAAGTCGTCTGACCGATATATCCGTCTCCTTCACCAACGTGTCGGCAGTAATAAACCGTGCCGTCGTCATCGAAAAGAAGCGATGGGTCAATACCCTGGTTATCGAGCCAGACCGGTTCGGACCACGGCCCTTCGGGCTTTTTTGCAGTGACATAAAAATTCCCGCCTCCGTCAACATTCGTCGTGACCATATAAAATGTACCGTCATTATATCGGATTGTCGGAGCATAAATGCCTCCGGAAGCTCTCGTTTTATCCAGCGGCAACTGGCTCTTGCGAGTAAGACAGTATCCGATTTGTTCCCAGTGTACTAAATCTTTACTGTGAAAGATGGGAACGCCCGGAAAATATTCGAAGGAGCTTGTAACTAAATAGTAGTCATCACCTACCCGACAAATACTGGGATCAGGGTAAAAACCGGAAATTACAGGATTTCTAAACGTTCCAGTTCCCTGTGCCGAACCATTAGCGGCCGGAACCAGAAATAAACACATTATCAATCCCCATTTAATTATAAACCGATGCATAACTTATATCCTTTTATTTGTAAATAATGGCATAATTGAATGCCAATTACCATTCCGGCCTATTGCCGGCTTATCCATTAACACAATCATTAAATTATTCTTCTACAGGAACATTTTCGGCCTGTTTACGACGCTCAACCAATTCAGTCTCAACTTGCATCATCATGTGTTTTTTCAATGGATAGAAGAACATGAGAACCATGCCTATTATGGCGAAAATAGCGGGGTAAACGCTCATAACCATACGTATGCCTAACAATCCTTTTACAGTTTGCTCCATATTAGCCTGATAACCATACGCTGCCAGTATCCATGCATTAGCTGCAGCTCCCAGGGCGATTCCAAGCTTCAGCGCGAACAATGAGGCAGACATCACAAGCCCGGTAGCCCGGCGTCCCTTTTTCCATTCCGAATAATCGGCCGTATCCGTATAGATGGCCCATTGCAGAACAGAGACGGGCCCTACCGCAAACGATGTAATAAAATTGAGAACAAACACAAGAGCAATACTTTGTGGACCTAAGAAAATGAGGAGCCCTGCAGATATACCGGCTATACCTAAAGAGACTGCATAAGTTGATGATTTGCCAAAGGCTTTACTGATACGTTTCGTTAGAACAACCCCGAGAATTGTAAAGGCAG
>CAYSKI010000112.1:0-6595 GCA_964431695.1 uncultured Pirellulales bacterium | reverse complement strand
CTTAACATATTTAACTTCTGCGCCGTCAAAAGGAACAGTCGTATTGGCTGCATAACCTGCGGCACCGGGCGCCTGGGCCAATTCGGAAACATTTGCCTGGTTCCAGGTGGTACCATCTGCCGAGTATTCTATCGCCACCTCTTTAATTCCGTATAGTGAAAGAACTAAATCACCATTATAATTCCAAATCAGCATCTCATGCAGCTTATAGGGCTTATCGAACTGGTATTGTATCCAGGCCGACCCCGGATCACCGGGAGCACTGAGCCACATATCATCCGCATTTGTTGAGTGCAGGTCATTTTCGTCTAATCCCGAGCCGTCGATGGTTTTTTCCGGCCCCCGACCTTCTGACTGACCGGAAGCTGTTGGAATTATGTTCGCGGCAGGGATGGCATAGGTGAAAGGCTCGACTGTAAAGCTCCAAACCTTGCCTTTGAAGACCGTATTATCCGGCGGGGCGTTGACCTCATCAACACGCCAGAAATACTGTTGGTTTAATTCCAGACGACCGGGATCAAGTGTCACTGAACTCACGCCAGGACCGATTAGGAGCGGACTGCTTGAATTGGCATTGTTGACATCATCGAAATTTGTGCCTAAGTAAACATCATGTTTACTTGCTTTATCACCGGCTGTCCAACTGAGAACACCATCGCGGTAAACGTCTGTCTCTTCATCCATAGGGCTTGGTGCAGAGGCGATTTCACTGCTGTAACCCTCCATAAGATCCTTAATTTCCGGCTGGGATAATATCCGACTGAAAATAAAAAACTCGTCGATCGTTCCTTGGAAGTATGTTTCTGCCATCGCTTGCGACCTGCCTATCCAGTTGTTGGTTGTAACACCCAGGCTCGAAACATTATTGACGGCATTGATGTTTCTACCGACTTCCTGGCCGTCGAGATACATGATTATGGTCGTTGTACTGGCGCTGACAGTTACGGCGATATGGTGCCAATCGGTGGCAAGCATACTCCCGGCGTCCACCACGTCCTCGGCGCCGTTACCTGCCGTTGTGATGGCAAAACGCATGGAGCCGATGGTGTTAACGGCAGGAGTAAGAAACATATAGACTGTTGTGCCATTGTTAAACTCAAAGACGCTTTGCCATGCGGTACCAGAGTTGAAAAAGTTTACCCATGTTGCGATTGTGCATTCGGTTAGCGTATTAATAGTAGATCCAATCGGTAGCTCAACATGGTCATCGGTGCCGTCGAGTTCTACTGCACCGTTGATCTGACCTTCGATCCATACAGGTTCGCCCACAAGGGTGCCGTAGTTCCCATTGCCGGATGAATCGGTGGCAATTGTGCCGGATGTTTCATCGAACTTCCACCAGCCAGCGAGGTCTGGACCTGCAACAGCTTTGTTTGTTATGACCAGAGACGCCAATAGACCAAAACAGGTAAAATAAATCTTTTTTTTAAACATAATAATCCTCCTTTAAAAATGCCTTTAAATTTAGACAAACGAGAAAGTTTTTTTCCTTCCGTCCATACTTGGCATCATATATCTGCCCGGGATAATGTTTTTAGATTTGAAAATGCCTCCTTCCTTCAATAACAAGACTTCGGAACAAAGGTAAAAACCATGCCTACATGTTTCTTGAGCAAGAAAACCATAGATGAGAATCATGTGTAAATCCTTACTCACAACCTTATTGCTGCCAAATTGATAGTCATTCTATCAAGAAATATTAAGAAAAAGCCCCCACTTTTATCAGAGGCTTTTTTCAAACCTATATATCAACAATGGTCACATAACGGCCTTGTTTAGTCAATCCTGGTAATCGTAATAGCATCCAGTAAAGCACCATCTTCTCTGAAAGCAATCTCCAGAGTATATGTACTGGCTGCCATTGTCCATTCTACTTTTGTATCAGCATCATCGCTGCTGTGAACGACATCCCAGTGCCAGTCAGCTCCGCCGTCTATATTATTCCACTGAACCCAGCCGCTGGAATGATTCACCGTCTGGATTGTGGCACCTGGAATCTGTCTCCAGAAGGAGTCATCGGTAGCGGGGTGCAATGACCCGGCTGCCAATTTTTATACACCAGCCTGGACCGTAATCGTGTATCTGGCGACACCTGGAGATGGTGGTGCACTTGTGCTTACACTGCCATCTCCCACTGCAATGTGCCTACCTCCCAAAGCATTGGGATTATCATATATCAATATATATATTTTTTCCGAAAAAATTAAGGAGCCGGCTTATACAACATAATATCATCCATTAGCAAAACACCCTCGCCTCCAGTCGAGCCGGTTCTTTCCAGACCGATTACAACCTGCGTGACATTTGCCAGATTGATACCAAAGTCCGCCAGAGATACCTCTGCACTTTGCCATTCAGCCAGTGTCAGATCTATGCCGCTTATTGTCTGCTTGGAACTGTTCAGCTTGACATACAACTGCTCCGTTCCGGTATTGTTCGGATCGCCGTAGAACCATAAGACCAGCGTCTCAGGAGCGCTAACGGCCCAATTACTGCCGGCTGACAGAGCGTTCGTGCTCGCTGTCACTTCAGATTTGCTTGCAGTACTATTGTTGTATATGAGCGGCGCCGACTGATCGCCACCATGAACAATAGCGGTTTCCATTGTCGGCTGGAATGCCTCTGAATAGCCCATTGTTGAGCCGTTGGCCGAAGGATTATCATATCCATCTACCCACGTTTCATAGACCAGATTGCTGCCTTCCTCACCTGTGGCGATGTCATTGTAGGACTCAAAATCCTCTACAACAAGATATTCCTGCGTCGTAAAGCTCCAGACATCACCCAGCCAGGTTTGGACTGCCTCAAGATTATTCACCTCATCAACACGCCAGTAGTAAATGCTGCCCAGATCGAGAGATAGTGGGCCGTCAACGGGTTGGTTCACAGTTGTAGCAGGTGCAGTGCCATCTGTTACAGCCTGTAGGTCGGTGCTGATATACACTATATGCTCGGCCGCTTCTCTTCCGGGTCTCCAGCTCAAAACAGTGTCTATCGCAACGTCTGTTGCACCATCTTCCGGAGCAGGCTTTCTCGCATCGACCGGTATGTACAGGAATCTCACTTCGCTCAGACCGTACTGGTTAAAGAGACCGGTGCCGCCGCCATAGTTGTTGTTGGCGGTGACTTTGACATATTTTACCTCTGCATCATCTAAAGGAACGGTCGTATTGGCTGCATAGCCTTCTTCACCGGATGCCGTGGTCAATTCGGAAACATTTGCCTGCGTCCAGGTAACGCCGTCTGCCGAGTAATCTATCGTCACTTCTTTAATTCCGTATAGCGTAAGGATGGTATCTCCGTTATAGTTCCATATCAGCATCTCATGCAGCTTATAGAGCTTATCGAACTCATATTGTATCCAGGCCGAACCCGGGTCACCGGCAGTGCTGAGCCACATATCAGCCGCATTGACTGAGTGCAGGTTATTTTCGTCTAATCCTGAACCGTCGATGGTTTTTTCCGGCCCCTGACCTTCTAACTGGCTGGAAGCTGTTGGAATTATTTTCGCGGCAGGGATGGGATAGGCGAGAGACTCGACTGTAAAGCTCCAGACATCGCTTTTGAATACAGTGGAGTCTGATGAGTTTACATCATCGATTCGCCAGTAATAGGTTAAACCAAATTCCAAATCACCCGGATCGAAGCTGTTCACATCGAGGTTTTCGGCAACGATGTTTACGTCAAGTTGTTCTTCTATTGTAGCTTCGTTTACATCGTCAAAATTCGTGCCTAAGAAAAGATTATGCTTGGGTATTTCAACGATCTTTCCAGGTGTCCAGGAAAGAATCGTTCTATAATGGACATCTTCTTCCTGATTTGCCGGTTGTGGCTTAGTGCTGATACCTGCAGGAACAAACGGAATCTCGTCGGGCAAAGTAGTCGGATCAACATCTGTCTCATTCGTAATCAAAAATCCATCGATCCATAATCCATCTTCCCTATAAGCGATCTCAAGAGTATAGTTTCCGGGTTCCATAGTCATTTCAATAAACTCGTCACCCGGCCAAGCATCATAGTGTCGAAGTTGTGACCAAAACCAATCTTGAGAATCGGTCACGGCCACTTCGTAATCAAGATTATTGTCCCTTATCCAGTCATCAGCAGCAACTTCTATATTTAGAGTAGCTCCCTGGATACGAACCCAACAGGAATCCGAACTATCTCCATCGACATCAGGGGAGCATAGGACGCGAAGATACATTCTATAAACTCCTCCTTCACTGACTCTAATAGTATATGTTGCTATTCCGGTCGATGGAGGACCTGAGCTGCTGTCATTGCCTGGTTCAACGGCAATATACTTACCACCAGATGCGGTCGCATCATCTATTATTTGAAGTGGTTCGGTTATGGAAGAAGCTATTTCAGCTTCTCCCCATATTTCTTCACCACTTGCACCCTCTACAGCCAAAAAAATTAGCAGACTAAAGGCAAATAAATAAATTATTCTTCTACTCATCACATTACTCCTTTCTTAATGAAAAAATTAACTCATCATCTGACATAAAAAAGTACATTTTCTTTTATTTAATATCTGTTATTACCTCCTTCCTTATATACTGTACTTTCCAAAAAGCGAAACGCTAAGCAACGAGTTTTGGGAGTTTATAAAACTGTTTATGAATTTTGTTAATTTCATGACATTTATAAGAACTTGCAAAAAATGTTTGCCTTAAAACCTTCCTTCTCAGAACAACACACTTATTATCATGCGAAGACCTTTGATTTGCATTATCCCATGGATTATCGCTGCGGTTACGCAAAACCTTCGACAATTTGTCCCAGGCCATTGCAATCCAGACTTTAGTCTTTGCATTAACGGATGTAATTACACACAGGCTAAGTAAAAAAGCAGGAGATAAGTTTCTTAATCGTAATAATCCTCATCGTCCAGATAATCAACCTCCTTCAAAAAGATTAATAAAAGAATTATTACATTTCTATATACTATGGCATATATACAAAACTATGATACGTAAATCATCGATTGTTATTATTTTTGGTTTCTAAAAAATGTGAATGTAGATCAGATGATAAAATCATACGCATAATCCGCTTGGAAAACTTCAATATGTGTAATTTCTTTTGGTAAAAAAGATAGACCGGATATATTTTCATTGACATAGTCCGGATAAATAGTATAAACACTCCTGCATTCCTCGATATCTACAAGAGTAGGTTTCTATAAATATCTTGTATCACATTTTAAGCCCTGTTGTCAAGTGAAAAAATCGCTCCTTTAAACATTTTACATGGGATTTTTGACCGGAATTAAGGTTCTCGCAGCCAATCTCAGTGATAAGGACCGTATTTTCCACCCTAACACCGAGATTCTCATCGGGGTAAACAACAAAGACATGACGAGCAAACACCATGCCAATCTCCAGCGGTGTGTGATGGAATTGCCTTCGAAATATAAGCGGTCCCAAAGCCAGGAAGCTGCAGACAAGGATAAAAAAAAGCCCCTTTTATGTAAAAAGGGGCTTTTTTAAACACAAGCATTTGCAATAATCATCCGGGCCCTGTTTATAAAGCATAGGAAACCGGGACAATTGCACGAGCATGGATTCTGCAGGTGCCTTTACGCACTGTAAATGTATTACTGGCTATACCACCTTATGCGGACAGTTGTTTATATTCTCCTACAAAAATATATTAACCACCCAAAACATTGGTACCATCATACATTTATATTATATACTTTTTCCGACAAAACTAAAGAGCCGACTTATACAACCAGATATCATCCACGAGCAAAATGCCCTCGCCTCCGGTCGCGCCGGTTCTTTCCAGACCAATTACAAGCTGCGTGACGTTAGCCAGATTGATACCGAAGTCCGCCAGGGGTATCTCTGCATTTTGCCATTCAGTCTGTGTCAGATCAACACCACTTATAGCCAGCTTGGAGTTGTTCAGCTTGACGTACAACTGCTCCGTTCCGGCATTGTTCGTATCGCCGTAGAACCACAAAACCAACGTCTCAGGAGCGCCGACGGTCCAATCAATACCGATTGAAAGGTCGCTCGTGCTCGCAGTCACTTCAGACTTACTTGCAGTACTATTGTCGTATATTAGGGGTACCGACCGTCTGCCGCCATGAACAATAGCATTTTCCATCGTCGGCTGGAACGCCTCAGAATAACCCATTGTTGAGCCGTTGGCTGAAGGATCATCATATCCATCTATCCACGTTTCATAGACCAGATTGCTATCTTCTTCGCCTGTGGCGATGTCATTGTAGGACTCGAAATCATCCACAACGAGATATTCCTGCGTTGAGAAACTCCACGTATCACCCAGCCAGACGTCAGTAGCCTCGGCATTATTGACTTCGTCAACCCGCCAGAAATAATCACTTCCCAGATCGAGTGATAACGGACCATAACTTGCCTGAGTGACGGTCATAACTGGAGCGGTTCCGTTCAAAACAGCCTCCTGGTCGGTGCTGACATACACATTGTGCTCGGCCGCTTCTCTGCCGGACCTCCAGCTCAGAGTAGTATCTATAGCAACGTCTGTTGCTCCATCTTCCGGGCTGGGCTTTCTTGCATCAACCGGTATGTACATGAATCTCACTTCGCTCAGACCGTAC
>CAYSKI010000111.1:0-7038 GCA_964431695.1 uncultured Pirellulales bacterium | reverse complement strand
TTATAGCTACTGTGCTTCCGGATAGAGCAGAACGGTATTTTAGCACCGGTTTACTCTGACCTAAAAATGAAAAATGGGAAAATTAAAGGTGTCCGGTAATTTTCCAGTCCTTATAGGGCTTTAGATTACTTAGAATTGAGATAAAAACAAAATCGGGGAGACAAGATTTGAACTTGCGACCTCTGCGTCCCGAACGCAGCGCTCTAGCCAAGCTGAGCTACTCCCCGGCTCAATGCGGCAAATATACCAAATAATCATAATAAATGCAAACCATAATAAATTAACCAGACCGCTGATTTTTAAATAAATTAATCAGCAGGCTTTTTTCGTAATATTCCGCCTAATTTCTTTTTTCCTTGAAGAATCCCCTTATATTGTATAGATTTACAGAGAAGGTACGATTTATATTCGATTCAAACAATTGCAGTAACTTATATCAATTTAAGGAACATAATATGAAGCCGATAACGAGACGTTCCTTTCTTCGTAATGCAGCGGGTACGGCCTTCGCCGCAACATTATCACCGGTATTGTCTTCGTGCTCGTCCAACATGATTCTCGCAAAAAAGTCCGGGTATTTCGAATCTGAATTCGGCATTACGGACGGTCTTTGCCGGAAGGTGCTCGCCGAGGCCTTGGCCAAGGGAGGTGACTTCGCCGATTTATATTTCGAGCATACAATCAGCAACTACGTAATTCTCGAGGACGGCAAAGTCAATCAGGCGTATTGCGACGTGGCTCTCGGTGCGGGTATTCGAACGGTCAAAGGTGACCAGGTCGGTTATGGATTCACTCAGGAGATGACTGAAAAGTCCATGATGGCCGCAGCATCGACGGCGGCAACAATCGCCGACGCTTCGCCGAACGAGCCTGCCGGTGAGTTTGTCAAAACCAAATTCAAAAACCACTACCCTCTCGAAAAGCTTCTGAGTTCGGTACCTTTCGAATTGAAACTTCCGATAGTGCAGTCAATGAACGATAAATGCTTCGCCCTTTCGCCGCTGATTGTTAAAGTCAACGCAGGATTCCATGATGAGCAAAAGCGAGTAATGGTTGTCACCAGTGACGGCAAAAAGTCAGAGGATCTGCTGCCGAAGAATTTCCTATCAGCCTCGGTCGTAGCCGAAAAGAATGGTAAACGCGAACGGTCGGGCTGGAATCTCGGCGGACGGAGGGATTTCTCCTATTACAGTCCTGCGGTGGTTGACAAAATCGCCAAAGAGGCAGTGGATCGTGTTCTTGTTCTCTTCGATGCAGTCCAGCCGCCGGCAGGAGAAATACCCGTTGTTCTGGGCCCCGGTATAACCGGGATACTACTACACGAGGCAATCGGTCACGGAATGGAAGCAGATTTTAACCGAAAAGGCATTTCGACTTATAGCACGATGATAGGCAAGAAAGTGGCCGAACCGTTCGTCACCATTCTCGACGACGGCACAAATCTCAGCCTTGCAGGCTCTCTCAATGTCGATGACGAAGGTACGCCGGGACAGAAAACAGTGCTGGTAGAGAACGGCATTCTACGAAGCTATATGCACGATAAAATCTCCGCCCGGCACTATAAGGTAAAACCGACAGGCAACGGCCGACGTGAAAGCTATCAACACTATGTAATACCACGTATGAGAAATACTTATATGCTGTCCGGCCCTGCTCAACCTGAAGATGTAATCAAAGAAGCTGGCAGCGGAATCTATGTTCAGAATGTCAGTAACGGACAGGTTAAAATTGGCGAGGGCGATTTCGCATTCTACGTCTCCCAGGGGCACATGATCGAGGACGGTAAGCTAACGGCACCAATCAAGGATGTAAATATCATGGGCAACGGCCCCAAAATGCTCAGGAATGTCACGATGGTGGCGAACGATCTGGAAATGTACCAGGGCGGCGGCGGCACTTGCGGGAAAAACGGGCAGGGAGTTCCCGTTGGTTTCGGATTGCCGACTGCTCTTGTTAAATCAATGACCGTAGGCGGGATAAAGGCCTAAGATAAGGGAAATAAATATGAATAAGCAAATGCATGACCTGGCCGCATGGTCGATTAAGACGGCAAAAGACGCAGGCGCTGACGATTGCCGCGTCGGAATCAGCAGCCGGCGATTTGTGGATATAAGCTATCGGCAGCGAAAGCCGGAGAACATTAAAGAAGCATCCACCAAAAATCTCTATATAGAAATCTACGTCAATAATCGATACTCGGGACAAAGCACTTCGGATTTACGAGAAGCTGCCCTGAAAGACTTTATTTCCAACGCCGTTGCTACAACTAAACTTCTTGCCGAGGACCCCTACCGAACATTGACGGACCCGAGACTCTACGAGGGTCGGGCCGATATTGACCTGGGAATCAGGGATGCTAATTATGAAAAACTCACCCCGGAATCCCGTCATACCCTGGTCAAGGCCATCGAGGAAACATCCCTGGCCAAAGGTGGGGAAAAGGTCATTTCGGTTACGGCCAGCGAATCCGATAGTTACGGTGATTCAATAACTCTGACCAGCAATGGTTTCGAAGGTTACCGTGAATACACGCGATATTCAGCGGGAGCGGGGATAACCGTCCAGGATGAAGGTGACCGCAGACCGAACGGCTATCACTATATAACCTGTGTCAAGAAGGATGATATACCTTCGGCCGAAGAAATCGGGACTATAGCAGCCAAACGCACTCTCGATTTGCTCGGCGCGAAAAAAATAAAAACCGAGACTTTACCGGTGATTATCGAAAACAGAGTCGTTTCGAGATTACTTAGGGGACTGCTCTCGCCTATGTCCGGGGGAAATATCCATCAGAAGCAATCGTTCCTGGCAGACAAAAAAGGGCAGAAAATCGCAAGTGACCATCTGACACTGATTGACGATCCGTTCGTTATCGGAGGTTTAGGCAGCCGTTTGTACGATGGTGACGGAATCGCTGCTAAAAAGAGAGTTATGATAGAATCCGGCGTGTTAAAAGAATTCTTTATCGATTGGTATTACAGTAGAAAACTCGATTGGGACCCGACGACAGGCGGACTTTCGAATCTTATAATTCCGCCGGGCGGCAGATCCGTCGAGGAGATTATGAAAGACCTCGGCAGAGGCGTCTTCGTTACCGGTTTCATAGGCGGCAACTCAAACTCCACTACCGGCGATACCTCCGTCGGTATCATCGGTCACCTTTTCGAGAACGGCGAGCCTTCTCAGGCGATAGCCGAGATGAATATAGCCGATAACCATCTCAAATTCTGGCATAAGCTAACCGAAGTAGCCAATGACCCCTGGATATATTCTTCCCAAAGGACACCGAGCCTGGTCTTCACGGACGTCGTCGTCTCAGGGACATAAACAATATAGATTAACAGGTAAGATGCAGAGCGGCGGCGACATTTTCGCCAGCCCGGGACGATTCGTTAAAACACTCGACTGCTTTATAAGTATCATAGTATTCCAAAGTTATATTATGTCCCTGCAAAAATTGCGGCAGGTCTTTCGCCACTTTCATCAATCCCGATGCGCCGCAGCCGATTACCAGTATCGATGGCTTTGCCGCTACAACAGGCTGTAAATCTTCCGGAGATAACAAATGGCCCTGCTTTCTTCGCCAATTAGCCAATACCGTCTCGGCAAGAATTATGCAGTCACTGCTATAAGTGATTCCATCAATGACAATCCTACCAAATTGATATGAACTAATCCGCATTATTTCACTCCTAATGGCCCGGATAATCTATTTTTCTCCTCACGGGACACGACCGGAACACCGCTGCGGCGATAAAATCAGCTTATAATTAGCATCACAAAAGGCAAGTAAATAGTATTTTTACGACTCTTATACCTATTTACTTATGCGTTTCTTGCAAAAATTTCAGGGATTTATATTGCATGTCCGAGAATTACACGTTATATTTACAAATCCCAAGGAGTTAGGCAGGTTAGTGAAAAAGCCGCTGCAATCATCCCGGATATGCGCACAAAAAGCCTGGTCAAAACAGGTTGGGTCAAAATATACAGTCATGCCGTAATTTATTAGAGAGGGTAGGAAAATGAAGCGCACATCAGTAATTTCCAGATTGGCTATTTTAATTTCATTGGTTATTGGGTTATCTACTGCGAGTTACGCAGCGACCCTGTCAGGACGTGTATATGAGGGCGCTTACCTAAGCGAACCACCCACGGCACAGGGACTGCCCAATGTGAGCGTCAAACTATATGGTTCATATTCAAGCGGTGTCCTGGGTGATGAAGTAAGTAGTGATACGACCGGCTCGGACGGATGGTACGGACTCGAAACAGAACAGGGCTATGAGTACTTAACTATCGTATGCGAAGGCAAATCAGGATATTCATTCGAAGGCTCTTTTTCGATAGGCGGCTCTGCTTCAGGCGAACAGATTGAATACGAAGTACCTCTGGACAGCAAGACACACACGGGCAACAAGTTCTGGTATCTCAGCGATACCACTCCGCCTGCGAACCACCCGCCGGTGGCGACAAACGATTCGGCAACCACATCTGAAGGTACGGCGGTCGATATCGATGTCCTGTACAACGATAACGACCCGGACAACGACCCGCTAAATGTGCAGAGCGTTACTGATCCTCCACACGGCTCAACAGCCAACAATGGCAGCTCAGTGACCTACACACCCGATTCAGGTTTTACCGGTAACGATTCGTTCAGCTATACCGTCAGCGACGGCAAAGGCGACACAGATACCGCCACCGTAACGGTTACAGTCACGACGACTCCCACTCTTGCCCCCGAAATCGATGTCAGAGGGAACGGTATCTACATTCCTGACGGGGATACCACACCGAGCACTTCTGATGGAACTGACATGGGCAGTGTGGAAATTGGTTCCGGATCCGTCTCAAAAATCTTTTACATCCACAACACCGGATCGGATACACTCTTCATCGATGGCTTCGAAATAACCCAGGATACTTTCTGGATCGGAGGTGAGCTTGCGGCGCAATTCGGTTTGTTGATATTATCATCTTCCTCCACAATCGCTCCCGGCGATTCCCTGCCGATAGGAGTAGAACTATATCCATTCGCCGCAGGGACATACCTCACAACACTAATTATCAATAATGACGACCCTGATGAAAATCCCTACAATTTTGCTATTCGGGGCACAGGTACGGCGCCGCCTGCCGGCACAGGCTCGATTCGCGGCGTCAAATTCAACGACCTTAACGAGAACGGCCAAAAAGATCCCGGTGAACCTGGCATCTCGGATTGGGAGATCGCACTTACGGACAGTAATGGTGTTGTTCTGACAACTACCACAACCAATCGCAACGGCGAATATCAATTCGATAACCTTGAACCGGGCATATATGGATTGAGTGAAGAAGATAAGCAAGACTGGTTTCAAACGTTTCCCGCCGAAAAGCACTATTCGGGCGTCAGGCTAAGCGAGGGCGAGGTCTTGATGGATATGGACTTCGGCAACCACTGGACCGGGACCGAACCCCCGGAAGGAACCGGGACAATCCGCGGCATGAAATATAATGACTTAGACTTCGACGGGCGACGAGACCCGTGCGAGCCGGGGCTTGCGAACTGGAAAATTTATGTTAACCTCAATCATAACTCAAAATGGGAGGAGGGCGAACCCTATGCAATAACCGACAGCGATGGAAACTACTCTATCTCGGAAGTTCCGGTCGATTATGCTTCCTGCCAAAATATCCATGAGGTGATGCAGGTCGGTTGGTCCTCGAAGATATCTTACTGGGCTTTACAGGTTAGACCTGGAAGTGTATTCGAGAATATCGACTTCGGCAACTACCGGACCGGGACCGAACCGCCGGGAGGTGACGTAAGCGGCTCTGTTGTGGTGATCAAAGAAGCGACACCTGCAGACGATACCCAATTTCTCTTTTGTGCCGATTTCAGCCCGGGAGGCTTTTTTGATACGTTATGTCAAAACTTAATGGATCCATCCAATAACACATGGAATATTAACAATCTAAGCCTGCTGCAAAAGGTCAGCGAGACAATCCCTACCGGTTGGACGCTAACGGATATTACAATCACTGGTGACACGGACAATGGTTCCACCGTCGATTTGGCTAACGCCACCGTCGATGTGGACTTTGACGAAGGGGAGAATATTGTCATTACCTTCAAAAATGAAAAAACAGGTGAGGGCCAATACGATTTCGGCGATGCGCCGGATTCGTTTGGAACTCTTAAAATCAACGGAGGGCCATATCACGATATCGGTGAGGTAATGCTGGGAAGCTCTGTTGACCCCGAGATGGACGGTCAGCCGAGCCCACTTGCCGACGCAGACAACGATGACGGTATATCTTTCCCTCTGGGTCTGGAAGTCAACCAGTTTGCCACAGTCATCATCAATGTTAATGCGCCCCTGGGTGTGCCAGCCGCTATCACCGGATGGATCGACTACGACCATAGTAGAACTTTTGAAGATACTGAGAGGGTAGTCGGTGGAACCTATACGGGAGCTGGAACAATCGTTCCTTGGACAGAGACTTTTCTCGTCCCCCCGACCGCGATGGCGGGTAATACCTGTGCACGATTTAGAATATATCGCACTGAACCCGATGTGGACATACTAACTTCGCCCACCGGCTATGGCGAAGAAGGTGAGGTTGAGGACTATTACATCGAAATCAAGCCGGAAGGGACAACGCCATCCGGAAATCTCATTTCGGGAATCAAGTTCAACGACATCGACGGCGACGGTGTTTGGGAACCGGGCAACGGTGAATCGGGCCTGCCGAACTGGACCATTTGGCTGGACACAAATAACGATAGCACGCCCGACCAGACCACTCAGACGAACAACCAGGGCGGCTTTGATTTCCCAGGCCTGCCTTCGGGCAATTACACTGTGGGTGAAGAATCCCAAACCGGCTGGATACAAACCTCACCATCTGCTCCGGACACATTTACTTTCACAATTCCCGGTGGTCCCATGCCAACGGCAAAATTTTTGATGTTCGGCAATCACGGGCTCGACTATGGCGATGCGCCAAGCTCGTATGGAAGTGCATCGCATGACGTAGGCGGTTATCGTC
>CAYSKI010000110.1:0-7172 GCA_964431695.1 uncultured Pirellulales bacterium | reverse complement strand
GACCTTATAAATAAAGAGGTTACAAAAGCAATTCTTGTAAAAATGCTCTCGGGAGCAAAACCATACACATTGCTGGCTATCGACAACAGTATTTGAACCTGGCGTGAAGCTCCGTGGGGCCATGGAACACAGGTTTTGAGTCAATCGAACGGCGAAGCATTTTGAAAACAAAGGCTCTGATGTCTACCTTGGGATATATCCTACGAAGTTCTGGGAGATAGAATAAGGTTTATTAGATTGTTTCCAACTATAATATACTTTGTAGTGAATTGATTGAATGTTAAGACAATAAAATCTTTGAGAATAACACACATAGCAGTTTCATTTTGATTTGGCTTTTGCGAATTTCCAGTACAGAGCCGGCATCAAGAGCAGATTAAGAAGTGTAGAGGTGACAAGTCCGCCCATGATCACAATAGCCATAGGGTGTTCAATTTCCTGCCCTGGTTTATTGCCGCCAATGGCGATGGGAACAAGAGCGAGCGCGGTCGTCAAAGCCGTCATCAGAATTGGCGACAATCGCTCCAGTGCGCCACGAATAATTAATTCCTCACCAAACGGCATATTTTACATGTATTTCAGGGTGAAAGCCTGCTTCAGAATCTATCGGCTCGACTTCGGGAATTACGAACTTTGATAAGCACGTTGTACACTACCGGAGTGGCAATCAGAGACAGTAGTACCGACATACAGACTGCACCAATCACGGCAATAGCCAGGGGTCTGAGCATATCAGCTCCAGAACCGACGCCATAGGCCAACGGCAGCATGCCCAAAGCTGTTGTCCCCGAAGTCATCAATACCGGTCTAAGGCGACGCTTTCCAGCCTGAATCAGGGCATTTTCCAAGTCTATTCCCGAAACTTGCAGAACTGACGCGAAGTCAAGCATAAGGATGCCGTTCTTGGCTACAATACCTACGCCAATAATAGCCCCCAGAAGTGAAACAACATTAAGCGATGTACCGCTTATGTACAAAGCTAAAATAGCGCCAAACATTGCCAGGATGGCGCCAAATACGATTGCCACCGGCCCGGAAAAAGACCGAAATTCCGGAATCAGTATTGTGAACACCAAAAAGACGGCCATTGCGAGAATTATCAGTAAATGGAGGAAGGATTCTTGTTGTTGCTGATATAATCCACCAAATTCAACGATCTCCGGAGGTATGGATTCATCGTTACTTAGCCTGTTACGAATTTCCGTCATTGCGCTTCCAAGATCACGACCTTCCAGCCTGGCCGTGACGGCAACATCCTGGCGAAGATCTTCTCTGCGAAGTTCGAGCTGGCCTGGTTCCTCAACAATGTCCACGACCTGCGATAGTTTGACCAGAGTTCCATCGGGACAACGAAGAGGCAGATTTCGTATGCTCGCAATCCGATCAACATCACATGGGTCAACTAAGACCCGAATATCAACCAGTCGATCGCCCTGTAAAACCGATGAGGCCGTCTGGCCTATCATGGCTGTCTGAACGGCCGTCGCCACATCGTCTGTGGTCAGACCGAACCGCTGTGCGTCCACACTTCGCAATCGAAGACTCAGAGACGGACCCGTAATCATTAAACCATCAAAAGTATCCACGACTCCTTTGACTTTTTTAATTTCCGTTTCAATCTGAGGAGCTTTCTTTTTAAGGAATTCTATATCTGTTGAAAAAAGTTTCACTTCAATTGGTTCCGGTGCCCACATCAGATCACCGATCAGGTCGGAGAGTATGCCGGGAAATTCCCATTGAAGACCGGGCACGGCGACATTAAATCTATATCGAAGTTCGGAAATTACTTCCTCGGTTTTTCGGCTGCGGTCGGTTTTAAGTTTGACTAAGAAATCTCCCGTATGAGGCTCGGCGATAGCCAGAGCCAGCCGTGCGCCGGTACGCCTTGAATAACTCTCAAGCTCAGGAATGGTAAGTAATATCTGCTCGGCTTGCTTAAGCTGACGGTCCGTTTCGGATAAGCTTGTTCCCGGTCTTGCAACATAGTCAATCACGAAAGCACCCTCGTCCATTGGTGGCAGGAATTCGCTTTCGAGACGGTCATAGATTGCTATACCTGCAAGCAGAACAAGCCCGCACAAGCCCAAGGCGATCCAGCGATGATGCAATGCTACTCGAACAATACGCTCGTAAACCATTGCAAAAAATTTCAATATAACTCCGCCTTGCTCATCGAGTGTTCTTGTTTTCTTACGGTACATCCCGCTCATAAGCCATATCGCCATAGAAGGTGTAATCGTAATCGACAAGAGCAGAGAGATAAGCAGTGATACGGCCATAGTTAGTGCCAAAGACCGAAAGAATACACCAACGATGCCGTCGAGAAAAGCCAGTGGGATGAATACAACCACCGGTGTAAGAGTTGAGCTCAAAAGCGGCTTGAAGATTTCTCTAATGCCTGCTCGCACAACCTGGCCGCGGGGTACTCCACTCAATATCTTAACGTATATCGCTTCTACAACAATGATAGCATTATCGATAATTACGCCTATGGCGGCAGCAATTCCACCAAGAGTCATCAGATTGAAACTCAATCCCATTGCTTTTATCGCAATTAATGTAATCAGGACAGTTGTCGGAATCACCAGTGTGGCTACAAAGGTCATTCCCCAGTCTTTGAGAAAAAGATACAGCACAATAACAGATAGAAACAGCCCGAAAATAATTGCCTGCCACACGCTTTTGACCGATTCGCGCACGATTAACGACTGGTCGTAAAAAAGCGACAGTTTCAAATCGGGCGGCAATTCCTTTTTAAGCTCCCCCAATTCAGCCTTTAATATGTGGGCGATTTCGAGCGTGCTTCCCTCGGGCTGGCTACGAATATTCAGCAGCACAGCATTTTTCCCGTCGGCCGTAACCACATTAAAGACAGGCTCGGGTCCGCGCTCGACGCGGGCAAAATCTCTAATACGAATCGGGTGACCTTTAAAAACTTTAACAGCAAAATTTTCAATGTCTTCGATGGTTTTCACGCGACCATCCACAACAGTAAGATAAAGTGTGTGGTTTTCCTCGTGCATACCGGCCGGAGCTATGAGATTCTTTTTTATTAGTGCTTCTGTTACATCTGAAAAACTCAGTCCCGCCGCCTGCAATCTCAGTGTATCAACAATCACGTGATATTCCGGCGTTCGGCCTCCGACAAGGTCCACCCTGCCTACACCGGCAATTCGCAGGAATCGTGGTTTAAGCGTATAACGAGCTGTTTCCCAAAGATGTGTGATGTCACGCGTTTCGCTGGTCAAACTGACACCGATGATTGGAAACGCCGAAAAGGTCAGGCGAAAAACGTTCGTTGTTGCCGTCGCCGGTAAGCTGCTGCTAATCTGAGACAACCGGCTCAGGACATAAAGCTCCGACTGGATCATGTTGACTTTCCAGTTAAAAAAGACACTGATTTCCGCTGAGCCACGGCCGGTCGCGTCACGGATTGTCACTACACCGGGAATATCCTTCATTGCCTCTTCAATGGGACGGGTGATGGTTGCCATCATTTCATCTGCCGGCATAACACCGTTATCCACCAGAATTACAACGCGTGGGAAATCGGTCCGCGGAAAAACAGAGGAAGGAATTTTCGCTGCAGAGTAAATACCACACAGGCACAGGGCAAACACTACAAAAGTAATAGCCACTGAGTGATGAGTGGAAAATCGACCCAATGCGGATCCTCGGTCTTCCAAATGATGATACGTTGGAGTTTCTTCGATATTTGACGGACTATTATGTGACATAGAATCTTCTTCTTTGACTTCTATTATTCTGTTGTTAATACCCTGATATTCGTTTCAGGCAGCAAACCATAAGCACCCGTTGTAACTATCTGCATACCCTCATGTATTCCTTCTCCCTGTATTTCAACTAGTCCGTTTTGATGCAGTCCGGTACGGACTACTCTTTGAAAGGCTTTATCGTTTTCCACGACGGCAATAACCCTCTGTCCTTCCGGATTAGTAACGAGACTCTCTTCCGGGACGACCAGACAGTCCCGTTTTTCCACATAGACAATATATGCCTTCACAAACTGCCCTGATTTTAGCCCGGCATCCGGCGACGTCGATGCCCGAACCAAAACAGTATCACTTTCAGAATCAACTATGGAATCAATAAATGTCACCTCACCGGACGGACCTGTTTTGGAATTTAGATCTTTTATTACGATGCCAGTTTCAATTTCCACCTTCTGGCCCGGTTTAAGCAGCAAGGCCTCGGTGCTTGGAACCCGGAACTCTACTATCAATCGCTCGATATCAATCAATTCGGCTAATACAGCCGACATGTCAACCGATTCCTCTGGCCGGGCTAACACTCGCACAACAGTACCCGATATCGGTGCTGTCACCTGAAGTAGAGACAGCTCGGTTTTTGCTTTTGTCAACTCATTACGTGCCAATTCAAACTGGTGCTGAACCCCCTGCAGCAGCTTTTCCGATGTCCCTTTTACTTCAAGCAGCTCTTTCTGACGTTTTAAATTTTGCTCCTCGAACATCAGTACTTCCTGAGCTTTCTCAACTGCAGATTCAGCTATGCGGCTGTCAAAGCGGAACAGTAAATCCCCCATATTGACCACCCGGCCTTCAATGCATATTACTTCACTGACAATCCCGGCTACTGGAGCCGTAATCGGGATGCGTGCCGGCGGACTATCGCTGCTGCCAACAGCCGGCTCAACCCTTCCATAAACCAGAATACGACCATAAAGTGTCGAACGGGAAATGTTTCCCACATGTACGCCCACTTCAGTTACTATTGTGCTCTCCGGTTCTTCTGAAGACTCGTCTTGCTTTCCTTGAAATAAATAGTAAACCCCCAAAGCAACCACCAGTAAGATTATCAATCCCAAAAACGTCCCCAACTTGTTCATAATTAATTCCTATTTAAGCTTTTCACTGATATGAACCGCCGTAACCTCATCAGTTCGTATGAGTTCAACAGCATATTACACTATATAACTATATCATTTTTTTCCCAATATTATAGTTGAGCTCAGCCGCAATGCTGTGCACATTCGCAGTCAATTGGGCGAGTTGTACCTTCGCTTCGATAAGCTTTCGATTAGCTTCCAAAACTGTTAAATAAGGTACTTCACCAATTTCAAAAGATTTTGTTGTTTGTTCGAGGACTTGTTCCAAGGATGGAACGATATCATTATTCCACAAATCGAATTGCTCGTATGCCGAGACGTATTGGGTATAAGCCTGTTTTACTTCAAGGATGATGTTCTGATGAACTACTTCGTACCGTTTTGCCGCCTGTTCTAATTCTGCTTTAGCATGTGCTATTTTAGCATCATTCTGATTGAAGAGCGGGATCTCCGCTGAAAAACCGGGGCGAATTATAAAAGTTTCATGTTTGAGTTCGGTATCATCGCCGCCGAGAACGGCGATAAAATTATATACTTTCGATTCCTCCCAACCTACACGTTCACCAGCCGCCTCGATTGCAAGCTCTGCTGCCCGCAGATCCGGCCGACAAACAAATGCCGTCTTGAGTATGTCATCGACAGATTCAGCAGGTATTGGAGAAGTCTCCGCTGGAACAATATCAAACTTGATATCATCTGAGTTGATACCAAGCAGATTGTTGAGCTTTTGTTCTAATATGTCGACTTCTTTTGAAAAACGCTTTATAGCATGAGTTGCTTGAAGCGTGTCCATATAGGAGGTAGCCATAGTAAGTTCACTTATTTCACCTGCCCTTAGCCGTGCTTGGTCAAGCTGGGATATCTGTTTTTTCAGTTGAGCCTCTTCGGTAGATAGTATGAGTCTCTCCTGAGCCAATAAAAGTTCTCCATAGTTTATCTGAACCTCCCGTACAAGACCGAGTCCATTTTGTATAAGATTTTCAGAAAGTTTTTGTGCATCAAGCTTAGCAACGGCTACCCGATGCGGCCTCTGCCACAGGACATCTATGGGTATATCCAAAGTTGCCTCGAGCAATTCAGGACTGACCGGAAACAATATGGAAAATACCGGATTTTTTAGCATGTTTGCTTCAAGCAGATCCGCACGGGCAAAACCCAAAGCCGCCAGGTCGGCTTGAAATTGGGCATTATTCCAGAGAGCAAGAGCCACCGCTTCGTCCTGCGATAAGCCGTCATCCAGTGTCACCCATTCAGGGAACTCGAATTGGCCGGATTCCGAGGCTTGTCTTGGCGAATAATTGGTACGTTCCTCAAGACCTGCTGAAATATAGGCAAAATTTCCAGAGGAATCTTCATTAGGAGGAGGACCAGCGCAGCCTGCTATCAGAAAAATCGTAAAAGCAAGGTAAATTTTTTTCATTCAAATTCTTTATATCATTATAATGATTATGCTATCCTGAGATTGTATAACATCTTAATTAAGACGGATATCAACGAGAATTTATTTCAGTTTTTCCATTTTCCACGTTTTTTCCGGCTGCGTGTCTCTTATCTTGTAGTCCGGGGCAAATCCCTGAATGAAATTGCTTATTGTGTCGGCTTGCTATATTCGGTTAGCAGCAGATCTTCATCCTGAATTAGACCCACTCCGGGTGCATATGTTTTATAGCACTTATCATCAGGATCTATTCCGGAGGTCTCTTCAACTCTTATACAGTTCTTAAACGTACCCGCCGGTGTCTTCATTGTCACATTATCAATAATTATCTCGGCCCGGTCCATGGCGTTTGGTGCAATCTCCTGATAGTGTCTGGCTCCCAGAAGTATCGTACCGGGCATAATAATCCCGGCTTTGGAATCCTTCTCGTCGGCTCGCCATGCGCCCGAGTGCCTGACTATCTTGCCGTCCTCATAATCGTCCACTTCCTCTCCGAAATAGAATACATCCCCGTGCTCTTTACAAATGGCAAAGAAGTTCCTCGAGACTTCCTTCAACTCCCCATTCTCTTCTTCCCGCTCTTCCACAATTCTCGTTTCGACGTTTCCGATTTTCTTTGTTTCGCTCAGAACGGTAATCACCACCTTTTCTTCATTGCTTTCAAGCACTAATTGATAACCAGGTTCGAGAATAAAGAATCGATTTCTACCGATTGAAGAAAACGAGCAGTTCTCCTGACCGAACGAATCCGTCCATTTTTTGTCTTCTCCAGTTTTTGCTGTCTCTGCTGCCGGTGTCTTTTCCTCGATCTCAAGGACCTTTCCTTCCGGAGAAATTTCAATCTCGTATTCTTTCCCGTCAGAACGT
>CAYSKI010000109.1:0-7211 GCA_964431695.1 uncultured Pirellulales bacterium | reverse complement strand
GATATCAAGTTCATGCGGCAGGCGGTGGAAAAGACATACAAACAGGTTAATCCCGACACTCATACGATGGTTATGTGGGGGCTGGTATGTATGATTTGTTATTTTGCAATACATTTCCTCAAACAATCCCAGCTTTCCGGGTGGATCTTGCCGGTTTTTCTGACTTTGATGGCGTTTGGACTTTTCTATATCTTTATTACCTGGCTATTGGTAAGCAGACGTGACAAAAATGCCGGTTTCATCCCCCTTCTAAGAGAACAACTTACCTGGGTATGGATTATTATTATGGTCATGCATGGTCTTACCTGGAGTATATTAGGTACGGTATTCAATAGATATTACGCCGGAGACCCGGGATTTCTTTTAGCAATATTAATTAGTATTGCTCTGTGCGTAACCGGTATTTTTCACAAGAAGGAATGGCTTTACGGCGGAATGTTAATCTTTGCAGGGTTGCTGCTGGCATTTTTTATAAAAGATAACGGCTATATTATACTCGGCCTGGCAACAGGAGCAGGATTAATTATACCGGCTATAATCGTGCAAAGGAATTACCGTAAACAGGAAGAAGAAAATGCCTAAGCCTGATCAGTCGCAATTCGATGAGTTAATATTATCCAAAACTCGGTTAGGGATAATCTCCGCCCTTATAGGCGGTGACACTCTGGAATTTACATACTTGCGGAATCTTCTGAATCTTTCCGACGGAAATCTCAGCGTCCAGATTCGCAAGCTGGAAGAAGCGGGCTATATTAAAGTTAAAAAAGCTTTTGTCGAACGTAAGCCGAAAACATTCTGCAGAATTACCGCCAAGGGACAAAGAGCGATAAAAAATCTGATTGGCAAACTCGAAGAGATGGTCGAATAATTTGCAGAAAATATTTCTTATGTGCCGTATGAGTACCGAGCTTGGAATTTTTACTTGGTCTAATCCAATATTTTACGCACGAATTGCTTCAGGGATGGTAATTCCTTTTCAATAATGTTCCAGACCCGTTCTATATCCACACCGAGATAATCGTTGACGAGGATATTACGAAAACCGGCTATTTTGTACCAGTCAATTTCGGGTTCGTTTTCCTTTATGCCATCGGAAAGACGCTGTGTCGATTCTGTCATAACCTGGAGATTCCTGATGACAGCATCCTGCATAAGAGTTGAGTTCATAAATGTATTTTTATCAATTCCACTTATATAGGATTCTATACGTTCGATACACTCAGAAATATGAATCAGATATAGTTTGTCGTCTTTCATAAGGACTTGGCTTCGTTAAGGATTTTATCCTTGATATACCAATGAAGGCCGTTTTCAGTTACAACATCAACTTTGCGCTGGAGCAGTTCCTGTAAGTCCATTAACAACCCACCGAGATCGAACAGAGTTCTTCCGTCTTCGAGTTCAACAAGAAAATCGACGTCACTTTTTTCATCTGCCAAACCGTTGGCTACAGAACCGAAAACACGTACGTTATAAGCTCCGTATTTTGCCGCAAGCGATAATATCTGTTCTCTACGATTAGCAAGAATTTCTTTTATACCCATGAAATAGAGTGTAATTAATATGCTAATTTATGTCAAAAGTATTTCACAGAAATATATTTGCAATCCAGCATTGCTCCTACTTGCTTTTGTATAATTGTGGGTGAGACACAATCGATGGATTATTATATATCTTGGGCTTTATAGATGTCGGTCTTTCGCCTGGTTAACGGCCGTAACAGGTCTGGATGAGTTACCTGGTTCAGATCGACCATGCGAACGCTGCGGCTGAACATCTCTTCAAGCTCTTTGAGCAATGCAAAGTAGCTCATGGCGTGCTGCTTTTTGTCTAATGGGAAAAATTCCACGAGCAAATTTATCCCGGGCTCTTCGCTGCCGCCGTCCTCCTGGCTCATGCTCGATGAGCCATGCAAGCCGAGATACTTCACATTATGCTTTTTGCAGATTTCGGCTATTTCTTCGTTGTAATCTTGGTTACTTTCAATCATCATTTTGCTATTGTTGTTCCGATATTCAGACTTCCCGGATTTTATTCAAATTATTCATCAACAACTGTGAAGACAACCGCTTCTGATAATCCGCCTTTTATATTTAGGCCGTTGATGCCCCGCACACGAAGTGTATGCTGTCCCTCTGCCAACTCGACTGTCTTTTGTGTTGTGGCTTCGTTGGTAACCTGATCGTCAATTTCCAACTCATATCCGGTAATTCCTGAGGCATGTGAAACTTGCGTCCAGGATATCGAGGCCGGATTATTAACAGTATCTCCATAAACAGGCGAAAGAATGTCCGGTATAGGAGGCTGCGATTGGGCGGCGAAATCAGGCATGTTATTCGGCATGGAAACCTGGCCATTGATGATTTTCGTTCCGAAGCCGGTCAGGAGTAAATAAAAATCAGACGGCAGTCCTTCCAGTGTCAGGAAATAATGATTGACCGGGATGTCATTAGTCACCTTAAATACTGCCGTCCCCTCGTCGATTTCATCGAACATTGCTATATATACCGCCTCGGCTCCGATACTTTTGGCGACGAGAAATTGCTGCCACATAAAATTCCCTTTGAGCCGGGATTTGGTAGTCGTACCGGGAGTTTGGTTCTGTAGATTGTCCCAACCGAAACCGGGATAAATCAATGGCATATACAATACATCCGACGAATCCATCTCATATTTATCTTCGCGCCAATAACCGGTAGAGGCATAGCTCCCCGAGTAATTTCCGACATTCCATGGAATCCAAGCATCCATACGGCGAAACACTTCCGGCCAGCCGGTATCGGTTTCCGAACGCCACCACCATTGACCCGAACCGACGACGAAGGCTTTATATGGACCTTCATTCTGGAAAATGTCCAGAACCTGGTTGCCAAGAGAAGCGGCGAATCTATCGCTAAAAAAACCAAATATACCGACTACCGGCTTGCCGTCGTGATGAAGATACCTGTCGTCTTCGGTGATTTTCATGGTATCAACCAAATAATGCCAATCGCTTCTTATCTTTGCAACATTTTCGTCTCCTGACATGTCATACATAACAAAATAAGTTCGCCCTGTTCGATTGGCGGCTTCACGGGCATAACCCGGAATCCGGTAAGACTCACGCGGGTGACTGTAATTGAGACCGCTAACAAATCGCTGCACGGCGACACCATCTATTCCATAACTTTCCATCCATTGAAAATGACGAATCACGGTTTTTTTGTTTACCGAACTAAAAAGAAAAGCCTGGTCGCCGTTGGAATACGTCCATCCGGGCACCGGGTATTTTTCCGCATCCGAATATTCCGACATGTCCGGCCACATCTCGATAGTTAAATCGGAGAAATCACCGTGTACATAGTGCACCCAGCCCTGCCCGCTCGGATCGCCTCCGGCACGGAACCATCCCTGATAACCGCATATAACTTTGCCGGTCAAAGTATTTGCATCGACCGGATTATCACCAATGTACTCAGGGCCGGTATAGGGAGAAATCCAGTCCTCATTATTTTTCTCTTCGAATAGCGGCGTCGGTTCCAGAAAGACAGTAGCCGAGATAATGTTCATTGCAAACGAACCATCACACCACAAGCGAAGGTCTGATTGCAGATTCTGTGCATTCCTGAAATCGGCATTTGTTAATTCAAACACCGCCGTTCTGTCCCGGCCCGTATCCAGTACGAAGTTTTCATAACCTGTCGAGGCCATTTTGTAATTTTCAGAGGTTGAATTGTATTGCACTCCAATTACGCCATATCCGATATCTTTGTATGTAATTTCCAGATACACTGTTCGTTGACGTACTTGCTGTGCACATCTGAAATACATGTAATATTGATACGAACCGTTGCTTCCGACGGTGCGATACACTGTAGTACCATCGATATTAATAGTTTCAAAAACGCCATCGGCCCCGGAAACCGGTTGCAGAAGATATCCGTTATTGCTGTATGCGCATTGAGGAGTGGCTATATTGAGAAAGAAGCAAAATAATATGATTTTTACGCGAGTAAATGTTTTGCGGTTAAACATAACTTCCTCCCTGTTCTTTTTTATTCATTATACTATCTTGGAGTTTTTTTCAAATTCGTTTAGCCGTAGTCGCCACGACTACGGCCGACCCCCGGACTGGTCCGGGGGCTAACCCAAACTCATCCTGAGCGGAGTCGAAGGATTGGCTTTGTTTTTATCTCGGCAAAATCCTTAAATTTGTTGGATTTTTTATAATCCTTTTATTTCAAAGAGCTTATGTTATTTTGCCTAATTTGAAATTGGGTTTGTTTTTTCAAATTTGCTTAAAATTTCGTACGTATTCTTTCGTAGAATGAAATTTTCTCGGTTTATAGCGCATTATATTGATTTATAAAGAGTTACGTTAATTCGATAGTTAATTCCCCCCAATTCTTACGATGCAAGATGGACGATTGACAAAAGACGATTGATTTTTCGCTCTCCGCTAAACGATATACGATATACTACATACTAAACGTCTTATATAATTCTACCCAAAAATCCCCTTAATACAACGAAAAAACGCGATTTTAACCGAAAAATGTCCATGATTTATCTCCCGCTGTTATCAAAGGACAAAACTATAGAGGAAACAAGTAAACGTATTGGCTTATTATGATCGTTTTTTATTTTCGAAAAAGGCAAAGGTCGGTTGGTTTTCCAACCAGTCTTTATAAGCTTGTGCTGAGCTTGCCGAAATATCCTGGCGATGATCAGATTTTACCTAAAATAATAGGATTTCTATACAAAAATTGTATTTTAAATAATTAAATTAGGTAGACCCTCAACGAATTTATCTTTAAATTGTTTCCACTCCTCCTCTTGCTTTTCATTATTGGCAGTTGATATCCCGTATGTCATCCCTCTAAGTAAATACAATCCATCTGGAAAACGTACTGGACAGCATGAATGAAGGAAAATACCTCTGACTTTTTCGTTTTGAACATCCTTTAGTACGCTATATGTTGTCCGTCTCATTTCACGTATCCACCATTCCTTAACTATCCGTTCATCCCCATTTGTAAATATATTATAATTCTGTGGATTCATCGCTATTGTCACTTCTACAAAAATAATTCCAGGCAGATTTGATTGATGTATCTGGGTTTTTCCTTCAACTAATCGTGTTTTAACTTTCGACAAATTTTTTATACGTTTAACAGCGATTCCATATTTCTTGCCATTAAATTTACAAGTAACATCAGGTTCCTCAAATAAAGGATTCATTCCTGCATTCCTGCAAACAGCAAATACAAAGGCTTCTGCTTGAGCGTTTCGACCTGGGCTATATAACTTATCATTTTGTGGAAAGACTGAATCTTTTATTATTTGCTTAAGTACAGGTCCGTAGTTAGCCTTTTGTACATCATTATTTATTTGTTCAAATATAAATTCAAGTTGTCTTAAATCCCTTTGAGCTTCTATTGCTATATCAAAATTAGGGTCATCTTCAAGTATTAAACCGCGAGAAGTAACATTCTCGTTACATACAGATTTATACATTTGTATAAACCTTGAATTTTCAGGTACGTCAATGCCGAAGGATTTAAAGCTATCAATCACATATTTTGCTGATTCCGATAATGGTCTTGACATGCTGGTTTTTCCCTATGCTCTATTATAATTGAAAAGGTAAGATAAGCTATACAGCGCAAACCTGTTATATTTAAATTTTTGGTTCCCACTTAGCCAGAGGTCCACGCACCTTAGAACATTCCCAACCGTTCAAACCAAACCAATCATTAGAGATAACTCGTTGCAAATAACCACTCGGACATACCCATACGAACAATCTGGGAATCCAAGGCATAGATAAGTTAATAAGCCACTTTACAGGACCGTGTTGTTTGCGTTCACGCTCACTTGAAAAATCCCCAATAAGTACCTCAAATTCTCGCGTATCCCAAAACTCCAAATACCAATCCCTAAAACATCCCTTAAAATTTGTACTGGAGAGACCACGAGCTAACCCCTGCTTGAACTTAACCTCACGCTCAGCCCAAGCCTTTTCCTGTTTTTGGGAATCTTTGCACCAATCAAATGCATGAGATAGGTGCAAAAAATCGATCCTATGCGTTATATAGATAGTAAACTCAGAATCCATTTCCAGACAAAGCACAGTGAGAACGCCATAAGGAAGCACTTTCGATCCAGCTTTCACTTTATTACTTTCTATAGTTGCGAACCTTGTAAAATTAATTACACGCAAAAGACCACTTGTGTTATGAGTCTGAAGCTCCTTCCATGAGATGTCTCTACCGATTACCATAGAGGTGGTGAGATTTTCTGCCAATTTCGTTGTCCTTAAAAAGATAAAATCTATACTTACTCAATATATCGGTTGAATCTAAGGCTACCTTAACAATTTTAAGAAGTGAGTTTGGAACGTTAAAAACCTAAAAGATTCCGATATGGGTTCGTATCTGCGCAAAGGAAAAGGCCGGCTGTTTTTCACAACCGGCCTTTATAAATCCTGGCGATGACCTACTCTCACCCGTAAGGACTACCATCGGCCTGAACGAGCTTAGCTTCTGAGTTCGGAATGGGATCAGGCGTTTCCCCGTCAGTAAAGTCACCAGGAAGTTCGTTTTCCGCCTTCGTCAAGACTACGGCGGATTAATTCAAAAATTAAAGAGCAAAATGACAAGTTATGCAGACGCGTACATGAGCACACAACCAAGTTCAACCAAGGATTGATATGGTCAAGTAATCGAGCGTTAGTACCGGTTAGCTGAGATAATTTCTTATCTTACACACCCGGCCTATCAACCTGGTAGTCTTCCAGGGCTCTCTCTGCCGCACCTATTTCCAACCAGTAAGACTGTTCTGTATACGTTCGTATAGTTGTCGTTTGCTACGTCCTTCGTACTTAAGTCGTCTCTCTCGTATTCGGGCATCTTGTTCGCTGGCAAAAGCTTCATAATATGCAAGCTTCCAATTACCCGTCTTTGTAAACTTTGCCCCTTTACCTTCCTGATGCTGTTTGACTCTTTGTTTTAAATCTTTGGTAAAGCCAACATAAGTTTTTTTCGTTTCGACTTCAACTAATACATATACGTAATACATAGTTTTCTCACTGAGCAGAAATAGGTGCGGCAATGGAATCCTAATCTTGGAGGGGGCTTCCCACTTAGATGCTTTCAGCGGTTATCCTTTCCCGACGTAGCTACCCGGCGGTGCCCCTAGCGGGACAACCGGTACACCAGCGGTCAGTGCTT
>CAYSKI010000108.1:0-7278 GCA_964431695.1 uncultured Pirellulales bacterium | reverse complement strand
GGTCGGAGACGTACTGGTCTTGAATATACGTCGGCCAATAATGCTGACCGCTGTGGTTCCATGCATTACTTAGCACAGCGTCGAACACGAAAGTATCGAATTGCTCGATCGGCGAGTCGGGAAAGACCTTATAGTCCAATCGCGAAGGCCCCCCGGTGGGCGTGCCGTCATCGGTGGCAGTTTTGAATCGTGGGCGCATCGAAAGTTTGAACACCTTCCATCGGTTCAGGCTCGTGCCGCCACCGCTGACACCACCCTGCATGGCTATCGCACAATTGACCTGAAATCCCCCCTCGCTGTTGGGTTCTATCCACTCCAGAGAGCACACGCGTTCAGTACCATCCTGTGACTCATTGATATAAATTCCCGTGGGACCGAACCAGTCATCCTTATCCATCACCAAAGAAACAGTTGGAACGGATTTAAGGTCGTCTTTTATCGTCCCGGCGTATAAACCTCCAAACTTATCCCTGCCGTCCTGCCCAACCACATCAGGGTCAACCTGGTAATCGCCGATGACCGTTCCCCACAAAGTGGGGTAGCCCGGCGGAGTCACCCGATTTCCGGTAACGGGGTCGGTAGCCTGCTGGATAACATCATCGAGGAAAATATATGAATGAGTATCCACATTAGTTGACATCCAGCCGCTTTTGTGTGCCATTGCCCGCAGGCAGGTAGTAGTCGAAATTTGAATTGGGCCGGTATAAACCTGGCCGTGTGTCTCGTCGGGAGTGCTGCCGTCTGTTGTATAGCGTATTGTGGCTCCGGAAGTTTCGGTGGTGATTATTACATAGATGGACGTATCGTAAAAGCCGCGGTCATGGCTGAATTTCGTGTCTGCAACGATACCCGTGAAACCTCCTTCGTTTTCCTGCCCCGGGCTGGGAAATCCGAAAAACCGCCATGTATCACTGCCGTCGGGGTATCGTCCATAGGATATATCGGCTGACTGTGCGGTGAAAGTAACACTGTCAATCAATGTTGTCCCGTCGCTGTTGAACAGGCCGATTTCTTCGCAGTCGGCATTGAGCTTGAAATTAGCGTGTAATCCTGTATCGTCAATATCCTCATCGGCCCATACCAATAAATAGCCTCCTGCCTGAATGGAAGTTCCTGCGGGAAACTGCCACTTGGCAGAAACAGACAAATCGTCTGTCAGATATTTCCCGCCGATATTTATGGTATTGGAGCTATTGTTGTATATTTCGATCCAGTCATTATACTGTCCCTGCGGGTCCGGCCCACTATTGCTGTTGGAAGCCATAAACTCATTGATAACCAGCGTCTGGGCCATACCGGCCGACTCAGCCAGAGAAACAATCAATACCAGAATTAACAGTAAACCGATACTATATCGCAGCATGTTATTCAACCCTTCCCCATCGAGCGCGTGAGACACGGATGGCGGCATAATCTATCATTATATGTCAACTACACTTATATTAACATATAACCAATAGTTATGTCAATATCTTTAGCTGCGAGAACAAAATGATGATGCTATTATCATTTGTCCCCCTCGTGAGCGATTATGTGCCTTATATCAAATCCTTTATCGTCCGGCCAACGCTCGGATGGCGTGTAATCGCCGATTGAATGACGATACGGACCTTCGTGTCAAGGTCGTCCAAAAATTGCTTGCTGACCCTGTTGGCGGACCAGCCCCTGCGGTGTTCCTGCGCCCAGCGGAGGGCGAATTTCTTGCATTGTGCACGGTTAATAAGACTGCCGTTCGAAGCCATGTTCCCTCATTTCCTTCGTTAATTCGATTGAGTTTATAACGCCCATCAGGAATCGCCGCTGTACCTACCAATGCGGTTGGTCCTGATGAATATAAAATAACTGATAATCACTCAATTATCAGTTATTGTTTTGAATGATTGAATCAATAATCGTCGGCTCACCACCCACAATCCCGGCCTCGCTATTGTCGGCAATGACACAGTCTTCAATCGTCGGCTTGCAGAAGGTAACGCCTCGCCCTTCGGTATTGGCGATCATAGTAATACCTGTTTTACCATTGGCAGTGATCAGACAATGCAACAGATGCGGATTACTGTTACGATACAATTCGATACCATGCGTGTAGTTGTCCATAATCCGACAGTTACGTAAGGTGGCATCAGTTGCTGTGCCTGAGATACCGATGGCTCCTGCACGCACGGTCAGACCGGCCAGAGTACAGGCATCAGTATTATTGCTCAAGGTAACGACCGGTTCGTTGGAATATCCCTGAATGATGGTACCGCCGATATAAAAAGGATCGTTCGGATCCAGGGACTGCAAGGTGATATTGCGATCCAACACGATACTCTCCGCATAAATACCCGGCTCGATCACAATGACATCGCCGGGTTCGGCACGCTGAATGGCGTACTGAATGACGGAAAACCGTTCGCCTGTGGTTTGGTTCTCAATGGGGCCATTGGGATCGGGTGTGAGCTCAAAACAGATCCGTAAAAGATTATACAGTCCTATTGATGACACAGTATAGTCATGGCCCCCGGGAACATTATGATAGGCAAAGTTTTCATCGCTCAGGTATTCGGATTTCTCCGTCAGGCCCTGAATCGCCGCCTCATGGCTGGCACGGGCTGTGCCGTCGGAGGTTCCGCAGATATTGTAAAAAAAGTTCACTGGATAGGATGACTCTTCGTTTTGAAGTCTGAGATACTCTGTTATCTTATCAGGACTGTAGGATGTAGGCGCTGCGGCGAAAGCACCGAACCAGGCAATCTGTTCCAGGCTCTGGCATAGCCCTACATTGATCGTCTGCATCCCCCCCATGGAAAATCCGCAGATCGCCCGCGAATCCCGATCGGTCTTTACAGAATATTCCGATTCAATAAAAGGGATAAGGTCGTTTACAAGTTCATTGGCAAAGAAATAATAACCCGCCTGATTCCCCCAACTACGGTCGAGATAACTGGAACTGGAGTTGCCGTTGGGAAATACGGCGATACAGGGCTCAATCGTTCCTGAAGCGATCAGATTGTCCAGTAATACCGCGGGACTGGGATTGCCCCGGCTCAGCCAGGTATCTTCATTGTCCGTAAGACCGTGCAAAATATAGATTACGGGATACTTCTTGTTTAAGCTGTAATTATAAGGCAGATAGACATTGCAATTTTTGGTGATAGCATCGTCTCTGCGTTCCAGAACATAACCCGTCTCCTCATAACGGGCCTGTATATCCACTCCCGAATCGGTCAGATCCGTATAGTAATAACAGGGATAAGAACGCTTGACCACCTCGCCGGAATTTTTGATAGACTGCCTGTATTGCTGGGGGATTGAGCTTGCCAATTCCATGCCATTACTCAGGCAGGAACAGAAAAGGACGACACTAATCCCTAACAATAAAAAAAGTGATCTTTTCATCTTAAATAATTCCTTGAGAACATGATTTAAATTAAAATACAAAAATAATCGGTTGAAGTCAATAACATTTATAAACTTTGCGTGGGGACACCTCACGTTTGCAGGTAGTTTATATGCCGCCATTGCCTTTCGATCCCCATAATTGCTGCCGGCAGTCGTTGAGCCAGGTTACGTATAAGGCCGGCACTGCCGTCCCTGCGAATAGTGACATCCCGGCTGTGATTTACAAAACAGTTCGACCCCGATGATTCCATGAACACCATTGAACGCAAATCCACCTCCTTTGCAAACGCAAATCAAAAACTTCCGCCGTTCAAAAATATTTCCCCCGCTGATCCTTCGACTGAACCAGGGACAGATTTAGTTGGCAAGTTTCGGAGCGGCTCGGTAACCAGTTCGATACCGACCCCATTCGGATCGAGATTTCTGCTGTATTGTTTGTCAACAGGATTATTCCAGTGCTCGTGAACGCCCAAGCTTTCGGTTAGTCCTCCATCGTTGTTCGGGTCGTAAATAACGCCGGATGGAGATTCGGGAATAAGTGCCGCCTCGTGCAGATAATCATGCGCTCCGGACATGTGTGGATGAGTGTGCCACTCGTTGTACAAAAAGTCGAAAGCAACCGAGTCAATCGCAATCCTATCCTGCGACAGGAATATGCTTGACGGCCAGTCATCATTGAACGGCTCCATCTGCCATCTGACAGGGAAGGAATCCCAGCTTTGACCTGCGTAGAGGCCGTCAATTAATGTAAGGATTGTTTTGCCGCCGAGCTTCGGATGTCCCAGCAGGTCAACGGTCGCCCTGTATCTTCCCATCCCCGGTGATTCTTCCGGCAGTACTCTCGACCAGTGCATATCATAATAACCGGAGGCGTTTGGTATTCTCAAAGAGCCGTAGTGGTTTTTACCCCCGATTGTGATACCGGCATGTTCGTGACCTTTTAGAATGGGGAAGTTAATGAAGTAATCGGCCCGGGCATAATGTGTCGGAATATAATCCTGTTGAGTGACATTGGTCCAGTGGGCGGGATCCGGATCGCTCCAGTAGAAAGGTGCGTTAGGATCGAATGTCACGGTCGTCCTGCCGTAAAGAGGATAACCCGGTTTTGTCAGATAGACAACATCCGGACACTCCGCGGAGACCATATCGTACCAGTAATTCGGCATGCCCTGCGAAGGATCGCCTATGCTTATATCGTTGGGCTCGACTCCGACAACATCGGTTAGCTCTCGTAAAAGTGCTATTGCAAGCTGTGGAGAGTTGTCTATTTGATCGTGGCGGCTGTTCCGGAAGCCGGACGGTTTGACGCCGTTGTTGACACCGTACATTAATACGAAATTGATTTTTATTGCGATTTTTTCCCCCGGCGCATAGCCGATGTCACCCTTGCCTTTTTTCTGGTTGTAGTTTCTGAATATAACGTCCCAGGCGTTGGCGTCGCTGATTTCATCTGTTAAAGACAAAAGTGCCTTCGACAGCATTTCGGTTACGACAGTTTGAACGGTGCATTCCTCGTCGTACCAGTAAGGCGGTCCGGAGCCGTCCCAGTCGGTCGCGTTGGGATCATGAATCCAGGCGACCCTGCCCGGTTGGACGCCTTTGCCTTCACCGATTGGACTATTGGCGGTGAATTGTTCCTGGCTATAGACTATTTCCGGCTCGGTGCTGCTCATAGCCGAGAATATAAAGCCGATGCTGATAACGATACATGTCCCGGCAAGAACATAACGTGCTCGAGCGAGCGCACTTTTTGCCTTTCGATAGGCGGTGACCGAACCGATTATTCCGAGCAGCCAGACAATAAATCCCGATGCCAGTGGAAATGCCACCCGCTGGCACGGATATGTCGCACGCGAAGGCTTTGGAATTACGCGCATTAGAAACCATACGAGAGCAGCCAGGCCGATAAAGGGGCTCAGCCATAAAAGCCAAATGCGTTTGCGATTTTGCGGAATAGCTTTACTTGTTTTCGGACAAATCTTGATTTGGTCATTGCTTTTCATAGACGACATAATAATCCTCCTTTTTTCGCTGTGACTTGATTTGACGCCCCTGTCTGTCCCCCCAGGATGCACCAAAAAGACCACATAGTGAAGAACGAATTTTATAATTTTACGACAAAAGAGTATAGCACAATTTTGAAATCGAGTCAAACGCTTTCCGGATGACAAAACGGCATGCATGGGATTTGAAATGTTAGAATTCGATGAGTTTGTGGAATGATCAAAATGCACCTTTTTCTCGCACGGCTGTAACGAATACATTTTTCCATGATTTCTTAAAAAACGACGGCAAAATCATAAATTTTTCCCTATTTTTTAGAACTTCTATTTTATCTTTTTAAGCCTCCTTTCAAGCTCGGCCGCCTTCTTATTGTCCGCTGTAAGCCTGCAATGCGAGATGTATTTTTCCAAAACATCGACATCATTAGGATTCATTTTCAAAAAGGCCTCGAAATGATGAGGGATATACTCGACCTTTGGGTATCGGTAACGCATAAAAATAGCCAGCCAGCGATAAGGGATATTATCCGGCTCCAGCTCCAGCCCTTTTTCCGCCACATCAATAGCAGAACCGATCCAGTAACATTCCCAGTACAAAATATCCGCTAATTTGAAGTAATTGGAGGCATTATCAGGTTCGTTCTTTATTAACTCTTCAAGTCTTAAAATCTCATCTTTTACACTAAAGGAAGCCGGCAGCAAACTCGGAATATTACATAAGCTTTTTTGATACCTATATTCCGGGTATGCAAATATCCACGGGTGGTCTTGATAAAGAGGGTATAGATCCGTCATACTGTAGTTTGCCTGAGAAAACGCCCATGCTTTTGTAACATCCATTTTCCAGAAACCATCCGGAAATTTTCGCAAAAACAGAGGCCAAAGCAATCCTTTATATCTCACTACGGCCAAATCTTCTTCCTGGTTATAAAAAATTCGATAAGGTGATTGTTTTTGATATTTCCGCCAATAAGACTGCAAATAACTAACGCTTTCAGGATATTCAAGCCGCATCATCTGGCTTCCCTCTGTAAAGATGCCTAAGAAGGGATAGTTAATACCCTCCTCAAGCGATCTGAAATATCGGGCAATAACAACTTCGATATCTTTGTCACTGCTGAATTGCCTGATTTTTGCTTCGGGAATCAGCCTTATTTTAGACAGCTTACTTTTTTTGTCATAATAGTATTCGTTATCGACAATCCCTCCTCCTCCCGACAAAAAAGCGTCGGTAACGTTCAATGAAGTGGATGCAGGAATTAAATCTTGAAAGAAAGCATTAATATCTATATCAATTCCCTCGATAACTTTTCTCTCCATATACATCAAGATACCTGTGAAAACATCACCGAAGTATTGACCGGCATAATAGTTCTTTATAATCGGCTGAAACGAACCACAAAAAGCATCGGTGAAAATTCCCTCCAGCTCATAACCCACTTCGATTTTTAATGTGTGCGTCTTTTCAACAAAAAGAATTAATACTCCCTTGCCGTTCGTTTTCGAGCCAATTTCCCACTTATGAAATAATTCCGCTGCATACTCTATCGTGGAAATACCCTTAGGTATTTCTTTTAGAATAACCATAACAAATTCGATGCCTGTTAATTCTTTTGCTCTTCTTAATTCAACACATATATCCTGGTCCGCACTTTTAATGGAGCTGTCGTTATAGAAATACGGAACATCCTTCGGCCGTTCAGGGTAAACATTCTCTTTCCTGCCGCAGCCGGTGATTATTAGCAAAACACAAATGAGTAATACCTTTTTCCCCATTCGATATCTCCTGAATTTGTTTCTCTGCCTGATTGTTTATAAAAAATAGGGACGTTTACGGAATGGCGGGACTTTAAGCAACATGTTTTAGCCTCCATAGAGATCTTGCTATCTT
>CAYSKI010000107.1:0-7507 GCA_964431695.1 uncultured Pirellulales bacterium | reverse complement strand
TTCCTTACACACAGGACTTCGAATCCGGCTTGCCGGATGCATCAGGCGGCTGGGAATATTATTCAAGTAACGAGGGTCGTATCCAGATTGTCGGCGGACGCCTGAGGATGGATGATTCCGTCGGTAACGGAACGTACTCTCTGAACGAAGCAATCTTGCATGTAAATCTGATGGGCCAGACCAACGTGAATCTCTCACTGGACCACTATTCGATATACGATGAGAATCACACTATACCGTCGAACTTCACAGGCCATTATAAGGGCGATGGGATTGCCGTTAGTATAGACGGTCTCAACTGGATCAAGGTATCGGCTCTGACCGGTTCTTCGACTATTTCGCTGAATCTGGATTTGGTCAGTCTGTTCGGCGCAAGTGCGGACCTGTCCAATGTCAGGATCAAGTTCCAGCAGTATGACAATTATCCTTCACCGACAGACGACGGACGGGAATTCGATAACATACAGATAACCTCCGACCTGGTCGTTCAGTCAACTCCTTACACACAGGACTTTGAATCCGGTCAGCCAAATGCGTCCGGCGGCTGGGAGTATTACTCGGACAATAACGGACGTATCCAGGTCGTGGGCGGACGTCTGAGAATGGATGATACGACCGGTGACAATACATTTTCCCTGAACGAAGCGATTCTGCATGTGAACCTGACCGGCAAAACCAACGTGACACTGACATTCGACCATTTCGATTTGGGAGACGAGGTACATGTCATCCCCGCAAGTTTCACGGATCATTACAAAGGTGACGGAATTTCCCTGAGTGTCGATGGCATCCACTGGGTAAGGATCAATTATTTCGCCGGTTCCTATACAAACAGGTCTTACGCTCTGGATTCCATAATCGCACAGGCACAGGCCGACGCAGGCAGTACGGACCTGTCCGATGTCAGAATCAAGTTCCAGCAATATGACAATTACCCGACACCATCGGACGGCCGCGAAATAGATAACGTCAGAATCACTTCGAGCTAAAAGTACCGAACCAGTTCCCGGGAGTGTATAATAAATCCTCTGTGTCAGGATTTATTTCGGACCGAACTTCTTGCGGTATTCCATCGGACTGATACCTTTTTTCTTCTTGAAATAACGGGAGATGTTACTTGCGTTCGGATATCCCAAAAACCGCGCAATCTGGGACATTGTCAAATTCGTATTAATCAGCAAGTCTGCCATTTGGCTTACTCTTGCATACTTGATTTCATCGTGAACAGAATGTCTGAGCACTTTCTTAAAATGCTGCTCCAGCGCCCTTCGGGACAGTCCGACCGCCTCGGCAACATCACCTACCTGTATCATCTTTCGGGAATGCATGCGAACAAAGTGAACAGCATCTGCAACCGACTGGTCTTCTATGGCCATAATGTCCGTGGATTGTCTGGTGACAACATGCAGCGGAGAAATATGCACGACCTTTTCATCTTCTTCAATCTGTTGTCCACTCATTAGTTTATCCAGGACTCTGGCGGCTTCATAGCCCGCTCTTTCTGTATTAACAGCAATACTCGACAACTGCGGATAAGACAAATCGCAAACCAACTCATCATCATCAACTCCCAGGATTGCAACTTCGCCGGGCACTTCAAGCACTGCAAGCCTGCACGCAGCAAGCACATCCTGACCACGGTCGTCGTTACAGGCCATTATGGCAACGGGTTTTGGCAGAGACTTAAGCCATTCGGCAATGAATGTCTGTTCCGCTTCCGATGAGCGTCTTTTGGTTATTTTACGCCGCTTATAAATATGAGTTTCGAATCCGACGTCCCTTACACTTGTGCTGAAACTTTCACCACGGCGTCGAGACCAAATGGCATCGTTAAAACCGCAGAACGCAAACCTTCGGAATCCCCGTTCCAAAAAGTAACCGGCGGCCATCCGGCCGACAGCAACGTCATCGGTGACGACGCGGCAGGCCCTCAAGCTGGGTTTCTCTATTCCGCAAATTACCGCCGGAAGCCCGATGTTGTCAATCATCTTGATAATGGCGTCGTCCCAAAGAGGGGCGATTATGCCGTCGGCATCAAGGTCTTTCATCCACCTGTAGGAATGTTCTATTCCCTTTACATAGAATTCCGGTCCCATAAAGAATAGCCATGGTCCGTTAAGTTTCGAGTACTGGGCAATACCGCGGAGCAGCCCGCGACCGTAGGCTCTGGATGTTTCGACCAAAAAAATGACTTTAGGAATCTTCGACATACGTATTATCATCATACATTATTGTACCCGAAAGGTCAATGCGCAAAATGACGCATTTTTTGCGCAAAATAACGACTCATAAGGGCCGATATTCCTTATAATATCTCTATACAGACAGTAAGATGTAATTGATTTATATCATTGGGAAAGTCTGTCTCTTTAAAGCAAGGATGAGGTGTTAATTCCGTAGCGAAGCGAAAGTATGGCATCCGGCTGATTGTCGTTTAGCTCCTTGAGCTTAATCAACATACATAATATATGCAGCTGACGGATAGTTTAATTCCGATGTCGTTTATTATGCGGGCTAATACTAAAAAAACGAATATTGTTACGATCCCGAACATCTAATTATGTGACGCGAATATAACAGAATCGAGCCGGATTCCAAATACCAATGTCACTTTGACGTGAGGTTTTCAGGATGGAACAATTTCTATAAGAATATTGTATAAAAAGTTTCCTGTGAGTGTTGTTAAGAAATATTATTTTTCACATTTTCTGTAGGAGGACTATTATGTGTAATAAAATGTTTTGTCTGTTGTTCTTTGTCTTCTTGGTGACTCTGGTATTTGTCGACACGAGTCTGGGGCTCGATCCGAGCCTGGTCGGATGGTGGAAGCTGGATGAAGGCAGCGGGCTCGTAGCCAGCGACTCTAGCGGTAGCGGCAACGATGGCACCATCTACGGCAGCCCGCTCTGGACCACAGCCGGCAAGCTGGACGGTGCGCTTGAGTTCAACGGGACCGACTGCTACATCAACGTGGGGAACGGCTCTTCCCTTCAGATCCGGGACGAGATCACAATAGCCTTCTGGATCAAGAGCTCGGGATTCGGGTCAAACGGCTGGGCGGCTATCATTAGCAAGGGCGATGGCTCGTGGCGAATGAGCCGGTCAGCTAATACCGGCAGTTCCCTGCACATGGGCGTCGGCGGTACAACCGTGGCTGGTAATACATACTTTGACGCCACGACGGAAGTAACGGACAATGAATGGCATCACGGCGCGGGCGTTTACGATGGATCCAGGGCGATAATCTACATCGACGGTGTTGAAGACGCATCAATCGCAGCAACAGGGCAACTGACCATGGCATCCCAGGACGTTCTAATCTGCGACAACGCGGATTATTCCGGCCAGCGGTTACTCCGTGCCACGCTGGACGACATGCAGCTCTACAACCGGGCCTTGACACCCGATGAGATTCAGACTGTGATGAAGGGCCTTATAGATCCCGCTCTGTCGGCAGAACCCTATCCTCCGGACACGGAGGATGACGTCCTGCGGGATGTAGTCCTCCGCTGGACTCCGGGACAGTTTGCCGACAAGCACAATGTTTACTTGGGAACAAGCTCCGATGATGTAAACAGTGCAGATTCTGATAGTCCACTGCTTATCGGACCGGGAATAAGTCAGAACACTTTAAGTCCCGGCAGGCTTGAACTCGGTCAGATCTATTTCTGGCGTGTTGATGAAGTTAATGCACCACCGGATAATACTGTCTTCAAAGGCAACATCTGGAGCTTTACAGTCGAGCCTATTGCCTATCCCATTCCCGCCGCGAACATAATTCCAACAGCTTCCGGCCAGTCGGAAGGTCAAGGGCCGGAAAAAACCATCGACGGCTCGGGACTGGACGAAAATGACCTGCACTCGATCAGTGCGGCTGATATGTGGCTCAGTGCCGCTGGAGACCCGGGTTCGGCCTGGATACAGTATGAGTTCGATAAGCCATATAAGCTGAATGAGATACTGATATGGAACTATAATGGCGATTCACTTCTTACACTATACGGGATTAAAGAGGTGACGATAGAATACTCTGCAGACGGCGCCACCTGGATGCAGGCAGATGTTTCCGAATTGGCCCAGGCGCCCGGTACTGCAGATTATGCAGCCAATACGACTGTTCCTTTTGACGGCGCAGAAGTTAAATATGTTAAGGTCACTGTCAACAACAACTGGATCGGTGGCACCGGTATCTTTAACAAGTACGGCCTCAGTGAGGTAAAATTCATGTACATACCCGTCAGTGCAAGAAAGCCCGCCCCGGCATCCGAAGCGACGGAAGTAGCTATAGATGCTGCTCTGATCTGGAGGCCCGGCAGAGAAGCGGCCGAACACAATGTGTATCTGGACACCGACCAGCAGGTGGTTACCGACAGGACTGCTTCTTTTGCTACCGTCTCTCAGGCAAGCTACAGTCCGTTGTCTCTTGATTTGGATACTACCTACTACTGGTCTGTGGATGAGGTAAATAACAGCGAAATTACGTCGGTATGGCAAGGTGATACGTGGAGTTTCTCAACGGCTGCGTATCTTGTTGTGGATGATTTCGAGTCCTACAATGACATCGACACAGGCGAAGAAGGCAGCAATCTGGTCTATGAAACGTGGATAGATGGATATGATGATCCTTCAGCCAACGGCTCAACAATGGGTTATTCTGAGGCATTCCAGCCGACGATGGAAACCGACATTGTTCATGGAGGCGATCAGTCGGCGCCGCTAATATACGACAATAGTACTGCAAGTAAGTCTGAAGTGACTGTGAGCACGAGCAATCTGTCAATCGGTAGTGATTGGACCATTGGCGCTCCTGAGACACTGGTCTTGTGGTTCCATGGCGATCCGAACAATGCCACTACCGAGCAAATGTACGTAAAGATAAATGGTGTCTCAGTAGCATATCCCAATTCTGACAACATAGCTATAAGGCGATGGAATCAATGGAATATCGATCTGGCATCTCTCGGTATCAATCTGGGTAATGTATCGACCTTCACTATAGGCTTCGAACGCACAGGCGCAACAGGCGGTACAGGTACTGTGTTAATCGACGATATTCGCCTGTATCGCTTGGCGCCGCCTGTCCCGACGCCGACGGATCCGGGTAATGACGGCCTTGTGGCGTACTACGCGATGGAGAATAACGTGCAGGATGGGTCCGGCAACGGTCTAAATGGAACTGCGATCGGCTCTCCAACGTATGTCTCGGGGCCGACAGGCTATGGCACGGCGATACAACTCAATGGAACTGATCAAATCGTTGATTTAGGCAACAAAGCTGAGTTTAATCCTGCCGGCAGTCTGAGTATTTCGCTATGGGCGAATATCGGTGCCTGGTCAACAGCCTGGGAGCACACCATGGTTAGTAATCGAGGTGAGGGCAGCGTAGGCTGGCAGGTGCGAAGACACAGCAGTAGCAGTTTATGTTTTACGACACGGGGTGTCGGTAGCGATGATACTGCCAGTAGTATTGTTCCGCCGCTTAATGAATGGATTCACATTGCCTGCGTATATGACAATGTGAACAATACAAAACGTATTTACATCAATGGCGTCGAAGATACGGTAGTTGATACTGATCCCGGCACTATTGGTGCGACGACGCATAATACGTATATCGGAGCCAGAGCCAATGCCGGCAATACTGCCCAGGAGGCCCGTTTCACAGGGATGATCGATGAAATCCGGATCTATAACAGGGCTTTGTCTGATGGTGAGGTTCTTTTCCTTGCCGATTAGATGTTATATGGTTAAGTTACAACGATTATAAGGATACGACAGCGAAAGGAAACAAAAGAGATTTTAGGTTTTTCGGGGTCTATACAGATTAATTTTGTATAGACCCCCCTTGCTATATAGCAAGAATGGCGGAATATTATCTTGCCTGAGATCGACATTTTCCTTAAAATAAGCTGAAAAAGCAGGATATTTTTTCCTTGACGCTAAGCCGGTCAATTTGGTATAAATACTATATTGGAAAGTTGTGCATGCACATGCGTTTAATTGCCACTTCTTTGTTTCTTCACGTGCGCAATTTACTCCTGATATCTTAAATCTTTAAAAACGAAATTTGCAGAGAAAATAGGGCGAACTACCGGGCTCGATGCTCCGGAGTTTTTGATTTTTACCTTTCAATAACTAATCATGGTTTTTGAAGGAAGGAGGCAAGAGTCAATTCTAAAAACATTATCCTGGGCAGATGTATGTTGAAATTGAAACAAGGTAAAAATCTTTATCGTCTGTTTCTATATTATAAAAATGTTTTTTAAGGAGGTTTATGATGTGTAAATATTTAATTTATTTAACATGTTTCTTTTTGTTGCTGGGCTTATTTGGTTCTAATACAGTTTCAGCAGTTGAAGAAATTTGGGGAGAAGCAGAATCGGCGGATTCGCTTACTGCTCCGCTTGAGGTCGGAGATGATCCTAATGCTTCTGGCGGTCAATATATTGCTAATCCAGCAGTCGCCGGGCCCAGTAATACCGACCCTCCATCGACTGGTATAGCGACATATAGTGTAACAATTGAGGAGGGTGGAGTTTACAGAATGTATCTTCGTCTCCGCTGCCAAGTAGCTGGAGATGATGACGACTCATGCTATGTACGTATGCAGGGAGCTACACTAAATATACCAGTTGGTACCGACGACTGGATCAATGGTAACAATATTGACTATCTAGTGGATAATTCTCAAGAATGGTTTTGGAAGCAAGTTGGTCACTACGGAGCCTGGCCGGGTAACGATCCAATTGAAATGACTATAGATCCTGGAACCTATACTCTTGAGATCGCTTATAGGGAAGATGGTCTATTGATCGATGGATTTTTGATCACAAATGAGATAGATGTTGATCCGAATACTTTGCCCGTCGAGGTTCCTGCGGTGGGACCTGAGCCCGGTGCAATTGTCAATCGCTACAGTTTTACTGATGGTGACACAGTTGCAATCGACTCTGTTGGCGGCAAAGACGGGACTCTGGAAGGCACTGCAACTATTTCCGGAAATAAATTAGTGTTGGATGGCGCTGGTGCTGCGTGGCTGCCTTCGGATGTCCTCGCTGCAGACCTTGAGAGCGTAACAATCGAAGCTTGGTACACAGAAAACCATACTGGAGATATTTGGTCGCGTTTGTTTGACTTTGGTGGAACCGACAGTAGCGGCGGCGGTGGATATGCTATGTTTTGCGTACCCCACCAGTATGGTTCAACACGTTTTACTGTTGCTACCAATGGATTTGCCACATGGCAAACAGGTGAAGAGACTGTATCCGGGCCCATATTCACGGGTGAACAAACACATGTTGCCTGTGTGTGGGATGGCCCCGGCGCCGAGATAAAAATTTATCTTAATGGAGTTTTACAACAAGCTAGCGCAACAACGATGGATCTTTCGGCTATCTTAAGGGAGAATGCTTATATTGGAGATTCTTGTTACACCGGCGATGCATATATGACCGGCACTGTAGATGAGTTTCGCATTTATAATGCAGCTCTGACAGACGCAGAGGTC
>CAYSKI010000106.1:0-7578 GCA_964431695.1 uncultured Pirellulales bacterium | reverse complement strand
GCTCGGAAGAAATCAAAAAGTCCGAGCTTGTCGGACTTATATTAAGACCGTGTATCGCAAGGATATTTTCACCCGGATTAAGAAGATTCAAATGGGATGATATATCGAAATCCTGAAAATTTACCGCCGCAGAATCCGAATTCTGTGCCGCTGCCGCAGAGTCCCATTGAGGCGATCCTGGTGCGTTCGAGCGGGCTACTTCAACGCCGTTGATATAAGCGACGAAACCATCGTCATATCGCATCCTGAGCGTTAAAATGTCAAAATGGGCCAGGTCTTCGATATCCACATAGAAAGGTATTCGGATGTAGCAGCTTGTAAACCTGTTAAACATCTGTTCTTCAATATCCAGGCTTATATAATCTTCGTAGCCCGAACCTATTTCATATCCTACACCGCCGGGTCCGGATGTCCATGTTGGATCGCCGTATAATAAACCGTTGTGATTGCCAGCACTGTCTTTTGCTATCTCGCCGCTGCTTTCGTCAAATTTCCAGTGCGCAACAAGACCGTTACCAACGTTTCTGTTATCAGCTAAAGTCCGGACTTCAGAATCGTTCAAACCTCTGTTGTAAATGCGAATATCGTCCATTGCACCTGTGTAATATCGCGAATTGTTCTGCCATGCACCAATATTCATGGGACCGATATAAGGTGTAGCTGTGTCGCCTGATGTACTGGTCGCGTCTAAAACGCCGTTGATATAAGCTTTTGACTGGCGTGAAGAGATGTCAACTGTTGCTGCAACATGATACCATATACCTTCCTGTAGAGCGGCTTGTGTTGTTACCCTTGTACCACCATTTATATCAACATCAAACACTCTACTACCGTCCCTCAGATGGACGTGAACAGAACCGGAATCCCATGCGTCGTTGTGCATCACCGCGTTAAAAGTATTTAGGGCATCGTATCTTAACCACATAGATAGTGTAAAACTTCCTCTTACAATATCGGCGTCATCAACGTCAACGAAATCATTCAAACCGTCAAATTCCAGAACACCATCCTGGGTATCTGCGGTTATCCATGACGAGTCATCATAATCGAGGGCGCTTCTCCATGTACTGCCGATATTGCCGGTTGGAACCAGCACTTTCTTATTGGCATTCTCAGCTACGAGAATAACATTTGCCGCATCCTGTTGTGAGATATCAGGCATACGCGGGTCAGTTCCATTAAGTGTATAGAATATCGTGCCGGATTCACCAGTTGCTGAGAATAAGCTACCCTTTAAAATCCAGCCGCCATGCTGATATAGACCATTAATGTGGAATACAGGCGCATCAATATCAGGATAAAGACCGGCGTCACGGAACTGCTGCAAGACAATATCGGAGCGTTGAGGAAGGTAATAATTCAGAATCCAGTCTCTGCCGGCACGGCCATCATTATAGTTGGAATCCCGGTCATACCAATCTTCGAGTGTAAGAGGAATTGAGTAGTGCTGGTCACCCCATCGTGCAGACTCGCAGACGATCGCCCTTTCAACACCGGCTGCTAAGTTTTCATAACGCGGGATAAGCGCTTCCGGCGTCAGGATTCCCCCGTTGAAAAAGAACCTATGAACTCTGTCAGCGAAAAGCAGCCGGTACTCAGGATTATTCCGGAGAGATTGATGCGGCTGACCTGCGGAAGAGAAATTATTTTGTAAAAGAACGTTCCTATCAAGTGGTGAGCGTCCGAGATTATTTCCCATCGTATTTTCAAAATCCCAGTTATAGAACTTGAAACCTGTACTGTTTTCAGACCTGTCACGGGCGGCGTACCAGTTTTTCCAGGGCCAGTCCCAGTTGCCACCCCAGATGTTGACGATAAGATAGTCGATATAGTTTGTTACATCGAGAAGATTTGGATATGAAAGATTAGGCGTACCATCCGGATTCTTACCCTGTAATTCCATATATCCTTCGTAAGATATCCCGGCTTCGTTGCATTGGGCAAGCATTTGGTTCCATCTAACAGTATCTCCATTGATCACCTCGAAACCTTCCTGTCCATAATGCATTGCATCCCAATTATCTCTGTCGCCGCCATAATAGCTGGCTGAGAAAGAATGATCCGGTCGTTCGCATGGGTTGTAAAGTCCCCAGTAGATGCCATTTATATATAAGTGAACAAAGTTTCCATGTGGACTGGCATTTCCTGTGGCAGTTTGCAGGTTTCTGCCAAACTCATCTCGTGTGTATTGCTCGGTGTACTTAGCAGCATTCCATGTATATCCATCATTAGCACCACCCCGGAGGGTGATTGTTTCAAATACATCGACTGCATTATCTCCGAACAATGGATATTGCAGTTTGGTTGGGCCGTAGATTCCTTTGAAGAAAAGACGGAAAGAATTTTTCCTCGCCCGATTAAGAGCTCGGAACCAACCACCCTGAATTCGAATCCCACAGTTTATCTGAAATCCATTGGTTCCATCGGGATGGATAAGTTCGACTGAAGCCGGACGTTCCCAGTCAAGGCCGCGTCCAGTGGGATTGCTATATATACCGTTGGAACCAAACATATCATCAATGTTCATTACAATTGACACTGTCGGCAGTGATGCGAGGTCGTCATGTATTGTAGCGGCATAAATTCCTTCGTATCTGTCATCACCTCTGGGAGTTCCGTATTCATCAAATGTGCCGATAACGTCCGGGTCCAAACCATAGTCCGGACTTGTCCCTGTCCAGGAAGCAGGAAAGTCGGCATCTAACGTTGACTGGAAGTCCTGACGGATGACGTCGTTGAGAAAAATGTATGTATGTGTATCAAGATAAGAAGGTTTCCACTCTGGCTTAACCACCACAGTTCGTAAACATGTAGTTTTACCGATTAGAATCGGACCGCTATAGATTGTACCTATCGGTTCTCCCCTTGAATTCAGTTCAAGCGGATCAGAACCGTTAAGAGTGTAGTAAATTATTGCACCTTCGGTTTCAGTTGCAATTGTCAGGTAAAATGGCTGCTCATAGAATCCGCGGTTATGATTGAACTGCGGCGGTTCGACCTGGCCCAGGTAACCGTCTTGATTTTGTCCCTCCGGCGTGGGATTATCGAAGAGCCTCCAATCATCGGCGGCATCGGGATACCTGCCGTAGGAAATATCGGTAGTCTGAGCGGAAAAAGAAATACTGTCAATCAGAGTTTCCCCGTCCGTATCAAACAGGCCGATTTCCTCGCCGTCGGCATTGAGCTTAAAATTCGCGTGCGGCCCGGAATCGCCGGTATCACCGTCGGCCCATATCAACAGATATCTTCCCGCGAGGATGCTTGTTGAAGCGGGAATCCGCCACTTTGTCGGGTCGGACAAATTATCCGTCAGGTACATCCGGCCGATATTGACAGTACTTTTGCTTTTATTATAGATTTCAATCCAGTCGTCATACTGCCCCTGCGGATCCGGTCTGCAAGTACTATTGGATGCCATAAGTTCATTAATTACAAGTGGCGCGGCATCGGCCGGAGAAACAGTTACAAGATTGGCCGTTATAGAAGCGAACAATAAGATTTTCACAAATCGGAGCACGTTTTCTAACCCTTCCCCATTATTTGGTATGGGACACAGATTATTGCAGCTTCTTTATAAATTCCTATTCATATTGTAACAAATGAAAAGTCGATAAGTCAATGCTAATTAGTGTCTTCTGAGCTTTATAAACCAGTATGGTATGCTTGTATGTTCGGGTTAATCCCCGATCGGCATTATTGAAAACTAATGGAAAAACTCAGGGCTGAAGTTAAACTACACCATCATGCACTGTAGATATGGCTATGGGATTGGTCTTTTTAATCGAATCAAAAGGTTTATGATACTTGAAAACGGTCACCAATGTTAATATTCCCTTGCTCTAAGATATACATACGCAGACCATCACTATGCTGGAGTTACCAAAATCCACTACATGGGATCCATAGTAAAGAAAGGGCTGTAAACCTCCGCATTCACAGCCCTTTCTTAGGGTTAAGCTACTTTAAAATATAACAAAAAACAGGAAATAAGTCTATTGTGGTAACTACGTATTTTTCAGGAGATTAATCTTGATTTTTTGATTAAAAAACAAGTTTTGTCCAAATTTGAAGAATCGATAATCAGTTTTTTTTGTAAAAATGGCCAATTACTTCCCGGACGGAAAATACATCGTATATTATATAACTACGGAAATGTCGGCAGCATACTTTATACTAATCAAAAATCAGTGTGGATTTAAGAAACAGATATTATGAGTAGATTCAATACAATTGAAGAGGTCCTGGATTTTGCTATAAAACAGGAAATAAAATCTTATTCTTTCTATCTGGAGTTGGCTGATTTCGTCGAACAGCCGGAAATGGCTAAAGTACTTAATGATTTGGCCTTGGAAGAACTAAGACACAAGGCAAAGCTGGAAGCCGTTCGGACAGGTCAAATCGCCTTAGACGAGGAGGAAGTCAGCAATCTCGGTATCGCCGAATGTGTAAATGATATCGTACCGGATGCAAAAATTGATTATATCGAGATGCTCGTTGTTGGTATGAGAAGAGAAGAGCAGGCACGCCGGCTTTATACAAACCTTGCATCAATAGCATTAAATCAACAAATCAAAGAGATATTCACTCAATTAGCTCACGAAGAAGCCGGGCACAAATTACGTTTCGAGATCGAGTACGAATTGATGACATTCTAAGCAAATAACATAAGTCGTATGTGTATTATCTTGAAACTTTATTTCCTCGGATATTCCAGCAGGTTTTCCAGACAAAGACAGTACCGTTTTAACCTGCACATCAACTCTATAGACACTTATACTTTACCATTTTGCTCCGGCCGCACAGCCCTTCGTAAGAGTTTCCAATTTCACTATGCCCGGTTCTTCAAAGCTTCATCGACATACGACTTAAGCTCCTGGATTACAGATTCCTGCTCGGAAATAATCGCCTTTACGACATCGCCTATGGTGACAATACCAGTGAGTTTATCACTCTCAATGACAGGCAGATGGCGAACGTGCTTATTCGTCATCAGGGCCATACACTCGCTAAGACTGGTCCATGGAAGAACATAGCAAACCGGCTTGGTCATAATCTCTGCCACCAGTGTTTCTCTGGATGATTTGCCCTTGAGAGCCAGCTTGCGGGCATAGTCTCGTTCAGAGAACATCCCGACGACTTTCCCCTGATCAATGACAACAAGAGCACCGACATCTTTTTCTGCCATCAATTCAAGGGCTTCGTAAGCAGAGCTTTGAGGGGAAACCGACCATACATTGTGCCCTTTAGAATCCAAGACTTCCGACAGCGTGCTTTTCATATCTATATCGCTCCTTTCTTTAAACCGATATTTAAGAATAAAAGCGTTTAGGAAATCTATCTTTCATAAAAGCGTTTTTCAAGAAAAAAGTATTAAAATTTGCTACATTGAATCCAAAGCTAAATCATAAATACAGGATAAATAAAACTGCTTGTATTCTCTAAAAACGGTTAAATGATCACCCAATGATTATACTGAGGCCGAACACAATAAAAAACAAAAAAAGTGCCCCCGCTCCAAGGAGTCAAGGAGTAAAGCAGGGGCGTGAACAAATGTTAGAACTTATTTATAGTTTCGCAGAATCACCAAGAAATTGTCAATTGTGGTAACTACGTATTTTTGTAAAAAATTTATAGAATTGCCATGTCCTTCGGGGAAAAACCTCTCTATCAAGTTTTTTTGACGCAAAATATCCGGGAAAGGTCTTTCTTTGTTAATCGTAAAAAATGTTCGATTTAAGTTAAAAATATGCAATTTAATATCTTGCTTATGGTTGTTCGAGCCTAATAAATTCGATTCTGGATGGTTTTTCATTCATTTGTAATGTGGCTTGCCAGGGATATTCCCTGTTACAGTATGCAACAATTAGACAAGATGGGATTCGTCGTCGTTCAGATAGAAGGCATGGGAACCAGCGATCGCTCGAAGGCCTTCCACGATATCTGCAGGAAGAACATAGGTGACTCGGGATTTCCAGACAGAATTTTGAGGCACAAGGCCATGTCCGAGAAATATCCCTATTATTACATCAGCCGGCTGGGAATTTACGGTAATTCCACCGGCGGCTGGAACGCTCTGGGAGGTCTGCTTTTCCACACCGAATTTTACAAAGTCAGAGTGTCCTCCTGCGGCTACCACGACAACCGTATGGATAAAATGTGATGGAACGAGCATCGGATGGGCTGGCCGCTTGAATCCGAATACGACGACTCCTATAACGTGGACAATGCATACCGGCTTAAAGGTGAGTTCCTGCTGATAGTGGGCGAGATAGATACCAATATCGACTCGGCCTATTGCTAAGATAGACCGGAATTCCCGGATTACTCATGTCCAGATGCCTGTAAAGGTGGCATCGATTTGTATTTTGAAGGCGATTCCATCACACACCGCTGGAGATTGGCATGGTGTTTGCCTGTGATGTCTTTGTTGTTTACCCCGATGAGAATCTCGGTGTTAGGTTGGAAAATACTGTCCTTATCACTGAGACTGGTTGCGAGAGCCTTAATTCCGGCCAAAAATCCCATGTAAAATGTCTAAAGGAGCGTTTTTTTTTCACTTGACAATAGGGCTTTAAATGTGATACAAGTTGTTTAAAGAGACCTACCTCCGTAGGTATCAAGGAATGCAGGCGTGTTTTTGTTAATTACCCGGACAAGGTGGATGAAAATATATCCGGCCATCTTTTTTTACCAGAAGAAATTACATCTATTGAAGTTTTGTCAGGCGGATTATATGACTTTGCCTTCCGAACCGCTTTTGAGTTTTTTTAGGAACCAAAAACGGCGATGAACAATGATTTACGTATCATATCTTCGTATGTATGCCGTCAAAACATCGAAATATATCATTAATTGGTTTTATTGGTTCTTTAAAGGAGGTTTATTATGTGCAAAAGATTGTTAGTTTTAGCATTAGTGGCAATGTTGTCTCCTGCGGTCTTGGGGGATATAATTGTAGATGATCACTTTGATGATGGTGATATCGAAACAAACACCACGGGTATCGGTACGGGATTTAATTACTGGGACGTTGGATGGAGTGGAAACGTCACGGAAGCGGACTCAAAAGTAATCCTTAATGGCCCGGTTCACGGTGGGTCTAGAGCATCGATTGCCTCCAAAGAAGGTGCCACCCTGGGGGCCGACATCTGTCGTTTTGAGTTTCAGGGTGTTAGCTTTGCTGTGGGCAATACAGGCACTGGAACGACCGCTCGGGATTGTGTAGGTGTCAAGGAAGGTAATGAAGCCTGGGACTACGACGAAGGGCTGCCGACCGGTTTCTGGATTCAGTTTGAAAACACTTCTCTCACGGCGAACGATGCCAGCGCATGGAATGGGACCTCTGTTTTGTTTTACGAATCCAGCACCGACGTCAAAACAGTGTTGGCGACCTGGGAATTTGATACGCTTAACTGGGATGATAATAATGCTGGCACGATGGATTTAACCCCAATCCTTAACATTATCCTGGATCTTGGTCCCACAGGTTATTCGTTAACCATTGAAGGTGATACGATCAGCAATGTGACAGGTTCGCTGTCTGGTACGTATGCGGCAGCGGGGATTACAAACGAATTA
>CAYSKI010000105.1:0-7596 GCA_964431695.1 uncultured Pirellulales bacterium | reverse complement strand
GTCCGTTGCCGGAACTGTCTGTGGCATCACCTTCCATTGCGTAATATGCCACTAAGCCGTCAGTGCCGGGATCAACCGGCTCAACTGATACGGTCTCAATGCTAAAATTATCAAAGTCCATATTACACTGCCAGTCTGGGGCGAAGTTACACTGGAAGATACCGACCTGTAGCTCTGCAGGTAGATCATCACGTATAACACCGTCTTCAAGTCCTGGCAGAGAAGTCCACGTTTGGCCATCCGGGCTTGTGTAGTAGTAGAAGGTACTACCTACGCGCTCGAGTTTCAGGTATGGATCACAGGGGTAACCTTTGGCGCCTAACCAAGAGGTTGTGCTTTCAACAGTATCGTTCACTCTATTACCTGCGTTCCAAAGCGGGAAGATACATACCTGGGTCCAGTTCTCGTTTGGATCCGAATTGGGATCGCGTGCCATTAGGCCGCCCATATTGTTGTAATAGTGATCATAAGAGACAATTTCCACTGTAGCGACAAAGTCACCCTCAACCATCTTGTACAGGAACGGGCCTGTATTCCCAGCATGTTCCCAGAAGCTACCTGCACTTGTGATCCTCAGTACACCATTGCAGAGAGGAGTATTAGCGTCAATACCAGGTAGGTAGGCCTGGGGTTCGTTTGCCTCACCCATACCAACATTGAAACAATCGACGTAATTGTAGGCGAGCACTGTCGGGCTTACGCCTGTATCAGGATCTGGTAGTGACTGATAGCCGTCCCAATCGCCAATGACCCAATCACCACCGGGATTGGGCCATCCTAATACTGTATCTAAATACCAACCCTGATAATTGACTCTTGACCAATCGGATAAACAAGCTGTGTCAAAATCATCGCTGAAAATCACCTCCGCCTGCACATCAGCGATAACAGCCAGCAGTGAAACAAGGAAAATTAAGTAAAATAATTTTTTAAACATCATAAACCTCCTATAAAAAAGTTATAATACAGGAACAGACGAAAAAGATTCTTACCTTGCTTACACCTCAACATATATCTGCCCAGGACAATGTTTTTAGAATTGACTTTTGCCTCCTTCCTTCAAAAATTCGTTTGGTTATTAAAAGGTAAAAATCAAAAACTCCGGAGCGTACAACTCCGTCAGTCTGATCATATCTTTATCCAAAAACAAATTTCGACTGCTTTAAACATTCCGAAGCAAGTCGTACACATAAGAAATAACACTCTCTCGGTGTCCGTACAATCGAAAATATTATATATATTTATAACAGATTGACTGATTTAACGTCAAGTAAAATGTCTGTTTTGTTGTTGTTCTATACGATCCGGAAGTTATGGTGAACAACTACTTCTAATCGCAGTTAAGTCCTGTTTATATAATATCTTAGGGCCGTGTTCGGATTGAAATACTTCCGATTCGGAAGTTATACTTATAACACTGCATTACGTCAACCTCCAAACCGCTGCCAATGACCTATCCGGTTGAATTTCATACCGAGTATCCGCTCCCATGATAAAGAGGCCCATACACATTCTGTACTGCCGGTCCGGGAAAATGGAATCCATCGCCGCTCTTATTCGTGAGAATTTATGATTTTTTATGCAGGTCTTGATAGGTATTGCTTTTTATAGTATTCTTAAAGGGTTGCATTATCTATTTAAGATTGTATCGAGTGGTATTTTGGGGTATTTACTTTATTTGTTTATGAATTAATTGATTATCGCGGGGTAGAGCAGTCTGGTAGCTCGTCGGGCCCATAACCCGGAGGTCGGAGGTTCGAATCCTCCCCCCGCTATTAAATTAAGTTAAGGCCGGTCAAAGACTTACGACCGGCTTTTCTTCTGCGCATACCTCTCAAATTTCGGCTTGGGCTTGTCTGGGCGTGCCGGTTTTGTTGTCCGAACTCGGTTTAATGGAGCCTATAAAGGTTTGGCCATGAAATCTATATAAGTTAAGTATCAGTTAAATCCCATATATAGATCGGAGAGAACCAGAATTAAGGAATTTGTTCGGCAGTAACACTCCGGTGGGATAAAACACGCCCGAAGTCAAAAAGTACTTTCAGGGCAAAGTGAATTTTCTGGACATAGAATAGAAATCTGGGGTATGTTTCTTTCTGTAGTAGAAACTGAAATGAGTTTTGTCAGTCCTTCTTTAATCGAATATTAGTTGATATTATATGCATCATCTTGATACACGGTGATGTATGCAGCTGGAGTACAGAAATGACTACTGCGATTCATCTGTTTTTGCTGATATACTTATTCGCGGCGGGCCCGCAGCTCAGCCCGCAAGAGTATGTCCGCATCCGACGGTATTCCCCGCGCCTGGTTATAGCCTACTGGCCGGGGATCGACCGACGATGCAACCTCACGGCAATCCAATCGCAGAAGGGCCTGGTGATCATCGATACGGAAGCCTCACCGCGGGTCATGGCCCCTATCAAGGAGAAAATCGAACAGACGTTTCATCGCAGCGACTGGGCATACGTTATTAATACACACGCTCATGATAATCATTGTAGCGGCAACAGCCTGTTCAAAGATGCGGTGATAGTCGGACACAATAACCTGCCCGAAGACATGCAGTGGCTGATTGACAGACAGACGGAACCGGACCGGAAACGCCGGGAACTAGATCGTATGGAATCAATCATTCGCGACCTGCGGGCTGCCCTGCCTCGCTTTGCAGGAAACAGCAGGTACAGCAGGCTGATTCGCAGCGATATCACATTCTACGAACTTTTTGTGAAGGACCTGGAAGAGGGCTATGAAGTCGTCAAACCGTCGCTCATGTTCGCCGACAGGCATACGCTGGATTTGGGCGACCTCACGCTGGAACTGATCTTCTTTGGCAAGGGCCACAGCCTGTCCGACATTCTTATTTACATTCCGCAGGAGAGAGTACTGGTTACCGGAGCCATCGTTTATCAACGCGGCCAACCGCCCGAGATCGGCCGGCAGTCGCAATTGCAGGACGTGCATCGCTTCATCGCCGTGCTGGACAGTCTCCTCGCTGACGATGTAAAAATTGACCACGTAATCCCGTCACATAGTACACCTTTGCTGCGCAGCGATCTACCTCCCATCCGGGACTACTACCAGAGAATGCTCACGGAAGTCCAGGCGGCTCGGCAGCAGGGCCTGACTCTGGAGCAGACTATAGCGAGGCTGACTATACGGAAGAAGTTCCCTAAATTCCGTGATCCACCCCCCGGCCACTGGTGCTACGGCATACAAGAATACAATGTGAGAAACTTCTGGCGCATCCTCAGTGAGGAGCAATCCCAGCCGCAACCACAGAACGTGCAGCACTGATACAATCCCGCAAGCGAGTTCCGCCATTAAGGACTTTCTATGATTGACCGGGCTCTTATTCCGGATGTCGTAAAAACAGCTCTATTTTTCAATAATATGTCACCATGTTTAGACTAACTTTTTTTCTATGATAAAAGACTTTGACTTCGCTCAAAAACATTATAAATCAAATCTTGACAAGAATGTTTTTTTGCGTATTTTGTATATCGCTCTGTTAAAATGTAAATAGTTTGTTTTAACGTAAGTTATGAATTTTTTAAGAATTAGCTGGAAATGGTCGGAAATCGCCCATGACTCGGAGGTTGGAGGCTTGAATCCTTCCCCACGCAATTCATAAATAATACAGGGACAGGCTCTTATGCCTGTCCTATTTTTATGTGCTGAAAGATGTTGTTTAATTCTCAGCTAAAGAAGTACATAAGGCAAATTTAGAGCCTGGCGCTCGGATATCATACTGAAAACAGGCTCGACATCTCCGTTCTCAGTAAAACTGTCTTGACAACAAGATTTCTTGACCGTTCAGGATGATTTCGGTAAGATTATCGATGTTGTACGGAGAAAATTATATTGTTTAAGAGTATAAATGGGAAATTCCAAATGAATCGACTTAGCTGTTACTCACTAATCCTCAGTGCGTTCTTTCTCTTTGGCACCAATCGTGGACTGGCCCAAAATCCTTTGATTCTCGACCAGTTTACAGCCGATCCAACAGCAAGAGTATTCGAAGGCAAAATTTATGTTTATCCATCTCATGATATTCTTGCCGGTCCGGGAAAGGGGCGTCCCGGGTGGTTTTGTATGGAAGACTATCATGTCTTCTCGTCTGAAAACCTGATGGATTGGACCGATCATGGAGTCATTTTGGACCAGAACGATGTTCCCTGGCTTAGACGAAAGTCATACAGTATGTGGGCGCCGGACTGCGTTCACAAGAACGGAAAATACTATTTCTATTTTCCTACCGGCGGCAGAATCGGGGTTGCCATAGCAGATAAGCCATACGGTCCTTTCAAGCCGGAGGAAAATCCCATAAATGGTGTTCGCGGAATAGATCCCGGAGTGCTCATCGACAAGGATGGAAGCGCCTATTTGTTTTGGGGAGGAATATCGGTTGCCAAGTTGAAAGACAATATGGTCGAGCTGGATTCGCAGCCGCAGCGGATTGCAAATCTCCCCAGACCCGGGCTCATCGAAGGCCCGTTTGTGTTCGAGCGGAACGGTATTTATTACTTAACTTATCCGCATGCAATAAACGGAGGATCTGAGAGAATTGAATATATGACCTCCAGCAATCCAATGGGACCTTATGAGTGGAAGGGAGTGATCATGGACCAATCCGCCAGCGACTGCTGGACAAATCATCACTCCATTGTCGAATACAAAGACCAATGGTATTTTTTCTATCATGACAAGGATTTATCCCCGGACTTTGATAAAAACCGCTCCATAAGGGCGGATCATCTATACTTCAACGACGACGGCACTATACAGAAGGTCGTTCCAACTTTGCGTGGAGTGGGTATCACCAATGCTCTGGGCGAAATACAGATTGACAGGTACAGTGCCATCAGCCCGGAAGCAGTAACCGTTGCATTTGTTGACCCGAATCAGAAACAAAACGGATGGAAAGCGACCCTGACGGCCCAGAATGCCTGGATTAGATACAACAAGGTCGATTTTGGCCAGGGGAAGTTGAAATCAGTCTCGGTCAAAACTTCATCCCCGACAGGAGGCGTTATCGATATCCGAATCGATGCAGCTGATGGACCGTTGCTCGCTCAAGTTGACATTGCAAACAATACGGATTGGAACACAGCCGATACAACACTATCTGAAAGTCCTGCAGGAATCCATGACTTGTTTATTATTCTTAAAGACACAAAAACCGTTGAGATCGATTGGATAAAATTCGAATAAACAATCTCCGGTGTCTCGTCTATTAGTAATGCAGGGTGCAAAACTCATCCGTGCATGCCTTTTAGCGTCTTTGTTAACCAGAACATCGAAGCCGTCGCTTAATTATTAATGTATAGAGACTTTTTTCCATTTTTGCTGAAGACATACAACATTTTTTGATTGAGGAGACTGTAACATGTCATGCAAATTTACATTTATCATTTTAATTACTTTCATAGCAGGAGGATATTGTTTTTCTCAGACGAATCAATCGGCCCTGTTCACAATAGAGGACGACGGCCAGTGGCAGAAGACCAGCTTTGTGCATCGCCTGTCTCAATTTCCCAAGGTTCATAAAGATGGCAGATTTTGGTTCCAGTTTGAGGCGCCAAAGACCGCACAGTCGGTCAGTCTGCAAATCGGCGGTGGCAGTTATGACATGCAGAAAGACTCACAGGGCCTCTGGAACGTGGTTATTCCCTGCCCAGAGCCTGGATTCAAGATTTATAGTTTTAACGTGGACGGCACAAGTTTTATAGATCCCGGCACAACTCCATTCTATTCGAATGGACTGGTCAGCATGCTGGAGGTACCCTTTCCAGATAAAGATTTCTACCAAATGAAAGATGTGCCGCACGGTGATGTGCGGGAACACTGGTTCTATTCAAAGGTGGAACAGAAATATCGCTGTTCTTTCGTCTATACTCCTGCTGAATATGAGAAAGACCCGAACAAACGCTATCCGGTACTCTATTTACAGCATGGCGCCGGTGAAGACGAATCAGAATGGACACATTCAGGTCTGATGAATAATATCCTTGATAATCTTATTACCACCGGTTATGCGGTACCAATGATTGTTGTGATGAACAACGATTTTGTATATAAACCCGGTGATGTTCCGGGTCGTATGGCACTTGCTCCGGACTGGGCGGGAAATTTCGGTCAAATGCTTATCAATGAAGCAATACCTGATATTGATGCATATTACCGTACAATTGCTGACCAACAGCATCGTGCTCTGGCCGGTCTTTCATTGGGTGGAATGCTGACCAACCAGGTAGGTATGAAGAATATTGACGTGTTTTCGTACTTTGGGCTATTCAGCGGCGGAACAGTTTCTCCAACGAACATTACCGACAAAGAAAAAATCAAACTCGTGTTCATGAGTTATGGCAGCCGTGAAGGTGGATCAAATAGAGTTAAGAATGCTGCGGATATACTTAGTGAAGCAGGCATTAAAGCTGTATCATACGTATCTCCCGATACAGCTCACGACTGGATAACCTGGCGGCGGAGCTTCTATCAGTTCGCACCGCTTCTTTTTAAGGATTAGAAAATATAATGTATAAAATCTGAGTCAATATGACGAGCAGATATGACAAACACCAGGCAATTTTAAGGAGGTTATCAAATGAATCGTAAAGTTATAATTGTTTTATTAACAGCCATAGTATTAAACGGATTCTGTTTCGCTCAGATGGAACAAGTTCCGGCCGATTCTCAGCCTTCTCCACTTAATATTGCCGGCCGGCAGTATCCCCGGATTGATTCCGAGAGGCGCGCAATATTTCGCATTTATGCCCCACAAGCACAAAGCGTTAGGGTAAGCCTGGGCAATACAGCACTGACTAAGGGTGAAGACGGCTTCTGGACCGGCACAACTGAACCTCAGGATCCGGGTTTCCATTATTACTCATTGGTTATCGATGGCCTGCGTGTAGCCGATCCTGCAAGTGAAGCGTTTTACGGGACAGGCAGGATGAGCAGTGCTATCGAGATTCCGGAAAAGGGTGTGGATTTTTATACGATAAAAAACGTGCCGCACGGAGATATTCGATCGAAACGGTACTTCTCAAAATACACGAATTCATGGAGAAGATTGTATATTTACACTCCCCCGGGATACGACACCCAAACCGATAAAAAATATCCCGTGCTTTATATCCAGCACGGCGGCGGCGAAGATGAGAGAGGATGGGCCGAGCAGGGAAAAACGGACATTATACTCGACAATCTTATCGCCGAAAATAAGGCCAAACCTATGCTGGTGGTTATATCCAATGGTAATGTACCCAGTCGAGGCGGTGGCCGTGGCGGTTACAGCCTCGAAGGAATGTCGGGCTTCAAAGAAGAGCTGATTAACAATGTGGTTCCGTTTATCGAAAGCAATTATCGCGTATTGACCGATGCCGAAAACCGGGCACTTGCAGGTCTTTCTATGGGCGGAGGTCAGGCCTTTTACGTTGGACTGCCAAATGCCGACCATTTCGCATCGGTAGGTGTTTTCAGCAGCGGCCTGTTTGGCGGAATAGGAGGCCGAGGCGGCAGAGGGGGCACAATGAGCCGTGAATTCAATGCAGAAGAGCAAATCCCCGGACTGTTAACCGACTCAAAATCTTT
>CAYSKI010000104.1:0-7610 GCA_964431695.1 uncultured Pirellulales bacterium | reverse complement strand
CTCATAATCCATTGGTCCAAGGTTCGAATCCTTGCGGGCCCATTTTTGTAATTCGCGAGATGTTAACTGCTTTAACTTTTCGTCCTTTTTGTAAGATTCCGGGAATTACTGCAATCAACGAAGGCATAATCATAAATGCAAAAAGTAACTTTTTGACTTCTATGCCGGAAAATGGAACAACACGAAATGTCTCAATTTGTAAAGAGAGAAAAAAATAACAAGGAGCAGTCCAACCATTCGTGACTATATCTCATACAACCTTATTAAGACTTTCAGAGCCGGGTTTATGTCGTTATTACTTGGGCCAGCCATAACTATATCAAATATGGCTTAGCTTGCACATAACCTAAACGAAATCTAATTTCCCTTTACCTGATTGAGAATATGTTTTATGATTCTTTTAATAAAGAACAGATATGCAGGATAATCGCCTGTTAATAAGTGGAAGTTTTATGACAGAAACGCAAAGACTTTCAGATCAACCTCATATTCTTATTGCAGACGACCAGCCCGACGTGCTAAAAGCTCTGCGTCTGCTGCTCAAACCGGAAGGCTTCCAAATTGACACGGCCTCATCCGTTGCCGAAATTATAGATTCGGTTAAAACTCGCGACTTCGATGTCGTTCTTATGGACCTCAATTATGTCCGAGGACAGACTTCCGGCCAACAGGGTCTTGATGTGTTGTCAAGGATTAAACAAATCGATAATACGCTTCCCGTGGTTGTTATGACGGCATGGAGCAGCGTGGAACTGGCCGTCGAAGCGATGCGCCGGGGGGCGCGTGACTTTATGCCCAAGCCCTGGAAGAACGAGCGTCTGCTTACGGTCCTGCATACGCAGATTGAGTTAAGCCGCTCACTGCGAAAGGGCAGGAAGCTCGAACAGGAAATTGTTGACCTGAAAAATGAAGGCTCCAAATCTCTTATTGCACAGTCTCATGCGATGCAGCCTGTGCTGGAGGCCATCGCCAAAGTTGGGCCGTCCGACGCCAACGTGCTTATTACAGGCGAAAACGGCACAGGCAAGGGCGTTGTGGCCCAGGCCCTTCATGCGGCGTCCGGCCGAAGGGACATGAATATGGTAACGGTCAACACGGCCAGCATACCCGAAAGTGTTTTTGAAAGCGAGCTGTTCGGCCATGTTGCCGGAGCGTTTACAGATGCCAAATCGGACCGTATAGGGCGATTTAAACTGGCCGATACAGGCACACTTTTTCTGGACGAAATTTCCGCCATCCCGGTAAAGCTGCAGTCAAAACTATTGCGGGTTCTCGAGAGCGGTGAGTTCGAGCCTATCGGTTCGTCAAAAACCTGCCGAGTGAATGTGCGTGTGCTTTCCGCAACTAACGCAGACTTATCTACCGAAGTCGCCTCGGGAGACTTTCGTCAGGATTTGCTCTACCGCCTGAACACGGTTGAAATTCATGTGCCCCCCTTACGGGAACGCAAAGAGGACATTCCACTTTTAGCTATGCACTTCCTTCGCGGTTATGTCACGAAATATCGAAAGCCCGCTACAGGCTTCGATCCCGTCGCTATGCAGGCCTTATATACTTATCACTGGCCAGGCAATGTGCGTGAACTCGATCACACTATAGAGCGGGCGGTCCTGATGACACAGGATGAGCTAATACAATCCCACGAGCTCGGTCTGACTACAAAGCCCGAAGGCAATCTACGGATTGAAAACATTACGCTCGAAGAAATGGAACGCCGGGCCATCCGCAAGGCTATGGCCCGATACGAGGGTGACATCAGCAAGGCCGCCGAAGCACTCGGACTAAGTCGCGGTGCATTATATCGACGTTTGGAAAAATACCAGATCGAATAAGATGAGAATCGAACGCCAAATTCTGATTCGGTCGTTAGCGAGCGGACTTGCGGGAACTATAATAGCAATGTGGTTTCTTTGGTCCGGCGATTACTCCATACAGACACAGATAACATTAACTATACTGACTCTTCTGTTATGGATGGGATTTGCTTTTGGTCTCAAGGCCAGGGTGGTTTATTCACTGCGTACACTATCGAACCTCTTGGAAGCATTGCGAGAAGGTGATTATTCCCTGCGCATTCGCGGCGCTTCTCGTGAAGATGCCCTCGGCGAACTGATTTTGGAGGTCAACGCGCTTACACGCTCCCTGCAGGAGCAGCGGTTCGGAGCAGTGGAGACAACGGCTTTGTTGCGCAAAACTCTTGCTCAGATTGACGTTGCCATGTTCGGCTTCGATCAACAAGGTCGATTATGTCTGGTTAATGACAGCGGGCAGAAGGTCCTTGGCGGCAGCGAAAAGGAAATCCTGGGACGTCAGGCCAGTAATCTCGGGCTTGCGGCCTGTCTGGACGGGGCCACACCACGGGTGATTGACCTTGTTTTGCCGGTAGGCGTTCGCCGCTGGGAATTACGCCGGACTACCTATCGCGAAAAAGGTATATCGCATCAGCTTATATTTTTGTCCGACCTGACAAGGACGCTGCACGAGGAGGAACGTCTGGCATGGAAGCGGCTGATACAGATTATGCGCCACGAAATCAATAACTCCCTGACACCCATCCAGTCGGTGGCTCATACACTGCAGGACAGGGTCAGAAAAGATGCTTCGCAAAATCAATGGCAGCCGGATGTTCTGGAAGGACTTGAGATTATTGCAGCCCGTTCGGATGAACTTGGCCGCTTTATCGAATCTTATTCGAAACTAACTCACCTGCCGGAGCCGGTTTTAGGCCAGGTAAATGTACATGCGTGGATTCAGCACGTGACAGGACTCGAGACGCGTTTAAAAGTTATCGTTCATCCCGGCCCGGATGCAATTATCAAGGCTGACAGAGGCCAATTAGACCAACTACTGATTAACCTGATTACCAACGCCGTGGAAGCCGGAATCGAAAGTAATCCGGATGGAAATGCAGAAGTTAAGGTGGGATGGCGAATCGAAGACCGACATTTGCAGATATGGATCGACGACAACGGCCCCGGCTTCGACGAAAACAACGATGTCTTTGTGCCGTTTTTCACAACCAAAGCGAAAGGTTCCGGAATCGGTCTGGCCTTGAGCCGTCAAATCGCCGAGGCCCATGGAGGATATCTTACTCTTGAAAACCGTTCTAATAAAAAGGGATGCCGTGCCTGTCTTTGGCTACCTGTTGCAACGATTTAAATTCAATTGAAATTCAATGATAAAAATATATGAAAATTTCACCGTTCAAACAAAAATACATACGTGATATTCTCTCATGGATCAAAACAGAGGCGGACATGATTCAATGGGCCGGTTCGATATTTTCCTGGCCCTTGACAATAAAACAATTTCGCGAGCATCTTAAGGCATCAAAAGCACAATACCCGACTCTATACCCATTTGGACTTTATAAAAGTAATAAAATTATCGGTTATTGTGAGATATCCGACTATCGTTGTAACCACCGCTCGGCAATGCTCTCTCGTGTCTTGATTTCCCCGAAGAATCGTAATAAAGGGCTTGGTAAATTTATGTTAAAAGAGATCCTGCATTATGGTTTTAATGAACTCGACCTTAACCGAATAGGACTGGGTGTATTTGATTTCAATGTACCTGCAATTCGATGTTATACGAAAGCAGGATTCGTTCTTGAAGGCACTTTAAGAGAATATGCAAACGTCGGCGATAAATACTGGAACTGCCATATGATGAGCCTGTTGCGAAAAGAATGGAAGCAGTAAAAACCGTATATTTTTCCAGCCAATCAAAACTTTCATGGTTTAGAGAACGATACTTTTAACAAAGGACTGAGAATAATGCCGCATGTTAATATAAAGATGTATCCGGGCAGGTCCGAAGATGTGAAACAAAAACTGGCCGACGCTATTATCAGGGATGTATTGTCCGTAGTTCAATGCGATGAGAAATGGATTTCGGTCGTATTCGAGGAAATAGATCAAGTCGATTGGGCGGAAAAAGTCTATCGACCTGAAATCCTGGACAAACAGGATAAATTGTATAAAAAACCAAGATATAATCCTTTTAAATAGTTAATCCCCGATTTCTTCATATCCCTCTATACAACTGTTCATTTTCGGGCGCCTCTTTCCTGATACCGGACACACAGATACCGGCAAAATCGTCTTTTCAAGCCAAAAATAGCGGAAATAAAGGCATAAATTACTGGCACAGCCATTGCTTTTGTCTTCGGTATGGATATACCAAGAAAAAATTCAAAACGTAAACGTATAATACGCCGCATTATTTACATCACTGTAGGGCTCATACTTATTGCTGTAGTGAGTCTGGGTCTTTCCCGCCTGGAACCGGCCGCACCATCTGTGGACAGGCGAACTCAATGGATCGAAACGGTTAAACGGGGCTCCATGTTACGGCAGGTTAGAGGTGTTGGCACATTGGTCTCTGAGGATGTATTAGTTGTACCGGCAACCGTTGGAGGCCGGGTAGTGAAGATTCTTGTAGAGCCTGGTGCAATAGTAGATGCGAATACTGAAATCCTGGAGCTGAGTAATCCGGAGTTACAGCTTCAGTGGCTCGATGCCCAGTCAAGACTAAATTCGGCCAGGGCACAGTTGACCGCTCGTAAAACCCAGTTGCAGGACCAGCTATTGGGTATGGAAGCTGAACAGGCCCGAATGCAAGCCGATATAAGAGAAGCAAAACTCATATTGGAGGTGGACCAAAAACAGTTCGAGGACGACCTGATTTCGGAACTGAACCTGTCTCTTTCAAAAGCCCGCGTAGAGGAACTGGGAAAACTCTCAGAAATCAGCGAAAAACGGCTTGCCATGTTTCGCGACCAAACAAGCACTGCGCAATTGGCTGAATTTGAAGCGGCCGTGCAGCAGGCGGAATCGCAATATAATCTAAAAAAGACCCAGATCGAGTCTTTGCACGTTCGGGCCGGTACTTCGGGAGTTTTGGCCTCCGTCAGGGAGAAAATAGAATTAGGCCAATCGGTCTCGGCCGGAGCGATTCTGGCGAGGATAACTAATCCAAAAAGGCTTAAAGCCCAGTTAAAAGTCCCGGAAGTACAGGCCCGCGATGTGATTATCGGCTTATCTGCAGAGGTCGATACGTACAACGGTACTGTTTCCGGAACGGTATCGCGGATCGATCCGACGGTCATGGAAGGAAATGTTACGGTAGATATCAAACTGAACGGTGAACTACCGGATGGAGCCAGGCCGGATTTATCTGTAGTTGGTACGATAGAAATCGAGCGATTGAACGACATTATATATGTAGGCCGGCCGGTTTTTGCCTCCAGTGAGGCGACAGTAGAGCTGTTCAAGCTGGTCGAAGACGGTAAATATGCTGTCCGCACGCGTGTACAGCTCGGACGCAGTTCGGTAAGCACGATCGAAATCCTTGAAGGCCTTGTACCCGGCGATGAGATTATCCTCTCGGATATGTCGCAGTGGGATGAAAACGACAGAGTTCGACTGAAATAGAAAGAAATTTAAATTAGAAACTGTAAACTGAATTTAACTCGGAACTGAAAACATGACAACCCTCCTGAACGATATCAAATACGCCTTTCGGCAATTGCGAAAGAGCCCCGGCTTTACGATCGTGGCTGCCTTGACACTGGCGATTGGAATCAGTGCAAATATAACCATGTTTAGTGTGGTCAATGCCGTTCTGATTCGGCCGCTGCCGTTTAAGGAGCCGGACCGCCTGGTCGTTGTCCAGCAGCAAAGCAAGAAGCATGGATTCACTACTGGTTTTTCATACCCGGATTTTCTGGACTGGAGAGAGCAAAATCAGGTGTTTGAGGATTTCGCTGCTTTTACTCCAGCACAGTTCGAGACGGTTGAAGACCATGGTGTAAGCAAGATTAACGGAGCAATGGTGAGTGGGAATTTCTTTTCATTGCTTGGAGTATCAGCTTATCCGGGCAGAACCTTCACAAAGGTGGATGAACAGCAAAACGAACCTATTGCAATCATCAGTCACGATTTCTGGCAAAGCCGCTTCGGGCAAACCAAAGAGGTTCTGGGCGATACGGTCACATTGCAGGATAAGGTTTATACTATCGTTGGAGTGTTGCCTCCGGGCTTTTCTTATCCGGAGTCTATCGGAGATGCCCAGGTATGGACCCTCCTGAATCCATCGGGAGATCAACTGATCAATAGAACCTATTGCTGGCTTCAAACAGTGGGACGTCTTAAAGCTGGTATCTCAATAGAAAATGCCTTGCCTCTGATAAATGAAAAACACAAGCAACTTGTTGAAACATTAGGAATGGGCGATAGCGAAGTATTAATGTATGGTCTGCATGATATGGTTGTTCGCGGAGTACAAACCACCTTATGGATTCTTCATGGTATTGTTGGATTCATTCTGCTGATTGTCTGTGCGAATGTGGCCAACTTGTGCCTTGCAAGAGCATCAGCGAGGAACAAGGAAGTGGCTATTCGAGGCGCCCTCGGCGCCAACAAGCTGCGGTTGCTTCGCCAGTTCACGACAGAAAGTATTCTATTATCACTGATCGGAGGTATCATCGGTTTGTTTATAACTGTCTGGATGATGACTGTTTTTAAGGTAAAGATTGCCGATTTTGTACCAATGTCGGATTCTATACGTATCGATCCGGGTGTGCTTCTATTCGGTTTGTGTATTTCTTTATTAGTTGGCTTCTTTCTTGGCATCACTCCCTTCTGGTTCATGCAGCGCTGCCGCTTGATAAATATCCTGACGGAACGACGAAGCTCATCAGTACACCATTCCAGGTTCTCGAATTTGCTGATTTCCGGCCAGATTGCCATAGCACTGATTTTGTCCATCGGTATGGGATTGATGATTCGCAGTATGATGCAGATCTCATCTGCCAATACCGGATTTAACCGGGATAACTTAGTGACCTTCAAAGTGGGTGTAAGGAGGATGAATGAGCAGCAGCGATATCAATTTAATCATGAATTTCTGGAACGGCTGAGTGCCTTACCTTATGTCAAAAGCGCATCAACTGATTCATCCATGCCCTGTTCTCCGTGGGGTAGTAGCGCTCCTGTAACTGTTGAGGGATATACACCCTCCGACGGAAAACAAATCAGGGTGATTTATCACAGCGTCAGCATGGATTACTTCAGGACGCTGCAAATACCAATCCGGAGAGGACGTGACATATCGCCCGAGGAATACCAAAAAAAAGAACATGTGGCGATGATTAACGAAAACCTGGCACGAACGTTTTGGCCGGACAAGGATCCGATCGGCAGAGAGCTGACTTTTTGCCGGCAGCAGTATCGGGTTATTGGTGTTTCCGCAGATATGATTCAGGGTAATGTCAAGGTTGATAAAACCAATCATTTGTTTATCCCGTTCGATGTTTTTACGGAGTTTAATGGTCCGGATTTGAACTTTGTGGTTCGAACAACCTCTGATGCGGGTACTGTCGTCGAGCAGGCCCGGTTCATACTTAGAGACATAGATCCGACTTTGCCACTCGACAGCGCCGGGACCTTCAAAGAGCAGATAAACAAGCGGCTCAGCCAGGAGCGGTTCACGACAACATTCCTAACGGTCTTTGCGTTAATTGCACTGTTGCTTATAGTAATCGGTATTTATGGAGTTGTTTCCTACGCCGTGGCTCAACGCACTCGTGAAATTGGCATCCGCATGGC
>CAYSKI010000103.1:0-7641 GCA_964431695.1 uncultured Pirellulales bacterium | reverse complement strand
TTGGAACACGTCTTTGGTCGGCACAAATTGGCAGGATTGCCGGCTGGATACTTCTAACAACATACGCTTTTCTCTTCTGGTCTCGGACTGGAACTGCTGAGACAGAAAATATGGCGGCCATCATCCTGGCTGTGGCCTGGTACTTGGCAAGGCGGGAAAGACCCAATTTTTTAACATTCCTTGTTTTCTACCTGATTGCGTTTATTGGGGCGTTAACCAAAGGATTGACTTCCGTTGTTGTTCCGGTGCTTGTTGTCATGCCGGATATTATTCAAGGAAAACGCTGGCGGGCTCTCTTCAAGCCGTCTCATTTTCTGGCGCTGGCTCTTGCGATTGGGATCTATTTGGCACCTTTTATTGTTGCTTCTCTAACGCGCCCGGAGGATTATTCATCCAGCGGCCTGATGTTGGTTTTTCAGGAAAATATTCAGCGGTTTTTTAAACCGTTTGATCACAAAGGTCCCTTCTACCTTTACTTTTATGCTTTACCGGTACTCTTATTGCCGTGGGCTCCGCTTTTCATAGTGGCAGTCGTCGGTATGATTAAAAACTGGAAAGAACTCGACAGCAATACGCGATGGCTCATTAAGGCCATTATGCTTGTATTTTTGTTCTTTACCCTCTCCGGCTCGAGACGCGGCTACTATATATTACCTATCGTTCCTTTCTGCGCACTTCTCATGTCCATTTTTATTGTTTGTATTGATCAACCACAGGTGCGTAAGATCCGACGTCTTGGAATGGAAGTCCAGAAAGCAATTTTCATCGGGTTGATTATATTAGAGCTGGCTATGCCGTTTCTTCTTGTGATTGCAAAGAGAATAACCGGCATTGAAATTCCTTTGAGTTTATCTATAGCGAGTTTAACAATAAGTATTATTGCCTTAATTCTTGGTTGGGTCGTATACAATTCTGAAAATTGGTTAAAGTTCCATATTAAGACCGATCGGCTTGCCATCTCATCAATTGCAATAGCAGTTGTAGTGCTCGGAGGTTATTTTTGCTGGCAACAGAATATTCTTGAAATTCACCGAACGGAACGGCCATTTGCTAAGGATATGCAGGTTCGATCGGCTGCCCTGCCGTCTGAAAGAATAGCTATTTATTATAAAGCCAATCCGAATATTTTATTCTATCTCTCAAAGGAAAAGCCTGTTAAAATACTTAAGAGTTCTGGCGAACTGTACAACTTCCTTGAAAATAATCCATCCGGGGCAGTGATCTCGCAAGCTCGATATATTACTGATTTGCCATCCACATTTATTACAAAGTTCCAGAATTGCCAGACCTTTAAAGAGCAAGTACACCCATGGGAATCTGAGTCATCAAAGAAAGAGAAATGGGTAGCGTGGCTATGGGAACAACAGTTAGATAAAGAATCCGCCATATCAGCCAAGGATTATATCAATTATGCGAGATGAGTTTTTACCTTTTTCACGGCCGTCAATAACTGAACAGGACATCACCGCCGTTAGCGAGGTGCTTCGATCCGGCTGGCTTACGACGGGTCCTAAGACCGCCGAGTTTGAACAGGCATTTTGTGACTATACAGGATGCGCCGGTGCTGTTGCGCTATCATCGGCGACCGCCGGAATGCACATGGCCCTTAAAGCACTGGACATCGGAGCTGGAGATGAAGTTATCACACCCTCGATGACATGGGTATCCACGGTGAATTTGATAGTCCTTGCCGGAGCTAAGCCTGTCTTTGTCGATGTGGATCGCGACACACTGCTGGCTTCGCCGGAATCTATAAAAGCATCTCTTACAGACTCAACGAAGCTCATCATCCCCGTACATTTTGCCGGGTCGCCTGTGGATATCGAACCGATCCGGGAACTGGCTGTAGATAAAAATGTCTTTCTCGTCGAGGATGCCGCCCACGCTCTGGGTACTAAATACAAGGGCGAACTCATCGGTTGTAAGGGAACTTCGATTTTTTCTTTCCATCCCATTAAAAACATAACTACCGGTGAAGGCGGAATGTTTTGTTCGGATGACTTCGAATTGGTGAATTGTGTGCGACGGCTGAAATTTCATGGTCTTGGGGTAGATGCCTATGACCGTCACACTCAGGGTAGATCACCCCAGGCTGAAGTATTGGAGCCGGGATATAAATATAACATGGCGGATATATCCGCTGCTCTGGGGATAAGTCAACTGGCACGCGTGGACAAATTCAACAGTCGCAGGGCCGAACTGGTTATGAAATACCGCGAGCGTCTTGATGAGGTTGATGAGATTTTGCCGCTTTGCGATCCTCCGTATCCGATACAGCACGCATGGCATTTATTTATCGTGCGGCTGGATATAGACAAGGTAAAGCTCAGCCGGGATGATTTTATGCAGGAGCTGAAACAAAGAAACATCGGAACAGGACTGCATTTTCGAGCGGTACATCTTCAGAAATATTACACCGAATCAATGGGGACACATCGTGGTATGTTACCGAATACCGAGTGGAATTCGGACCGCATATGTTCTCTTCCACTTTTCCCGGATATGACATTCGATGACGTGGATAATGTTGTCGAGGCGATCAAGGAGGTTTTAAGCAAATGAACCATACAGATTTAATCTCAATTGTTGTCCCCGTGTTCAACGAGCAGGAAAACCTGAAGGAGCTCATCAGGCGATGCATAGAATCCTGTGACGGGATGGAAAGACCGTTCGAACTTATTCTTGTGGACGATGGCAGCAGAGACTCCTCCCCTGATATAATTACCGAAGCGGCTGAACAGGGCGGCGACAACATCATCGGAGTACTGTTGAATAGAAATTATGGACAGCATGCTGCGGTCATGGCCGGTTTTGCCGAGTCGAGAGGAAATATTATAGTGACTCTCGATGCCGATTTGCAGAATCCACCGGAGGAAATTCCCAAACTGGTCGAAAAAATAGAAGAAGGTTTCGATGTTGTCGGAAGTGTTCGAGTACCAAGGTGTGACACTTTTTTCCGAAGAATCGCCTCCTCTATAGTCAACAAGGTAGCGCAGAAAGCAACAGGTGTGATCATGCATGATTACGGCTGTATGTTGCGAGCCTATCGCCGGAATATCGTGGTTGCCATGCTTGCCTGTGACGAAAGGAGCACTTTTATCCCTGTCCTGGCCAACAGTTTTGCCCGACATGCTACTGAAATCGAAGTGAAACACGATAAACGTTCTGATGGTCAATCCAAGTATAGTTTGTGGAAGCTAATCAATCTGCAATTTGATCTACTAACCAGTATGACAACATTTCCGCTGCGACTTTTAAGTGTTATCGGTACATTAATTTCACTTGTAGGGATTGGATTCGGCGTATTTCTTTTTGTTATGAGATTAATATATGGTGCTACTTGGGCGGCAGAAGGTGTTTTTACTCTTTTTGCAATACTCTTTATTTTCATAGGTGCACAGTTTATCGGGATGGGTTTACTCGGGGAATATCTCGGGCGAATATATTACGACGTCAGAGGTCGACCACGCTATTTTGTGCAGCATGTTGTTGGCAGAAATAGTAAAGAAGAACAGATTCACACGAAATACGGCGCTAAGGTGAATGTATGAACACAATAGTTTTAGCTTATCATAATATTGGTTGTCAGGGCATTGAAAGCCTGTTGCGAAACGACTTCCAGATTACCGCCGTCTTTACTCATAAAGATGACCCGAAGGAGAATATCTGGTTTGATTCGGTGGCGGAATTGACAGCATCGAAAAACATTCCCGTTTTCGCACCGGACGACATAAACCATCCTCTGTGGATTCAAAGAATCAAAAATATGAATCCCGATATTATATTTTCATTCTACTACCGCAACATGGTTAAACCTGCTATCTTGGATATTCCACCGAATGGATGCCTTAATCTGCATGGCTCGCTACTTCCAAAATATCGAGGCAGATGTCCGGTTAACTGGGTTCTGATTAACGGAGAGAAGGAAACCGGTGTCACGCTTCATTATATGACACCCAAGCCGGATGATGGTGATATTGTAAGCCAAAAAAGAATTGCTATATCAGGTGATGATACAGCAAAAACGTTGTATGAAAAACTCACTAAAATATCTGCTGATCTGCTCGACGAGATGCTTCCTCAAATAAAAGCTGGAACCGCTCCGCGAAGACCACAGGATCATTCACAGGCTACATATTTCGGTGGACGCCGTCCAAAAGATGGTGAAATCGATTGGTTTAAGTCATCAAAGGAAATCCGTAATTTGGTCCGTGCCGTAACACAACCCTATCCCGGAGCATTCAGTTTTATCGGCGACAGGCAGTGTATGTTCTGGTCGGTGACCGAAGTGCCTACCGGGAGTCGGAATGCCACACCGGGAACCGTCATATCAACCGAGCCTCTGATTATTGCATGCGGAAATGGGTCGATCCACGTCGATTTCGGTCAATCTCCCGATGGTGTATTTATAACCGGTACGCAACTCGCTAAGGAGCTGAATCTATCCGAAGGAATGAAATTCGGGCCCCATGCCGGCACTCGCATCCGGTCTATGAAGAAAAAGAGCGTTCTGATTCTTGGTGTCAACGGTTTTATTGGTAATGCCCTCAGTCAGCGACTTCTCGAAAGCGGCAGGTACGAGGTACATGGCATGGACTTGCGATCAAACTACATTCAGCACCTGATCGGCAAACCGAATTTTAACTTTGAGGAAGGAGATATTTCAATACACGGCGAATGGTTAGAATATCACATTAAGAAATGTGACATTGTCCTGCCTCTCGTTGCTATTGCCACACCAATTGAATACACACGCAATCCACTGGGCGTCTTTGAACTGGATTTTGAAGAAAATCTGCGTATTGTACGCTACTGTGTTAAATACAAAAAACGGATTATCTTCCCATCCACTTCAGAAGTATATGGTATGTGCAATGAAAATGAGTTCGACGAAGACAACTCCAGACTAATTCTCGGGCCGATCCGTATGCAGCGATGGATATACTCATGCTGTAAGCAGTTGCTTGACAGGGTTATCTGGGCCTACGGCCAGAAAGAAAACCTCGAGTTCACATTATTCCGGCCGTTCAACTGGATTGGACCTAAACTCGACAGCCTGACTTCCGCGCGAATCGGCAGCTCTCGCGCAATAACACAATTGATTCTCAATCTTGTTGAAGGTACACCCATTTTGCTCATTGACGGTGGATACCAGAAACGTTGTTTCACCGACGTCTCCGATGGTATAGAAGCTCTCTTCAGAATCATCGAGGACAAAGAAGGTCTATGTAACGGCAAAATTTTCAATATCGGTAATCCCGACAACGAGATTAGTATCAGAGAGCTGGCGGAGATGGTGCTTAACAAATTTGAAAAACATCCTTTACGACAGAAGTTTCCTCCATTCGCAGGATTTCGCGAAATTGAAAGCGGTTCCTACTACGGAGCCGGTTACCAGGATGTTCAACACCGCAGACCAAGCATAAAGAACGCCAAAAAATTCCTTAAATGGTCACCAAAAATAGATATAGAGCGATCTGTCGAACAGACCCTCGATTTTTTCCTTAACGAAGCTATGAATGGAGGAATAGCAGAAGGTACCTTTGATTCAGATATTGAAATCTTTGAAAAGGAAAAAGCCGAGACAAAACCATTGATTCAAAAGCCGGTTCCGATAATTTCTGTAACTTCTCCGGTACATAAAAAACAAAAACAATCGAGTAGCACATGAAATTCGGCTTGAGAGTTGATGTTGATACCTTCAGGGGAACGCGGTTGGGTGTGCCAAATATATGCAGACTCATGGAGAGATACCACAGAAATGATTCGATATTAACTTTCCTTGTTTTGCTGGTTTTTGCGAGCCTGCTTTTTCTGGTTGGACTTGAAAAACGACATCTCTGGGATGCAGATGAACCTCGTGTAGCAGGAATAGCTGCGGAGATGGCAAGGTCGGGAGACCTCATTGTGCCGAGGTTGAATGGGAGGCCGTTTCTTGAGAAACCTCCGTTATACTTCTGGGCTGCTTCGACGGCCTTCAGGCTTTTCGGTGAGAATACATATGTAGCCAGATTAATATCGGCTCTTTCAGCAATTTGCTGCGTTGTTATTGTGTTTTTCCTCGCCCGAAGTATGAATTTCTCTTCAAAGGGCGCATTCATGTCAGGATTTGTGCTGGCAACTTCAGTGGGGTATTGGGGTCTCGGCCGAACGTGTCTGATTGACATGACCTTATGTCTTTTTATTACAGCCGCCATGGCTTCTTTTTATCAGGTTGTTCGTTCTACACAAGGCAGAGCTTTTTGGTATATGATTTTTGTTTTTTCTTTGGGATGTTCAGTACTGACTAAAGGACTCGTTGGGCTTGCAATACCGGTTTCGGCGATAGTTATCTGGCTAATTTTGGAGAAGGACTTTTCTTGGCGGAGATGGTTTGCATTGCTGACCTGCATTATATTGTGCAGTACTCCGTACTTGGTATGGCTATGGCTGCTTTACGTTGATATGGGAAAATATGCTGTTTATGAAACCTTTTGGGTCAACAACTTTGGGAGATTTACAGGCAAGTATCCGCAGCATTTGGCACCATTCTATTATTATTTGACGAAATTCCCGGCTAAGTTTTTACCCTGGACTTTTTTTCTGCCGCTTGCTGGTTTCCTCGTCATTCGCCAGGCCCGTAAACGGGAAAAAACTAATCCTTCTATTTTTATTATTACATGGTTCGTCGTGCCTTTCATTCTATTGTCGGTCGCAGCAGCTAAACGAGGTCTCTATCTGCTGCCAATATATCCGGCAACTGCCCTTGCCGTGGGATATGCTGTGGATATGGTACTAAGTAACAAAGAAAAAATGACGGCATGGTTTAACATTCCATCCTCGATACTGGCTGGTATTGCAGTGATCACGCCGCTTGTATTTCTTGGGATTTGTTTTTATTTCCATCAGCCTTTTGTAATCCTGGCTTTGGTTTCTATCCCGGGGACAGTTTTAGGCCTTTGGGCATATCACCTGCTTACAAAAAAAGACTTAAATCGATTCTTCCAAATACTTGTACCTGCATTTTTGGTAATATTCCTGAGTTTCGATATGGCAATTGTACCTGTCTTCAATCAAAAAGAGTCCTTTGAACCACTTTTTGAATATGCCGACAAGCTCAAGTCTGAAGGCGCCCAATTGTGTCTTTTACTGCCTACAGAGAGTCTCGAAGGCGCAGCATCCTTTTATTTCGGTGAGTGTATTCCAAGATTTAATAGTTTAGATGCAGCCCACGAGTTCCTGAATTCAGGTGAAAATAAAATGGTAATAACAAGAGAGGAAAACATCGAAAAAGATCACGATATCTACATAATTAACAGCTTCAATATTGGCAGTAATACTGTGGTTGTTTTTACAGATAAAACTTTCGCAAAGGAAGAGCAATGAAAATTCGTTCGAAAGGTCGGATTGAAAGATGGATTAAAACTGTGATTGTTGTAACAGTGAATATTCTGTTGTGGGCGATCCCAAGTAACGTGCCCTACCTAATTGCTCAGAACAGAGATGTTTTGCTCGGACGATATAGCGTGGCCCATCTGACATGGATATTTCTGCTGATTCCTATAAGTATTATGGCACTTTATCTAATTTGGTCGAATGAAAAGAATAAGAAGAAACGCCAATTTCAGGTAACTGCTCTGACATTATCTATTATTATTCCTA
>CAYSKI010000102.1:0-7823 GCA_964431695.1 uncultured Pirellulales bacterium | reverse complement strand
TGTGCTCAAGTTAAAAATAACGGCGTGCTACGTTTTGTGGCACGCTGTTTTTATTTTTTGCCTTTTTAATAAATACCCAATTGAAATTATCACTATGGAGAAATGAACAATGACCGGCAAATCTCATAAAGCGTTTGCTATATTTATTCTTTTCTTTTCGAGTATATATACACTCGGGAAAAATGTAGAAACAATTACAAAAGATATAGTTTTAAACCATTTTAAAGAATCATTATCATGGACGTATTCATTGTCGCTTGATGTAAAAATAGACAATACAGGTTTCGAAAATAACAAAAGGCTTCCACACTTAGCTAAGGAATTTACATTTCGTCGAGACAATGAGCGTGTTGAGTGGCTTGGAAAAATAATTACATATGACGAGCAAGGTAATATTGATGAAAATTCTTTCAATAGAAAAATGATTGGGACGGGAGAGTGTTTCCTTGAGGTCTCTAATAATTTTGGAGAGAAACCATCCTATCCAGCATCGATGAGACTACAGTACAACGAACACCAAGAGAGTCGACTGGATGACGCCGATACATGTGGACCTCTTATTGGGCGTACCGGCTTACCTGAATACACAACAATTATAGACGTTTTTATCAACGATGAATATATATTCTTCTACGATCAAACGGAGGAAATCAATGGTATGGTTTGCTATAAAATGCTTGCGCAGAAAAAAAATGGCGAAGTAACAGTTTGGATTGCGCCTGAAAAGGGATACAACGCTGTTAAATGGTCCATACGAAGAAATGCGGAGCATTATTCAGAATCCTCCAATGTAAAAGAAGTATTAATGGAATATTTTGTTGAGAATTTTATTCCAATAGAAAACTATTTTGTACCACAAAAAGCTACTTATACATCTAAAGTCGAGGGAACTGACGGTTATAAATTTTCAAGTACATACAAGTTTATAGTTGATAATATAGACCTGAGCCCAGATTTTGAAGCTCTTGGAGCATTTAAGATAGATCTGCCGAACGGAACACCTATTTCGATTAAAGAATATCCTGGAATCAGATACATATGGCAGAATGGTGAAATAATACCAGATGTAGATGTTCTTGTTATCGAAGAGCTTGATAAAACAACCCAGCAGATCATGGAAGATGGAGATGTCCCTCCAAAATTAGGTTCTGTCATGGAAGATAAAAATGGCCAAAGTGAACCAAATACAGGTGGGGAAACGCAGGCAGACACTGACGAATCACAACCCGAGACCCTTTCAGAAACGAATATACCCTCATTTTACATTCTAATTCCGATAGGTTTTCTGATTGTCGCCGTCATTGGATGGAAGGTATTTGGTCATCTTAGAACTTAAGGAGATGCAAGGATGAAGAACTACGATTTCATGGAAGAAGTAACATGGAAGTTTTTGTTGGTGATATGTGTTTTAACGCTATCAATCACAAGCACAATATATGCGGCTGATATACCAGATATTGAAGATATCATGTCTGCTTTCGAGAGCACGATATCGAAGGTACAAGCAGTAACACAGAGATGTGCTTTTAAAGCAGAAATCAAGATCACTGTCGAAGGTGCATTGGCATCACATGCACATAGACGGGAAACGAAGAATTTTATCTTTTACCGCGATCTTAACCGGTTTGATGTCAGAAGGGAAGTTCTGAATTTCGATAAGGAAGACAATGTCGATAATAAAGAAAGCAACCAGTTTAGACTCATAGTAGATGAGAAACAGAAGTTGATTAGCAACGCCAGATTAGGTGAACCACCCGTTTATATTGTCTCAACTCAAGCAAGTAACACAGAAAGAGGAAAAGCATATCGATCTCTTGCAGAGATTCGAGCATTAGATGGATATCTTCCCGGGGATGAGACAAATTCTTTGGCAAAGATTTTAAGGGGCGCGTCATCTTTGCGTTTGCGAGACTCGAAGGATGTTGTGGACGGGCACGAAGTATATGTGATGGAAGCAGAAACTCAGTACGGAGAATATGTCTTGTGGATTGATCCTGAGTACGGGTTCCTGCCCAGACGTATAACTGTTACCAAAACTGGCGATGACCTTGTAGACGGCAAACCAGTTAACACGCCCCCACGACCATTAAGCCCTGGGCAGAAACCTTACTATCCCCACGAACCTTTGCGACAATTTTCTCTCTTCATAGACTCTATCAAAATAGAAAATATTGACGATATGTTTATACCCGTGGCGTGCCAAATTGTCTCCAAGCTTACTTACTCGAGTGGCAAAACAGTGACGTTTACCACAAATAATAAGCGTAGTAATATTGATTTTGATCCGGATTTCGATGCCCTAAATGCATTTGTAATGGATGCTCCCAACGGGACGCGTGTTTTTCATTCGGTGCTTTCAAGTCCGGTTATGGAATGTAAATGGCGAGACGGGAAGGTAGTGCCGAAGATAGACAATCTTTTGATAGAGATGATTGATGATACCGCTCAGCGGATGGAATCTGAGATGTCAAAACAGCCTGCGACGGTTGGCGAAGAAACTAAGCTTGCTGAGGATGAACCAGTTTCCACTCCCAACGCCGCGCAAAAAACCGGAAGGATAGAAAAAGAAACTGCACCATCGACATCTATTCCCACAGCCCTTCTCGGGACGGGGATCGCAGGACTTTTGATTGTGATAGGAGCAGCGTTGCTGGCGCTCCATTGGTATAGGGGAAAAGGTCATGTTGAGTGCTAATCATCACAATAAGACACCTTTGCGTTTTTGTTTATTGTTCACATATGCGCTTGGTCTTGTGTTCACTAATGAAACGGTAATGGCTGGGGGAAATGGCCAGGCAGTCACCCCATCCCCTTCAGTCGTACGCAAACAGTCTGGTTCTATTTGTGGACTGTATTGCTTATATGCGGCAATGCAGCTGTCAGGCCACGAGGTTGAGCCTTCGGAGTTGTTCAAACTTGAATATGTCGGATCAGCAAAGGGAAGTTCACTAGGGGAGTTGAGAAACGCTGCAGAGGATAATGGCTTGTATGCAGAGCCCATCGGCAAGCTGACCGGCAGAGAACTCCATAACTGTCATTATCCAGTCATCTTGCACGTCAAACTCACTGCTACCTCCATGGATTACAATCACTATGAGCTATTCTTGGGGACAGAAAACGGCCAGGCAAAGCTTTTTGATCCGCCTAATCCGGTTAGCTTGGTACCATTTTGTGAACTGGCTCCGCAATGGGACGGTAATGGTCTAATCGTTTCGGCTGAGCCGATTGATCTTGGTGCTGTCTTTGCTCCCGCCCGGAAGAGATTTATATTATATGCTGCTATTGTGATAGCAATCATACTTGCTTTGTATTGGGCGAAAAGATTGGTGCCAGTGACATTGACAAACTCTCGAATTAAGGTAATGTGTTTATCTATTGCCCAAACTACAGGATTCATAATCTTAGCTGTACTTATCGGGATGTTTTATCACTTTGCCAATGATGCAGGTTTGTTGGCTAATGCAAATGCTACAGCTTCGATACAAAAAGCCCATCAGGGCAATTTCATACCCAAAATAAACGAGAAGAAAGTACATAAATTACTTAATACCGATACAGTCTTTAACGATGCCCGGTTAAGAGGTGATTACGAAGCGGGACATCTGGAAGGAGCAATTAGTGTACCTGTGGATGCTAACGATATAGAGCGTTAGAAAGCCATTGCTGATATTGCGAAAGATGCACGGATCGTACTTTACTGTCAAAGTTCAGCCTGTAAGTATGCAGAGATTGTGGCAATTATGCTTATCGATGACGGCTATTCCAATATCTCTATATACAAAGGCGGCTGGGCTGATTGGATAGAGAAAAATGGAAGGAATAAGGAAACATCGTTATGAAACTTTATACAATAATACAACAGAAATTAATGCCCGGCTTTGCAGTAGTTGTGCGATTAGGTATCGGGTGCATGTTCATATACAGCAGTCTGCCGAAGATACGTCAGCCTTATGAATTTCTTGCCAATGTATATAACTTTGAGCTTGTTGGACCCAAACTCGGGATGCTAACGGCAATGATGCTACCCTGGGCGGAACTATTAGTTGGGATATGTCTGGTCGGCGGCATTTTCGTCAGTGGTGCCTTGCTGGTCAGTATTGGAATGGGCGCGATGTTTACGTTTGTTCTGGCTTCGGCCTTATATCGAGGTCTGAATATCAGTTGCGGCTGCTTCGGTTCATCTTTTGCAGATAAAATAGGCTACTCCACTCTCATTCGAGCAATCATAATAATGCTGCTTAGTGCCACTGCATATTCTTATAAAGTCCTATTGCAGCCACACTTTAAATAACGGCCTTCTATTATCGACATACGCGCAAACGACGAATCACTAACCACGAGCCACGAATCACGAGCACCGAGTCATGGACATTTTTTGCCGAAAACCGGGGATTTTGGTTGTATTAAGGTGGTTTTTGGGTAAAATGATTAATAGCGTATAGCGGGTAGCGTATAGCGGATAGGTAAAACTAAATAAAATGAGGGAATAAAAATCTGTTAGCCCTGGACAATGTCCGGGGTCATCCGTGGCCGTATCGGCCACGGCTAAACATGCCACCCACGGGTAATTCGACAAATGTCATGAGTGTTCTACAAATCGACCTTTTTTGAAAAAACAAAGCCAATGTTAAAATAGGAAATTTAAGGTAAGCTCTTTTATGACAAGTAAATAGGTGAGTTTTTGGGCATTTTGTGCTTTTTGCCGGCGAAAAAACAAAGCCAAATTACCGGCCTTCGGCCGGAAATGCGAAGCACTAAGCACGAAATCCGAAAGTGGTGGATTTGGGTAAAAAAGGCAGTTATTCTATTTCCCCTGTTCCGGGTAGGGATTGGCCGGAGATATTTCATATACCAAAAACTCCACAAATCACGTCTTAAGAAATGAACGATAAATATAAACGGGATATTTTCTGGTTTTTAGGATTTATCCCGTGGGATGGCCGCTTATAGCCTATCTAACGGGATGAAAGGGGCAAAAATGGACGGCAAAAAAACGCAAAACAAGATAAACAGCCAAGTTACATCCAGCTTTACACAGACAAGGCGGGATTTCCTCCATTCGGCCGCTGCGACAGGGGCGGGACTGATTTTTTCACCGATGGTCTTAGGACAAACAAACACCGGCAAAAAGCCCGATGATATCAACGTGGCCCTGCTTGGAGCCGGGCGCCAGGGGCAGGTCCTGATGAATACCTGCATAAAAATTCCCGGCATTCGCTTTAAGGCTGTCTGTGATATCTGGACAGCATTTCGTCAAAAAGAGGTCTCACGGATTCTCAATGCATATAAACACGAGCATAATACGTACGTGGATTACAAGGAGATGCTCGACAAAGAAAAGGACCTCGACGCGGTAATAATCGCAACGCCGGACTTCTGGCACTGTGAGCACACGGTCGAGTGCCTCAAGGCAGGTCTGCACGTCTATTGCGAAAAGGAAATGTCCAATACTATCGATGGCGCTAAAAAGATGGTCGAAGCTGCAAAGAAAACCGACAAACTTCTACAAATCGGCCATCAGCGGCGAAGCAATCCCGTATATATATTTTGCCTCGAAAAGCTAATCAAAGAGGCAAAGCTGTTAGGGCAGATTACCGCCGTCAACGGGCAATGGAACAAGATGGCAAGTGAGCCGTTCGGCTGGGCGAAAAATGCCGTTATCGATCAGACTGTTCTTAACCATTACGGTTACAAATCCATGCAGCAATTCAGGAATTGGCGCTGGTACAAGGGACTGGGGGGCGGTCCGATCGTCGATTTAGGCTCACAACAGATCGATATCTACAATTGGTTCCTCAGAGCAACTCCGAAGACTGTTATGGCGAGCGGCAAAATCAACTTCTACGATAAAAAAACTCACGAATGGTACGACATCGTAATGGTCGTTTATGAATACGAGACTGCTCAGGGGCCGGTAACAGCATTTTACCAGACGATTAATACCAACAGCAGGGCCGGTTATTACGAGGCGTTTATGGGTAATGAGGGAGCGTTAAACATTTCCGAAAAGTATAGTTCATGGAATGGAATTTACCGCGAAAAATGGGTACCGGCAAAAAAATGGGAAAAATGGTGCAACAAGGGTTACATCAAGTTAATAGAAGCCGAACATGAGGAACCTGTCCCCGCCGGTGTAGTGCTTGATGTGAATCCGACACTACCGGCGCCCCAGTATGAAATTCTCGTAAAAACGGATAAGCCTGTACATCAGCCTCATTTAGAGAATTTCTTCGACGCAATTCGCAACGGGGCAAAACTGAATTGCCCGGCGGAAATCGGGTACGAAACCGCCGTGACCGTGCTGAAAGTCAACGAGGCGGCCGAAGCCGGACGCAAGCTGACCTTCGAGCCGACAGAATTCACGGTCTAACCGAAATTATAATATTTTTTCACGGCCTCCTGGACATTCCAGTTGCATTCGAGGCCTTCGGGGAAGACCACAAGGTCGCCCGAGCCGAAACTGACCGAATCTTTGCCGTCCGTAACCGTAACTTTACCCTCGATCAAAAGGCAGGTTTCCTTCTCCGTATAGATCCAGTTGAAATTACTTGGCTCGCACTTCCAGATAGGCCAGGATTGGCAGGCGGACGATTCTTCCTCGGATGGCTTTTTGACTGCTACATCTTTTACTGTCGGCATATATTACTCCTTTGACTATTTTAACTTTAAAGGTTATTATAATACCGGCGGATATTTTGAAAAGGAAATATTGAGCCTTAAAAAAAACGAATAAGTTTAAAAGGCGAACTTGCGCAGGGAGAAAATATGTTGGCAAGATTACACAGCGTCACACTCGAAGGCATTGAGGGAATCGTTTGCGAGGTTGAAGTCGATATCGGGCGGGGCGGATTCGACAAGTCCATAATAGTCGGCCTGCCGGACGCGGCCGTTAAGGAAAGTATCGAGAGAGTCAGAAGTGCCATCATCAACAGCGGCTTCAGGCACCCAAAGAAACAGTCACTGATAAATCTCGCACCGGCCGATGTGAAAAAGGCCGGCCCGGCATTCGATCTGCCTATCGCTCTTGGTACGCTCATAGGCAAGGATACTTTTCTAAGCTCGGATCTTCACGATATGATTGTTGTCGGCGAACTGGCCCTGGACGGCAGGGTAAGACCTGTCAACGGCGTACTTAGTATGGCGATGACCGCGGCGGCAAACGGCTTTCGCAGAATGATTGTCCCGCTGGAGAACGCCAGAGAAGCTGCAGTCGTCACCGATATGGAAGTTTTCGGAGTCGGCTCACTTGCTCAGGTTGTCGGATATCTGTCGGGACAATTGCCGTTAGAGCCGACAACCGTCGATGTCGATGACCTTTTTAACGTGGAAGCGAACTACGATGTCGATTTCGCCGATGTCAAGGGACAGGAATCCGTCAAGCGGGCATTAACCGTCACCGCCGCAGGCGGACACAACATTATGATGATAGGCCCACCGGGGGCAGGCAAGACGATGCTTTCGCAAAGACTGGCGACGATTCTGCCACCTTTGACCCTGGAGCAATCACTCGAGACTACCCGCGTATATTCGTCCGTCGGTCTTTTAGGCAAGAACAAAGCACTGCTGGCAATCCGGCCCGTGCGAATGCCGCACCATTCGGCCAGCGGGCCGGCTCTTGTCGGCGGCGGACCGATGCCCCGGCCGGGCGAATTGTCCCTTGCCCATTTCGGGATTTTGTTTCTGGATGAATTCGTGGAATTTCCCCGGCACGTCCTGGAGATGATTCGCCAGCCTCTGGAAGACGGTTTTGTAATTGTCTCCCGCGCGAAAAAGACAATCCGCTTCCCGGCCCAGTTCATGCTCGTCGCTGCAATGAATCCGTG
>CAYSKI010000101.1:0-8282 GCA_964431695.1 uncultured Pirellulales bacterium | reverse complement strand
CCTAGTTTTCTCCTAGTTTTCTCCAAAACTTGCTCTTCAGGGGGAATTTAATGTACCCGGTACATTTTTTCGTTCCGCAATACGCACACCTGTCCTCGAGAGAAGCGAAGGGATGCACAACGCAAGACGCCCCCGCAGTTTTGCATAGCAAAACTATACAGCGGGGGGAAAGTCATGGACATTTTCCCGAATAAACCCTGTTTTTCGTTGTGTTAAGGCGGATTTTGGGTATAATTACTATTAGCGTATAGCGGATAGCGTACGGCGGATAGGGAAAGCAAGTTAAAAGTTCAAAGTGTAAAGTTAAAAGTTAAAACATATTAAAAACATTCATATTTAGCCCCAAGGCCTGCCTTGGGGGAAACCCGACTTCGTAGAACTTCGCCGTGGTCAGGAAAAAATGCAAAACAAAGCCAATTTGGGCAAGACCCAAATTGGCGCAAGCTCTTTTATGACAAGTAAATACGAGGATTTATAAGATTTTGGGGACCAAAAAAACAAAGCCAATTTGCCAGCCTCCGGCCGGAAATTCTAAGCACTAAGCTCGAAATCCGAAAGTTATAGGCGATTATGAGTCGCTTTCCGATTCGGCTTGTGGTTCCGGGGGGGTTTGCTCTTTCGGCGATTCGGTTTCGGCCGATTCGGTTTGGGCCGGTTCGGTTTCTGTCGTTTCGGTGGTGGTGTAAATATCATCGAAAGCGGTATTGTCAACTTTATGCCGCAAAAGCGAATAAATTATTGTGTTGGCGGAGAAATAGAAATTGATAACGAAAGAAACCACCAAACCAATAACGACCAGCAGGAATATGTAAACCAAAAAAGCAGCCACTTTTTCCGTCCAGTTGGCGGTGCTCAAAGTTGAAGGATCAACCAAAAACTTCATAAATTCCGGTTCCGGCCAGATAGATTCGAGTTTATTCATTTCCTGGCCGCCGTTTTTAGCCCATAGAGTAAACCGCAGGAACCAATGCGAAATAAAGAGTGACAGAAAGGCAAAAAATCTAACGAATATGTAACAGATTGAACCATAGACAACGGCTATCAGGGTATAGGCGAGCATTCTCCAGGGCCTTGCATAAACATAGCTGAATGAGCGGCTTATCGCATCGAAACAATCGGAGCCGTCGTAAGCTATAGCGGGGAACATCAGGTTGAATCCTGCAACTGTTCCTATTACGACAATTGCTATAAGGAAACCGGCAAACAGCACTAAAGGCATACCAAGGCCTACAATCAGCTCACCGACCCTGGGAATATTGCCTATCAGTCCCAAAAGGAGTATGAAAATTCCAATGAATAAAATTATAGTAATCGGAGCCAGCGGCGCTGTTACGAAACTTGTGAATCTTTTTATACTGAATCGCACCGCTTCGGTAAGGCCGGGTTTTTCACCTCGGGCTACCTGCAGGGCGGATATACGGCAGATTGCTCCGCCGGCTATGGATGTCACAGCGAGTATTATTGCAATGAATATAATACAATAAAGAGTATGATATCTTAGTACCCATCTCAGAGCCGTAAAACAGTCGGCCATGTTTGTTGCAATACTTGTAAACCTCAGCTCGAAAAGCTCTTTAAGAATGTTGTGGTACTTTTCGGATCCGAAATGCCACAGTGTGAAGAAAACCCCGACACCCTGACCTTGTGTCTTGTAGTTTTCGATGAACATCTCGACCTGTGTCGGGTCTGTCATATAACGGTCCAGTTCCGTCTGCATTGTTTGGCCGTTATCGTAACGGTCGACAGTGACAGTTTTGCCGAAATCCATCAGCCAGCCGGCCAGGCTTATGATTGCAAGGGCGGAAAATATGATGATAAATTTGGTTGGCTGAATAGACATGCGGAACGCCTGGAAGATTTTCGGAAAAAGCAGTATATCCGTATATTTGGAATATTCATTGCCGCTGACCATCTTGTCTCCTTTCAATAAGGTTACAATCGCCGTTGGTCGAGTAAAGGGTAAACGCAGAATCTACATATAACGTATTATCTGTTGATTTCAACTATTTTTAAACAAGTTTTTACTCGAGAATACCACTATTTATTTACTGATCGTCGGGTACAAACGGGGATCTTTCCGGTGGAATGTCCGACTCCTGAGACTGCAGGTTGGAAACCACTTTATAACCGACATCCAGCCAAACACCCAAGTCTATGAGTTTACATCGTTCGGAGCAGAATGGGAAGAAATGCATATCTTTGAGTTGTTTTTGATCGGAAGGTTTAATAATTTTGCGGCAGATCGGGCAGGTTTGCTTCATACCTATTTTTATTCTTCTTCTTCCACTACCAGACCTCGTTCCAGTTTCCGGGCATATTCGATGCAATATCTGGCCCATGGCTGGGCTTCGAGCCTGGCCTTTGGTATCGGCTGGCCGGTCCCGGTGCAGATACCGTAAGTTCTGTTGCTGATACGTTCCAGCGCATAGTCTATTTCTCTAAGCAGCTTTCTTTCACCATCCATAAGACCAAGAGCAAATTCCTGCTCGTAATTATCGGTTCCAAGGTCTGCCATATGGATAGGCATACTCGATAAGTCTCCGCTGGCATCCAAACGGGATTTTTTCAGAGCTTCACCTTCGATTTCCATCACATTTCTTAAAATTTCCATGCGCTTTTCGAGCAACATTTGTTTGAAGTGTTTAAGATCCGAAGTGGTCAGGCTGCGTTTCCTTTTCCGGGTGGAGCTTACTTTTTCCCTTGTAACCTTTTTGCGTTTTTGTGCCACTTGCTTCTCAGCCTTTCAAACTGCTAATACATCTGACTATAAAACTTATAAGTATATCATAATAACATATAATTATGTCATTTGTACAGCATTTGTTTTATCGAAGGTTTTTAATAAAGTGTGAAAAGTATAGAGCAGTCGGTAGAATTATTCAAGGCAAAATGTTTTAGTGGAGCTAAGATATTGATACAAAAGGAATTATGAATATATTTAATCCTATGTATTGCCGGTTTTGCCGCCATTTTTTGCAAATTTGCCTAACGGAATGAAAAAATGCTCCTGCTTAATTTTTCCGGCGAAAACTCTCACATCAAAGACCTCTGTAATTTGCTTTACGGTTAAAACGTCTTTGGGAATGCCATACTTGAAACTTCCCTCGGATGTCAGGATTAGTATTAGATCACAGTATTGAGCCGCTAAATTGATATCATGCGTGACAGAAACGATTGTTTTGCCTTGTTTTAGCTGGGCTGCTTTGAGCAGATCATATATTTCAACCTGATGTTTCATGTCCAGGAAGTTTGTCGGCTCATCCAGCAGTAAGATGGGTGTTTTTTGTGCAAGTGCACGTGCAATAAACACCCTTTGCCGTTCACCTCCGCTAAGGCTACCAACAGCGCGAGCTGCAAATTGTCTCGTTCCAGTTGATTCAAGAGCTTCTTCGACTATTTGTCTGTCTTTTGCACCCATAAATCCGAATGTGCCCAAATATGGTGTTCTTGCCATGGATACTATCTGGGTGACTGTAAAGTCGAATACAGGCACGAATTCCTGACGAACGACGGCGACTTTTCTTGCCAGTTCCGGAGCCGAGTATGTTTCAATATTGTGAGTATCGATTTTGATAAAACCGGTTTTTGGTTTCAATAATCCACAGAGCAGATTTAATAATGTCGTTTTGCCGGCTCCATTCGGTCCGACGATACCGATGAATTTTCCCGATGATATTGTGAAACTGATATCTTTAAGGATATTGTTTTGTGTATAAACAAAACTGAGATTTTCGACTTCTATGATATCGCTCATTTTAACCAACTTACTTTTTTAGTGTGTCTTGCCAGCAAGATCAGGAAAAAAGGGCCGCCGGTGATGGCGGTTATGATACCGACCGGAAGTTGTTCCTGTCCGAATACCGTTCTGGCTAAGGTATCGGCGATTACTAAAAATATACCTCCGATGATTGCACTCAATGGCAGAATCTGGCGATGGTCGGGGCCGAATACGAGCCTTACTCCGTGGGGGACGATAAGACCGACGAATCCAATCAGCCCGCTTAAACTGACAGCTACGGCGGTAACGAAAGCAGCAAGGGCAAACGAGAGGACTTTTGTTTTTTCGGTATTAACGCCAAGTCCCTTTGCTTCATATTCTCCTAAAGTAATTATGTTCAATCTGTTGGAAAGGCTAAACAAGAGGATTATTCCCGTGATTATACAAATAGCTGCGGTCAGGAGCACCGATGCATTTTGATTTGTTATATTGCCCATTAACCAGTAGGTTGTGGAACGTAGCAGCTCACTTTTTGCTATCGAGGTCAAGAATATTATTATGGCCGAGAAAAATGCGTTGACAACAACGCCGGCCAAAAGCAGCGAAGTTACCTGGGACCTTCCCGTGAAATGTCCGATACTCCAGACAAGCCAGACTGTTACCATCGCTCCGACGAATGCGAACATCGCAATAGGGGACCCGGCCCAGAGGCTCCATGTTATGCCGGAGAGCATTGCGATTATGGCTCCTAAACCTGCTCCGCTGGATATCCCCAATATATAAGGATCGGCCAATGGATTTCGTAATATCGCCTGGAGCACAACGCCGGAGCAGGCTAATGCCGCCCCTACAAGGACCGCCAATAGTACTCGCTGCAATCTGATAATGAATATCTCGTAATCGATGTTGTCACCCGGATTTCGGCCGGGGCCGTCGAAAATCTTTGCCGGGGATATTTTTTGAGTGCCTGTCAAAGCGCAAAGGCAAATTACAGAAATAAGTACTGCAATGCAGATGATAATTCTAATCGCGAGTTTTTTTGCAGTTAATGTTTCGGTCATTATTTCATATTACCTGCCGCATTTATACCCGTCGCTCCAGGATAATAATACCTTTTCCTTCATATCTTCACATGATTCATTTTGTTGTCGTGTTGTTTGCAAATATATCCGGGTGTAGAAAGCGGGAAATAATTTCCACGCCCTGAGGTAATCTTGGCCCCAATCTGAGCACTTCGTTCGAATAAAGGACAAAAATCCTGTTTTTCTCAACGGCCGGCAAATTTGAATATTTGCTCCAGTAAACTTCGGCGGCCTGTTGTTGTTTCTCAATATTATCAGGCTCCATCGCCGACTGAATAATAACCTGGGCCTCGCAGGTGATAAGCTCTTCTGAGGCTATAGATGGATATTGTTGGATTGTCGGGCCAACGGCATTTTCCCCGCCGGCCAAATCGATTAATTCATTGATAAAGGTATTTCTGCCTGCCACTCTTAATGGCTCGCTCTGAATTACCCATAATACTCTGGTTCTGTTAAGAGAATCCGTTTTACCTTGCATGCCATTTAATTTGCCTTTGAGGTTGTTGACAAGTTCATCGGCCTGCTGTTTGCAATCTGTTGCCGAGCCGATCTTTGTAATGGCTGTCCATAGGTCTTCGATTTTATCTGTCTTTAATGTCAGGACATTATAACCCAGCCGACTTAATGAATCCGCAACCGCCTTTTGCTGTTCGAAATCCAGGGTGATAACCAAATCGGGTTTGCATGATATGATAGTTTCGATGTTCGGGTGCCAAAATGTCCCGACCTTTTTTTTATTAGCAACTTCGGCGGGATAATCACTGTCACTGGTTACAGCTACAATATTTTCACCGAGTCCCAGCTCGAAAAGGATTTCTGTGAGATTCGGAGCTAATGAGACTATTCTTTGGGGTTTATCAATGGTGGCGGGAGCAATTGGTTCTCGGCCGGATTGAGCTAACAAAAAGATAAATCCCATACCGGCCAGGCATGAGATTATCAACAATGGCAGCCATTTTTTCATCAGGTTCTCTTAAATTGTTTTTCCAGGTCTTTTATTGTAAATTCGATTGTTGTAGGTCTGCCATGAGGACAGCGACTCGAACAATCCACGGTTGCTTTGTCCGCAAGCAGTTGTTCTATTTCGCTTGCCGTCAGCTTTTGTCCGGCCTTGATTGCCGCCTTGCACGAGGCCATATTCAGAACCTCATCCAACAGCCTGTCCGCGTCGAGACCGGCATTCTTGCTCTCGAGCAAGTCGATTAAATCCTGTATAAAATCGAGCGGGTCCGCCTTTGCCAGTATGATAGGAAAAGACTGGATAGCCATCGTTCTGGGAGCGAAAGGGACAAGCTCGATCCCTAACTTCTCTATAAGTTCGGTATTTTTTTTAAGTATGTTGGCCTGGGCCTCGGTCAATTCGAAACTTTCCGGCATAAGCAGCCTTTGTGATTGTAGTTTGTTGTTTCGAATCCGCCTGCATAAGTCCTCGTAGATTATACGTTCGTGGAGGGCGTGCTGGTCGATAAGGACAAATCCCTCGTCCGTTTGTGCCACGATGAAACTATCGTGTATTTGAATGAATTTTTTTTCGTATTCCACATCGGGTGAAATATCCTGCATTGATACTCCGGGTGAGATTTCGCTTTTTGTTCCGGATGAGCCGGGCCGGAACCGCAGATGCTCCTGTCGTTGAGCAGGTCTGTGTTTTTTGAAAAAATCCGCCATTGCATCGGCGATTCTCTGGTCTTGTCTTATTGCCGAATGGGGCATAACGTTTTGCCGTTGTGAGTCAGTCGGTATTTTTGCCGATATTTCAAGATTTGTCCCCAGAAGTTTTTCCCGGAGGACACCGAGGATTTGCGAATGAACGAAGTTGGAATTATAAAAGCGAACTTCATTTTTCGTCGGATGTACGTTTACATCGTAATCTTCGTGGGGCATTCGAACAAATAAAAAGACTACCGGAAACCTGTTAGGCTCCAGCAGACCTCGATAGGCCTCCTTGATGGCGTGAGAGATAAATTTGTCCCGGATGAATCTGCCGTTGAGGAATATATATTGAAATTTGCCGCTTGTTCTCGAAATATCGGGCTTACCCATAAGGGCGAAAAGGTGAAGACCTTTTTCATTGCTTTCGGCTTCAATCAGGTTTTCGGAAATTCCACCCGAAGGAGTTGGAAACAATGCCGCTATTCTCCGGCGAAGCCCGTCATTTTCCAGCAATCGACAAAGTTCTCTGCTGTTATGAATGAGTGTTAAATCCAGATGGTCATTAGCCAGTGCAATATGAGTGAATTGCTCGGTAATGTGTCCCATTTCAGTATTGGCCGTTTTGAGGAATTTTCGCCGCGCCGGCAGCTTGTAAAAAATATCCCTGACCTGTATTGTTGTGCCGTAATCGGCGCTGCATGGACTAACGCCGGATTTGCTGCCACAGTCAATCTCAATACAGTTGGCTGAAGTGGAATCTCTTTGTCTGCTAACGGCTTTTACCTGGGCCACAGATGCAATGCTTGCCAGGGCCTCACCTCTGAAACCCAGCGTCGATATGCCAAGCAGGTCTTTGCTGGTTTTAATCTTACTGGTAGTATGCGACTCGAATGCACGGGCGAGGTCGTCGGCATCCATTCCGCAGCCGTTATCGGCGACTGTTATAAGTTTTCTGCCGCCGTCTTCGATTGTTATGGTTATTTTTGTCGCCCCGGCATCTATGCTGTTTTCAACAAGCTCCTTGACCACGCTGGCCGGCCGCTCGATCACCTCGCCGGCGGCTATCATATTTATCATATTCTGGTCAAGTACCTGTATCTGTCCCATAGCTGCTTCATTGTACAGATGTTTAAACAAAATTCCAGTAACAAGTTGGCAAATTAACTATGAAGGTGTAATTAGAAATATTATTGACGTTGAATTGATTTTTATTCAGAGGATATTTGAAGCATTGTAAAAGAGTTAGATTACAGTATGATTAAACATCGAAATCAAACTTTTCCTATAGGGAGTTCTTTCAGTTTTTTTCTATGAGAGGTATCTAAAATGAAAACTCGTTCAAATTTTGATTTAAAATTGTGATTTATTTGTTTAGGCATTTCGAAAGATTGAGAGTTTTTAAATGCATTAAAAGTAATCAAAAGCCAGCATTCATCACAACTTTTTATATATTCTTTATACCTATTATTTTTCTCAGTAATACAATTTTGTATTTGCTCAATCGTAAAGTCGTAAACAACAGCGGGTGCTTCAACGATCCAGTGGTGATTTGGTAAACCAGCCCATCCATCCCCAATATGGGTAATTATCATTTGGTAAACCTCAGATATCTCATTAGGATTCTCAAATACTTGAAAGAATTCATTTGGATTTTCTTTATGCCATTTTTTTACAAATTCTGCAAGAGGCTGACTAATTCTTTGAATCTCTTTTTTTCTATTTAGAGGAACTCTTTGATTAAAATTAAGCCACACCTGTACATATAAAGGTGGAGTGTCTTTTTCACAAATATTTCGTGCAGATTCAATTATTTGGTTTCTGAAGGCTTC
>CAYSKI010000100.1:0-9529 GCA_964431695.1 uncultured Pirellulales bacterium | reverse complement strand
TTTCTCAGGCACTGGCCGGTGGTCTTCGAGATTTGGCTATAGGGATATTTATCTTTGAGCTGCTGCGACACATGACAATGCCTTCCGGGCTGATGGAGGACCACTTCCGTGTACGGGCGGAGCCTTTGGCCTTTACCAGGAAACATGTTCGATGGTTTTTCGCTCTATTGATACCCCTTACATTTGTTTTTCGAGTACTGCAAATAGAACAGCAAATCAATGACCTTTTTAATAACACAATGGGTCAATTAATTTTCATAATAATTCTCGTCCTGGTTGCTGTTTTTCTTTTGAAGTTACTTCGTCCGGCCGGACCCTTGGTAGAACCTTATATCAAACGTAATCGTGACGGATGGGTGGGACGTCTTCGCTATATTTGGTACCCTTTGTGTCTAATTCTTCCCGTGACTTTCTCGGTTCTGGCTGCGATGGGATATTTCTATGCCGCATGGCACCTTTACGAGAAGCTTATGCAAACATTAATTCTCGTCTTCCTGGTGATTGTATTCAGGGCCATGTTGACGAGATGGCTGATTGTAACACGGCGGAGGCTCTCCCTCATTGAAGTGCAGAAACGTAAGGCCGCCGCACTTGAAGAAACCCCGGAAAATAATGCCCAATCAACTTCGCCCGAATCTGAGCCCTCACAACATCCCAAAAGTATGCCTGAAAAAACGATCTTTGAGATTTCACAGCAGACCAATCGGCTGATCAATGTAATCATCGCCGTTTTACTGGTCATCGGACTCTGGTATGTCTGGCGGGATGTGCTGCCGGCGCTCGGTGCACTGGGGAATTTCGAGATATGGAGAACAACCGCCGCTTCGGGGACGGATCCCGAAATCATTACCCTTGGCAATCTTGTTATGGCCTTGCTCGTTGTTGTTATGACAGTAATTGTGGCCCGAAATGTGCCGGGGCTTTTGGAAATCATCATTTTAAGACGGCTTCCTATCGATCGTGGGGTCCGCTTTGCCATTACTACCGTTTGCAGATATATCATAGTTATTATTGGCGTAGTTCTCGCGTTTACGGAAATAGGGATTGGATGGTCCAAGGTTCAGTGGCTTGTTGCGGCGATGACCGTCGGACTTGGTTTTGGCCTTCAGGAGATTTTCGCCAATTTTATCAGCGGCCTTATTATTCTTTTCGAGCAGCCGGTTCGCGTCGATGATGTGGTCACCGTCGGCGATGTTACCGGCACGGTTACGAAAATAAAAATACGCGCGACTACGATTCGTAAGTGGGACCAGCGAGAGCTTGTCGTGCCGAACAAAGAGTTCATCACGGGCCGTCTGATTAACTGGACGCTTTCGGATAAAATTATCAGGAGAGACTTTATTGTTGGTATCGCTTACGGCTCCGATATCGCCAAGGCCGAAAAAACACTACGTGATGTTGCACGAGCGAATCCTCTGGTTCTGGAAAATCCCAAGCCGATTGTTCTGTTCAAGAGCTTCGGGAACAGCTCGCTTGAGTTCGAGCTGCGTGTGTATGTTGTAGGTATAGAGAACTATATCCCTGTCTGGCATAGCATGAACTGTGCAATCGACGACGCGTTCCGGAAGGCGGGCATAGAGATTGCCTTCCCGCAGCAGGATATTCATATACGCTCGGCTAAAGCAAACATCCCCATCGATTTAAACAGGCCGCCGGAGTTCTCATAGGTAGTTTTTTCACGATATTAGTCTTGTATCCCGCTCTAAGGTAAAAGGCTTTTGATTAGGCTGTTTCATGTTGGTTCGAGTCCCTTGCTTTTTTGTCCGCCATATCGATATTCCAGATGTATTTTTGTGTTCGATACACAACAATACACATCAGAAAAAAGATCATAGCGAAAACAAAGGGTAGGATTCTCTCGAGCCAGGCGGTGCCGAAACATATTATCAGGAAGTTGAGGATAATAAAGTATATTCGCATCTCCGTCGGTCCGGCCCGAAGGAATGTAATTTTAAATTCGTTCGTTGCCCCGAAGGCTAAATACGAGCTGACCATAAAACAACCGGCTATCGGGATTAAAAAATAGACCATCTGCTTGGCCGGGCTGCCAACTAAAAATGAATATCCTATCAAAAGCGCGCTCATAAAAACAAAATCCAGAAAATGGTCCATGTAATAGCCCCATTTCGGGATACCGGTATCACGGTACCTGCCCAGGGCGCCGTCGAACGAGTCCGTGAACCATTGCAGAGCAAGCATCAAGGACGAGAGCCACAACCAGTGATGGTTATTTCTCGCAAGCCAGCCGAAAATTATCAGGCCGATAGACCAGTGAATGGTCATTAATGTCAGATCGTAACCTTGAATCCACGCGGGAAACCGATGGACGTTGCTGTCGATGAACTTGCGTTCGTATGAGGCTAATAATGACTTCATCGGTAATTTTTTATCCCCGCCGAAAACTTTATGTGCCATTGTCCTTACCCTCATATTCTTCAATTTAAACGATTATTCTTTATAACAGGATACATTACCTCCCGAGTATTTGCAAGCGTCTTGATTAGTAATCTTGAGAATGAATAGACGTGAAATACAGGATAGAGATTACAGTTGTTGTAAAGGCGGGCCCTTCCTGTCATCCCGGTATGTACCCGAATCCGGATAATCAGGTCCCGGTCGATTGTATCTTTATGAAATTTCTTGCCTTTTTATAATTTTTTTGTTAATATCAGAATTTAAGGGCCTTTTTTATATAGGAATATATTAAGAAAAAAATATAAACACAGAGAATCATTAATTGATGCATAATTATAATTTTTATTAGCGGGTGAATAATAAACCATTTCAACAAGAGAGAGGAACTAAATGTTTTTGATTGCAATAACCAAAAACCGGATTGAAGAAAGGTTCCTCCACAATAAATATATTGTTAATCAAATCGATGCAGGATTGCTTTCGGCAACAACTGTTACTGATAATTTTTTATCTCGATATTCTGAAAATTCGGGTGGATTTTCGATTATTGAATCCCCGCTTGTTAGCCTGCCGGATGTCAGGGAAGTAATTCTGTCGGAAGTTATTTTCAACGAGAAGGAAAATAGACTTTCCATTTTCAAACCTACTATATCAGGCAGACCGATTTATTATCATATAAATTCGAAGGGGGAGTTTTATTGTTCCACACATATAGCGATGCTCAGGAAAGCTGGAGTAATCATCGAGGAAAACAAAAACGTTTTACCCGAATTTTTCATATATCGTTGTGTCACTCCGCCCGAAACATTATATAAAAACATTAGTCAGCTTATTATTGGCGGTAAGCTGGATATTGCGATTACTAATGGAAAGTGTGTTGTCGAATCAGAACATAAATATAATCCTCTGGATTGTAAGTCTGCAGATTTCCCGGAATCTGCTTCGATGGAAGAAATCACCGGGAAGATTTACGCGAATTTATTACAGTCTGTTAACTTCTTGAGTCCGTGTAGCAACAGACTGTCTGTTATACTAAGCGGCGGGCTGGATTCTTCGGTTTTATTTGCTATTTGTAAAAATCTTTATGGTATAAGGAAAAGTTACTCTGCTATATATCCGTTCGAGAATCCTGTTGATGATGTTGAAAAGAAATATGCCTTATCGGCCGCGGAATTTTTTAATTCTGATCATTGTCTTTGCCAGACCGACATCAATGAATACCTCTATGGTTTTTTAGAATCGATATCAACTGCCGAAGAACCGATTCATCATTTACAATCTGTTCTGTTATACTTGTTGTTTAAAAATGGTATTCCCGACGATAGAAATATAATAATATCGGGAGAGGGAGCAGACGGCATCTTCGGCATGAGTTTGCACCATTGGATATATCGTTGGAACAGACATAAAGCCATCTATAAGTCACTGTCTATAGATCCAATTTTTTTTCTCATAAAGCTTGTTTCGAGAATTGCAAAAAGAGGCAATGGATTTATCAGCGTAATAAATGCTGGAAAAGGTATCGATAAACAATTGGATGATCCCGGCAATATAATATATTCTTATACTAATTATGGAAGTGAAGATTGGGTGTGTAAATATTTTAACGTCGGCAGGAAAGATATAATTGAAAATAAATATGAATCCATAAAACCATTTGAGCATAATTCAATATACGATATATTCACAATAATGGATATTATCAGTGACATTTCTATTACTCAATCAATCTGGTCAAAACTCAGTGAAGGTAATGGAAAAATATTGTATTATCCTTTTTATAACAGTGACCTGCTGCAGAATGGATTTTCTATAAAATGGGAAACCAAACTAAAAGAGTCCAAGCATATATTACGTTGTATTGCTAAAGATTTACATATCGCAAATTTTATCATAGAACGTCCAAAGTCAGGATTCGGAATCGCTCCGAGTAAATGGGCAAATAAAGGGGGGATTTTTGACCCTCTGATTCCTTTGGCATCCAAGTGTTTCGACAAAAATATAATTAGGCATTTTCAGTCTGTAAAACCGAAAAGTGCGATGATGTTCTGGAATATATTAAATTATACGATTTGGAAACGCCTATGTATAGATAACGAACCTTTAGATGTTTTGTCTGAAGAACTGTCGAGAAGCATATCGGATCATAATCATTGAGAAAGTCTTGTCCTGGATACTCATTGGATCTTTATTCTAACTCTGTATTTCTTTCATCATTTCTTTATGTTAATCCTAAAGCCTGTGTAATTTATAGGAGATGTTGTCGATATGCATTGATTTCGGGTATCAAGATTTTATAGAAGAAAGTAACATTTTGGATTTTTGCGGATTTTCGTTGCAATATCGCGGTTTGTAGGTAAAATATATAAAGAATGGAATCGCGAGTATAGAATAATGAATATCGAATAACGAATTGGGGAAAGCAAGTTTAAAGTGTAAAGCATGACCTAAGTGAAATCGGATGGGTTCAAGGTTAAAACAAAACATTAACATTACATATTTACCCCTCAAGCCGGCTTGAGGGGTACATCCGTGGTCGTACCGACCACGGCTAAACATTTCGTCCGCGGGGGATTCGACAGATGTAGAGGACTCTCGACAAATCGACAAAATTATGCAAAACGAACCCAATGTTAATTTGGGTAAAATAGCATAAACTCTTTGAAATAAAAAGATTATGAGAAATCCGGCTTCGCCTTCGGCTATGCCGGGACAGGTCCGGTTTCTTCTGTGACTGCGTCGAGATTAAAAAACACCCGGCTCCGTATAACTTCGCCGAGGTAAAAAGCCAATCCAGCGTCGTCTGGTGACTATGCCGGGATGAGTCAAAGCATATTTTGGATTAGCCTGAGAACTTGTCCAGGGAGAAGATTGGGAGTGGAAATATGCGAAGTCGTCAAATTATCGTCGTTTTCAGCATTGTCATACGGGTTTTTTGCTAATTATGATTTTATTGTAACTTGCATTTGACAATATTACGTATTTGTAGTCTAATCCCAAGCAATTTACGGATATGTGGCACAACGAAATTGATTGGAACATTTTTGGCCAGGAGAAATCAATATGCCAAAGCGAGACGACATCAACAAGGTAATGATTATTGGTTCCGGCCCTATTATCATCGGTCAGGCGTGTGAGTTTGATTATTCAGGCACTCAGGCCTGCAAGGCCCTCCGGAAATTGGGTTATGAAATCGTGCTTGTCAATTCGAATCCGGCGACGATTATGACGGATCCAGGCATGGCGGATGTAACTTATATCGAGCCGTTGAATCTCCAGACAATGACAAAGATTATCGAAAAGGAACGGCCGGATGCACTTTTACCGAACCTTGGTGGCCAAAGCGGCTTGAATCTTTCATCAGAACTGGCCAGAGCCGGTGTGCTTAAAAAATATGGCGTGAAAGTAATCGGTGTCCAGGTGGATGCTATCGAACGCGGCGAGGACAGGATCGAATTCAAGAAGACGATGAACAAGCTGGGGATAGAAATGCCCAAAAGCGATCCGGCATTCAGTGTAGAAGAGGCGGAGAAAATTGCAAAGGAACTTGGTTATCCTGTTGTCATTCGTCCCGCCTACACGATGGGCGGAACCGGCGGGGGGCTGGTTTACAATGTTGATGAATTAAGAATTGTTGCAGCAAGAGGACTCTCGGCGAGTCTCGTTGGTCAGATCCTGGTTGAAGAATCCGTGCTCGGTTGGGAGGAACTGGAGCTGGAAGTTGTCAGAGATGCGAAGAGTCAGAAAATAACCGTATGTTTTATTGAAAATGTCGATGCGATGGGCGTCCATACAGGTGATTCCTACTGTACCGCACCGATGTTGACGATTGATGAGAAGCTGCAGCAAAGACTCCAGAAATATTCCTACGACATTGTCGATGCAATTGAGGTCATCGGCGGCACAAATATACAATTCGCTCACGATCCAAAGACCGGCAGGGTGGTTGTCATCGAGATTAATCCGCGAACGTCACGTTCGTCGGCTCTTGCTTCGAAGGCAACCGGCTTTCCGATAGCTTTGGTTTCATCGATGCTGGCAGGGGGGCTTACGCTGAATGAAATTCCTTACTGGCGTCAAGGAACTCTTGAGAAATACACGCCATTCGGCGAATACGTCGTCGTAAAGTTCGCCCGCTGGGCGTTCGAGAAGTTCAAAGGTGTTGAGGACGAGCTCGGCACGCAAATGCGGGCTGTCGGCGAGGTGATGAGCATCGGCAAAAACTATAAGGAGGCGTTTCAGAAAGCAATCCGTTCTCTTGAAAACGGCAGGTACGGACTCGGTTTTGCAAAGAACTTCAACAAGCTGCCGCTGGATGAATTGATGAGACTGCTCAATAATCCCACAAGCGAACGGCAGTTCATTATGTACGAAGCTCTTCGCAAAGGCGCCACGCCGAAACAGTTGTTTGAAAAAACCTATATCAAACAATGGTTTATCGAACAGATGGCCGAGCTGGTCGCTCTCGAGGAGGAGCTTCTTAAATATAAAGGCAGACCGATTCCCGACAAACTTTTGATCCAGGCGAAAAAGGACGGCTTTGCCGACCGATACCTCGCACAGATTCTCGGAACGTCCGAAGATAACATCCGCGAACAGAGGACGAAGCTTGGTGTTGTCGAAGGCTGGGAGCCTGTGCCGGTCAGCGGCGTGGAGAATGCCGCCTATTATTTCTCGACTTATAATGCCCCGGACAAAGTGGGGACATCCAAAAATCGTAAGGTTATGATCCTGGGCGGCGGGCCGAACCGGATCGGGCAGGGCATCGAATTCGACTATTGCTGTGTGCACGCCGCTTTTACTTTGCGAGATGAAGGTCTGGAAACCATCATGGTCAACTGTAATCCAGAAACCGTTTCGACCGATTATGACACATCAGACAAGCTGTATTTCGAACCGCTCACCGTCGAGGATGTCTTGAGTATCTACGAAAAAGAAAAGCCGGATGGTGTCATTGTTCAGTTCGGCGGGCAAACACCTTTGAACATCGCACGACAGCTTGAGGATGCCGGAGTCAAAATCATCGGGACGACACCGGAGACAATCGACCTGGCTGAAGACCGTGACAGATTCCGGGCGATGATGAAGAAATTGAAAATACCGATGCCGGAATCCGGAATGGCCAGCAGTCTCGAAGAGGCGCTGAAAATAGCGAAGCGAATCGGCTATCCCCTCATGGTGCGCCCGTCGTACGTTCTGGGAGGTCGCGGGATGGAAGTCGTTCATGACGAGGAAATGCTGCGCGAGTATGTCGCCGCCGCAGTGGAAGTGACGCCGGAAAGACCGATTCTGATTGATAAGTTCCTTGTCAATGCGATAGAAGCGGAGGCCGATGCAATCTCGGACGGCAAAGAAGTCTTCGTCCCCGCAGTCATGGAGCATATCGAACTGGCCGGCATTCACTCGGGGGATTCAGCCTGTGTTATTCCGCCGGTCTCGATTCCACAAAAGCACATAGATACGATTTGCGAATACACGGAAAAGATAGCGATCAAGTTGAAGGTCGTCGGCCTGATGAACATGCAGTATGCAATCGCGGAAGACACCGTCTATGTTCTCGAAGCTAATCCGCGGGCATCGAGGACCGTTCCGCTGGTCTCGAAGGTCTGTGGTATTTCGATGGCACGAGTAGCGACGCAGATCATGCTCGGTAAAAAAATCGCTGATTTAAATTTGAAGCATAAAAAGATTCCTCATTTCGGTGTGAAGGAAGCGGTGTTCCCGTTCAATATGTTCCAGGAAGTCGACCCGCTGCTCGGCCCTGAGATGCGTTCGACTGGCGAGGTTTTGGGATTAGCAGATTCCTACGGCCTGGCGTTTTTCAAGGCCCAGGAAGCAACTCAGCAGCAGCTGCCTTCGAAAGGAACTGTTTTGATAACCGTTGCCGATCCCGACAAAACATCAATCGCTGATACCGCAAAAGAATTCAATAAAATTGGTTTCAAAGTTTTAGCAACCGAAGGGACACACAAGTATCTGTCTGAGAAGGGTATAAAGTCAGAACAAATTCTGAAAATCTATGAAGGTCGGCCGAATATTGTGGATGCTATCAAGAACAAAGAGATTCATCTGATTATTAACACTCCTGTAGGCAAGCGTAGCAAGTATGACGATTCGTATATTAGAAAAGCCGCTATCAAGTACAAAGTGCCGTATATAACCACCACTACCGCCGCCGCCGCAACTGTAAAAGGTATCGCCGCAAGACAGGGCAAAGAGCCGATGGTCAAATCCCTGCAAAGCTACCATGCCGGAATTGTTTAGGATTATACTGTATGTTTATGTCCTCTGTTTCCAATCACATAGGCCTCGAAAATTTCGTCCAGGTTCAAGGCTGTTTCCTGAGTACCGTTCGAGGACATTGCTTTTATTTTCGCTTTTTTGGGCTCGTCGCAATCTTCGACTGTAACAGAGAGATTGTCGCCGACCTTTAATACATCGAGAATGCCCGGAAGCCGGCCGAAGTCGGCTGCTGGTGCTGGTTTCAAAATAAATTTTCGGACGCTCTCTCTGAGTTGTTCGGTTTTGCCTGTTTTAATAATTACGCCGTTATCGAGAATCGCGATATAATCGGCTACCGGCTCGATTTCATAAAGCAGGTGACTTGAGAAAAAAACCGTCACATTATTGCTTTGCAGCAGGTCGATGACATGACGCAGGAAATCTTTCCTCGCAATCGGGTCGAGTCCCAGTGTCGGATCATCCAGAATCACGATATCGGGCCTGTGCCCCAGAGCCAAAAGCAAAGCAAGGCTGGAATTCTGACCTTTGGAAAGTGTCTTTACCTTTACATTCATCGGCAGCTTGAGTATTTCGGCAAGCTCATCGGAGAATTTGTAATCCCAGTCGGGATAAAATCCGGCCACCCACTTGATTATCCGGCCCACTTTCATCCAGCCGTACATCTGCTGGTCCTCGGCCATAAAACCGATTCTTTTTCTAATTTCGAGAGTCTGGGTGACACTGTCGAATCCGCCGACAATACATTTGCCGGCCCGGGGCTTTTGCAGTCCGAGCAATGTCTTTATCGTTGTTGTTTTGCCGGTGCCGTTCCTGCCTATAAAACCGAAAATAGAGCCTTTCGGCACTTCGAGGTTTACTCCTTTGAGCACCC
>CAYSKI010000099.1:0-9850 GCA_964431695.1 uncultured Pirellulales bacterium | reverse complement strand
AAATATCGGCAAAGAAGCTAAATTCTATGCACATTTAGACGGACAATGTACTAGTAGTTTTTCCCGGAAAATCTCGAAATCTTCCCTGTTTTCGCCTTTTATCAGCGTCTCCAGTGCAAAAAGGCCGTGTTTTACTGCATTTTTCGCCGATACGGCCTTTCCCTCAGCGCTTTTCGGCCCAGTTGATCTTTGCGCATTTTGACGGTTGGCAAGTATTTGTTCTATGCTTGACATGATTTTTCTCCCCATTATTAACGATTGAAGATTGACGATGGACGAAGTTTTTTGAAATTGTAACTTATTTATCTACAAGGAATTAATCTTTGATTTGCTATCCCCTATCCGCTACTTGCTAAACCCTATCTTATCTCCGCTATTCCCTGCCCCATTTTTAACGCTGTCTTCTAACTACTGTATTCTATATTCTATTTTGTATTTATTAAACATTACTGTTTGTTTGCTGTCAAGTGAATTTTATTAAAATTTTTCGTCCTTCCGTCGTCATCCCTTCGGCAAGCTCAGGACGGATCCTGAACGCAGCAAAGCGAAGTCCGCCTTAGGCGTGCCTTAGGTAGAAACATCTTGCCAACGAATTTCAATGATACCCACAAATAAATGACAAGAAATGAAAAGAAATTACCACAAAAGCAATTTTTTTTATCAATATTTACAATCCCGGAAACGCCTATATATAGGTTTACACCGGAAATATCTTCGACTCCCACAGATCTTAATGCTCTTACTTATTCACTTTAGACTATGGTGTTCCAGTTGAAACGAAAGACCATTGCAAAATATCATGAGTCTCGACGTTACCCCTTGTGGCCGCAGTGAAACCGACAAAAGCCCGCCCATTCGTTAATGACATGATGTTCTCCAGGTCAACTGAAACAGTTAGAACCGGTTCACCCATTTGTTCTATTGAGTCGCCCATAAAGATGCAAAGCTGACCAGGGATATAGGAGATTTTGATTGTGTGGACTTCGTTGTCGGAAAGGAATGGAATTGATTCGGTTGATCCTAAAGAATATTCATGGTGGGGATCGTTCGTCTCCAGACCTCGAGTCTGTACGCTAATATGGTTTGCGTTTTCGTAGCCCCAAGTACGCCAAGTGTCGAACTCAACTGCGATAGAATTAGGTATATTGTAACCTAAGAAATAGGCATAAGTGCCAAGGGCCATTGTACTGGTATTCTGAACGACAAAGGCGAAGCCTTCTGCTCCATCTCGGTCGATCCTGAAACTAAATACTGTCTCAAAGCCTCCTTGAACATGAACCGGCAGCACATACCAGACCCCGCCGGACTTGTTCGTCTCGGCTTCGGTTAATCGAATGAATCCATCTTTTAGTGTGGCATTCCCTCGAAGTATTAGATAAGTGAGATCACTAAAGGTATTGAATTCAAATTCTTCATGGAAGGACTCGACGCAATTGTAAGGACCTCCTGTGATGCCCATATCGTTGCGAGTTTCCCCCTGACCCGGCGGGCGACAGGCGTCAGACATATTGGGATCGGGATTGCCTCTATCGATGCAGGCCGAGCCTGCTTCGGGCGTAAGGGTCACCGGATTAAGGGTGCAATTTTCATCACATAAAAGGTTGTTAAAACCGGGGCAAAGCTCCTGAAGGCAGGAATTACTAATACTTAGATTGGGATTATTAGCATCGCATGGAATCCCGTCAGGGCTATTATGGCAAATTATCGAGGAGTCCACTGCGACAGTAGTGCCAGTTTCCAAGCAGGTACCACCGCCACCGTTAGCTCCATTAGCCATGTTCCCAAAAATTGTACAGTTCGCAATAAATCCTGTAGCATCCCCGTTGCTTGTTGATGTGAAGTGAACACCACCGCCTGTATTATTCGCTCTATTATTAAAAAATAAAGTGTTCCGCATGTCTGCTCTGCTCGGGCCAGCTACAGATATGCCACCGCCGTCATCCCTAGCGAAGTTCTCTTTGAATTTACATCGTACAAAAGAACTATATGCGTTTTCTGCAAGCCACGCGCCGCCGCCGTCGGGAGACAAGGTCGGCCCATCTGCAAGATTGTGCGAAAAAACGCACTGTTGATATATACTTCGACTGTCTCCACCAGCATAAATACCGCCACCACACATTGCTTGACACTCACTGATGTTCGCGTCAACGAACAAGGGTGCTGCAGTTTCTAATATGGAAATGCCGCCACCAAAGTCCGTGGCCCTACTATTTGAAATATAGACATTCGAAAATATCGGCCTTGCCGATCCCGCAATATAGAACGCACCCCCATTTCTACCTGCTACGGAGTCAGCGCTGTTGCAGTCCTCAAAAAGCGATGTATCAGAGCCATAAAAAGAGACCACTCCTCCATCATTCGTTGCTTCGCTCTCACTAAACGTGCATTGGTGAAACCGCGTTGCAGTCGACTGTAGGTAAAAGCAGCCTCCGTGGTTAGGAATGGCATTGTTGCCCCTGAAACGACAGTGATCAAACATCGAACGAGTGCTGCCGTAGCATCTTCCTACACCTCCCTGTCTTGCACTGTTCTCTATAAACTCGCAGTCGAGGAAGACTGGAGCAACGCTCGAGCCACCCCAAACTTGAATTACTCCGCCACTTGAATTTGCTACATTATTTTTGAAAATGCACTCCTGACAGAGCAGCATGCCGGGTGGATTAATACAAATGGCACCCCCGTTGTTGGCATTGTTTTCCTCGAACAGCGGCTCGACTTTTATTTTCGATACTTTAGTTTTTCCATAGCACATGAGTCCTCCAGCGGTTTGTGAGGCTTGGTTCAAAACAATGTTAGAGTCGGTTATGTCGGCGTCGGCAGTTTTGTCCACATAGATCGCTCCGCCGATATTTGCGTTGTTTCTCACAAAGTTGGAATCTGTAACCTGAAATTGACCTGAGACATGAATTCCACCACCTGCAGTAGCAGAGTTGTCTGAAAGCCAACTTTTGCTGGTAATAGTTGTCACCGTATTTACATCAGAGTACAATCCACCGCCGTTGCTGCCGGAGGTATTATACGATACAAAGCAGTTATTTAAGACGCAATTACCGTCGGCCACATAAACACCACCTCCATCAGCGAGTGCCGAATTACCCGAGACGTCACAGTCGAGAAAATTGGCGTCCGCCCGAGTCACAATCCCGCCGAAGATTTCCTCCCCGGTGATTTTCACAGCCGTGATGGACACCTCCTCGATGCCGCCAAAGACGGCGTGCTGGAAGACGGACGTTGTGTGACCAAGTCCCTGGACATTGCGAATAAAAATGATATTGCGTCCGCGAATGTCGTAGATGCCATCCATAAGTTGCAGCTTGGCCGTGATATTACCCGTGGAACCGCCAACACCGGTGTCAGCCCCCATGTTGCCACCATCGCTTGCGGCGTTTACGCAGGGCGAATTCTCTGCAAGGCGAAAATTGAAGCTATCCAACGCAATTTGTAGATTGTTATAAGGACTGGCAAATGTTCCAAGTCCTTGTCCCGGCATTGACTCATCTACGTAGATTTCTTCAAGACCACCCCAACCTACATATCCAGGGTTGCAACATAAAACGCCGTTGTTAGGGTCTGCTCCATCTTCGCTTAGCGATGTTCTGATATTAACAGCGGCTCCATTGGTCTCAACCGAGCCGCCTGCGTTGCGCCATAAAATACTATCAGTAATATGCACTACTGTGTTGGGATCCAGATAAAGTCCACTACGCTCATAAGGAGCAAAATTGCCGACGACTGAACAGTGGTTCAAATCAAGCCTTGACTGTGATTTGGCATGGATGCCCCCGGCGTGACTGCGTGCACTATTGTTGTATGTAATACAGCAGTCCATCAATTCGCAAGACGCGTCAGTATCGAGAAATAATCCCCCGCCATCAAGAAGTGCCGAGTTTCCAAGAAAGCGTGTGGACTCGAACCTACCAAACGTATACGGCCCCAGATAAATTCCACCGCCCCGTCCGCCGCATTCGTTGCCTTCCAACAGACACTCGTCAGTAATGTACACCACCCCGCCACCGGTTGGCCCACCGGCAACATAAACAGCACCTCCATCAGCCTTGGCGTGATTCACATCGTTCCTGTATAGCGTGGTCTCAGAGAAATCCAGGGCTGCGCTGCTGGCAATATATACTCCTCCACCTGAGAGGCCCGCATCGTTTTTCTCGATGAGCGAACATGATACAAAGGGAAATTCCCTACTTCCACCACACAGATCTTCCCCGGTGAAAAAGCCACCTTGGGTGAAGATACCGCCACCGAAGTATTTTGCTGTGTTCTGTGAGAATGTGCAGTTTGTAGCCGTGAAGAATCCGTAACTCTCACAAGACAGTCCCCCACCTTTGCCGCCCCAATCTTCCTTATTTGGATCACCAGGACAATTATTCCATATCAAATTCGCGTTATTCATATCGAGCGTAGCAAATACATCCACATATACACCGCCTCCTTTGTCATCAGCGGTATTGCTTTCTATATACGTATCACTTATATTAACATTACTCAAAAGAGCACAAGAAATACCACCGCCTGTACCATGGACGAAATTTCTGCGGATTGTGCAGTTAGAGATTTTTATCTTAAAGCATGTGCAGTATGTCCCACCGCAGTAGATGCCCCCGCCGCAACCATCATAGGTCTCGTCACTGGGGCAGTTATTGTCTTCAATCACACAATCTTGAATCGTTACCGAGTTAGTCTCACTGGACCCCACAAAGACGCAAACTCCCCCTCCGTCCATGCTATTGATGCCTTCCGAGCCTAATCCGTCCGTGATTTTGAAACCCTGTAAGGTAGCTCCTCCACTTTCGATCAGTACCACCGTATGTTTCCCATTGCCTCTCAGATGTGGTTTGTCATTAGGATCGTTAGAAATACCTGCGAGGGTAACTGCCTTTTGTAGCCGAAGCGGAAATATCTCATTGGGTTCTGAGTAAATCTTCGCTGCCACTCGGATGGTATCACCGTCGTTGGCCATTACAAGCGCCTCTGTGATTGTTGTATAATCTTCCGGAATTCTTATTTCTGCAGTGTAGCCAAGATCTGAAAAGGCCAACAGACAGACGAAAACCGTTAAAATAACATTGAGACTATACACTTTTTCTTGTTTTGACATTGGTCTTCCTCCTGAATAAAGAATTTGCTAAAAATCCGTGTTCCGCTTAAGTGCAAAATGAATTTATGGGATATAGAACTGAATGTCAAGTGCATTTTACAAATTTTATAAAAAGATACATAGAAATCTCGCGATAATTCCTCGTGAGCAAATCCGACAGAAAGGTTCGAATCTGATAAAATTGCTCTCTTATAGAATAAATGGAGAATAACAAAGGACGTTTACCAAACAGTCTGATGAAGATTGCCAATTCGCTGCGCCCCTGAGGGGCAAGCTCCTCGCAATAACATTAAAATCTAATTGATGCTAAAACTTTGCACTCTACCACTGCACATTGCTTCCTAATATTTCATATTAAAAATGGCCTAATACGTAAAGCGCGTACGCGCTTTATGTATTGAGATATTGTTAAACTGATGATTTCTATTAAAAAATATAAAAACGTTTACTTAAATAAATGTTTTGAAGATTGTGGCGTAATTCTTATATTGACATTGAATTGGTGAACTTATAATTAGATTCCTCGACTACGCTCGGAATGACAAGGTAGTATGGCAATGACGTGGTGTTATACGCCGAAGTCGTAGAGGTTTTGGGCGGCTTCGAGGAAGTTTTCGGGTGATTCGAGTCTGCCGGACAGCAGCAGATTTTTTGCCTTTTCAAGCTGCAGCGGGTCCGATTCAGGGATTTGCAGGGCCATTTTTATAAGATTGGCGTTATCGACCTGAACGGTTACGTCGGTATTGTTATCGGCATGGGCCGGGTTGGCTTTTATCTGTTTCGACGAAGCCGCTGAATCGAGCAGCGATTGATGAATTTCTATTTTATCTATCATTGCAAAAATGACCTTTCAGTACTATTAATCCATAATTCTTTTCGCTGAAATTCGGCAAAACTTAAAGTTTTTTTTTGAAATTCTTATAAAATTACTTTTTTTCAAACCTGGATTCCCGCTGGAGTTTACGCCACACTACGATGCGGGGCGGGAATGACAGTTGGCGTTGTTTATAACGTATCGGCCACCTCGGAGCATACGAACCGGATAAATTCCATCGGACTTACGGAGACCAAATGCTCGTTCAGCAATGGATAATCCATGTTTTTCCGGGATTTGTAATACCTTCTGATACGATGCTCGGTTTGGTTATCGGTAATGTCCCATATCTGTTCGAGCGCCCATAGCAACTTCCCGCTTCTTAAATCCACTATTTTCAGCCGCAGCCCAACGGCCGTATGCGGGTACGGCCGATATTCCGTAATTGTGCCGATCAATATCCCATCACATTTCAACAACTCGCGAATGGAGGAAGTCTGTTCGAGTGTATATGTCGAATCCGCTTCGAGCTGCAGGCTTCGCCATGCGGGGTCGTTTTGACTAATGATTGTCGGGCCGAAAAGCTGCTTCTTTTGCAGTGCCTGGAACAAAGCTTCGGTTATATTGGAAGAGGCCTGTGGATATTTCGAATTGTTTTTCAATTCGACCACGGCGACCCTGCCGATAGTGGTTATATCCATATTCGGATTCATGTAAGAGTAATTCGTTTTCGGCATGTAAGCCCCGCCGGACTCGCAGCCCGTGATAAGAACAGCGGCCAATACCGGCAGGAAAATTGACCGGCGAAATAATTTATGCGATAGTGAAATTATCCGGTTCCTCATTCGATTCACCTGCAAATTAATTCCCTTATACGCTTATTTGGAATTACCGAGCGAAGCGACGGCGGTATCCGTCGAACCTACCGTGCTGCCGCCCTGGGCCGATTCGGTCTTTAACTCTCCGCCGAGAACGTGAAGTATCTTAAGTAGTGCTTCCAACTGGGCCGTTTCTGCGTCCCTCATTTCCTCGCGGAATCCGAGGACATCGCTTTTCCAGCTATTCAATTCGACCCGCATTTCGATCAGAATTTCGTTCGCCTCGGCCAGCTCTTTTTGTGTCTGCCGCAATTGCTTGTCCATTACGGTGATCTGGTCCCTGAACAATTGGTTCCGGGTGATCAGGTCTTTGTTCTGCTGGCGCAGCAGGGATGCCTCATCGGAAAGATCGGCATATTTTTCCGACAGCTCTATCGCGGACTCGACCGCTGTGGGATTCTTTGCGGAAGATTCCTGGAACCTCCTTGCGACCGAATCGTTCTGTAACATTTCGGACCGGCCGGTCTGGTCGTCATCCCTTTGGGAATTTTGAACGGTCGAGCAGCCCTGCGGGAGAAATATCAGCGCCAATAAAATCAACGAGAGGATTTTTTTGTAACGTTCCATTGCACTTATCTCCTTATGAATTTAATTTGCGGATAAATTTCATGTCTCCGATTGTTCAGGTTTTTGAGCATCTGCGTAGTCGCACCTTATTGAAAATTCCGTGCCGCAGCAGCAGGTAACACCGATGACGGCGTATTCGGGATTGTTTTCCAGAATCCGCACCTGCAGGGCGGCCGAAACCGGATTATTCGGCCGGGTTTTGTTTACCTGAGTTTGTCCCGGATTGAGCTGGAACTTCCCTTCAAGCTCGACCTGGTCGCTCTTTAATACTTGTCCTGTTCTTTTTTGCATTTTCTTGTCCCGATATATTTTCTTATCGATTTTCAGGCACGGTAATCAATCCTGGTGTCATCAGGATTATTTTCGTTTTCCCGGATATCTTCCGGAACCAGCTCCACGACCGGCTCATTCGGCTGCTGTTCCTCTTTTTCCTCGTTGTCCTGATTTAGCTGATGTTTGCGGGATCTTTCCTCGCGGCGTCTGGTCGGAGCCAAGCCGGTGACATTCTTCAAATTATCGACCGGCTTAATAATATTCGAATCATAATCCGCCATCTTTCCAGTTCCTCAATTTTACCGATAAATTAAATAACGCACTTGCGTGCAACTGGCTGACACGCGACTCGGTCAACTCCAGAATTTGTGCAATTTGTTTCATCGTCAGATGCTGCTGATAATAAAGCAGGACAATCTGCCGTTTATTTCCCGGCAATTGCTGTATCGCCTCGGCCAGCTTTTGGACAAGCTCCCGTTGTTCTATCTGCTCATCGGGGGCCTTTGTATCGTCTGCTGCCGGGAGATTTCCCAATATCGGCGAATTTTCCCCGAAGCCGTCGAGCGAAACGAAATGCTGCACGCGGGCATTCTCGAACATTTCCGAAAGCTTATCGATGTCGATGCCGAGCTTCTCGGCTAATTCGGTATCGGGCGGTGTCACGCCGGTCTCTTTGGTAATCTTCCAGCTAAGACGCTGTGCGTCGCGTATCCGTTTATTCAAATTCGAAGGGATGAAGGACCATCCCCTAAGCTCATCGAGAATCGCCCCTTTTATACGGATATAAGCGTAGGTCTTGAATTCGGCACGCTGTGAGGGATCGAAATCGCGGGCGGCCCTAACCAATCCGACGGTACCGGCCGAGACCATATCCTCGAACGACAGCGGAGGTTTCAAATACATTATTACCTTCCTGACTATCTTGTGGACCATCGGCAAGAATTGAATTATCCGCTCATTCTCGATTCCACTATTGTCAAATTCCTTCTGGTCGGAATATGCGCGCAGCGCAACGTTATTGGGACTCTTTTTTTCTTCGGAAATATTTTCAGTTATTACGGCCACCGACGGAATCTCCGGAACTTATTTTTTCATGCCGGCTTTCAATCATTGCATCAATTAACACGGCGTTTACGGCCTTGACGGCGAACGAACCTGCGACGTATGCTATTAACGCCCCGGCAATCGCCCTCTTACAGCAGACATACGGGGAAAGACCGCTCAACCACCCGATTAAACTCAGGCCGAAGAAACTCAAAACTGAGATGCTTACTGCAATTGACCGTACATGTAGCGGCATATTTACCTCGAATCAATTCATTAAATCTGTCAACGTGTCACCATCGCATATTCCTGCGGGGTCTGATCCGCCGATTCGACCTGCTTTATGGATATCGTTTCTATCGGCTCTACCTCTGTTCCGAGTATGATTTCGTCATAGGCGACGACCGGCAGCATCGAGACCGTTCTCGAAAGCATCACCGCCAGAGGCGAGCGTATTCTCGAATCACATAATAAAATGACCTTTTCTTTTCCCTGGTCCATCACGGCCTTCCATGCCTGCGCGGTTCTTCTGCTTATGTCCATCGCCGTATCGGTCGGCAATGCCAGGGATATACCGTCTTTTTCCTGCTGCAGAGTCGAAACCATTTGATGTTCAAGTGTCGGATCGAGAGTTATGGCCAGAATTTTATCATTCTCGTTTTTATACTGCTCGGTAATCGTTCTGCTCAGGCGTTTGCGAACCAGCTCCGTCAATACTGCGGAATTTTTGGTTTTACCGGCATTCTCTCCCAGCGATTCAAGAATAGCGGTCATCTCGCGAATCGGTATGCCGTCCTTTATAAGGTTTTTCAGTACCCGCTGCAGCAGCCCGATAGAGACATCTTTGTCCGGCCCCACGACCTCACCTACCAACGAAGGCTGGGTTTTACGCAGCCTGTCCACCAGAAGCTGGACATCTTCACGAGTCAAGAGATCATCGGCGTTTTTACGCAGTGTTTCGGATAAATGCGTGATGAAAACCGATTCAGGATCGATCACGGTATAACCATTCATCTCGGCTTTTTCCTTCGCGGCCGTGGCAATCCATAAAGCCGGGAGCCCATAGACCGGCTCGGTGGTTTTAATGCCGTCAACTTTCGCCCGCACGGTGCCCGGATCCATCGCCAGAAACATTTCAGGCTCCAATCGGCCGCTTGCAATGGG
>CAYSKI010000098.1:0-9853 GCA_964431695.1 uncultured Pirellulales bacterium | reverse complement strand
AATCCGAAATATTATTTATGTATGATGGTTAATATAAATAAAGTGTAATAGTTAATAAATAACGAAGGAGCGACTAAATGGCTATTGTAAGAAAAGAAAAGCCAAGGCATCTTGGTAGGGGATTGGACTCACTTATTAGTCCGATAACAATAAGCAAAACAGAGCCGGGCGAAGCTTTATCGGACCGGCAAAATGAACCTAACTTCCCTGTTGATAAGGAGTTAAGTGATTCTTTGCGGTTAATAAATCTCGATGATATTTCCCCTAATCCATACCAGGCAAGAATAGAGTGGAGTGAGCAGGGCCTTGATGATTTAGCAGAATCCATAAAAGCCAATGGTGTTGTTCAACCAATTATCGTTCGACCATTCAAAGATGGTTACCAGCTTATTGCGGGGGAGCGCCGCTATAGAGCCGCAAAATTAGCATCATTGCAATCGATACCCTCGATGGTACGAACAGCCAGTGATGAGCAGATGCATGAATGGTCACTCGTAGAGAATATTCATCGAGTTGATCTCAATCCTATCGAGCGGGCAAAGGCCTATAGGAATTACCTCAATGCCTTTTCATTGACGCAAAATGAAGCTTCACAAAGACTCGGTGAGGATCGCTCGGTTGTAGCTAACTATATGCGTTTACTGGACTTACCTCAGGAAATTAAACAGATGTTAACTGAATCTAAGCTCAGCATGGGTCATGCACGTGCAATACTAGCGCTTCCAACCGATGAGCTTCGGCGAAAGTTGGCCAATAGAGCGATGGCAGGGCGGTTCAGTGTCCGTGAGGTAGAAAGGCTGGTAAGAAGATATCTTGCAGGCTCAAATAAAGACAAGAGAGCCATACGCTCGAAACCGCCTCATATTCAGGACCTTGAAATGAAACTAAGCGGGCAACTTGGCACAAAGGTTAACATTGAGACGCGGAAAAATGGACAAAGAGGAAAGATAATAATCGAATTTTACTCTTTGGACGAATTCGATGGGATTACAGAAAGACTGGGATTGGCCTGTGGAGAGGAAGTCTGAATCAGGGCTTGGATGCCATTTTAAACATTAAATTATTAAAAAAATATCAGTTTTTTAGTATAATCTGTTATATGTAACAATGCATTCAATGAACGTAATCTTATCAGGATTGTATTGAGAATAAAAAGATATTTTAAATAGATAGGGAGGATATAAAGTGAAGCGTTTGATTCTGACATTTATATTAATTTCACTTATTTGCTTTAATATTGCTTTTGCACGTGGGGGGGATATAAATCAGGCTCTTGAACTGCACCGGGCGATTGTCGACGGCAACGTTGAAAAGGTTAAATCCTTACTTTCAGGCGGCTTAGATATTAATTCGCGGAACAGGGTAAGCTGGACACCTTTGCATACGGCAATAGATCAAAAAAACAACGAGATTATTCAGCTATTACTCGATCAACAGGCGGATGTGAATTTGATCACAAATCAAGGTGAAACTCCCATGCATTTTGCAGTGAAGTCCGGCCAAAAAGATGTCGTTGAAAAGCTTATTGCCAAAAGAGCTGACGTTAACACCGTTGATAATCAAAATGATAACGCTCTATCATTATCAAAAAAAGGAGAATATACAGAGATTACCGAACTTCTTCTAAAGCATGGTGCAAAAGAACCAAGCCAGGTAATGAGTGAAAACAGGTTATATGACAGGGGGAGAGGATTTGAAAGAAACAATCCCGTGTCGGATGGCGAAACAGAAAATCAGCTTCGTCCTGAAGATATTCGGTCACGGAGAACAAACGAGACCGACCTGCTGGCTGATCCGAACGAGATTAAAGCCAGAATCAAAACGTTCGAAGGCCTGGAAAAATCAATCGAGGAAGTATCTTCAAAAAGTCAACTTGGAATGCGTAGGTGGCGACAGATACGGATTGACAATAGAACAACTCTGGTCAATAACGTTCAACGACAACTACAGGAAGAAATTGAGTTCATTCGAAAAGTAGCACTCGAAGAAGAAACGAAAAAGACCGTAGAAGCCACTGATGTCTTACTGGCTAAAAAGAAGGACAGGACTACCAAGATAGTAAGGGAAATAAGGGCACAGGAAAAAGAGCAAAGACAGACCCGTTCAACCTCAACCGGTCGCGGCCGGGGTCGTTCAACAAGAGGTAGCAGCCGAACCAGCTCGCAGGACAGCGGATATACCGGACGATCCGGACGTCGAGGCACTACTTCAAGGTCGAATGTTTCCGGTGACGATAATGAAGCCCAGGAGCAGGTGGATCCCGAAGAGCAAAGTGAAATTAATCGGTGGCTGCAGGCGGACGTTCAGGATTATGACAGTAAAGTGTCTTTATTTACTGCAATCAACGAACAAATCCAGACTGAGTTTGTTTCATTGCGGCAAATTTCAGAACAAGAAGAGGCGAAAAAAACAACTGCGGCAATTGATGGTTTACTTTTAGCCAGAAAACTGCGGTATGACGAATTGAATCAGTACATTCAGGAGGAGAAAGCAAAACTTGAGGCACAGGAAGAACGGGACAGCAGAAACACAGAAGGGCAATCGGATAATCAGACAGGTGGCAGGAGGCGAAGGCGTTAGGACGTAATGGCAGGGAAGTTAGCTGATAAAATCGCAATAGTAACAGGTGCAAGCAGGGGGATTGGCAGGGCGATCAGCATCGCATTGGCCCGGGAAGGGACGATTGTTGTTTTGGCAGCGCGTTCGATGCCGAAGCTGCAGGAAACCGCCGAACTGGTCAAAAGAGCCGGAGGGAAAGGGGAAATAATCAATACCGACCTTCTTCTGGAAGATTCTATAAAGGACCTGGTCGAGGCGGTTGAGAAGAAGTTCGGCCGACTGGATATCCTGGTCAATAACGCCGGCATTACACATTCATCTAAATTCGAAGAAACCAAAACACAAGACTGGCAACGCTGCCTGCAGGTCAACGCCACTGCTCCGTTTATTCTTTGCCGTGAGGCTCTGCCTTTGTTGAGAAAATCTCCAGCGTCCTATATTATCAATATTTCCTCTGTTGTCGGAGTCAAAGGCTATCCGCTCCAGAGTGCCTATACCGCCTCGAAACATGCCGTTCGCGGGATGACAATATCCCTGGCCGAAGAGCTTAACGGCACAAATGTCCGCGTGCATCTGATTTGTCCCGGCGGGGTGGATACCGAATTGATTCCGCAGGTTCGTCCCGACTTGAAAAGCGAAGACCTGATGCGGCCGGAGGAAATCGCCGAGTTGGTTCTCTACCTCGTCACCCATAAAGGCAAAGCAATAATCGATGAGCTGCATGTCCGCAGGGCAACTTCGAAACCGTGGTTTTAATACTAATAAGGGGCATATATGCGGTTTATCTGCCAGCGAGTATTGGAAGCCCAGGTCAAAATCAACGGCCAATCGGTCGGCCGAATCGATCAGGGGCTGCTGGTCTATCTGAGCGTCGGTAAAGGCGATACCGAAGTCGATGCCCGGTTTATGGCGGATAAGCTTGTGAACCTGCGTGTCTTTTCCGACGATGCCGGTAAGATGAATTTGAGCGTGCTCGATATCGGCGGAGGGATACTGCTTGTCAGCAATTTTACACTTCACGGCGACTGCCGCAAAGGTCGCCGCCCCGGTTTCGATGCCGCAGGTGAGCCGGATGCGGCCCAGCAGCTTTATGATAAGGTTGCCGATCTGATATCCGAGAAGGGGATTCCGGTCGAAAAGGGCGTTTTCGGCGAACACATGCACGTTTCGGCCGTTAACGATGGGCCGGTAAACTTCATCCTCGACAGCACCAAAATTTTCTAAGTTAAACTTGTCCTGAGCTTGTCGAAGGATTGGCTTTGATTGGCTTTGTTTTTTCGCAGCCCAAAGTCCCTAAAAATTCACCTATTTACTTGTCATAAAAGAGCTTACACCAATTTGGATCAAATCCAAATTGGCTTTGTTTTTTCAAATTCCTTTACGCAATACGCACCCCGCATCACACAATACGAATTAGATTGGCTTTGTTTTTTTCACCTCTAAAATGCCTTCAAATCTCTTATATACTTGTCACAAAAGAGCTTACACCAATATGGGCCTGACCCAAATTGGCTTTGTTTTGCATTTTTTCTACAAATCCACAACTTTCGAATTTCGGATTTAGAATTTCGTGTTTCCAGCCAAAGGCTGGCGAATTGGCTTTGTTTTCAAATCTCTCTGATCATTCGCTGCACGGTTTTAAGAAGTTCCGGGATATCCCGCCGGCAGATATCTGTTCAAGTTTTTCACGTATAAGCGACATATCAGGCATAGCGGGCCTCCCTGTCGATTCGGGCCTTAAGGTAGCGATTCATCGAATTACGATAGCGGATAACATCGACCGGACGATTGAAATCGTTTTCGAGCGTCTCTTTGATATGCACAACATAAAATAAATCCGGCTCTCTCATTTCTACTACCACGTCGATATCACTGTTCGGACGCAGCTCATCCCTTGCGGCCGAGCCGAAAATCCCGATTTTTGTCACTCCATACAGGCGTTCGAACCGGGACAGGTAATTTTTTAATTCTCGTAATATGGTCTCTCGGCTTAATTTGCTTTCTTTCATAGCAACACCCAAAAATCTAATTTTAACGCCATTTCCTGTGAAAATTCCAAAATACAACCACTCAAAGTTAAAATCAAGCGTTTTGTAAGGTAAAACGATCGGTAAATCTCGTGGGGTTAAAATAACTTGACGAATTGTTTCTGGTTTCGTACACTTTCAGGCTTGTTTTTCCATGTATTTCAGGAGTAATTGTAGTGGAAGAAGCTATTGCAAAAGCAGCCGCACTGATAGAGGCGATGGAGTATATCCGGCAGTTTCGCGGCCGAATCGTGGTCGTCAAGCTCGGCGGGAGCATCCTTGACGATGCCGCTCTGCAGAAGAAACTCTTAGCGGATATCGCTTTTATGGCAACTGTCGGGATGCGCCCGATTATCGTTCACGGCGGCGGAAAGGCCATTACAAGGGCGATGAACGAGGCGGGTCTGGAAGCCGAATGGGTCCAGGGCAGGCGATATACCGATAAACGAACCCTGACGATTGTCGAGCATACGCTTGTCCATAACGTCAATACTCCGATGTGCGAAATGCTGACTGAATCGGGGTGCGACCCGATGGGGCTGCATTCGCTCAGCAGTTGCGTTTTGTTCGCCGAAACCCTGAGACTGGACGGTGAAGACGGGCGAAAACTCGATCTCGGTCTGGTCGGACGGGTAGTAAATGTTAATGCACAGTTGTTAATCAAGCTCTGTGCGGACGGGACTATACCGGTTATCGCCTCGATAGCCAAGGACAAGACCGGCGGGAATTTGAATGTCAACGCCGACAGTGCCGCCGGTGTGGTGGCCGCAGAAGTCGGGGCCGAAAAGTTAGTTGTTGTAAGCGATACTCATGGAATAAGAACCAACCTCGAAGACCCTGACAGTTGGGTTTCGTCTCTGGACGAAGAGAAGATAAAGGAGATGATCGATGATGGAATTATTACCGATGCGATGTTCCCGAAGGTTGAGGCGTGCCTGACAGCTTTGGACGCGGGTGTCAAAAAGGCACATATAATCGACGGGCGAATCCCGCATTCGTTACTACTGGAAATTTATACCGATAAAGGGATTGGGACACAAATAATCAGGAATTGAAAATATGAGATATGATTTATCAAATAGCATAGAAGATGTGAGAGGCACTATGACTACACAGGAAACTATCGAATTATTTAATAAATATGTTATCGCCAATTACGGCCGATTGCCGCGGGTGATTGTCAGAGGCGAGGGCTGTTTTCTATACGATGCCAACGGCAATAAAATACTGGATATGTTTCCCGGCTGGGCGGTCAGCGGGATAGGCCATTGTCATCCGAAGGTGGTTGAAGCGATACGCAAACAGGCTGGCGAGCTGCTGCATATCGATAATACTTTCTACTCTGAGCCGCAGGGCAAATTGGCCCAACTGCTAAGCGAAAGGGCGTTCGGCGGGAAAAGTTTCTTCTGCAACAGCGGCGCCGAGGCGAACGAAGCGGCGTTGAAACTGGCACGGCTGCATACATCGGCGGAAAAGTACAAGTTTATCACCGCCGAAGGGAGTTTCCACGGGAGAACTTTTGCAACGATGACGGCAACGGCCCAGCCGAAGCATCACGAGGGCATGCTGCCGTTGCTGCCGGGTTTTGTCTATGTGCCGTTCAACGATATTTCGGCACTGGAGGCGGCTTTTGACAGCGAGGTTGCCGCGGTAATGATCGAGCCGATTCAGGGTGAGGGAGGTATAAACATCCCAGACGCCGATTATTTACAGGCGATCCGCCGGCTCTGCGATGACAATGGTGCGGTTATGATTCTCGATGAAGTTCAGACCGGAATCGGCAGAACAGGCAAATGGTTCGGATACCAGCACTTCGATGTCGAGCCGGATATTATAACGATGGCGAAAGCTCTCGGCGGCGGCGTGGCGATAGGGGCGATGATGGCAAAAGAAGAAATCGCCGCTTCGCTCGTTCCCGGCAAACACGCTACAACGTTCGGCGGCAGTGCTTTGGTCTGCGCCGCGGCGGTGGCCGTCATAGAGGCGATAGAAGAAGAAAACCTGCTCGAGAACGCAGACCAGCTCGGTCAATATACTATGGATAAGCTTCAACAGCTAAAACAGAAACACAGTATTATAGACAGTGTTCGCGGCGTAGGTTTGATGATCGGAGTTCAATTGAAAAGTCCCGGTACGGAGATTGTGAATAAATGCCTGGAAAATGGCTTGCGAATAAACTGTACCCAGGGCACGGTTCTGCGGTTTATGCCGCCGATGATTGCCGACAGAAGCATGATTGACCAGGCGGTGGATATTCTCGATAGTGTCATGACTGAAATTTAATTATCCTGTCGCTTCGATTCAGTCCTATTCTCTCAATGGATGGATACGATGGCGGCGGGCAGACAAGAGGAATGAGAGATGAAAGATTTTCTATCGATAATCGATTGTCCGACGGAGTTTCTCAAAGACTTGCTGCGGATAAGTACAAGGCTTAAAAGATTATACACGTTCGGCGGAAATGAGTTATGCCTTGCCGGAAAAACTTTGGCGATGCTTTTTGAAAAACCAAGCCTGCGGACGCGAATCAGCTTTCAGGTTGCCATGACGGACCTTGGCGGTCATCCGATTTACGTCAAGCCCGAAGATATCGGCGGCATCGGCAAACGCGAGCCGATTAAAGATATTGGGCGGGTCCTGAGCCGGTATGTTGACGGTATAATGGCGCGAACATTCGAGCACAGCACTGTAACCGAACTGGCTCAGTATGCAACGGTGCCGGTTATAAATGCTTTGACCGACTGGTTACATCCGTGCCAGGCGATGGCGGATGTCCTGACTATCGAAGAACATTTTGACGATGTCAAAGGGATAAAAATCGCCTTTATCGGTGACGGAAACAATGTCGCTCGTTCGTTGGCCCACGCCTGTGCGAAGCTTGATATGCAAATGGTTGTTGCATCGCCGGCCGGTTATGAGCTTGACGCCGAGACGATTGAAAGAGCAAATCAGGTTTCTTCCGATTGTGTCCGGCAAACTCACGACCCTAATGAGGCGGTTGCAGATGCACATATTATTTATACGGACACCTGGGTCAGTATGGGACAGGAGGATGAAAAGCAAAAACGCATAGCGGATTTTGCCGGTTTCCAGGTCAACGCCGAATTGGTCAAGGCCGCACCGAGCCACGCAAAAATTATGCACTGCCTGCCGGCGTATCGAGGCTTTGAAATCACCGATGACCTCGCCGAGTCGCCCAGCTCGATTATGTTCGACCAGGCCGAAAACCGCCTGCACTTCCAGCGGGCACTGTTGAAAAAACTTATGAGCCAATTATCATGACTCATCACAAAATTATAATCGGCGATTCGAGAAATATGATGGAGATAGCCGATGAGTCCATCCATCTTGTCATTACCTCTCCACCGTATTGGCAGCTAAAAGATTACGGAAATGGCAGTCAAATCGGCTTTGATGACAGTTACGAAGATTATATCAACAACCTGAATATAGTCTGGAATCAATGCCACAGAGTTTTAAATAAAGGTTGTCGGTTATGCGTAAACATCGGTGACCAGTTCGCTCGTTCCGTTTATTATGGAAGATATAAAGTTATTCCCATAAGGACAGAGATAGTAAAGTTTTGCGAAACTGTTGGCTTCGATTATATGGGGGCGATTATCTGGCAGAAAGTCACTACCTGCAATACTACGGGGGGAGCGACAATAATGGGATCATTCCCCTATCCCCGGAACGGGATTTTGAAAATAGATTATGAATTCATTCTAATCTTTAAAAAACACGGCATTACGCCAAGAGTTAGAAAAGAGATTAAAGAACAATCAAGGATGACGATAGAAGAATGGAACCGGTTTTTCGCCGGTCACTGGAATATACCGGGCGAAAAGCAGGACAAACATCTGGCAATGTTCCCGGAAGAAGTGCCGAGTCGTCTTATAAAAATGTTCAGTTATGTAAATGATACGGTTCTAGATCCGTTTCTTGGCAGCGGTACAACTTCATTAGCAGCCAAAAAACTTGGAAGAAATTCTATCGGATATGAGATAAATCCGGAATTTTTGCCGTTGATAAAAGATAAGCTGAGAATAAACCAGAAGCTGATCTTCGAAGAAACCGAATTTGAAATAACCAAGCAAAAGAAATCACACTTAGATTTTGAAAAATTGATTAAGCAACTGCCTTATGTTTTCAGCGACCCTGTCAAGTTCGACAAGAAACTTGATCCTAAAAAACTTCAATTTGGATCAAAGATAGATAATAATAGTTCCGAAAAGGAAAAGTATCATTCGGTTAAAAAGATTATTTCACCAGAAAGATTAGTATTAGATGATGATTTGAATATCAGACTGTTAGGTGTAAGGAATAAAAAAGATACGATTGAGCAGGCCGTGAATTTTCTTGAAGATAAAACTCGTGGCCAACGGGTTTTTATGAAATTTGATACTATTAAACATGATAAGAAAAATAATCTTTATTGTTATTTATATCTTCGGAATAAGACGTTTCTTAATGCACATTTGATTAAACAGGGTCTGGTCGATGTAGATACTTCGCTTGAATATAGATTTAAAAAGAAATTCTTAGTGGCAGTAGGGAGAAAATAATGGAAAAGGAATGGATAAAAGGGCGTGAAGGGAGAAATCTGAAGTTTTACAGGGAGACGCTCTTAAACTACGGAATGAACAGATGGGGGCTTAACAAGGCAAACAGTGTAGGTCCCACATCTGAGCTCATAAGGAATTGCGCACCGAAGTCATTCAAGGAATGGGAGGAGTATTATTTTAGTAATGCTGTTCAAAAAAAGCGAAATGGTATCATAGTCACAAGAGAATACCTTACTGACCTAGGACAGAAGTTATATATAAAGCTATCCGAAGTAGTCCAGAATGAATTGGAGTCTATCCAAGAAGATGAGTGTATAGACTATGCTTATAACCTCGTCCTGAATAGAACTTATGAAGGTTATAAGAATGAAATCAACACCGTATATGGACAACTGGAATCAATACTTGGTGTAAAAATCCAGCCTGCTCCCGATGAATGGGATAGGACATTCAATGTTGACTTTTTCATACATGTAAAGGACAAGTTCATAGGTCTTCAGATCAAGTCAGTTTCTGGATTAGCTCTCGATCACTATCAGTGGGAAAAGATGCACGAACAGAACCATACTAAATTTGAGAAGAAATATGGGGGGCGTGTCTTTTTTATTTATTCACGAAAAAGTGGAAAAAAGGCTAAAATAAATAATCCTAGTACATTGTCCGTCTAAATGTGCATAGAATTTAGCTTCTTTGCCGATATTT
>CAYSKI010000097.1:0-10003 GCA_964431695.1 uncultured Pirellulales bacterium | reverse complement strand
ACCCAAGGGACAAAGTTCTTACGTTGGCTACGCAGTGCGTTCGTTTGGCCTGGTCTCTGACTTTCTGTAAGGCGGGCATCAGAATGCCCATCAGGAGCGCTATAATGGCAATAACGACCAGTAACTCAATTAAGGTAAAACCTTTATTCTTCATTTTTTTTATTTCCTTTAGGATACTAATCTTTATTTCTCTTGCTCTTAGGGAATAATCATAATTCACTAAAATATTCACTATCGAAATATGTAAATACATTCCGGCAAACTACGTTTTGCTACTGCGGTTTTTTCGATAGTATCATCTTACATTCTATTGAATAAATCCTGAAAAGTCAACAATTTATAGGACATAATCTTTAAATTTAGTCTTTAAGTTGTTTGTTTTTCTTTTATTAGTCATATCCGGGGTAAGAACCGTTATCGTAATAAACCCTTCTTCCAATGACCTCGTATCGACAGGCGCCTGGTCGGCTAAATGCTCTCTGCCGGTTAATTGGAAAACTGTTTGCCCTTGTTCGTTTTTTTGCTGAATATAAGACTCGTCGAAGCCTTTACTGGATTGGGGAACAACCTGGATGCCTTTCGGCCGGCCTTTTGATAATAGCGGGACATTGATATTTATAACGCCGCTTTTTCTTACCGGTATGAGTTTTTTAAGGATTTTTGTACAGTAACCTGCAGCCGTCTGGAAATCCATGTTTTCTTCCCAGGCAAGGCTCATTGCTACCGCCGGGATTTTTAAGAACGCACCTTCCATTGCTGCGGCGACGGTGCCGGAATAATACACATTTATCCCTGCATTTGCCCCGTTATTTATTCCGGCTACAAGCAAATCGAACGGGTCTTTATGTAATTGCATTGCGGCAAGCTTTACACAATCGGCCGGTGATCCCTGAATACTGTAACCGGTAAATTGGCCGTTTATATCAACTTTGTTGCATACCAACGGGTGTGAAAATGTTACACTGTGGCTTGCACCTGAGCGGCTGTCCGCCGGTGCTGCAATTGTTACATCGCCTATTTTGATAAGCTCTTTGTAAATAGCGGCCAATCCAGGCGCGAAAATACCGTCATCATTTGTTAATAATATCTGCATTTAACGTATCGTGTTTTGTATTGGTCATTCCTTTGACTGGCATAAAAACGGCCGATTGAATCATATTACTCAGGTATTGTAATAGTCTGCAGGTTATGTGTCAATTGACAGATATATGGGTGTGATGTATAATGACCGAGTATGGAGAAGTATTCGCCGAATAAGAATAATATTGTGATGACCAGAGCAGAGGTTCGTGCTTTTGATGCATGGGCCATTAATACACTTGGTATTCCGGGGGTGATGCTGATGGAAAACGCCGGGCGAAGCTGTGCTGAGTTGATCGAAGAAAAAATTGCAGAGGTTGCCGACCCGAGAGTGTGCATTTTTTGCGGGACCGGCAATAACGGCGGCGATGGTTATGTGATTGCCAGGCATCTTTTAAACAGCAGCGTTAATGTTGCTGTGGTCATATTCGGGGACCGCAGTAAAATCAAAGGCGATGCAAAAATAAACCTGGATATATTGGAATCTATGGGCCTGCCAATTGAGCAATTCAATCCGGCAGGTGATAATGTTGCCGAGAAGATTCGCACTCTCACTGCTGAAGCCGATATGATTGTCGATAGCCTGTTCGGTACTGGATTAAAAGGGCGGTTAAACGAGGAGTATATACGATTGATAGAGAGCATAAACGCTCAAAGTTGTCCCATTCTTGCGGTTGATATCCCTTCGGGATTTGACTGCGACACGGGCCGGCCTCTCGGGGCGGCCATAGAGGCTGATTACACCGTGACGTTCGTTGCAGTTAAAAAGGGATTTACAACCGCACAGGCTGTTAAATATACCGGTGAGATTTTTATCGCCTCGATCGGCGTTGTTCCACACTAAAAGGCGCCTGCCTGGCTTGATGTTGTCTTGTAGCCAATAAAATAAAGAAACTTATCGTATGTAAGTATGGGAATCCACAAGGCTTGTGCTCTTTCCTGCATGGTATTATATTGGTTTAGTCTTTGTATCAAAGTTTCGTATTTCTGCAGGGCCGTCGGGTCCTGTTGCTGCTCTTCCAAAGTCGGCCTGCCTCCGACCATCGGTATTTGACCGAGTATAAGGAAATCTGTGTCGATTGAGATATTGGGATCGACTCTGCCTCCCCATTTTTCGATAAGTGCTTTTATTCTTTCGATGGCATCGTAATCGGTTTGTCCGTCACCATCGATGTCAAAATCTCCGGCGATTGCAAATACATTCGTTCTTGTGCTGTCCCATATCAGGTTTGCCACGATATCACCCAGCAGGACTGGCTTTGTGAGTTCTGAGTCGATAATCCTTGCCGCCGAATATGTATCTGCTATATCAAAGACTTTGATTTCAGCTTTGCCTTTTCCGTCTTGCCGGACGGATGTTCCCCTGTCATAAACGGTGAAAGTCAGCCCCCTGTACACGTGTTCATTGCTGCCGATATTCAGATGCACGACTTTGGCATTGTTGTCAACTAATATGATTTTTCCATCGGGCTGATAGGCCAGAACTTCCTGGTCCGGTCCAGGCTCTATTTTTGTAATCTGTTCCTTGGCAAGTTTCATTTCCTGTTGGGCCTCTGCCAGTTCCGCCTCTTTGAGATCAAGTCTGTCTTCCATGGCTTCCTTGGTTGCCGTCAGTTCCTGTACTTGTACTGTAAGATTTTTGACTTGTTCTTCTGTGCTCTGTCTCAAAAGGTCCTGTAGCTCTTTGTAGTCCTGTTTTGCCTGTTCGACATCCTGCAGTAATTTTTCTTTTTCAGCCAGCAGGGCTTGTTCTTTTTGAGTATTTGCTTCGTTTACATTCTTGAGTTCCGCCAGTTTCTCATCGAGCGATTTCTGTGTGTCGAGCTGTAATTTTTTCGTGCTTTCCAGCTCTGCTGCTATCGCTTTGATTATAGGGATAAGACCTGTAGTATTCGGATCTGCAATATTAATATATTTCCGGGCCAGTTCGAGAGCTGTTTGAGCTTCGTTATTAGCGTTATCAGCTTTAACCTCGGCCGATTTATCCCCCGGCACGCCGCCGACAATCAGGGTTACCATATTGTCGAGACGGGTAATCATAGTGCCAAGCCATGTGCTGCCGCTTAAACGGGAGCCGATATTTCTCCCGACGTCCGTTCTTTCCTGGTTCGTGGCATAGTCTCTAATCTCATTTTGTAAGTTCTCCGTTGCGGTCCTGTGCTCTTCGGCTTTGACATAATAAATTACCGCAACAGTCGTTGAGGCAATAAAAAGTCCGACAAAGATTATCAGAGTATAGAGCATAGCGTTGCTTTGCTTTCTCCTGCGTACCGGCATAATTGAAACTCCTACGAAATAACTGAAAAATCACCCTAAAAGCTTGTAAAGATATTATATTATCGCTTGAAAAGGTCGGTAAGTCAACAAAAAAAGCCTTCGGGAAGGGCGTTTTTACTATATACGACTCATATATGTAATATTCCGCCGATCGGGGCACACAACCAATGCTGAAAATAGACTCTCAAAATTCCTCAAGGAGTGCGGGTAAGCTGCTTATTTGGTCTATTATGTTCTGTGCCGAAGCATTAGGTTCCCTGCCGACGAGCGTCTGTATGCGAGCGGGACGGATTAATTGGATAGTTAATATCCCTAACCGGTTGGGGGCAATAAAGTCCTTTTTTTCGTTGTCGGCGATATAAACGGTATTTTCCGGTTTTGCATCCAGGTTGTCCAGTATCTTTATAAAACCGGCCGGTGACGGTTTCCAGCAATCTCTGCCAAGTTCCTCGGTGTAAATTATGGATTCGAAGTATTTCTCGATGCCTAACGCCTGGACTTTGAGTTTTTGGGCAGGCAGAAAACCATCTGTGAGCAGTCCTAAAGTGTATTTTTTACTAAGCCGGGTAAGAACTTCCCGACTATCCTGTGGCAGTTCTATATCAGGGCGATGGTTACGATAGACTTCTACCATTTTGACTATGAATTGTTCTTCGCAGGATATTTTAAGCTCATCGAGGGCGGTGTTAAAAGTTTTTGTGCGGTTACCGGCGGTAAATTGCTTCCAGAAAATGTTAAATATTTGTTCCGGCAACAGGCCGTCGAGCCGGTTTGCAAGAAATTCCGCCACGGCGGTAAAACCGCTTTTACAATATTCGATTTCGTCGTAAAGTGTATCGTCCAGGTCAAAAACGGCGGTCGTTATCATAAGTTTTTGCTGTTATTGGGAGTATTCTATATTACTTGTTGTTTCTCGAAAACATTGATATTTGAACTCATAATATGTAGTATTATATTGTCGTTGGCCTGTTGTGTCTAAGGATTGTCTCAAATATTAGAATAGGGCCGGGAAAAATATTTTTATGGCTGTTCAAAGGTTACAGAAAATTTTAGCCGCATCCGGTATTGATTCTCGCAGAAAATGTGAGGAACTGATACTACGTGGCCTTGTGCGGGTCAATAAAAATGTTGTCGATAAGCTGCCTGCATTTGCCGACCCCGAAAAAGACGTGATTACCGTGGACGGTAGAAAAATCCATCTCGAAAACAAGGTGTATTTTCTGCTGAATAAGCCCAAGGGAGTTATTTGCACGAATAGTGACCCTGCCGGCAGGAAAAAAGCAATAGACCTGGTCCATACCGACAAACGTATCTTTTGTGTCGGCAGGCTCGATGCAGATACCACGGGTTTGATTATCCTGACCAACGACAGCGAATTGGCGAATAAATTAGCGCATCCGAGATACGGACTGGCCAAGACTTATGTTGCACGGATTAAGGGGCGAATTGTCGGCGAGCAGGTGGAAAAGATAAAGAAAGGTGTCCGGTTGGCTGAAGGCAGGACCGGCACTGCCGTTGTAAAAATATTGAAAAGCAGCTATAAAGAATCGTTCGTTGAAATTATGATTAAGCAGGGACTGAATCGCCAGGTTCGCAGAACGCTTGCACGAGTGGGATTTTCCGTCAAATCGCTTGCAAGGACTCGAATCGGCAGACTCGATTCCCGCGGCCTCGGCCTCGGTAAATTCAGATCGTTAACAAAAAACGAAGTGGCACAACTGAAAAAATTACGGTAAATCAATTCCATATTAAATATTAAAAGATTAAATAAATGGGTTCAAAACGTCGGAAAAGCAGAAAATCATCATTAAAAACAAAAAAATCTCTAAAAGAGCATAGAACCAGGAAACGCATAACAGCAGAAAAAACGACAATTTTCAAACTCTTCAAGAGAAGACAAAAGAAAGAAGTGAAAAAAGTATCCGGTACGCCATTATCCGGCTGGAGACTTTGGTTGTTTCGTCTTATTGCGGTAACAATTGTTCCGGTTCTTTTATTTTTAATAATAGAGGTGACACTACGTCTTGTCGGTTATGGTTTCCCGACGCATGTGGCTATCAAATGTAAAGCCAATGACCGGGACTCGTACTGCAGTAATATCAAATTTTCCTGGCGGTTCTTTAGTCCGGATATTGCCCGAGCCATGGATCCGTTTGTTTTTCCTGCGGAAAAAACGGATAAGACCTATCGGATTTTTATTATGGGAGCTTCTGCTGCGGCGGGAACACCGGACGGGGCATTTTCTTTCGGGCGATTTCTGCGTGTTATGTTGAATCAACGGTATCCACAAACAGATTTCGAAGTCATAATCGCTGCAATGCCGGCTATTAATTCCCATGTGGTATTGGAAATCGCAAAAGACTGTGCCCGTCACCAGCCGGATCTGTTTATCGTGTACCTGGGAAATAACGAAGTAGTCGGCCCGTATGGGGCCGGAACCGTATTTGCCCCGTTGAGTTCCAATCTGGCACTTATTCGCCTGGGAATTAAATTTAAATCGACCAGGCTGGGGCAACTTTTGACAAGTTTTCTTGGATCGCTCGGCACCGGTGATACCCCCAGAGTTTGGCGCGGTATGCAAATGTTTCTGGATAAGCAGGTCAGAGCAGACGACCCTCGGATGGAAATTGTGTACAGGCATTTTCGAAAAAACCTTCAGGATATTTGTCATCTTGCCAATAATAAGAAAACGAAAATTATTATATGTACGGTTCCCGATAATTTGAAAGATAGCCCTCCGTTTGTTTCCAATCATCGACCGAATTTATCCGAGACTGATAAAGAGAAATGGGATGAGCTTTATCAACGTGGAGTCACTTCCGAAGCCGAGGGGCTTTATTCCGCCGCTGTGGAACAATATGTTCAAGCTATCGAAATTGACGATAGTTATGCAGACCTTCGATTTCGCCTTGGCCGATGTTATTGGGCAATAGGTGAATATGACGATAGCAGAGAACATTATATCCAGGCACGTGAGCTGGATACGCTCCGCTTTCGTGCAGATAATAAAATCAATGAGATAATTCGAGATGTTACCGGTGAAAAAACACCTCAAGGTGTTTACTTAGTAGATGCATGTCAGGTTTTTGAAAAAAACAGCCCTCATGGAATTCCGGGTGAAGAATTGTTTTATGAGCATGTCCATATGAATATCAAAGGAAATTATCTCCTGGCTGTTACGATATTTCAACAGGCCGAGAAGATTTTGCCGGAATGGATAAAGCGCGAAATAGCCCAGGGAAGGCCGCTTGCCTCGGAGGAAGAATGTGCTCGTTATTTGGCATATAACGATTGGAACCGGCAAAAGACTGCCGAAAAGGTTCTTAATGAATTCCTGAAGGAGCCACCTTTCACTAACCAGCTCTACCATAACGAACAGATTATACGAATGGAGCAGGAACTCCGGATTCTCAAAGATGCTCTTACTCCGGAAGTGACGAATCAAATTGAGCAGAAATATCACTGGGCGATTAGGCAAACACAATCTGACCCGTGGTTATATTGGAAATATGGTCTCATGTTGGAAGATTTGCAGAAATTTGATGCTGCTGCGGAGCAGTTTCATAAGGTGATAAATTTAGCACAGAATCATTACGAAGCTTATGCCAGATTGGGCTTCTTGAATGGTGCCCGGGGAAACCTTGATGCCGCGCTCGAATATAATTTAAAAGCCGTGAACATCTATCCGAGTTTTTCCGAGGCATATTATAATTTAGGATTGGCCTATCAGCTTAAAGGTATGTATAATGAGGCTGTTGAGAGCTATTCAAACTCAATTCGCATTATTCCGGAACAGTCACAATCCTATAATAATCTGGCATTTGTACTTTATGAACAGGGCAAGGTTATGGAAGCGCTGGAGACATATCGCAATGGATTGAAATTCGTGCCTGACGATTTAAACCTGCATTACAATCTGGGTGTGATACTCAAAGCACAAGGTCAGATAGATGAAGCTATAAAAGAATTGCGCACAGCCTTAAAGATAGATCCTAATTCCCCCAAGGTACATAAAGTGCTGAAGTCTATCGAAGGGCGTAATTGAAGGGGTCGTAAGTGTCTGCCAGGCAGAGAAAAAAATCGAAAAGCTACTCCAAGAGAGACATCAAACGCCACAAAGGCAGCAGAAGCTTGTCGGTGGGCAAAGGCAAACACAAAGATAAAGATGTCAAAGAATTACCAAATAAGCGAATAACCGGCCGGCGGCTCTGGCTGTTCCGTCTTGTTGCACTTACCATTATTCCGGCCTTTTTGTTTCTGCTGCTGGAGATTGCTCTGCGAGTAATCGGTTACGGCTACCCCGCAAATATGTTTGTCAAATGTAAATTGAATGACACGGCTTCTTATTGTGATAATATTAGATATGCATGGAAGTTTTTTCCGCCTAATATAGCTCGAACGGCAAATCCGTTTGCATTTTCAAAGAGTAAATCGCAGGAAACATATCGAATTTTTATATTGGGGGCTTCTGCTGCTGCGGGTGTACCGAAAGAGGCATTTGGTTTCGGAAGAATTTTACAGACGATGCTGCAACAGCAGTATCCCAATGTAAATTTTGAAGTGATTAACACTGCGATGCCGGCTATAAATTCCCATGTTGTTCTGGATATAGCTAAAGATTGTACACAACATCAAGGCGATTTGTTTATTGTGTATCTCGGTAATAATGAGGTAATCGGTCCCTATGGGGCAGGAACTGTTTTTAGTCCCCTTAGTTCCAATCTGTCATTAATCCGTTTCGGAATTGCCCTTAAAACAACCAAACTGGGCCAGCTTTTAACCGATATTCTCTCGTCTGTACATGGTAACAATACTCCTAAAGTTTGGCACGGTCTGCAAATGTTTCTGGATAAGCAGGTCAGAGCGGACGAACCTCGTATGGAGGTCGTTTACCGGCATTTCCAAAGAAACCTTATGGATATTCGACGTTTTGCCTGTAAAAGTGGAACACCGATAATTTTTTGTACGATGCCTTGCAATTTAAAAGACAGTCCACCATTCGCCTCATTACACCGGCCTGATATCACAGATGTGGAGAAAAAAAACTGGGACAAATATTATCAGCTTGGGATTCGATGTGAGGAGAATGGAGATTTTTCCGGAGCGGTCGAGCAGTATGTTCAAGCTCTCGGAATTGACGATAGTTATGCAGACCTTCGATTTCGTCTTGGCCGATGCTATTGGGCAATTGGTGAATATGACGATAGCAGAGAACAGTATATCCAGGCACGTGAGATGGATACGCTTCGCTTTCGAGCGGACAATCAAATTAATGATATTATCCGTGATGTAGCATCCGGTCGAAACGATGAAAAAGTTTATCTGTCGGATGTGGTAAATATATTTGAACAAAACAGTTTGCATAAAACAACCGGGGAGGAATTGTTTTATGAGCATGTTCATATGAATTTCAAAGGCAATTATCTCTTGGCCGTTACAATATTTCAACAGGCCGAGAAGATTTTGCCGGAGCGGATAAAGTCCGGAATAGCCCGGGAAAAGCCGCTCCCATCGGAGGAAGAGTGTGCTCGTTATTTGGCATATTCCGATTGGGATAAATACAAGATTGTGGAGGATGTTTTAAATTCCTTTATCAAACAGCCGCCATTTACAAATCAACTTTATCATGCTCAACAGGTTGAACAGATGGAGCAACAGATTCAGGTCCTTAGGAAAGTTCTTTCTCCAGGGGTAACTGATCAAATCGAAGGACAGTTTATCTGGGCGATTGAGCAAAATCCGTCAGACTGGTGGCTGCATTGGAATTTCGGCGAATTCCTCGAAGAAATGAATAATTACGGCGAAGCGGCCCGGCAGTTTCGTTTGGTTCTCGATTATATGCCTAATCGCTACCAGGCCTGGGCCAAGTTAGGTTTGTTGTCGGGTTTGCAGGGTGACATAAATACGGCTGTTAACTATAACTTAAAGGCTTTGAATATTTATCCCATTTTTCCTGATGCTTGTTTTAATATTGGTTTGGCATATCAGCTTCAGGGCAACCTTGATAAGGCTGTTGAACAGTATTTTAAAGTAATTCAATTAAAACCGGATCATGCAAAGGCATATAATAATCTGGGAGTAATATTTTATCAGCAGGGAAAGTTTGACCAGGCAATCAAAACATATCGTGATGGCCTGCGGTTCGTACCGGATGATTTGGACATGCACAGTAATCTGGGGCTTATGTTGGAAGCCCAGGGACATAGAGATGAGGCCATTAAAGAATTGCGCATAGCCTTAAAGATAGATCCTAATTCCGCCAAGGTGCGTAGAGTGCTAAAGTCTATTGAAGGGCGTATTTGAAGGGATCGTAAGTGTCTGCCAGGCAGAGAAAAAAATCTAAAAGCTACTCTAAGAGAGACATCAAACGCCGCAAAAGCAGCAGAAATTTATCAGTGGGCAAAAGCGAGCACAAAGATATCAAAGAATTACCAAATAAGCGAATAACCGGCCGGCGTCTCTGGCTGTTTCGCGTTATTGCTCTTACCGTTATTCCGGTCTTGCTATTTATTCTGCTGGAACTTGTGCTGCGTCTCGCCGGTTACGGTTTTTCAGCTAATGCTATGAGAAGATATGAGGAGAACGGCGGGATATTTTATTGTGATAATGTCAAGTTCTGCTGGCGGTTTTTTCCGAAAGAAATAGC
>CAYSKI010000096.1:0-10340 GCA_964431695.1 uncultured Pirellulales bacterium | reverse complement strand
TTACTGATTAACTTTACGTTTATATTCGTTCTTAAATTATCTTTGGCCTGATACAATTTACAGGATAACCGGATATTGTTCAAGATACTTAATGAGGTGTTTGAAAAAAAGGGGCCTATACCGAATAAATCGATATAGACCCCAAATTAAAAATCTAAAATCCTATGTTCTGAAATTCCGGTATCAAGTTTCTCGGCCGATTTCAGACATTAGATTACATGTCAACGTTTGTCACTGTTATTCTGCCATATTGAGTATATACAGCCGGATATCGTCGATAAACAATATACCTGAGCTGCCGGTTGCGCCCGTTTTATCCAGGCCGATACCAAACAGCGTGACATTGGTCAGGTTATCATCGACGGTGGATAAGTCGATATCCCATTGTATCCATTCGCCTGCTGCCAGGTTTGCGGCGTCACCGTCATATAGAACCTTCGTATTATTAATTTTCACATACAACTGTTCGGTGACGGCATTGTTGGGATCGCCATAGAACCATAATGTCAGAATCTGAACACCGCCAACGGTCCAATCGTTTCCTACCGTCAGGTCGCTCGGGTTAACCGTGACCTCTGAATAGCTTGCTATGCTGTTGTCATATAATAATGGACCCGATTGATTACCGCCGTGAACGGTTTCTACTTCCACAAAATGTTCACCATCCGCGAAAACCGGATCGGGATAACCTATAGTCGAACCATTGACATTAGGATTGGCATAGCCGTCCGACCATGTCATATATATCCTGTTGCTGCCTTCTTCTTCTTCATTAATATCGTTGTATGCTTCGAATTCCTCCACGATAAGATAGTCATTGATTGTAAAGGTCCAGAGCCTGCCTTTGCCGATTGTCCCATCGTTATTGTACTCGTCAATACGCCAGTAGTAAGTCTGGTTCCATTCGAGAGTTTCAGGCAGGGTATAGCTGTTGGCATCCTGTCGGCCGCGATAAATATCTGCAGTGGACATATCGGCATTTTCCACAGCATCCGAATCGGTACCGAAATATACGTCATGCTGTATTGCATTATCTCCGGGAGACCAGATAAGAGTCGCCGCACTGACTATATCGGCGATTGATCCGTTGGCAGGCATGGGATTGCCGGCAAGTAACGGGTAACCTCTCGATACATTTGCGATTTCATCCTGTGTAAGTACACGGTTATATATCCGGAAATCATCTAAAGAGCCGCTAAAGTATGCATCATTAGGCCATTCGGGCTTGCCCAGCCAGTTTTGGGTGGTCACACCGAGGTCGCTTAAAGTATAATCCGTTGCCGCTGTCCCGACGGGCTGGCTGTCAAGATAGAGTGACAGGCTATTTGGTTCTGTAATCATAGCCACGTGATGCCAGCCGGTGGCAAGCGTTCCGGCAGTTGAATCCAAATCATAAGGTGTTTCGTCAATCGTGATTCCCGCATGCATCGCACCATTAGTTTCAAAGCGTGGGCTAAGGTATGCAAAGTTCGTTGTATCTGTACCAATATTTAGAATGGAACGCATTACGCCACCATTCGGATCAGTGAAATTCACCCATATTGTCAAAGTGGACTCATTTAAGGTACTGACAAGCTGACCGATGGGTAAATCCACATAATCGTTCATGCCATCCAATTGTAGTGCACCATCTACCGGGCCATATATCCACTCTGGGCCGTTAAACAGTATCCCGTGATTATAATTGCCGGACCAGTCAATAGTAATTGAGCCTTCGCGGTCATCGAGCTTCCACCAGCCTACAAGATTGGGATCGATAACCGGCATCTCGAATATTGTCGAGAAGGTCCAGACATCGCCTTTCCATATAGTGGCTTCTTTGACACCATCAATCCGCCAGTAATAGGTCGTGTCAAATTCAAGGTTTTCCGGTTCGTACGTCTCGCCGCTTTGGGACATATTGAATTCCAGTCCCTCATGGCTGGCTCTGGTGGCGTTGTTAACATCTTCAAAGCTGGTGCCCAGATATATATCGTGACGCGTTGCTTCGACGCCCGGGCTCCAGGAAAAAACGACGTCGGGACGTATATAAATGGCCCTATCGGAAGGGATTGGATTAAAGGCTATATAAGGCTGAATCGTAAAACTCCATATATCACCTTTCCACGTATTGACTCCGTCAGTTTCATCAATCCGCCAATAATAGGTTATACCCTCTACAAGGCCGGTCAGTGGGTATGTTGTACTGCTGGTCAGGCCTTTGTCAGTATCGCCGGTACCGTCGTTCACATCGTCGAAATTATCGCCAATGTACACATGATGTCCGTCCACCTGGGCGGCGTACATTCCCGTTTCCCATTCGAGTGTTACATCTGTCTGATTGATAACACTGCCGTTATCCGGCGCAGGAACGGAGGCTTTTTCGGGATTAGCTATTTTGCTTATTTCATTTTGTGCGAATACTCGGTTATAAATTCGGAAATCATCTAATGCAGCGTCTAAGTAGGGATCTGGATATTCCGATTGACCGAGCCAGTTATTGGTTGTTTCCCCCATATCGTCCACGCTGTTTGTACAGTTGGTTTTTGAACCGACAAACTCACCATCGACATACATAATCATAGTCTTTGCGCTGTCACTGACCGTTACCGTTACATGGTGCCAGCCGGTGGGTAGGGCACCGATACTTGCATCGAACTCATCCCATCTGCCGTTATTTGCCACAAGAGCCAGACGCATCGCCATATTAGTTGCCCCCGTACTGGGACAGAGATAAATGTAGTTTGCCTGGCTTGTGCCAAAGTCAAAAATCCGCTGCCAGCCCCGTTCATCATCCGGATCGATTCGACCGGCATAGTCAATCCAAAAAGCAAAGGTACACTCATCCAGAGTAGGTATAAGTTTGCCGATGTCCAATTCAACATAGTCATCACCATCGGACGGATCGAGCCGGAGCGCACCATCTTTATAACCGGTTACCCACTGAGGATTACCTTGAAGGGTGCCGTTATAACCATTGCCGCTTGAATCATGGGCGATAGTACCGGATGTTTCGTCGAACTTCCACCAGCCGACAAGGTTCGAATCCTGTGGATATGCTGCGTTTGTTATAAGAAGACCGAGCAGCATACATAAGCAGACAAAATAAATCAGCTTCTTACACATAATTGACCTCCTTCAGAAAAGAGTTGTAGAGTTGAAATTAAAAAATAAAAGTTTTTCCCTTATTACACAAGGATCAGTTTGGAATAACCTTTTTCGGTATGTGTATTACCTCCTTCCTTCAAACACAGACAAAGACTTGATGATTATAAGCCGTGACATGAAGACATACGTTTTCCACGAATAACTTTTGGACGTTGTCCTGTTCTTCCTGCCATACACTTATTTTAAAATAGGTTAATTAGCTCAATCCGGCTTTACCATAATGAGACAAAAACCACAGGATTCGGATCATGCAGACTCCAATTCCAACAGTTACCTATTTCTCGTTTATTTATACCATATTAACCTGCTTTTCGTCAATAGAAACTTATTGTTACATGACTTGTAGTGCGAAGACGGTTGTTCTTGAGTATGTCGATATTCGTGGAGAAATGAGGGGGTATGGTTTGAAAATGCGGTAACTTATTTTAAGAAAAGGACTTAATATCGTTTCATCGGGTAACATAAATACGAATGGTATGTTGCTGTGACCTTTAGTAATCATCTTGTTGGGAAGGACTCGAATCTTTAGACTTCAATTTCACTCGGATATTAAAGAGAGGTGTTCTTATGAATTAGTATAGCTAAGGTATCTATTTCAATGGATTATTTTAATTGTGTTATGCATGCTGTGGATTTTTCGGGAGTTGACTTACGTATAGATCCCTTCGAGTAAACAACGGTTTGAATTTCCTACAGAGATAATGGTTATAATTCCAACAGAACATGTAGGCATACCCTGTTTCAAATTTATGCTTTCAGCACTTGACACAAAGACTGTAATACGCAATTATGTGTCATCAGCAATCGGCATGCATTCGTTTGGTCGTGTTCCCGCGGCAGGACGATGGATCGCATTGAGTTAGGAAAAGAAACGTGCAATATATCAGGTTTATGGGAGACAGATAATATGAAGATAAGAAATCTCGTGATACTAATTTTATTTTCCGGAAGTGTGGTATTGGCAGCATCAATGAGCGTTCAGGTACAAAAGAGCAAGGTAAGAGCAACACCTTCACAACTTGGCCGTGCCGTGGCCACCGTGGAGTACGGTGATACGGTACAGGCAGGTGTAGCGCAGAACGGCTGGTACCCGGTGACGACCACCGATGGTAAGAAGGGCTGGCTGCATGAGTCGGTGCTCTCTAAAAAACCTATCGCTATGCGTGCGGGAGTTACCGACACAGCCGTCGGTGTCTCATCCGACGAAGTTTCTCTGGCAGGCAAGGGTTTCAATGAACAGGTTGAGGCCAAGCTCAAAGCGGACGGGACGCTCGATTTCACATGGGTGGACAGAATGGCGGAATTTAATGTCGATCCGGAACAGATTGTTACATTCCGCAGGCAGGGCAATTTGCCGGGAGGTGAACAATGAAAAAGAGATCCTATCTTCCGTCAATAATGATAACGGTATTGTTGGCATTATTATTGTTTTCAGGTTGCTCGAATGTTTCCGATATGGGTTCGAAGATTGCCAGCCGGGCCGGCATAATTTCCTCCGACCAGGCGGATTCAATCACACGCAGTACGAAAGCCCTGGAAAAGACGCAGCAGGAGCTTACTCCCGAACAGGAGCATTACATCGGGCGTGCTGTGGCGGCAAAGATATTCCAGGCATACCAACCGCTGGATCGGCCCGGGGCGAATGCCTATCTGAATTTGCTCGGTCAATCGTTGGTGATTTTCTCCGATCGGCCTGAGACATTCGGCGGGTATCATTTTCTGTTGCTCGATTCCGACGAAGTAAACGCGTTTGCCGCTCCGGGCGGATTAATCCTCGTGACACGTGGTATGTTACGTTGTTGTGATAACGAGGATGAGCTGGCGGCGGTGCTGGCACATGAAATATGTCACGTTGAAATGAAGCACGGGCTTCGTTCGATTAAACAGGGGCGTTTGACGGAAGCATTCACAATTATTGCTGCCGAATCGGCCAAGCAGTTGGGCAGCGAAGAGCTGGCCTCGCTGACACGCGAGTTCGAGGCCTCGGTGGGCGATGTTGTTATGACGCTTACAACCAGCGGATATTCGCGTACGCAGGAACGAGACGCGGATGCGGCGGCTGTGCAGCTTCTGCGTCGCGCCGGTTACCCGGAAGCGGCGATGATTACCATGTTGCGACGTATGGACGAACGTCTGGCCGATGCAGGGGGACTTGGTTTCGCAAAGACGCATCCTTCGGCTAAAAGCCGTGAAAATTCTCTGCGTTCGACCGTCTCCGGTACGGAGTTTATCCCTGATACGGTCAGGCAGGAACGCTTCTATGCAATTATGCGGCCAATAATGGCCGGCAGCTAAAATCCTCCGCAGATGAAAGGACGGCATGACAAAGCACAGTAGCAAACCTCTGCGTGGGACGGTGATTGGTCTTATCGTCGGTGTGGTGGCGTTGCTTGTGTGGCGGCTGGGTTGGCTCGAATCTCTGGAGGCTCCGACATGGACATGGCGAGCTGGATTTTTCTCCCGGAGAGAGAATCCCTCGGAAAAGGTCAAACTTATTTTATTAGACCAGGCCAGTTTAGATTGGGCACAGCGTGAGAATGATTGGCCCTGGCCCTGGCCGCGTGAGGTATATGGTGCAATCTCGGCATTCTGCAAGCGTGGCGGAGCCAGGGTGCTTTCTCTGGATTTGCTTTTTACCGAGCCATCGGTTTACGGAGTGACGGACGATGAGGCACTGGGGGAGGCTTTGCGGACCGATGTGCCGACCGTATTGGCGGTACAGCCGGGGGGTAGCCGGGATGCATGGCCGCAGTACATGCCGCAACCGGACATGGAAATAGACATACCTTATATTGTGGAATCTGAAAATTTATTGTTCCCTGTAAAGGAAGTGGCCGTCGGTGCCAAGGCTATAGGTCATGTCAGGGGCGTGCCGGACGGCGATGGCGTGTTCAGGCGAATATCGCCGTTCTGCTGTTTTGACGACGTCACAATACCGGCGCTCGGATTGGCGGCGTGGTCAACAAACCGGACGGATATCAATTCCATCACAGCGGAACCGGGGCAGCTTCGCTTAGGAAATAAAATCATCCCTCTGGATCGGAACGGCTTTGCCATTCTGCGTTTCAGGAGCGACGGTGATTTGTCGCAGGCTGTTTCCGCCGCTGCGGTAATTCAGTCCGAGCTTCGTTTGCGCGATAATGAAACTCCTACGCTGTCACCGGAGATATTCAGGGATTGCTACGTCTTCGTGGGATGCAGCGCGCCGGCTCTGTTGGATTTGCGTCCGACACCTGTCAATCCGAAATGTCCCGGTGTTGTCTTACATGCGACGTTCGTTGATAACCTGTTAACCGATTCCTTCATTGCCGAGGCAGCCCTGCCCTGGGTGGTTGTGTGTGTTATGGCAACGGCAGTGGCGGCATCCCTGTCTTTGACATACGGCGGCAGATGGTGGCAGACCGGATCGCTTTCCGTGGTGTGGCTCGGTGTGCCGATGCTTGTCGGTTTTGCCGCGTATGCTAAAGGATGGTGGTGGCCGATTGTTGCACAGGAGATGGCTGCGGCATTGGGACTTGTCGGTGCACTGGCAGCGAATTATTGGGCCGAAGGACGTCAGAAGGCATTTATCAAACAGGCATTTCGACATTATCTGAGCGGCGAAGTTATTGAAAAAATCCTCCGTGATCCTTCGCATCTTCAACTCGGTGGTGAGAAACGTGAGCTAACCATACTATTCACGGATTTGGCCGGTTTTTCCACATTCTCCGAGAAACTGGGACCGGTCGAGCTGACGGCTTTGCTCAACGATTATCTCAGCGAGATGACAGATATAATTCTCGATGAGGGCGGTACACTCGATAAATACGAGGGCGATGCCATTATAGCGTTCTGGAATGCACCGCTGGAGCAATCGGATCATGCCGTGCGTGCCTGTCGCGCGGTGTTACGCTGTCAACGACGGCTGGCCGAGCTTCGGGAGGACTACCAAAAACGTACCGGTGCGATACTGCACATGAGGGCGGGACTTAATACAGGCGAGGTAGTCGTGGGCAATATGGGTTCGCGCAAACGTTTCAATTATACGATTCTCGGAGACGCAGCGAACCTGGCATCCCGGCTGGAGGGTGCAAATAAAGCTTTCGGTACCCAGACGATGGTTTCCGAGAGTACGTGGCGGCTGGTATCGACCGAGTTCCGTGGTCGCAAGCTGGCGGATTTGCGTGTGGTTGGTAGAAAAAGCGCCGTCTCCGTGTATGAGCTGACGGGATTCGCTGCGGATGCCGTACCCGCCGGCTGGGATAAATTTAATGCCGGACTGATTTGTTTTAACCGGGGAGATTTTACCGGAGCGATTGATATTTTCGGGCAATTGCCCGACGACCCGGTGGCGAGGTGTTATATTCACCGCTGTCGTAAACTAATTGCCGCTGACCCGGAGTCATGGGACGGAGTATGGGAAATGACGGAGAAATAAAAATGCGACTTTTCATTGGCGGAATGCGTGGGAGCCGGCCGTGTACCGGGAGTTGCTTCGAAGAATTTGGTGGTGACACTACGTCGCTGTTGCTCATAGGCTCCGGCAACGAACGACTCGTACTGGATGCCGGTACCGGGATGCACGCCGTGGCCGGGCAGTTAGCGGCGACGGAGCCGGGTGAGGTGACAATGCTTTTTTCGCATTACCATCTCGACCACATGGCCGGATTGATGATGAATCCGCTTTTCCACAGTTCGGACTGGTCTTTCAAGTTGATTGGGCCGACTTTTGCCGATGGAAGCGTTCGTGACGCGGTCACTCGTCTGCTGTCGCCGCCGTATTGGCCGATATCCTGCAGCAGTATGAATGCGCAAATAGAATTTGCCGAATTCGATATAGACGGAATCCAGGTAGGGACTTTTTATGTGCGCGGATGTGAGATGCCACATCCCGGCGGGTGCCTGGCATATCGCATCGATGACACCGACAGCGGTACATCTCTGGTGTATGCCACGGATATCGAATGGCGGGAACGAACGGATGCACACGAGAGAGCATTCCTGGCAATGTGTCGTGAACCCGAACCGGCGGATATACTGATTATCGATGCGCATTTTTCGCGGTCCGATGCGGTTGCTTTTGCCGGGTGGGGACACACGTGCTGGCAAGACGACCTGGAATTAGCAGAATCAATCGGCGTAAAACACGTGCTTCTTGGGCATCATGCCCCGGAGGCGAACGACGAGACTTTGCGCATCCTGGAACGTCAGGTGAAGAAACGAATGCCCGGTGCTGCATTTGCACGGGCCGGACAATGGTTAACGATTTAACAGGGGATATAGAAAGGAGTAATCGTGCTTAAAGGGCTTGAATCGGTACTACCTTACATTCAGAACATTGCACTTGCAGCGGCGATAGTGCTTGTTGCTTATATTCTGACTATGCCGCTTCGTCGTCGATACGCTCCAACATACGCAGCCGAACCAAAGAGGCGTTCCGGTCGGCAGTTTGTCGGCGCATTGCTGAGTTATCTGGCATTCTCAATTCTGGTATTAGTGCCTTCTGTACCTGTTATCTACTGGTTCAGTCGCACCACAGAGCCTGGAGTGTGGGCACAGTATTATCAGGCCTGGCTATCGTTCTGGGTTATTCACCTGATAGTAAGGCTTGTCGAGGGTCTATTTGTAGAAATCTTCGTGCAGATTGGCAAGGAGTGCCCGCTTACCCGTCTTACCAGAGGCCTGATGCGTATGGCTATAATGCTCGGTGTGGCCTTTATACTAATCAAGTACCAAATCGGCTCAAATATCAGCGTGCTGCTGACATCGACGGCGATTGTGACCGGTGTAATCGGTTTCGCCATGCAGGGAGTGCTCGGTAATCTTCTGGCTGGTATGTCACTTCACGCCAGTCGTTCCGTCTCTATCGGTGACTGGATCGATGTGGACGGTGAAATAGGTAAGGTTGTTCTGGTAAACTGGCGTGAGACGCGTCTGCGTACGCTCGGTGGCCACATCGTGATTGTTCCCAACAGCAGACTCGCGGGCCTGACTTTAAGAAATTTCACTTCACCAACAAAATTGCGTCGTCATGAAGTTGCGGTAGCGGCCAGTTACGGAGACAAACCGGGTGACGTTATCGAAGCGTTGCTGGAGGCTGCACAATGCGTGCCGATGGTCGAGAAACGTCCGGTGCCGGATGCTTACGTTACAGGATTCAAGGATTTTTGTATCGAGTATGTATTGCGCTTCTGGTCGAGGCAATACGAGCAATTCGTAATGATCGAAGGCAACGTAATGCGGATGATCTGGTATAAGTTTAATCGTCGCGGAATCGAGATACCGTTCCCGATGAGCGGCCGTCTGCTTGGTAATTTCCTGGAGGCGGTTCATGCTCAGAAATTCGAGAAGCCTCTGGCGTCGGAGATTGAAAGTGTTGTAGATGATCTGCTGTGCAGTGACTTCGGACGCAAACTTTTGGCCGATTCCGAGGGCACCTGTTTGCTCAGCCGCGAAGAGCTCGGGGCGGTGGCAAGGAACGTCAAACGAACTTATTTCACACATGGCGAAACCCTGATGCAGCAAAACGACGAGGGGCAGTCGTTCTTTGTTCTTGTTCGGGGTAAAGTACATGGCAGTATTGCCGATGCCGATATCGCCCGCAACGTGGAATTCGATCTGCAGTCCGGGGCGCTGTTTGGCGAGATGAGCCTTCTGACCGGTTTGCCGAGAAGCGCGACCATGACGGCGGTCACGGATTGTGAACTGCTTGAATTCGACCGTAGTGCGTTCACATCTCTGCTGTCTGTTCGGGAGGAGATTCCAAAAGTGCTCTCGGACCTTGCGGCAGCTCGTGCTGCGGAAAATGCCGCTGCATTTGAAAAACTGCGTGCCTCTGCTGAAGAACCGCCTGATCTGGGAAGTGACGGCATTTTGCGCCGCCTCAAACGCATGTTGGGTGGTTGGCGGGCCAGACGGACAAAATAAGAACCGCGCCGAACATCCGGCATACAACGCGCCCGGCAGGACTCCGGCCTTCGGCCTGGAACCTGTCGCTCTCGCTCCCCATAGGGGCTCTGCCCCTTATGGCGTCGTTCGCTTTGCTCTCTCCTGTCACCCCGACAACTCGGGGGAGTACCTCCCCCGAATCCCCACAGGTTCGAGTCTTTATAAACTAAAAGTTTAAATAACCAGGAATTAGTTCGACCGTTGTAATTCGAACGCGCCCGGCAGGACTCCGGCCTTCGGCCTGGAACCTGTCGCTCTCGCTCCCC
>CAYSKI010000095.1:0-10779 GCA_964431695.1 uncultured Pirellulales bacterium | reverse complement strand
TGAGATTAATTCTCCCGTATTGCACGAGTTGGGTTTTGAGAAGGGGGTAGATAGCTTGCTCAAGCAAATTGAGAGAAAGCATGGGATTACGTCTAAATTCAAGGATGATGGCCAGGTCAAGCACCTAAGTGCTGATGTTAGGGATGTTTTGTTCCAGAGCGTACGGGAATTGTTTACTAACATTCTCAAGCACGCACACGCACAAATCCTGAAGGTCTCTATTCGCAAATTTGGGAGTCAAATACAGATCAGGATTGAAGACGATGGAGTTGGATTCAACGCTTCTGAGGTAAACCAAAGAGAGTCTAGACAACATGGATTTGGTCATCTTGGTATTGCCACACGATTGGAAGAGCTGGGGGGGACGTCTTGAGATTGACTCTAAGCCCGGTCATGGGTGCAGAGTCACGATGACGGCACCACTGATCAGCGACAAGTAGACTACCACCGCCACAAAGAGCTATTGCCGTTTCTAAAAAGTAATTATCACTTTTTGTCATTCCTGCGAAAGCAGGAATCCATATCTTTCAATAATCTGGATTCCGGATTAAGCTTGCTGTGAGTGGAGTCGAATAGGTTCGGAATGACAAGCATCTTCGATCAAGAATCGGGCATTTCCTGCGCTCTCGGCGTGCCCGGCGGTGAATTATTCCCATTCGATGGTCGCGGGGGGTTTGCTGGAGATGTCGTAAACTACGCGGTTCACGCCGCGAACTTCGTTGATAATCCTGTTGGCGATGATGCCCAAGACCTCGTGAGGGATACGGGAGAAATCGGCGGTCATAAAATCCGCCGTCTCGACCGCTCTGACAGCGATAACGCTTTCGTAACTTCGCTCGTCACCCATCACGCCGACCGTCGAGACAGGCAGCAGAACCGCCAACGCCTGCGATATTTTCCGATAGAGTCCCGCAGATTTGATTTCATCTATTACAATTTCATCGGCGGCCCGAAGAATCTCAAGTCTTTCCGGCGTAATTTCACCGACAATTCTTACAGCCAGGCCGGGGCCGGGGAACGGATGCCGCCAGACGACATCTTCCGGAAGACCTAAATATTCACCGACGACGCGGACTTCATCCTTGAACAAATCCCTTAAAGGCTCGATCAGCTCGAATCCCAATTCGGAGGGCAAGCCCCCAACATTATGATGCAACTTTATGTTAGCCGCACCGGCGGTCGAATCCTTAGAGGTCGAATTGGCGGATGCCTGTGCGCCGGACTCGATGACATCGGGATACAATGTCCCCTGAGCGAGGAACTTTACGTTGGGAATTTTCTTCGCTTCCGATTTGAATGCTTCGATAAATTCCGAGCCGATAATGATACGCTTTTGCTGGGGGTCGGTGACACCGGCTAATTTTGTCAAAAACTGTTTAGACCAATCCACAACGCGGAGGTCCATGTGGAAATGATTGCGGAAGGTAGAGACGACACTCTCGGATTCGTTTTTTCGCAAAAGGCCGTTATCGACGAAAATACAGACAAGCTGCTCCCCAATCGCCTTATGAATCAGCGAGGCCACTACGGAAGAATCCACCCCCCCGCTTAGGCCGCATATGACATTGGCGTCACCGACTCTTTTGCGAACCGACTCGATTGATTCGGCGACAAAATCACTCATTTTCCAGTCGCCGCTGCAGCCGCAAATATCGTAAAGAAAATTTTTCAGAATGGTCGAACCTTTGGGTGTATGCGAGACTTCCGGGTGGAACTGGACGCCGAAGAATTTCTTTTTTTTATGCCGGATCGCGGCAAAGGGACAGGTCTCGGTCGAGGCCAGAGAGGTGAAATCATTGCCCAAATCATCGACCTGGTCGCCGTGACTGGCCCAGGCGGTAATCGAATCCGGCAGATTCGCAAACAAATCCTTCCTGTTAAGGATGGTCAGGCTTGTCCGGCCGTACTCGCGCCTTTTCGCCGGTAAAATTTTCGCTCCCAAAACCTGGCAGGCCAACTGCATTCCGTAGCATATTCCCAAAACGGGGACACCAATCTCGAATATTTTCGCATCGCATTCCGGGGCGCCCTCGTCATAAACGCTCGCCGGCCCGCCGGAAAGAATTATGCCTTTGAGATTTAACTTTGCCAGCTCTTTTGCCGTAACCTCCGGGCGGAAAACCAGAGAATAGACATTCTGCTCGCGGACCCGGCGGGCAATTAGCTGGCTGTACTGACTGCCGAAATTCAAAATTGCTATTGTTTCACGACTCATAATCAAAAGCAAGAATACAGAAAACAGATGTAAGAATACAGTAGGGTGGGGCTTGCCCCACCGACTTTATTAATCCATCAGTATAGACTCAACCTGAAAGCCTGTCAATGACAGGATTTCAATCCTTGTAATTAGAGAATTTTTCAATATAATACCGGTTTGAGAAAAAAATCTTGGCTTTATTTACAGGAATCGGACTATGGCAAAAATTACCAAACTCGACGACATTGTGAGCCTGTGCAAGCGAAGGGGTTTTATCTTCCAGTCCAGCGAAATCTACGGCGGCCTGGCAAGCTGCTACGATTACGGCCCGCTCGGAGTCGAGTTGAAAAATAACGTCAAAAAGGCCTGGTGGAAAAGTGTCGTGCAGATGCGGGACGACGTGGTGGGGCTGGATTGCAGTATCCTGATGCACCCGATGGTGTGGAAATCCAGCGGGCACGCGGATAAATTTGCGGATTTAATCGCCGAATGCAAAAAGTGCAATACCCGCACCCGCGTGGACCACTTACAAGAAAAAACTTCTGAACAAGCCGAGGAGCATACTGAACACGTTGCCATCGATTCGGCGATAGCTCAAGCCCATGATCTGGGCAATAAAGTTTGTCCGGCCTGCGGGACTCTCGGGCAGTTTACCGAGCCTATGCCATTCAAGCTGATGTTCGAGACGAAAATGGGAGCCAATATCGACGACTCCATGACGATCCAACTGCGGCCGGAAACCGCACAGGGAATTTTTGCCAATTTCAGGAACGTGCTCGATACGACCAGAGTCAAAATCCCGTTCGGCATCGCCCAGATAGGCAAAAGTTTCCGCAACGAAGTCACCACTAAGGCGTTTATCTTCCGGACCCGCGAATTCGAGCAGGCCGAGCTGGAATTTTTCTGCGAGCCGGGGACGGACGAGCAGTGGTTCGAGCACTGGAAAGAGGCCCGTTTCAACTGGTATCTCGATTTGGGTCTGAAAAAAGAAAACCTCCGCTTCCGCGAGCACGACCCGGACGAGCTTGCCCATTACGCCAAGGGATGTGTTGACGTGGAATATAAATTCCCGTTCGGCTCCGGCGACTGGCAGGAGCTGGAAGGTATCGCCAACCGCACCGACTATGACCTGCGGCAGCATCAACGCGGCATAAGAACTCTCAACAAATGGTATGAAAACAACCGGGACCTTTCCAAAATTCAATTGGCCGATGAAGCCGAGGACTATAACAAAGGCCCGCTGTCCTATTTCGACGAACAGAAAAAAGAACGTTATATCCCTTATGTGATCGAGCCGAGTGCCGGTATCGACCGAAGTGCTCTGGCGTATCTGGTCGATGCCTACGATGAGGAAGAGGTCCGCGGCGAGACGAGAAACCTGCTGCGTTTCCATCCGGCCCTTGCTCCGGTCAAAGCGGCGATTTTCCCGTTGGTCAAAAAAGAGGGTATGCCGGAAATAGCACGGAACATTTATAATGATCTAAAGAAGTATTTCAACTGCTTCTACGATGAAAAAGGTGCGGTGGGACGACGTTACCGCCGACAGGACGAAGCCGGCACGCCCTTCTGCCTCACAGTAGATGGCCAGACGCTGCAGGACAATACTGTCACCGTCCGCGACCGCGACTCGATGGAACAAATAAGACTCTCGACAGATAAAATCCTCCCCCACCTGCGGGAAAAACTGGATATTTGATAAGCATAAAAATCATGTTGAGGCTTGTCCTTTTATGACTTAATTGTTAAAATATCCGTTATGAAGCCGACAATTCATCACGATAGAGAGCAGGAATCGATAGAGGCAAAAACCCGATGGTTCCGGTCTCTTTCCATGGCCGACCGCATGGAGGTATTCTGTAATTTCACGGACCTGGCCCTGTCGGTCAATCCTAACCTGAAGGATCGAAATCATGCTCAACCGATTACAGGACGTATTCAAGTCCTTTCAACGACATAAGGTAAGATACCTGGTTATCGGCGGAGTTGCTTCCGTATTACATGGTGTTCCCCGTGCCACCTTCGATGTGGATATCCTGATTGAACCTACTATTGAAAACGCTCAGAGACTCCTTACTGCTCTGGAAGAAGCCGGATTCGGCACAGCAACCATAACAAATGCTCAGGATGTTATTGCCCATGAAATAACGATATTTAATGACCGGGTCAGAATTGATGTACAAACTCGTACTCCCGGCGTATCTTTCCAAGACGCATGGTCTCGTCGGAAAACTATAACCTACCAGGGACAGGATTTCTTCATTCTATCCAGAGAAGACCTCATTAACACAAAACGCGCCTCCGGACGAGAAGTTGATTTGGAGGACGTTCGCCTGTTGGAACTACCTGACCGGGATGAAACTGAATCCTAAGCAGCTTCTGTGAAAAACCAGATTTATAATCCAGTTGCGGCGAAAAAATTTGAAGGAAATCCTACTACCGGGCGTCTGTTTTTTATGGGAGAGATTGGATAGCAGAATGGCCGAACAAAGCCGGGACAATCAAAGGCAAGTAAAAACAGAACGCACCAAAAAACGTATTCGGCCGATTTTTATAGTCCTCTCCGTATTGGCCTTCTGCCTGTTTTTATGGAAATATTTCTTTTACAAATCTCCATACGAAAAAATCGCCGCCATCGAGACCACTCGCACCATACCTGATTCCGAAAACGCCGCAGGCATTTATAATAAACTCCTCGGATACGGTACTTCCCAATTTAACTATGACTTCCAAAGCAAAACCGTGGAAGATGCGACCCTTGCAAAACCGTGGTCCGGCAAAGATTATCCCGGGCTTGCGAAGTGGTTCGAGCAGCATCAGGATATCACAGACGAGCTGCTGCAACTTTCGAAAATCAAGTTATGCCGTTTCCCACTCACCGATTTTCCAAAAGGTTCGGGTACACACGGCGGAAGATTAAGGGCATTTCGATTGTGGACGTTTTTTCTTGTCCGCGCCACGAACAATGACATCGCCGACGGCCGGACCGAGCAGGCACTGGAAAAATGTTTCTGCCTGATTCGCATCGGCAGGCACAACCGCCAGCAGCCCTTCGCCCTGGATTTTTCAATTGGAATTACCATCGAAGCGATGGCGTTAAAAAGAATGCGCAACTGCATAGTGGAAGGTAACGTCACCGACGAAAACCTGAAAGCCATAGAAACAGCTATATCACAACCGAATGACGAATGGACTCAGGACATGGAAAACATGCTGGCGGTCGAAAAACTTTATGTAAAGATTCTGCCGTACGAACCTTCCGGGTCCGGCTGGTGGTCTCGGCTGACGGCATGGCGGGAAAAAGGGCAGGATCAACAGGCAAAAATCGACAGATTAAAAGAAATTTATACACGACTATTCGCAGACCGCCGGGGGAATCAAATCCTGATTGCCCTTCGAAGATTCAGGAACAAGACCGACAAATGGCCCGAGAGTCTCGATGAACTTCTGCCATTCGTTGATAAAAATATTTTCATCGATCCGCAAAACAACAATCCCTTCGTATATAAACTCACCGACGACGGCTTTATTATGTATAGCAAAGGCCCCAACAATATCGATGAGGGTGGAAGCGACAAAAACGGTGCCGACGACAGGGCAATATGGCCATTACAAATCCCACAAACCGATGATAAAAGTGCCGTCACGGAACAACCTGTTGCGGAAAGGAAAGAGATAGAATGACGGCCGAAAAAAACAATAAGTGGCCGGAAAATCTCGATTCGATAAAAACCGCAGCACCGGTGGAAGCTTTTCTTGACCCTGTCACCGGAAAGCCGTTACAATACGAAAATCATGGCGAACGTTTTTCGCTATATGGAGAAAAAACGAACGTTTGGCCGAGATAAATAACGTACGCAGGAAAACATAAATTGTCATTCCTGTGAAAACAGGAACCCAATGTATACGAGAAAAAACTGGATTCCCGCTTGCGCGGGAATGACACTCAGGAAGAACTATGAACAAAAACTACGCAACAATCGATTCATTATCACAACACGAAAACCAGCAAGTTTCACTTGCCGGCTGGCTGTATAACAGCAGAGGGAGCGGCAAAATCCAGTTTATAATTATCCGCGACGGAACGGGGCTATGTCAGTGTATCGTCGAAAAAGGCAAAATCCCCGACGAGCTTTTCGAGCAGCTCAAGCGCCTCGGACAGGAATCATCCCTGACAGTCACCGGAACAATTCGAGCGGACGAACGAAGCGTCGGCGGCTACGAAATGGCCGTCACCGATGCACAGGTCATCTGCCCGACGGAAGGTTATCCGATTACGCCGAAATCGCACGGCATAGATTTTTTGCTAAAGAACCGTCACCTGCACCTGCGTTCGCACCTGCAATGGTGTATCGGCAAAGTCCGTCACACGGTCATCGACGCCATCCGCAGATTCTTCAACGACAACGGCTTTACGCTCATCGATACGCCAATCTTCACTGCCATCGCCGGTGAAGAGCAGCAATCGCTCTTTGAGGTGGATTATTTCGGAAGCCCTCTGCATCTGACCCAGACGGGACAACTGCATCTGGAATCGGCGGCGATGAGCTTCGGGAAGGTCTATTGCTTCGGGCCGACCTTCCGGGCGGAAAAAAGCAAGACCCGACGGCATCTGACCGAGTTCTGGATGGTCGAGCCGGAGGTGGCCTTTATCGAGATGGACGGCCTGCTCGAACTGGCCGAGAATTTCGTCTCCAGTATCGTCGCTCGCGTATTGCAGGATAACAAAGCCCAGCTCGAAACATTGGGGGCCGATATCGCGTCACTGGAAAAAATTACGCCGCCCTTTTACCGATTGACCTACACGCAATGCGTCGAGATTTTGACCAGCGATAAAGCCAGGGATTTCCTCGCAAAGCAGTTAGAGCAAATGCAGGAACAAAAAAAGCAAATGGAAACGCGAATCGCCGAGCTTGAGAAACAGCAGGCGGGCCAAATCAAGCAGTGGCAGCAGGACAAAAACGCCGCAGAGTTGATTGAGCTGCGCTCGGAACTCGCCGAGACAGATACGAAAATCGAAAATAATCCCAAGCACGCCCAGTTGGCCGCCGAATTTCAATGGGGCAAAGACCTCGGCGGCTCGGACGAAACCATCATCTCGCAGATGCACGGTAAGCCGGTCTTTGTCACGCACTATCCCAAACAGGCCAAGGCCTTCTATATGAAAACCGATCGCGAAAACGAAAAGGTCGTTTTGAATTTCGATCTTCTCGCCCCAGCAGGATTCGGCGAAATCATCGGCGGCTCGGTCAGAGAGGACGATTACGACCGATTAGTCGCGCGGATTAAAAAACAGGGACTCAACGTTGAAAATTACGAATGGTACCTCGACCTGCGGAAATACGGCTCGGTGCCGCACGGCGGTTTCGGACTCGGAGTCGAAAGGACCGTCGCCTGGCTGGCCAACCAGAAACACATCCGGCAGTGCATCCCCTTCCCGAGAATGATGGACAAGGTATATATTTAATCATTTCATGGAAACCTGGACGATAACGAAGCTGCTCAACTGGGTGACACAATTCTTCACCGACAAGGGGATCGATTCGCCCCGCCTCAGCGCCGAGCTTCTGTTGTCCTATGTTTTGGGATTGAAGCGGATCGAATTATACACCCAACACAACAGCGCCGTCGAAAAGCAGGAATTAGATAAGCTGCGGGAGCTTGTCAGACGCGCCGGCCAACACGAGCCGATTGCCTATCTTGTCGGCAAAACAGAATTTTATTCGATGGAGCTAAATGTCACGCAGGACTGTATGATTCCCCGGCCGGAAACGGAATTGCTCGTCCAGAGGGCTATCGAATTTCTTCGAACCCGAAACGGCAACCAATTCGTTTGCGACTTATGCACCGGCAACGGATGTATCGCCGTGGCCATCGCAAAGAATTACCCTAATGCCAAGATCATCGCAACAGATATTTGCGATGCCGCACTTGCCGTCGCCGCTACAAATATCGAAAAACACCATCTACAGGATAAAATCACGCTCCTTTCCGGCGATTTATTCGACCCGATTATACCCCAGCTCGACGTCGGCAAATTCGATTTGATTGTCTGCAATCCCCCTTACGTCAGCAGCAGCGAATACGAAAAGCTGGATAAAAACGTGAAGAACTACGAGCCCCGTCTGGCTCTTTTCGCCGGTGACGACGGTATGGATATTTACCGCCGGATTATCGAAAGAATTGACTCGTTTCTCAAATCGGATGCCGCTTTAATTTTGGAAATCGGCTACGCCCAGGGACAGGCGATTAAAGAATTGCTCGAACAAGCCGGCACTTTTGCCGAAGTTAGAATTGAGAAAGACCTTCACAACAACGACCGAATTGTCACCGCCCAAAAAACTTAAGATCGACTTCCCAGCTTAACTTGATAGACGGCTAAAATATCCTCCCATATTAACATGCAATGCTTTAAAAAAGCCAGATTCTAAAAACAGAATCTGGCTTCGGAGGAGGGTGATGAAAAGCTGATAATAGCTTTAAATACTTTTTCTCGATATATAAAATTCCCTGTATATATCAAATCGAATAGAGAGCAAGTTTTTCTTTAGAAAAAAAAACGTAATTATTGAAAAACTACATTTTCCTTTCCAACAATCAAGCTTTTAAAGGCAAAAATGTAAACTTTTTCCACTTTTTCCCAAAAGCACCAAATTTTAACTCAAAATCTATATTACTTTACGCTTGATAAATCGAGCTTGTTCCGATATTTTTAACGGAGTTGCTGTTATTTCTTTGTTGAAAAGAGCGCAGTACGCAACATCGACGGCCCATAATTCTAAAAACTAACATGAACACTCGTATAACAATAGCCGATCTGCTGGAAGCCAAACACCAGAAGCGGAAAATTGCCGCAATCAGTTGCTACGATTACACGACCGCCCTGCTCGTCTCGCAAACCGATGTCGAGATGATCATCGTTGGCGATTCCGCCGCCCAGCTCATGCTCGGCCACGATTCGACACTCGCCGCCACAATGGACTTCATGGTGACGATCACCGCGGCGGTCCGGCGAGGGACACCGGATATTTTTCTTATCGCAGATATGCCTTTCCTGTCTTACCAGGTCTCGGATGCCGAGGCGGTAAGGAACGCCGGCCGGTTCGTTACCGTCTCGGGCGCTCAGATGGTGAAAATAGAAGCGACCGCCGCACACCTGAACGCGATTAAAAAGGTCAGCGACGCCGGAATAGCGGTTATGGCCCATATCGGCATAAAACCCCAATATATCACTAAAATCGGCAGATTTAAGGCCGAAGCTACGACAGCGGAAATGGCGGCACAACTGATAAATCTTGCCGAGCAAATGGTTTCCGCCGGCGCCGGTGCCCTGCTGCTGGAAGGGACCGCCGCCGAGGTGGCGGAAATTATCACCCAGCGAAGCGAAGTGCCGGTAATTAGCTGCGGCTCCGGGCCCGGCTGCGACGGCCAGGTCCTTATCGCACCGGATATTCTCGGCCTAACACAGGGCAAAAGTCCAAAGTTTGCCAAGAGTTACGACAAACTCGCCGAACGCACTATCGAGGCATTCAAGGCATACAGCAAAGAAGTCCATGTCGGCCAATATCCCGACAAAGAGCACAGCTACCACATGAAGTCCGGCGAATTCGACCGCCTCAAAGAAATCCTCAACCAAAATTTCGGTTAAATCCACAACTTTCGGATCCATTCGATTTCACTCAGGACAAGCTTCGAGCTTCGTGTTTCGGATTTCCGGCCGAAGGCCGGCAAATTGGGTTTGTTTTTTCCCCGGCAAAATCCCAAAATCTGCCGTTTTTCCCGTAATCTTTTTATTTCAAAGAGCTTATATTAAGTTACCTATTTTAACATTGGCTTTGTTTTTTCAAAAAAGGTCGATTTGTAGAGACCTCACGACAATTGTCGAATCCCCCGTGGCCATGTCAATTTCGTTGGAAATTTAATATTTGAAATTTCAGATTGATTTAGTATTCCCCCATTTTTACTTCATTATTCTTTATTCAGTATTCGATGCTCGTCCTGAGCTTCGTCGAAGGATTCGTGATTCCATTCGTTATGTATTTTACCCAAAAACCGCCTTAATGCAATAAAAATCCCCATTTTTAAGCGAAAAATGTCCAATACTCGCCACTCATACGTTCAGCGGATAGCGTTTAGGGTATAGGCTGGTAGAGTGGCGGCCCTGCCCCACCGAGTTTTTAGTCGATAGTTGTTAGTTGTTTGTGATTAAATATTTAGCCCGCAAATTTATTTGCGGGTTCTTAAATGAAAGGTATAATCTAAAGCAACAACTTTGAGCGAGCAGCGAATTGTATCTTTAGCCGTAGTGCGAAATACGATATACGCAATACGACCGACGAAATGAGCCGTGCGATGATTTCCCGATTTTTGAGCCGGCCGTTAAGGCTCTCCGGCGTGTTTGCCATTTATGGCACACCGATAGGCTTGGGATGTTATACAGAAACCATATAAACATAGTTAGATCACACATTTTGGAGAATTTCACATGAACCGAAAACGTTACACTCCTATAGTTCTATTTCTGCTTGTTTTGCTTCCACTAATCGCATTCTCTGGTACAGAACAAAAAGCATCAGAGTCTTACT
>CAYSKI010000094.1:0-10959 GCA_964431695.1 uncultured Pirellulales bacterium | reverse complement strand
TGCCGGTATGTAAAAAGTAATGAAGGGATAATTATAGGATTTACAGCATTAGGTAGAGAATAACAGGATTATCTCTATAGTAAGATTCGGGGCTTATATCGATTCATTCGGTATAAGCCCCCGTTTTTTAAGTATAGAATCACTGTCGGCTTAAATTTATATGCGTTTTTGATTGTATCAGTAAGTGAAAAACTAGAACTCATCCCAAAACCTGTTTTGTGACGAGATTGAGCGAAAATTTCGTGGTCAAGGCCGGAGGTGGAAAAGGCTCGGAGGCGTGCTTCAGGCACGTTGAGAACCTTTTTCGCCGACAACGCAGATCCACGGAATTTGCAGCAAATCGCAATAGGAAGAGGTTTTGGGATGAGTTCTAATATTTTCCTTTCCTCTTGTGTTCTTCTATGTTAAAATAATTATAGACATTATTAAGGAATGTAGGGATTTTACTAATAGTATTACTATCCATCGTTGTGACCCTTTAAATGGTTATGCAGGCTAATTGTCCGCTAAATTTGTGGTTAGCACATGTATTTCTATTTTTTTTGAAGGAGGACAATTATGTCTAAAAAATTAGTTTTATGGACATGTATCGGTATAGTGCTGGGCACTATCGCTGCTTCGACTGTATATGCCCAAACGATCGTCGTGGCATATGATGGTTGCAGGACCTCTATTTTAAGCTCGGATCAAAACGTGCACGACAGCAGCAAGCTCACTATAAGGAGTGACTCAGATGCTGCGAAGTCCTGGGTCAAATTCGACATCAACGAGCTTGGTTTCGGCGGTATCGGAATGGCGACTTTGACCGTCACGCTGCATCAGGAAAAGAGCGGTTCACGTCATTTTGACGTTTCCTATGTCAACGATGACTGCCGTGATAACTTCGACTGGGATGAACGGTCTCTGACCTGGAACAATGCACCGGGCAACAAGATCGATGATTATGCAGCTCTTGACCCGAACAAAACCACTTATCTTACCACAGTAAATTTCACCGATGGTGTCCCCGGCGATTCGTTTAACATTGATGTTCTCGATGCCTTTAAATCCGATACGGACGGGATCGTTCAGTTCGTTTTCCATAACAGCAATGGTTATATGAACCTTTCCACACACGACCACGCGGAAGAGGCATGGAGACCGTATCTGACTTTAACCGAGGGTGCTGTTCCGGCCGATGGCGCGACAGATGTGCCGCGAGATGTGGTCCTTAGCTGGTTTGCCGATGGAAATGACGTTACATACGATGTATATCTCGGCACCGATTTCAACGATGTTAACCAAGCCACTATAGATAATCCGTTGGACGTATTAGTTAGTATGGGCCGGGAAGAAACTGCTTATACCCCCGACGAACTTCTGGAATTTAACCAGACATACTACTGGCGGGTCGATGAGGTCAATGGTGTTGATCCGAATAACCCGTTGAAAGGCGACGTCATGAGCTTTGCCGTTGCAAACTTTTTAGTTGTGGATGATTTCGAGTCCTACAATGATATCGAGACTGGACAGGATGGTAGCAATCTGGTCTATGCAACGTGGGTAGACGGCTACGTTGCCCCCCCTGCGGTCCCAACAAACGGCTCGACTATGGGTTATTTCGAGCCTTTCCAGCCGACTATGGAAACCGGTATCGTTCACGGCGGCAGACAATCGGCGCCGCTGTTTTACAACAACAGTTCCACGAACATATCCGAAGTTACGGCAAGCACGAGTAGGCTGGCAATCGGTTCGAATTGGACCGTGGATTCTCCCGACGTGCTGACATTATGGTTCTATGGCGATCCGAATAATGCCGTTACCGAGCAGATGTATGTCAAGCTCAACAACGCAAAGAAAGTCTATGACGGTGACGTCGGTGATATTGCGACATCTTCGTGGACACGATGGGATATTGAGCTTGCGTCGTTCGGTATTAATCTCGGTAACGTGACAAGCATAACGATCGGCTTTGAGAAGACCGGCGTTTCCGGCGGCTCCGGTATGATATTCATTGATGACATTCGTCTGCATCGGCCTTAAGTCGGTTAATAAAATTGTTGTTAGCCCGGTCTTTATGACCTGTTTATATAAATTCTAGGGTCTATGCGGAATCTATCCTTATAGACCCGAATGGCGGTTGCTTAAGGTCCTTTAGGTAAGAGGTCTTCTATGACCGATAGAAGAAATATGAACACAAAACTAATCTTCATATTGGTTAAGGAGACCCGTAAAATGACTTCTAAATCTATAATCACAACAAACAAAAATTCTACCAAATCTGTTTTTAAGGAATTTTTTCCAATGAGATTATGGTTGTCCCGGTACAGTACCGTTTCGCCGGGAAAGTTTTTATAACACGGTTAATTCAAGTCAATGTAGATGATGAAACGAGTCTTTTGTTGTTTTTTCCTGTTGTGTGTACCTTCCAGATTAAATTCGGTATGTGCACAGCCGGCTTTCCCCGGAGCCGAAGGATTTGGGGCCATGAGTGTAGGCGGACGCGGCGGGCAAGTCCTCAAGGTTACCAATCTGAACGACCATGGGCCGGGAAGTCTGCGCCAGGCGGTTGAAGCCGATGGCCCGAGGATTGTCGTATTCGATGTATCAGGGACGATCGAATTGCAGTCAAGCCTGAGAATCAGGAATCCGTATATTACAATTGCCGGTCAGACCGCTCCGGGAGATGGGATATGTCTGAAAAATTACGGCTTTACAATTTCCGCTGATCATGTAATTGTTCGGTATCTCCGATTCCGTCCCGGTGACAACGAGGAGCAGGAGCTGGATAGTTTATGGGTTTCAGGGGGACAAAATATCATCATCGACCATTGTTCGACAAGCTGGGCGGTCGATGAAACACTTTCTGTTGCCAGTTCGGATCCGGACCTGGGTAATGTGACGGTCCAGTGGTGCATGATCAGCGAAAGTCTGAACTGCGCTATTCATTCCAAAGGATGTCACGGTTACGGCTCTTTAGTCCGTGGCGGCTGGGGCAACGGATATACCTTTCATCATAATCTTTACGCCCATCACAGAGGCCGCAGTCCCCGCCCGGGTAATTACAATAGCTACAGTATCGACCCTAATGGTTTGATTTTTGATTTTCGTAATAATGTGGTTTTCAACTGGGGCGGCTCCTACGCAGGATATAACGCCGATACCGACAGTATTACCAAAATGAACTTCATAGGTAATTATTTTAAAGAAGGTCCCGATTCGACCGGCAATGAAGCATTCAGAGAACAGTGTAAGTTCAGCAGTGCATATTTCCGGGATAACTGGATGAATGGCTCTAATCCACGGGATCCATGGGGCCTTGTGAGATTTGATAATTTTACCAGCGATGAAATCGAAGCATATAAGCTGCCGAATCCCCTCGTTGTCCCGGAGGTACAGACGTCTGATGTATCGACGGCTTATGAGCAGGTTCTTGCCGATGCCGGTGCCTCCTTTCCGATACGTGACGATGTGGACGCCCGGATTATCTACGATGTAATCAACGGGACCGGCGGTATTATCGACGACGAGGACGAAGTCGGCGGATGGCCTGTTCTGAAGTCTTCCGATCCTCCCGCCGATACGGATGGTGACGGTATGCCCGACGACTGGGAATTGGCAAATTGTCTTAACCATTATAATCCTGATGATGCCGCCGCCGACCTCGACGGGGACGGATACACCAATATCGAGGAATATATTAACTGGCTGCCGCTCAATGAACCTTTACCTCCGAGAGCAGATTTCAATTGTGATAACATAATAAACTTCCGTGATTTTTCAGATTTCGCCGGGCACTATCTCCGTATTTACAGGCACCAATGGTACTATGACAAATATGATCTTAATGGTGACGGTGTATTTTCTATTTTAGATTTGTCTCTTATAGCCCGGGATTGGCTCTCCGAATATTAAAATTGTTTTGTGATTGCCGGTATTGTAGTTATCGTAATGCCCCTGCTGTTCGTGACCTTTTCGATAACACCCTGTTATCTCGATTCCTCTCTAAACAAATTTGTATTTACACTTGACCCTTTCGTATCGGAGATACTATAAGTAAAGCATGATAAAGACGGCAAAATGTAAATTTTATATATCGCAATATAATTTATCCGAAATCTTGGATTGAGCGTATGTCCATATTCAAAAAGAGCGAAAAATTATTCCGGGACTCGCAAAAAGTCATCCCGGGCGGAGTTAACAGTCCCGTCCGCGCCTTCAAAGCTGTCGGCTCGAATCCTGTCTTCATCGAAAAGGCAAAAGGTCCGTATCTCTACGATGCCGACGGCAACAAGTATATCGATTATTGTCTTTCCTGGGGGCCTATGATTCTCGGTCATGCGAATCCACGAGTCCTCGGCCGGGTCAAACAAGTCATGTCCAAAGGAACCAGCTTCGGCATACCTACCGAGCTGGAAACGCAGCTCGCTCGAATGATTGTCGGTGCAATCGGCTCGGTCGAAAAGGTCCGCTTCGTCAGCTCCGGCACCGAAGCGGTAATGACCGCGATTCGCCTTGCCCGCGGCTGCACGCACCGGGATAAAATCGTAAAGTTCATCGGTTGTTATCACGGCCACGTCGATCATATGCTCGTTCAGGCAGGTTCCGGCGCAATGACACTCGGCTCTCCCAGCAGCCCGGGCATTCCAAAAGATTTTACAAAACATACGATACTTTTGCCTTACAACAATCATAATATGCTCGAAAAAGCCTTCGATAAATACAAGAACAAAATTGCCGCTGTTATTGTCGAACCGATAGCGGGAAATATGGGAGTAGTATTGCCGCAAGAAGGATTTTTGAAAACAATCAGAAGATTATGCACTAAAAACGGCAGTATCCTAATCTTCGACGAGGTCATAACAGGTTTTAGAATCCGGTACGGCAGTGTCCAGGAGCTATTCGATGTCAGAGCGGATTTGACTTGCCTTGGCAAAATTATCGGCGGCGGATTTCCAATCGGAGCCTGCGGAGGAAAGTCCGAGCTGATGGACCGATTGGCCCCGACCGGCAAAATATACCAGGCCGGCACCCTTTCGGGAAATCCCGTCTGCGTTGCCGCAGGAATAGAAACATTGAAACTGCTCAAATCGAAACGGATATACTCCGCCCTCGGGAGCGCTACAGAGATTTTATGCACGGGCCTCAGCGAAACGCTTATCGAACGAGGTATAGAACATTCCATAAATCGTATTGGCTCAATGTTTACCATATTTTTCCGCCGGGGCAAAGTGACCGATTATGATTCTGCCGTTGAATCCGATACCGGGATGTATGCGAAATTTCATAATTCCATGCTCAGAGAAGGAATTTATCTGCCCCCATCCCAATTCGAGGCCTGTTTCGTATCCACCGAGCATAAGCCGAAGGATATCGAAAGAACGATTCTCGCCGCCCGGAAGATTAAGCTGTAATACTTTTTACTATGGCGAAGCCGGGTGTTTTCGATTTTGTTTAGCCGTAGCCGGTACGGCTACGGGCATCCGCGGACAATGCCCGCGGCTAAAAATTGGGTTCGTTTTCCAACCACAGATTTCGCGGATTGACGAGGATTTGCCGTAATCTTTTTATTTCAAAGAGCTTATATTATATTACCCAAATTAACATTGGGTTCGTTTTCAATTTTTTAACCTGGTCGTAACGACCACGACCAACCCCAAGTTAAACTTGGGGCTAAATATGGAATGTTTTTGTTATGTATTAACTTGCTTTCCCCCATTCTGTATTGTGTATTCCGTATTCTGTTTTCTATTTATTGTATCCAAAAACCGCCTTAATACAACCAAAATCCCCGTTATTAAGCGAAAATCTCCTTGAGACGGAACTGTTTGTAGTGCAAGGTTGATTTTCCGCAAATCCTAAATACGAATATCTAAATCATAAATTCATCCCTTAGGGACAAGATATCGAATGTTGTAAATCCTAAAGCTTAAAACATAGAGTTTAGAACATTAATAAATTAAGATTTTTAAGATTGTTTAGCATTTAGAACTTAGGATTTAGAATTTATCAAACATGGTAAATCTATATCGCGCTTGAAGGTATTTTTTCCCTTGCACACTCTGCTGTCGGAATATATATTCACACATGCGATGATTTCCCGAATTTCGAGCCGGACGTGAAAGGCTCTCCGGCGTGCCTGCTATTTGCGAGACACCAAGGGGGGTGGAGTATGTGTAGATTGACATGGCCATCGCCATTAATCTTTCGCATCAATGTTATAAGGAACAACATATAATAACTTGTTAGGTTTGTATAAAAAAGTTATGGAGCTTTCTATATGAATTATGGAGAAACATTTGCATACTGGTATTTGCGTCTTAATGGTTTTTTCCCACTGACTAATTTTGTAATACATAAGAGCGAAGAGGTAGAATACTCATCTGACTGTGACATATTAGCAATAAGGCCACCTTTAGTATACGAAGAGGTTGGTGGGCGACGTGAGGATTGGGACAACTGGTTTCTTGAACATTTCGATACAGGTAAAACATTAGGAGTAATATGTGAAGTAAAAACTGGTTATTTTGAAAAAGACAAGCTATTCAGAATCCAATACGTAAGCTACGCTACAAAACGTTTAGGAATAACTAGCAAGCGAGAAGACATAACAAGAATCGCCAGTGGCGGAGCAATTGAAAATATCGGTGATAAATATAGAGTTATTAAGTTGTTCATATCAAACGAGGTTGAAGAAGGCAATTTTATACATTTAAGTTTAGAATCTATTATACAGTTTCTTCTGGATAGAATTGGAAAATATCCAATCGAAAAATATAGAGATAGGATGTTTTTCAGTTCAATCTTATTTCAGGGACTTATTGAAATAAAAAAGATGCGAGAGACTCTTAACATCTGAATAGGCAATAAACCTAATAAGGATAATTAGGAGTTTATACAGAAACTATATAAATATAGTTAGACAAGCAATTACGCGAACAATTTTTCCTAAGTATAGGTTATTATTACTATGGCAATAGGAGACAAAGAATTCCGAGAGCTTTTCAGCTTTGATAACAAAATGACCTCAAATGAAGACCATGCAAAGCTTCTTCTGTTCTTCGTTACTCGAGTCGCGCAATTGAGAAATGATATGACACCAGAAGTCATATCACAAAGATTGCATGACTGGGGTTACAACTTTAGCCCTGATGAAATCCGAACTTCTTTTCAGAATGACAATGATATTCGACTTTCGAAGCAAAGAAAAAACGCTTTCGAAATTTCTCCTCCTGCAGAAATAATAATGAAAAAGAAAATAAGAAATCACCAAGCACGACATGGCTTTTTTCTGAAACTTCCGGTGATAATAGCAATTTCTTCGATTGGTGTTCTATTATTTATTGTTGCGTACCACCTGTCCACTGTAAATCTCAATGTTCGCGATCTTTCATTACCGGAATTTAGGAAAAGGATCGGTTTTGATGAGAAGACGACAAGCCCTTCTGATCGAGCAACGTATTTTTTGTATTTCATAACTCAGGTTACGAAATTGCGCGATGATATGACTCCTGATGTGATTGAAGCTCGTCTAACAGATATTGGTTACACCGATATTAACGAGTCTCAAATTCAATTATCTTTTCAGAAAGATCCGAACATAATAAAATCAGCTAATCGAACTAACGCTTATCAAATTAATCCTAAATCACTGGATAGCTTTGATAGGAAACTTGAATTGCAAATGCCTAAAAAAGAAACACTAACTATAGACTGGCTGGTTCGCCATATGCCGTTGACAGGTTGGTCTGTCATAGTAGCAGGTCTAATGTGCATCTTATCAGGTGCATTTATGGCAGGTTACAAATTTGGAGCTACAATTGGGATTAAAACATGAAAACTAGGGGAAAACTATGGATAGCCACCTGTTAATGGCTTAGGAAGGTTGAAAGAAAATGATGACTGTCACTAATAAAGTCATAGGCCATTACAGATTGTTGTTTTTATTTAATGAAGGATAGAGAATGGTGAGCAAGAAGAATTCCAGAGTTGGCCGTGACGCTCGACGGGTCAACATTAATGTTAAACAACATGTCTTACACGAATCGGGATACAGATGTGGAAATCCATGTTGCCGTCATCCTTTAACGCTCGATATCCATCATCTGATTTATGTCTCCGAAGGAGGTGCTACAACTCCAGATAACCTTCTTCCATTGTGCCCTAATTGCCACGCGATGCATCACCGTGGTGACATTACCACGGATTCATTGCATGCGTGGAAGATGCTACTGCTGAGTTTGAATGAAGCATTTGACAGGAGGTCTATAGATATGCTTCTTGCCATTGACCAAATTAAGGGCAATGTGGTAAAATTGATCTCCGGTGACGGAGTATTCAATTATGCCCCACTCATCGCAAGTGGGCTTATTAGTGTGAGTGAGACGTGGTTACAGAAGACTACTGGAAGCTCTGGCCAAACAATGATGTATACTGCACAACTCACTGATAAAGGACAGCAGTTTCTTAAAGGCTGGAAGAAAGGAAACCAGGAAGCTGCTATTATTTTTGGTGGTTCGATCACCGATAGTAAGAAAAATTAAAGCAGCACTTACTTTTGATTGTCATAATATAACAAAAAAATATTTTTGTGACAGCCGAATTCAGTGGATAAAATTGGGCTGTTTACATATTTCTCGGAAACCATAGAAACATAGGTTGCAGGCAATAAGACATGAAGTATCGAGACTCAGCGTCATTTGGTAAGCGACAGGAATATATAGTGATTGCAGAGTTGTTGCGTCGTGGATTTGATGTTTACGCAACCTTAGTTGATGACCAAGGAATTGACTGCATAGTCAGATTGAATGGCAAGAAGTACCTCGATATTCAGATAAAAGCACGATCCAAGGTCGCAAAGCAGTGGAATTTCTTCGCTGCCATGTCATTCATTCCCCGTCAGAATTACTGGTTTATATTCTATACTGAAATGAATAACACCTTCTGGATTCTTCCATCCTTTGATGTCAGTACATTGTCCGTCATGAACAAAACAGGAAAGAATAAAGGTAAAAGGTCTTTGTCTCTTCCTAAGGTTCTTTCTGGATGTAAAGCACAAAAATTTAAGAAGTATATGAATGACGAAGGCTTCGCACTCCTATCAAAGGGATAGGAATAGTTAGTGTCATTTGATACAGTTAGACTTCGTTTGTTAGTAGAAAAGGTTATGCAAAAAATAAAAAGCAGGCTTGAAATTGTAAAATAAACAAAAATAACAGAAATGAATAAGGGAATATAATTACGCAAACATCTCTAATATAATCTCATTATTTTGGAGGTAGGTTATGAGCGCTGGATATTGGTCAGCTGTGATCACCCTATTAATAGGATGGTTTCTTAACGAACTTCATCACTGGTTTTGGTCGCATAGAAAGGAACGCAAACCCTTCGGTAAAGCACTAACCGAGCTTTTAGAAATAAGACATGAATTAAAGGGATTTAGCTTTGTACTCGAAGAACTCAGAAAACGTTTCTCAATTTCCGAAGAAGATAAGCTTATTATAAAGAAACTCTTAAATGTTATCATTCCAAAATTAGAAGATCTACATGGCAGATTTAACGATGCTGTTACCTCAATTGCATCCATCGATCCTGTTCTCGCTTTTCGTCTAAGGCTCAAAGACCAATTTAGTCCATTTCGCGAAAAGATACTTGAATTGGTTAAATTGGATAAGCATGGCAAAGAACTAACCAATTGGATAGAAGACAAAATGGTCGTTATTTTCATGGAGGATCTCGAAGAACTGATCATTGACGTGGCAAAGTCTCATGGGTTTGTAACTTGGCTGAAAGTACGTAAGCGCATATCAAAACCCAACAAGTTGCCAAAAGGTATCGATGAAATATTTTCACTAATACAAGCAGAAGGAAAGAATTTTAGTTCACAGAGTAATTAAGACGTTATAAGTTTTGCTGATTGAATTAAAATATCTTAGGAGAAGATATGAACAGGCAAGTAACTCAGGATGATATCATTTATTTCGTAGTGACGGATCGCTTCTTCGGCAGGAACAAGCGAACCGCCGATCCATCGGATACGAGCATCCACGGTGGAACGCTCGACGGCATTCTCGAAAAGCTCGACTATCTCATCGAGCTGGGCGTGACGACAATTTGGGTTACGCCGGTTTACGAGAACATTCAAAGCCACGGGAGCACCGAACCGTACCACTACTATTGGCCGCTCAACTTCGAGCGGATCGATAGGCGCCTGCTCGACGGCACCTATATGCCTGACTCAGTGGACATGAGCACATTCGGCAGATTCGTTGACCTGTGCGAAGCCAGGGGCATGAAGGTAGTGCTCGATATGGTCGTCAACCATGCGGGGTACTGTGCGCAGAGTCAGTTTGACCCCGACTGGTTCAACGTCGGCGGCTCCGGCGACGTTAAGGGGGAGCTGGCGGGCCTGCCGGACTTCAATCACGATAATCCCGAGGTGCTCGATTTTTTCATCGGCAACATCGAAGACTGGATAACCAGTGGCAAGGTCACCAACATCCGCATGGATACTGTCAAGCACGTCGAGCCCAAGTTCTGGCATTATTTCAAGTCCCAGATCCGCGGCAAGTATCCTTATATATGTCTCATCGGGGAGGTGTTATTAGAAGGCAAGGAGGATGTGAGCAAACTCCTGGAGTATCAGAACTACCATGACTTCGATTCGATATTCGATTTCCCCCTGTGCACGGCCCTGCGATCGACTCTCATTTACGACGAAAGTCTCAGCTATTGGTTTGCACGACCACGGTTGGTCGATGGGGAGCCGCTCGGAGTGCTTGACCATGACAATCCGCTCAAGAAGGGATACCGTAATTCGAACAGGCTCGTCACGCTGCTCGATAACCACGATCTGGAGCGGCGTATTATGAGCCATGCCAGGACAAAACACACCGGCGAAGACGGCGGACTTGATTGGGCAATCCGGGTTACGAAGCTCTGCCTGGGCGCTCTGTTCACCATGCGGGGAATACCGCAGAT
>CAYSKI010000093.1:0-11065 GCA_964431695.1 uncultured Pirellulales bacterium | reverse complement strand
ACTCATCGGTTATTGAAAGGTAAAAATCAAAAACTCCGGAGCAACGAGCCCGGCAATCTGATCACATTTTACACCGATATCTTTTCCGCGTAACTTCAGATATCAGACAAAACCACACTACTATTATAATCTGTAGATACCCACGGGCATAGCCCGTGGAACTCTGCCCTTCGGGTTTTTAGATGAACTCCCTATCAGCAAAACTACCCAATACTATTTTATAGCAAATATACCACATTATAGTCAAGCAAAATATCACCTTTTTTGCATTGTTAATACAACCTGCCTAAAAGTTTATCATCATTTAATTTGTGTCGTCTTTGCCGAATTAAAATAACATAAGTTAAGTATTTGAAATTAGTTAGACGTAATATTCCCCGTCTGATGCCCTGATATATGAAACTCAACCGTAGTTATTACCCTCTCATCTGTCCAAATAATCAGATCCAGGCTCTATGTTGTTAATTATCACCCAGCCGCTTACATGGTCAATTTTTTGGGTAGTTGCTCCAGGTATGTTTATATAGAATAAAACATCTAAAGCCGGGGCGATTATTACATGAGCCTGGATCCTGCAGGTGCCTTTACGCACCGTGAATATATTACCGGCTATACCACCTTATGTGGACAGATGTTTATATGCGCTGTTGTTATATTCTCCTATATAAATACACTGACTACCCAAAACATTGGGGTCATCATGCATTTATATTATATATTTTCCGAAAAAACTAAAGAGCCGAGTTATACAACCGAATATCATCCATGAACAAAATTCCTTCGCTTCCTGCGCCGGTTCTTTCCAGACCGATTACAATCTGTGTGACATTAGTCAGATCAATACCGAAGTCCACCAGTGGTATCTCTGCATTTTGCCATTCAGCCTGTGTCAGATCAACGTCACTTATCAGAAGCTTGGAGTTGTTCAGCTTGACATACAACTGCTCCGTTCCGGCATTGTTAGGATCGCCGTAGAACCACAGACTCAGAGTATCGATGCCTTTCTGTGTCCAATCCTGGCCGATCGTCATTTGACTTGTGCTTAACGAGACCTCGGAGTAACTTGCAGTAGTGTTGTTATATATCAGCGGACCCGACTGGCTGTCACCGTGAACAATTTCAGTCTCAACAAAATGTTCATCATTTGCAAAATCAGGAGCAGGGTAACCTATAGTCGAGCCGTTGACATTAGGATTGGCATAGCCGTCCGACCATACCAGATATATCCTGTTGCTGCCTTCCTCGCCTTCATTGATGTCGTTGTAGGCTTCGAAATCATCAATAACAAGAAAGTTCCCTGTAGTAAAGCTCCAGACTTTACCCTTCCACAAACCATCTGGTTGAACATTATTTACCGTATCGATCCGCCAGTAATAACTCGTGTTGAAATCAAGCAGTCCGGTATCATAGGTGTTGCCACTTACATTTGCATAAATGACGTTCGGATAGCTCGTCAGATTAGACACATCAACGCTGTTGACATCGTTAAAATCGGTACCTAAATACACATCAGATGTTGCTGTAAACTTACCGGGCTTCCAGCTCAGAACCGAATCAATCATCACATCGACGCTGCCGTTGGCGGGAGTTGGACCATAGGCATTTACAGGTTCGAAAAGAGAAAGAAAACTTCCCTGAATAACCTCACGCTCGCGTATGCCGGGTCCCTTCCATGCCGCCTGACAATGCTCCCAATCGGCCCCTTGCTTCCATATCGCCATGATGTAGTATTTTTCACCGGCGACAAGGGGAATTGGATCGGTTATATGCGAAAACGAATTGTAGGATCCCCAGACGGGTTCATGAGCGAGCAATTGTACATTGGCAGGGTCATCGTCCGTACTCAGCCATAATTCTCCTTCATCGGCGCTTGTGAAATAGAACGTATAATCGCCGGTCACCGGACAATAGAGCCAGCCATAAATTCGAGCACCATAGTCGGCCCCAATAGCACTATCTCCTGTGTCAAACGCCGTTAATTCTTCAGTGCGTGTCGGATTGTCAGGATAACTCACATCTCCGGTGAGGTCCATCAAAGTCGAACCGGCAATGCCTTCCCATATCTCCATGACTATCGTACCCAAACCTTCAATAGTCGTGGTAAAGCTCCAAACATCACCTGTATATATGTTAGTACCGTCGGATTCGTCAACCCGCCAATAATAGGTTTTATTCCGTTCCAGAAGTCCGGGAGTATAATTCGGATCGGTCACAGTACCTTTATCCGTCCCGCCGGTACCGGCCTGGACAGCCTCGAGGTTATCACCGAAAAATACATGATGTTCGACCGAACCTGCACCGGGAAGCCAGCTTAGTGTGACATTGGGATCGATGTATAACGACCCTTCGACAGGAACGGGAGTAAAGGCGGTCTTCGGGGCCACCGTAAAGCTCCAGACATTGCCTTTGTTTTCCGTACCACCCTCTTCGACCTCGTCAATCCGCCAGTAATACGTGGTTGCCTCGGTAAGACCGTCCGGGTAAGGATTTCCGGCTGAACCTATGGGGAAGGATACTTCCACACTATTACCACGGAAAATATCAGCATCCGCTGTTGTTGCTTCGTTAACATCTTCAAAACTCTCTCCAATGTAAACGTTGGAAGAAACCGAAGTGTTTCCCGGAGTCCACTGAAGTATTACTTCGGTAGTCGTAATAATAGCACCGTCTTCAGGTACGGGGCGACGAGCTATATTTACAGGGGTCAGCGAGGATACCACCAAGGCGTTGACGAATGCGTATGGATTACTCGCACCAGACTGTTCAGCAGTATTTTCATTGGGCCCAGCTTCAAGAACGATAGTACCGTTGGGATCCGATTGGGCCATACTGGAAAAGGCATAGTCATCCGCACCTGTTGGATCTTGTGCTGTGAAACCGGCTGTTAATAAAAATTCCCCATTAGCTGTCCAGTCCGCTATTCTATCGCCCCCCGCCGTGCTCAAATTGTCATATGCATAAATAGTTATCTGGTAGGTTTCATTAGGATCGAGACCGGATAATGTAACCCTCATGCCCCCAGGTCGCGTGAAGACGAAATCACGATAGATTAATGAGTATGGTATACCGGCCGGGGCACCGCGCAAGCGTGCATCAATAGAACCGGTAATAGCGGCAAACTCAACTTTAATACCATCTATCACCGAGCCGCTATCTTCAATTGTAAAAGAAGTAAAACCCGGCTCTGTTTGCGCTGGGATATTATTAGCATTTAAATCCAGAAGCAAAAAAGGATATGCAGTTTGTGCATACGCCGTTTTACTAACTACACCACAGATTACAATCATTACAAAAAATAAATATAAGAAGACGTGATTCTTACTTCTTGTTTGCTCCCTTTTGTTTTTAATTATTTTATCCAAAACTTTCATACTCACACCCTTTCAAATATTTTTCAACTACGTCGATAATATAAAAATCACATCGGTATGTCTTATCGATTCATCTCTGCCGGAATCACTTGATTACAGGGCAACGATGAATATAATTACAGAAAACAAAACCTCAATCACCGGTAATCAGATAGTTAATTTATTAAAACCGAACAAATCTTCTTTTATTATTCCTCCAAAAATGCTAAAATAAAAACCTATGTTGCCCGACCATATATCATAGCAGCCGTTGTTAACGACCAAAATACATTACTGCATGTCTTTTCATTCTCACCTGATTTGAATAATATCTGATCTGATAAACATGAATTCACACTCTTGCCGAACTTTGTCGTGAGACAGCGCCTCCTTCTATTTTTACATGGACTATACCCAGCCTGCCTACTTAAAGGAACACCACAATCACTCCAAAGCACTCGTTGCCCCGGATTGTTCCCTCTATTTCACAAACACAGGATTTTCTATATTAATTATCGTAGAAATCCATCTTCAATGGAACTTCTTTTCGTCTCAAATATTCGTCATTTTGCGCGAAATGTCTATTTGAGCTACTTCAAAGAATGGAGCTTACGATACTGAAGTGGGCTTGTCCCTTTGGCCTGCTTGAAGTATCTGGAAAGATTCTTCATATCCGTACAGCCAATCGTGGTAGCAATTTGAGATATCGACAAATTCGTACTAACCAGCATACGCGCCAACTGGTCCACACGAACGTGCTTGATCTCTTCGTGAACAGGTCTTTCCAGCACCCTTGCGAATCGCTCATACAAACTCCGGCGTGATATAGGTATGGCACGAAGCACATCATCAACCTGAATAGCTTCTCTTTTGGCCCGCCGATGAATAAAACGCAGAGCCTGAGCCACATAAGGATCGTCTATTTTAAGGATGTCGGTTGACTGTCTGGTAACAACATAGAGAGTCGGTACGATAATTCTCTGGTTCGGTACACTTTTACCTCTCATCAGTTTGTCCAGGACTGCAGCAGCTTCGTAACCCGCTTTCTCCGCCGCCAGTGCTATACTTGACAGTGGCGGCGACGCCAAGTCACAGACGAGATCATCGTCGCCCATCCCAATAATAGCAACCTGCTCAGGCACATGAAAACCCGCAATTTTACAGGCTTCGAGAACATGCTGACTCCGATCGTCATTACATGCCATCAGGGCAATGGGTTTTGGTAATTTCTTTAACCAGTCAACGAGAATCACCTGCTCCTTCTCCCAGGAATGCGGGTATCTCGACTTCGGCTGTTCATACGCATAGTGATGTATCTCGAATCCGGTCTGGTTTACTCTGTCACCGAAACTTTTACCGCGATCGCGGGACCAGTAATACATCTCACCGAATCCGCAATAAGCAAATTGCTTGAAACCTCGACGCAGTAGATACTCCGCAGCCATTTTCCCAATGGCTGCGTCATCGGTCACAATATTGTGCAAATCCGAAAACAGCTCTCTATAAGGGGAAACAACCACAGGAAGATTCATCGCAAGGATGCTGTTGTTCAACTCCTGCTCACGTTGTTCACGCAGGATAATTCCATCGATACTCTGTTTAAACAGCCGCTTTAAAGTTGCTTTTGTGTTACTGGTACCCCAATAGAAAGGGGCCTGCCTGTAAAATATCCAGGGGCCGTGAGCACGAGAATATTTGGCGATTCCACGCAGAATCGATCGTCCGTATTTTCTTGAGGTCTCCATCATCAATAAAACTTTAGGTTTATCCTGCATGGTTCGTCCATTCCTGCCTGTTCATCGAATATTTAACTCAATATTACACTAAATTTTTCAAAAGGATGCAATATCCATTTTAACACAAAATAGGAAACACGGCATTGTCTTCATCCTGGAAATATCCAAAGTAATAACCGTTTACGAAGGCTCGATCCTGTTATATTGATAAACAATAAATGAACTGGAATAAAAGGCTTTTGCCAACTATAATTAATCAGCAATTGTGAAAACTATTTTCACCAAAAGAGAATTAATTCTGCCCCATCTGAAAAGGAGAATAAAAATGAACAAATCACATTCAGTAAACAATCAGACAACCCGGCGAAATTTCCTCAAAAATTCCGCCGCCATAACAGCCGCGGGTTTGACCGTCTCTTCTATCCTCTCTACCTCCGGCTGTTCCGAAAACATTGCTTGTCCGTTCATTGGGGCAGCCTGCCGTTTAACCGACACGAACAATACTATTTTATTCCAGGGCGACTCCATCACCGACTCGGGTCATAACAGAAGAAGTCAGAATAACACCAATGATCCCAGGGCTATGGGAACGGGATATGTCTTACTTGCCGCTTCGCGGTTGCTGAATGAGTATAGCAAGGTCAAACCGAGAATATATAATCGCGGGATCAGCGGAAATAAAGTTTTCCAGCTTGCCGAGAGATGGGACGATGATTGCATCGCTCTAAAACCCGACGTTATCAGCATCCTCGTTGGCGTCAACGATTACTGGCACATTTCCAAACACGGTTACGAGGGTACCGTTGAAACATACGAAAAGGATTACCGCGCCCTACTCCAGCGTACTCGTCGGGAGCTGCCGGAAGCGACATTGGTCGTATGCGAGCCGTTCGTGCTTCGTTGCGGCGAAGTGAACCAGACATGGTTCCCTGCTTTCGACGGCTATCGTGCCGCAGCGAAAAAAGTGGCCGCCGAATGCAAAACGATATTCGTTCCGTTTCAGTCGGTTTTCGATAAAGCGACAAGAAGTGCCCCTGCTCAATACTGGGCGGCCGACGGCGTCCATCCTACTTTAGCCGGCGCGCACCTGATGGCAAATGCCTGGATAAAAACCGTGCTTGGATAGGTGAAAAAAGTATCAAGAAAAAATTTCCAAATCAGTACATTGGAGATAACACATGAAAATAATCGATCTGCGCAGCGATACCGTGACATTGCCGACACAGGCAATGCGGCAGGCTATTTACGACGCCGACCTGGGCGATGACGTTTTCTCAGAAGACCCGACAACAAACCGGCTTGAAAAAATAGCGGCCGAACGGATGGGAAAAGAAGCGGCACTGATGGTCGCCAGCGGAACGATGGGAAATTTAGTTTGCATACTCACCCATTGCAAACGCGGCGAGGAAGTTATTCTCGGCAATCAATCGCATTCGTTTCTCTACGAAGCCGGCGGAATGTCGGCACTCGGCGGGATACATCCGCATACCGTGGTCAACCAACCTGACGGCACTATGCGGCTGGAAGATATCGAAGCAGCGATACGCGGTGACAACGTTCATTTCCCGCGGACACGGCTCATCTGCCTGGAAAATACTCATAATCACTGTAACGGCACTCCCCTGACAACTGAATACACAAAAGAAGTAGCGACACTGGCAAAAAAACATGGCCTTCAGGTGCACCTCGACGGCGCAAGGATATTCAACGCCGCTGTGGCTTTGGGCGTGGATGTTAAGGAACTGACCGGCCCCGTGGATTCGGTCAGTTTTTGCCTCTCGAAGGGACTGTCGGCCCCCGTCGGTTCGGTGATATGCGGCTCCGGCGAATTTATTTCCGAAGCACGGCGAAACCGCAAGGTGCTGGGAGGCGGTATGCGGCAATGCGGAATCATCGCTGCGGCGGGAATTACCGCCTTAGAGCAGATGACCGAGCGATTAACCGAAGACCATGCGAATGCCCGGCGATTGGCCGAAGGGATTGCTAAGATTCCCGGTCTGTCACTCGACCCGGAAAGCGTGCAAACAAATATCATATATTTTGATCTGGCGGGCAAAGGGATTTCCGCCGGGCGTCGCCTCGGCGAAGCCGGGACATTGATAAAACGGCTCGCCGACCGGGGAATCAAAATCCTCCAGTTAGGCCCGACCCAGCTCAGGGCCGTGACGCATTACGGCATAAGTTCCGAAGATATCGATATGACACTGAATGCCCTGAAAAAAATTATGATAGACTCGTAACAGAACCAGTGTTTTTGAAATCCTCAAAGTCCCGCCATTCGATAGGATGCGATGTGCTACTATGCGAAGTGCGCTACGAAGAATGAGTTTCGCACCAATTTGTTACACCGTGTTGTCATTCCTGTGCAAACAGGAATCCAGATTTTTTAGGTTTCGATGTCATTGCGAACGATTTGAAGAATAGCGCGGCAACCTTCTTCCAAAACTTTTAGTTTTTTCACCCCTCGTCTCTCGTCCTTAGGTTTCATTACCCCGCAGCTACGCTTTCCATAGTTATTCTATCTATTTAAAAGAAGATGAATTTTCTTTTATGTAATCAATCAATGAGTTCATCATTGGATACCAATTTTCTGTGTCATTTACACCGGTCCAAACATAATCCAGTAAAGTTTCACAAACAAAGAGATCCTCTAATGTAATTGGGTCGGCCAGAATTAACTGTTTATACCTTTTTGATCCATCTCTACGGGAATCCCACCTTATCCATAAAAATTTCTTATAAGCCTTCGCGGCTTTATTTATACCAATTCGGTTATTAATAGAAGGCACTTGATCAGTGAGATTGTTTTCTATGATTCGTTTTTCAAGATCTTCAAAAGTAATAACCTCAGTAAAATACCCTATATTTTTTACCATATTACTAGTGAAATCGTCGTTTGGGACTAAGATTAAATCTTTAGACTTATCTAAATCAGTTTTAATGCTTGTTGTCACTGTTGCCCGCTTATTGCCTGGAAAATATCCAGTTTCAGCATTTTTTTCTACTACCTGCAAATTTGTACAACCTGCTAGAAATAATGAAAAAGCGAGCACAAAAAACTTATACATAATTTATATCTCCATAACTAATTGACGAAAATTTAACTTTCTTAACAAACTTGAGCATAACAAGTTATTATATGCTTTTACTATCAATACACATCATACTAATTCAAAACTTCTTATTGACAATTCAAAATGGCTAAATTATTGTTTTTGCTAACCTGCTAACACGCATATTTCCTAATTTCCTATTCTACTCGCTCGCTCAAAGTTGCTGATTGAGATTATAATCGCTTTAGGACCAATAACCTATTAATTGTCCTTTAGTTCTCGCGTTTATCTATTTGAGCAATTGTAGATAAGCTGTTGCGGCAATAGCATAATTCATTTTTTCACCATCAGGTATTGATAAATTTACTCCTTCCATAAACTGTAATAAGCTGATTTCTCGACCGTATCTTTCTCGTAGTAGAGTAATCCCTGCAACGCTCATATCTGCTATTTCTTGCTTAGAGTTAGTTGTTTTGTCTTCCAGAATTTCGAGTAAATAACGAAAGCGAATTACGGTTATATCACTTTGGGGAACATATCCGTTTTTGTTAATAATCGCCAACTTGTGTTCGAGAGTTTCTATAACACTTGTATTGTTGATGTTGGAACTGGTACTATTTATCAAATTTCTTGAATCAAAAATAACAATGATTAAAATCAGAAAACATACTATACATACAATTGGCAATATTATTTTCTTATCATTCTTCATTTTAGTTCTCTAAATGGTAAGGTAAAATAAGAATGTTTACTGTTTTTCCAATGAATAAAAAAGCTAAATTCTATAATTATCGCTCGCTCAAAGTTGCTTATTGAAATTATATCTTCCCTTGGAGAAGCTGCAAAGTAAAAAACATGGTTTAGGGGATGGGGTATCGGGTACACACTAACCACTGGCGTAGGTCATCCCTTACGGGACTTACGAAACTGCCGGAATAAGATTTTTTCTATCTCCTTTTTCTTGATTTTCTTTGTAGCTCTTTTAGCTGGCTTGTTCCCTTTTTCCAGTATTCCAATTGCTGCTTAAATGATTTTCCTTCAAGCTGCTTGCGGACCAGTTCTGCGCCCTTGCGTTTCATTTTTACACAATCGAATGTCTTAGTCTTCATATTCAATCACCTCCAGTGGTGAATATATCGAAATATCATTAAAACCACGCAGTTTGTTGACTGCATTATACATAGGTATCTTCTGAAAATTGACAATATGTTTGAAATTCCAACTCACAATTAACGAAACCTCTGATACAGTTGCCAAAGCCACATGCAAGGCATCTGTAGAATATTTTTCCGATAGGATATTAGCATCTATATAAGCCTGCTGCAGTTTCAATGCTTTATTTGTAATTTCGGTTATTTCAGAGATCGGCAGAATTTCATGGAACAGCTTTTTGACTTTCACAGGTGCGGCCTGAATTTCCTGCCTGACCAGCTCAGATGTTACAAGAGAAAATCTTGATTTTCTTACGGCTTCAAAAAAGAGCCTGCTGGGAGCTTCGAATTCTTTGTCGAAAACACCGCCGAAAACCGACGTATCAGCATATAATCTTACATGATTTTTAAGTGCTCTAACCATATTATTATTATAATTTTCTAATACTGAAGTTACAAAGAAAAAGCAATGCGAAAAAGGGTGCGATGAAAAGGGGTCAGGAGCATTTTTAGCCAAATTTTTTTAAAAAAGTAAGATTTTTATTGCACTCCAAAGGAAAGTTAGTATAATACTTAACGAACTATGGAGGGTTCGTAGCGGAAAATTCATTTAATATTTAGCCTCCGGATTTATCCGGGGGTTCCCGTAGCCGTACCGGCTACGGCTAAACAACTTATTTACAACAAATCTTAATATGGGGAGAAAAATCATGTCAAGCATAGAACAAATACTTGCCAACCGTCAAAATGCGCAAAAATCGACTGGGCCGAAGAGCGCCGGGGGAAAGGCTGTCGTGGCGAAAAATGCTGTCAAACACGGCCTTTTTGCGCTGGAAACGCTGATAAAAGGTGAAAACAGGGAAGATTTCGACCTTTTTCACGACAACCTGCTGGAAGAATTCGATCCGCAAGGGGCGGTCGAAACCATGTTAGCAGAGCGTATTGTCAGCCTTGGGTGGCGGCTGATGCGGGTCGTACGCATACAGGACCAGGTTTTCGATGTGATGATCGAGAAAGATGAGCCAAGCCCCATGCAAAAGCAGATCAATTCGATGAAGCCCAAAGAAATGCGGGATGACCGAAGAGGTGCCGGTCCGGATTTGGTGCTCGGAAGGGTGGCTATTAAGGACCTCTCGAATTCGCGTGTGCTGGAGCGGTTGTTGATGTATGAAAGGCGGATCGAAAACAGCCTGCACAAGACGATGGACGAGCTTCACAAGCGTAAATTAGTGCGGGAATTGGAGAATGCCAACAAGGCAATCGAATCTGCAGAATATGAAACCATTGAAACGGTCCATGATGAGGTTTCTACAGGGACAAAACAAAATTTGAAAAAACAAAGCCAATCTCAAAATGGGCAATTTAACGTAACATCAATTATGGCAAAGGGATGTGACAAATCCCTCTCCGTCTGTGACTACGCCGGGACAAGAAAACAAAGCCAATCGCCGGGCTTTGGCCGGAAACTCGAAATTCTAAATCCGAAATCCGAAACAATATCAAATGTTCAAAAACCCAAAATTGTCAACACTTGATGCCTTACGGCAAAGACGGAAGTCGGAAGACCGAAGACAGATCCAGAAGGCAGTGACTTGTCCTTGAACAAGTTAGCCGCTCATACGGCTTGTTGGTTAATTCTAATGCTAAATGCGGCAGGAATCTTACCGAAAAAAGGCTCGACAGCTTATTAAGGAAATACTTATAATGCCCGTACCCAAAAGGTTCTTTGCGCCCGTAGCTCAATTGGATAGAGTCGCGGACTTCGAATCCGAAGG
>CAYSKI010000092.1:0-11148 GCA_964431695.1 uncultured Pirellulales bacterium | reverse complement strand
AGTAAGGAATGGACTGAGGTACTATGCTTGACGAAATTGCGGTTATCTGAATATTATCGAATTCCCGTCCGTCATCTGTCGGTGAAGGATAGTTATCATACTGCTGGAACTTGATCCGGACATTGGACAGGTCCGCACTTGCGCCGAACAGACTGACCAAATCCAGATTCAGCGAAATAGTCGAAGAACCGGTCAGAGCCGATACCTTAATCCAGTTGAGACCATCTATACTGACAGCAATACCATCTCCATTGTAATGGCCTGTAAAGTTCGCCGGCATAGTGTGATTCTCGTCATATATTGAGTAATGGTCCAGCGAGAGATTCACGTTGGTCTGGCCTGTGAGGTTCACATGCAGGATTGCTTCGTTCAATGAGTATGTTCCGTTACCGACGGAATCATCCATCCTAAGACGTCCGCTGACAATCTGGATACGACCCTCGTTACTTGAATAATATTCCCAGCCCTGCGCACCGGTCGGCAGACCCGAACTGAAGTCCTGCGAATACGGTAATGCCTGAGGCACTATGCCCACTGCAGTACCCGTGCCCTGGATCATGAAGTCGTAAGGATTTTCGTCACTATCAATGTTCGGTATCTGTACGGTTGCTGTTTTGAGTCCGGTACTGCTCGGCGTGAACTGGATCTGGAACGTTGTGGTTCCTCCGTAGGGCAGGACCGAATAATCGGGTTGAGTAATGACTGTGAAGTCACTGCTGCCGGTTAGCTGGACTCTGGGACTGCCCGTTAAACTAAGAGAGGCGGTTCCCGTGTTCCTGATAGTAAATGTCCGCACTAAAGAACCACCGGTGGAAACATTACCGAAATCAGTGTGGTCTGCCGAACTTGGAGTTGTATCTCCATCTGTAATGACCAGGCTATTGCCTGTAACTTCTATTTCAGGAACGTCGAAACCCGTACCCTGGATCACGAAGTCGTAAGGATTCTCATCGCTGTCATCATTGGCAATCACCACGGTAACCGACTGAGCACCCGGGCTGGTCGGAGTAAACCATATCTGGAATGTCGTTGTTCCACCCGGGGCTACGGTAGTAGCAGGCTGTGTATTAACGGTAAATTCGCCGCTGCCAACCAGTTGTACCCTTGGACTGCCGGTCAGATTAAGAGTAGTGCTACCGGTATTTCTTATAGTAAATGTCCGCGTTAATGTACCGCCCGGAGTAATAGCACCAAAGTATGTGTGATCGGTCGAAGTCGGAGTAGTATCTCCGTCTGCAACGACCTGGTTGTTACCAAGGACTTCTATCTCTGCATTACTGGAACCGGTACCCTGTATAACGAAGTTATACGGATTCTCATCGCCGTCGTTATTAGCGATAATCACAGTTGCCGTTTTGAGTCCGGTACTGCTCGGCGTGAACCGGATCTGAAACGTGGTCATTCCACCACCGGCGGCCACCGTAGCGGCGGGCTGTGTAATGACAATAAAGTTGCTACTGCCTGTTAATTGTACTCTCGGGCTACCCGTCAAATTAAGGGTGGCGCTTCCTGTATTTCTTATTGTAAATGTTCGTATTATCGAGCTGCTCGTAGCGACACTTCCAAAATCCGTATAGTCGGTGGTAGTCGGGGTGGTGTCACCGTCGGCAATTACCTGGTTGTTACCCAGAACATCTATCTCTGCGGCACTTGTACCCGTTCCTTGTATCGTAAAGTTATAGGGATTCTCGTCGCTGTCGTTATTGGCGATAGTTACAGTTGCCGTTTTGAGTCCGGTACTGCTCGGCGTAAACTGGATCTGGAACGTCGTTGTTCCACTACCGGCGGCAACCGTAGCAGCCGGCAATGTAATTACGGTAAAGTCACTGCTGCCGGATAATTGTACTCTCGGGCTGCCGGTTAAATTAAGAGTTGAGGTTCCGGTGTTTCTTATTGTAAATGTTCGTACTATCGAGCTGCTCGGAGCAACACTACCGAAGTCCGTATGATCGGCTGTTGTCGGAGTGATGTCGCCGTCTAAAATGACCTGGCTGTTGCCAAGAATATCTATTTCCGGTCCACTGGCGGTCACATGAATGTTATCGAATTCACGTCCGTCCTGGAACGCAGGAAAATTATCGTACTGCTGGATTTTAATCCGCACGTCTGAAACGTCCGTACTGCCGGCGTCAATCTTGGCCTGGGCGATGATCGCATCCAGGGCGAATGACTGAGCTGTAAAATCACCGATAAGGTTGGTGACTTTCACCCAATTGGCGCCATTGACACTCAGGGCGATACCATCGGCCTTATAATGGTCTGTGAAGCTATCCGGGAGTATAGTGAATTCATCTCCGACGTTATAATGATCAAGAGTCAAGGTCACGTTGGTTTTGCCCGTTAAGTTCACGTGCAGGATCGCCTCGTTTAATGAAGAGGTGGTATCGCTAACCGAATCGTCCATACGCATACGTCCGCTTACTACCTGTATTCGCCCGTTATTGTCCGAATAGTACTCCCAGCCCTGGGCCGTAGTCGGCAGGCCTGCATTGAAGTTCTGTGTATATGGTATGGCCTGGGCGTTTGATGCCGTGACTGTTATGTTGTCGAATTCACGACCGTCCGTAGGCGCCGAATAATCATCGTACTGCTGAAATTTAATCCTCACATTAGAAAGGTCCGTGCTTCCTGCGGCGGTCAGAGCCGCCTGGATAAAAGAATCCAGATTAAACGTCTGGCCCGTAAAGGAGGCATCCAGGTTGATGATTCTCACCCAGTTTAATCCGTTAACACTCACGGAAATGCCGTCCCCTTTGTAATGGCCTATAAAGCTCGTTGGTGGAGGATCCGATTCGTCCCCGATATTCGTATGGTCCAGAGTCAGCTTCACATTGCTTTTGCCTGTAAGATTCAGGTGCAGAATCGCCTCATTCAGCGAATACGAGCCGCCTGCCATTGAATCATCCATGCGTAATTTGCCGCTGACTATCTGAATCCGCCCGTCGTAGTCTGAATAATACTCCCAGCCCTGGACATTGTTCGGCAGCAGACCTGAGTCAAAATTCTGAGTATATGGTACGGATTGAGGTGTATATGTAGTTGCACTTGCTGCGAGTGTGCCGGTATCAGCGTTTATATCGACCTCAATTGCATCTGTTGAGGACTGTGATTCCAGTGGGTCTATGGGTTGCAACTCGGCTAAAAGCCCCTGCACATCGGCGTTAAGCAGAAGCCTGGGTTCCAGACGCTCAAACATAGGCGCCTCCGATTGCTGATGGCGTTGTTGTAAATGTCGATTTCGCCGTAATTTTCTGATAATACGTTTCATCTTAATCTTCCTTATCTCCCTTGAATGTTATTATTATTCTTGTGGAACTGAACACCCTTCCCCCTGGCGGAAGCCATGAAAATGAGGAGGTACCGATTTCCAATCTTACTTATTTCTTTAGACAAATTAGACGTTGTACCGGTTCCCATTTTCATTGGATCCTTAAGACGGATTATTTGAAATAAAATCACCCTATTTTGGTGTTTATAACTAATTACAAGTGCCACCCTGTAAACAATGTGTAACGCTTTTTTTCGGATTTTCCATATAGAGTTTTTTTCCCTTTTTCCTCCCGAGAATACGGTTACAAAAACGCATCCAGGTTGTTTATCGCCGATAATATCTTTCTTATTTTATTAGAGCCGGCCGGGATTAAAATAGTGCGGTTTTGGAGCCAAAAAATTAGATATTTGTATTTTTTCAGGTTAGACAGTTCTTAAGATGTCGTTTCTCCGGCGACAGGGTGGGATATGAGCGGTTGTGTAGGGTCGTCTTAGCCGGAGGTTTTTGCGACGATATTTCTGCATAAAAATTTAAAAAAATTTTTCTCAATGGAATAATCTCTTGATACCGTTAGATTCCCGGTGATGAAAGTTTTTCCGTTATGAGCGTTACTATTAGGATAATACAAATATGTCCTATAAACAAAATTTCGAACATGATGGATTGGCTGGTTGGAAAATCTAATGACATGGCAGCGATCTTCGTGTATCCTGTCTTATCAGAGCTTATATGGCTTGGTGTTTCGAGGTAGATAAGGTGATTCTATAGAAGACGATGGCACGAAAATTCACGTTAAAATCAAGAACCGCGGCGGGAGAAATAGACTTTGCATCGGATTTAAACCGGGAACAATTAGCGGTCGTCACCGCAGGCAACGGCCCGATGCTGGTAATAGCCGGTGCCGGAAGCGGCAAGACCCGTGCTCTGACATACCGCCTTGCCTGGCTGGTTCACAACGGCGTGGATCCTTCACGAATAATGCTCGTGACGTTCACCAACCGTGCTGCTCGTGAGATGCTTAGCCGAGCGGAAGTTTTAGTCAGGCAAAAAACCAAAGACATCTGGGGCGGTACTTTTCACCATATCGCCAATCGGATTCTCAGACAGCACGGCAAAAAGCTTGATATTTCTCCGGACTTTACAATCCTGGACAGAGAGGACTCAAGAGACCTTATCTCTTCCTGCGTTCATCAGGCGGGTGTTGACATTCGTAAAAGACGGTTTCCGCAAAAATCGGTTTTGTCTGCAATCTCAAGCTTTGTCCAAAATACCCTCGATTCCTTGGACGTTGTAATCACCAAACGTTATCCGATGTTTATTCAGGAGATTTCAGGGATTGAAAAAGTACTGATTCTCTATGCAGCCAGGAAACGGGAGCGACAGTTACTTGACTTCGATGATTTACTTGCTTTTTGGTTAAGGCTTCTGTCCGATTATGATGACGTTCGCGATACCCTTGCAAGTCGGTTCCTGTATATTCTGGTCGATGAATATCAGGACACGAATACCGTTCAGGGAGCAATCGTGGATATGCTTGCCTCGAAACATCGCAACCTCACCGTGGTGGGTGACGACTCGCAGTCAATTTACAGTTTTCGCGGAGCAAGTTTTCAGAATATTATTACTTTTAAGCAGCGATACCCCGACGTTAAGGAATATCGGCTGGAGACGAATTATCGTTCCGTACCGGAAGTGCTCACACTTGCCAATGCAAGTATCGAGCATAACAGCCGGAGGCTCCCTAAAACATTGCGAGCGAAAAGACCGTCGGGGCTGAAACCAGCTGTTGTGCCGGCCCAGGACCATTTTGTCCAGTCTCGGTTCATCGCAGAGTATGTACTTCATCTTCTCGATGAGGGCCGCAGTCTGAACGATATAGCAGTTTTATATCGTAGTCACTGGCATTCACTTGAGATTCAGTTGGAGTTCCAGCGTAGAAACATTCCTTTTCAGGTTCGTGGCGGATTGCGTTTCTTCGAGCAGGCCCACATGAAAGACATGCTGTGTTATATGCGTATATTGCAAAATCCACATGACGAACTGGCCTGGCTGAGATTGCTTAAAATGCTGCCGAGAGTAGGTAACGCTTTGTCACGCAGGATTTGGGACCATATAAGTCAGGTGGATGAGACATTGAAAATTGCCGACGATTCAAATACGGCTGCGTTGCTTCCTCTGGGTGCAAGGCCGTTCTATATGGATTGGACAAAACTGATTAGGGAATTGAAAAAAATAAATTCCCCCGCAGAGATCATCGATACGGTGCTGGAACGCAACTATGATGATTATCTTGTTTCACATTATGACGGAGCCGAACTTCGCAGGCAGGATATTCGGGCTTTGGCGAATTTTGCCGCCCAGTACAACACTGTCGAGGCCTTTTTGGCAGATGTCGCCTTGGCGGGAGAATTTTCCGGCGAAACTGTTGTTGCCGGACCGACCGAACAGGAATATGTCATACTTAGCACGGTTCATCAGGCCAAGGGTCTGGAATGGCCGATTGTTTTCATCCCATGGCTGGCGGATGGAAGGTTTCCGACAGATCTGGCGATTAATACACAGGAAGATTTGGAAGAAGAAAGGCGGGTCTTTCATGTGGCGGTGACAAGGGCTAAAGACGAATTGTACCTGGTTGTTCCACAACTTTATCGCAACCGGTCTCGTAGTCTTGTGGTGATGAAACCGAGCCGATTTCTAACCGAGATCGGACAGGATTTGACCGAACAAATGGAACTCGATGAAGGTTTGCCGCATTTAACAGCCGGGCAAGAGCAGCATAACTTTGAAGAATCGTAAGAGACCTGGTGAGAATTGCATTTGAACTTGTCGGATGTTTAATGTCACTCTGAATATTTCTCAAGTAATTGAAACCCTGCTTTTATTCGGCAATAAAAATTAGAGAAGGAACCGGTGATTCAAAGCCGGTTTTTTTGTGGATAAGACTTCACGCCGTCACTTCTTAATTTAAAAAGTGTTATATTTTGCATCGATAGTGGCACTAAATTACAGAAATATATGAAATGATAAGTTTTCAAAACCTAAGCCCCTGTTTTAAGGATGTGGGGGTTTACAAAACAGGGGCTTCTTTATGGCCTGATTTCCCTTTTCGCCCTCCATAGCGGAGGGCTTTCTTAATACTAACAACCTTAATAAACGGTTATTAATTCTTCCTCAAAGAGACGATAAAAGTAACTAACACAGTAGTAATAGTCGTGATGGCCGACCACGACGTATAAACCGAGATTAGAATCGAAAACAAGCTCGAATCCGGCGACTTGTTTGTGACGATAACCATGGGCCTGAGCGTGGGCGGGGGGGCCATGGCCGATTCCTATACCAGGTACCTTATATAGCACTTACATTCATTAATAGCAGTTTAGTATTTTAAGTTCAGGTTGTGTAATATTTCAACACCGGCCTGTTCACAAGGCTTAAGAGATAGCGGTTCCTCAAATTGAATCGCCACCTGACGCAAAAATGCATTGACAATATCGACTCGAAGTACATGCCCCGTACGAGTAAAACTTGTCATATCCGAGAAATCGTCATCATCAAAACGTGGGATACTAAAGCGAGCAGTCAATCTCTGACCCATCTGCGGGCAATTTTCGTCGGCATTGCATACGAATGCCATCCCCCCGCTGGAAACATCAACCATCAAGCCTTCTGCTAAACTTTGTTCAAAGTTCTCTGCAAACCAGACAGGCCAGCGATATTGTAATCTGTCTTCTCTTCTTCGGTTTATCATATCATCCATCGTTACAACTCCCAAAACATGGTTATATGTCTTAAAAAATCGACATATTCAAGACGCCACTTTAAGATGATTGCAGTGATGAAATTAACTAAAACCGCTTTCTAAAGCAGAATAACAATATTCTTGCGAAATTCTATTATGGCTCCGTTATTTAAGTAATTATCATTTATCTTCAAAAAATTTGTAACAAAATCGTTATATTTGGAAAAATCGTTACATTTAGAACCATATATGGCACTTAATTATAGTATTAGATAATCAATTAATAAAAGAAGGAGGTGTGATAGTGTATTGAATATACACTATCATTTAAGCCCCTGCTTTGCAACACCCTCTCCTCTGCTAAGTAGGGGCTTTATTCTTAAGTGTTGCGCGATAAAATAGCTAAAAAAATAGCATTTCTACGTTATATTTTACTCCTAATTTTGGATTTTTTCACCTCATATAAATAGACAAATTTTATCTAAAAAATACGTAGTTACCACAATTGACAGCCACATGAGATAAATGCGAAAATAATATAGTTTCGCTTGTGCAAAGCCCCTGCTATCCACCTTTCCTCCTTCAAGCAGGGGCTTCCTTTTTATCAATATATTTCTGTTATGCTTTCCCCAAAAGACATCTATAACTCTTTGATTACAAAAAAGATAGATTAGATACAATCTAATTTTAATCTTAAAGCAATACTGTATCGCCTTTTTCTCGAATGACTTCCGTATGCTACTGTTTTACATCCCTGAATCCTGCTGATTTAAATTCAAGAGTTTTGTGACTCCGTAGTTTTTCTGGATAAACATATCTGCCGCTTTAATCTGTCCTCGTTCTATAACAACTACGGGGCTATCTAATTCTAGTTCGATTACATCATACTTCGAATCAGGATTAAGCTTTTGAGCTGTCAGAATATCATCTAAAGAACTTATTGTCTTACCATTGAACTTATTGACGACCATATGCCCAAGACCGGCATAGCCGATGTTAAATTGGGTTGGGAGAACATAACTGAGTACAACAATATCACGGCGTTCGGATGTTGGTTTATACGCAAAATCAAGATAATATTGATATAAGTGGCTTGGGGCATTCCCGGCCATATCTCGTCCGAATTCCATCAAATAATCACGCGTCAGTTTTTGTAAAACAAATCCGGCTGTAATAATAAATTCCGGTTGCCGGTCAAATTCGTTATACGGCACAAGCATTTCAGAAGTCTCGAAGTTCTCGACGTCCGTCCGAATTTCCGTTTTCTTCCCATCACGCCAAATCTCAAATGAGACGCTATCACCAACACTTTTACCGGTAATCAGGTGGTCAAATAGCAATCGTTCGTATTTGGGATGTATGAATCTTCCATACGGATCGAGAGTATTACCATCAATAGCCAAAATAACATCGTCTTTTTGCAGGATGTTGTGACCTGTTCCAAGGTTATACACATCTACTACATAGACGCCGCTTTTGAGTGATCCGGGCATTTTCAGAAAGGAACGCATGGCTGGATTTAAAAGTTCAGAGACGGCAAAACCCACTTTTCCGAAACCTTTGTAATCGCCGTTTTGGATACAAGTTAAAAATCTATTGATTATCTCCGCTGGGATCAAGTCGGTTTCTTTGTCGTTATCGGACCAGCAGGCAATCCCAACGGGCGTTGAGCCGGTACAATAAACTTCTCCATGCGAAGTCCGCTGGGATGCATCTGCAACTATATAGCGAAGGTACTGTGCATGAGAAGTTTGCGTCTTTTGAACATACACTTTGTCGAGGTAACCTCGCCCGTTAAATAGACTGTTTTCCGACGAAAGCCAATAGCAATCGACTTCTGCACCTTTCCGATAGTCTTCATTAAATTCCAGCGGTTTGAAAGGCTTATCCAATTGATTCGGATCCAGTTGAATCAGACAAAGATTCGTTTCATAATCAACAACTTCAATCTTTGCCCCTATAAATTCGTTTTGGCCTGACCTAAGCGCCTTCAAATAGGTATGATCCGCAACACTTTCGGCGGTAGTAACCACCTGATATTCACCAACCGCACAAGCACACGCCCAATCTTCGGAAATATCGCCGTGCTTCCATGGTTCGCTCACATCGTAGGGATGCTTGGAAATTTCCAGATAAACGATTGAATCTTTCATAGTCTCTGTTAAATCAGGTCGTTCATGCCCGGACTCGGATGCATACAAACACGACACAAAAATCGCTTCAAGCATGACAAAAATAATAATCATTCGTTTGTTCATGATTTTGTCTCCAAACGTGCCTCGGCGGGAATATCATATTTTGTGAGAATTGACTGATGTACCTGCCGGGCTTTTTCGCCATCAATTCGCAGGATACTATTATTACCCATAAATCTTATTGTGTAGAAGGGATCTTCAGATTGTTTGAAGGCATTATAAATATCCTCAAGACCATGGATGTCTATACCGTTAACACTCTCGACAACCTGGCTCTTGAATTCATTGGCATAAGCGTTGACCTCATCAGACATGATTTCCGAAAGAACAACATATTCTTTGCGTTGCCGGTCTGTATTAAGCTCTGCCGAATGCGAGAAAAGGTAACGTAGATAGAACGGTATTTGCCGTGGCCATCGCGGCCCCCAGCTCTCAAGGTAGTTCCGTGTTACTGGGATGAATACCAGACCTGCAAAACAAACATAAGGGGGTGGACGATCATACTGGCGAGCCTGTTCCAGAACAGTCCTGTTTAATGCTATTGTTGCGGTCGTTGTTTTAAGCTCACCGGCTCGGAAGAAAATTAACTGCAAAGTTTGTCCGATTTGTTTTGATTCAATTGCTTCGGAGATGGATAATCTAAGACCATATATCTGAATCATTCCGTCACTATCGATATTATAGTTGTCAATTTGCGTCATTACATCGCCCGGTTGCAGGATGGATTCTACGGACGAGTGCATCAACGTACCAATAACAACGATACCATCCTCATTCGGCGGGACCTTAAGGTAATCTTTATAACCGGAATTGTGCAGGCCTGGAAAGAAGAAAGCTCCCATAGAGCCAAAGCCGTCATATCGGCCGTCTTCGATGTCGTTCAGAAAATGGTTGATGACGGTTGTGGGAATCAGGTAGCCGATATTCTCGGCTTCTCGCAGGCCCTGGAAAGCAACCCCGACAACCTTTCCGTCCTGAACGACCGGCCCGCCACTATTACCCGGATTAATCGCCGCATCGGTTTGTATAACCAGGTGATCATCTGCCGCACTATGAGCATACGTATCTGCCTCTATGCGTGAAACAACACCCTCGGTAACAGAGATACGATCGCCTCCGACAGGAAAGCCATACGTTGAAACGGTGCTGTTTACCTTCGGAATACCTGCCAGTTCCAGGGCTGTTGTTCCCTCGAAGAAACTCTTATCATCGACAGTAATTATTGCCAGGTCGCAATCATGCCCGACAAACACAACCCTTGCCGGGTAGCGTTTGGCTACAGCTTCCTTTACCAACTCAATATACCTGTAGTTACTAACATTATGCGCGTTGGTAAGAATCCTTTGGCCGTCTATGACAAAACCTGATCCGGCTCCCCGTGTCATATCTTTTCTTTTCCAGGGAGTAACATAATCGAAGTCCTGCTTAAGAGTCCTTATAAGAACGATTGAAATGTCCGGATTTTCTAATCCGGGGCTTTGTATGGCATACGAATTATTTAATGCCGCAATAACTGCAAGTGCTGTTATTAATAATCTTATATTATGCATTGTCGATTACTCCATAAAACTTAAAATATTTGTCATTGATCCGGACACTATGCTGATGAAAAAGTCCGGTATCATATTAGGTTGTTGGAATAAAAATTGGAAGAATATTTTATGAATTATGCCTGCATGACTATATTTGAAGATTTTGTTTATTATCATTCCCATAGACTACAGATAGATTTATAGAAAAATATGAGCACCACATGCAAAATAAACGAATTTCCTTGTAATATGGATTTGTTCTGTGTAAATTAGCGGTTCGTTTGTACAATATATTTCGCTCCTTAAGATTGGTTTGAAATCACTCAGGGCTCGTAGCTCAGCGGTAGAGCAGTGGACTCATAATCCATTGGTCCAAGGTTCGAATCCTTGCGGGCCCATTTTTGTAATTCG
>CAYSKI010000091.1:0-11177 GCA_964431695.1 uncultured Pirellulales bacterium | reverse complement strand
CTACCAAGACATCAAACTCGATATTTTTGATAATGGTTTGTGACTGTCCCATCAGTAACTCAATGCGTATCGGCGCGGCCGTTTCAGTATCAGCCCAGATCGTAAGTTTCATCTTTGGTTCACTAAGCAAGAATCCAACAGCTCTTTGGCCATCAATCTGCCGCTGCCCAAGTTCCTGTACCGGCCATTCAGGGTGGTTTTCCATGTCAGCCACAATGTCTCGGACAAGACCTATGTGGTTTTTCATCCCTTTCTGAAAAGGCCCCTGGATATCTACATATACCGCGCTTTTATCCAGCGGATCCAATCTGAGCATCCTGGCATTATCAAGATCGATTATCGTGGGTCCCATATTAGGTATCGTTCTTCTGATTTTAGTACCGACTACTATATCGTGTACAAGAAGCCCGGTTTCTTCACTACCTACAACTAAATCAAGAACTATCGTGCGGGCGTTAAGAATCGGTTGTATGACATCGGCAAAAGTCACAGTGCCTCCGAGGAATTGACTAACGCCTATTGTAACCGCAATAATGATCACTGCCGCAGCAGCTAATTTTGTTAATTTATTTCTCATGATATAATCCCTTAGAATTATAAGTTTCGGTTGTTTCGATTGAGTCAGAGTCTTTTCAAAATCTCTCGATTTATGTTCGGCGATCTCCAGAACGTCGGCCGGCAATTTTTCGGCACCGATATTTTTCAGGATTTCTTCTATCTTTTCGTTATTCATTTTCTGACCTCTATTCTATCAATACGGCCAATTTGTTTTTTAAAGCTGCGATAGCTTTTGAAACGTGCGATCTTGCTCCCGCCTGAGTGCAGCATAATTGAACAGCGATATTTTCATAATCCTGTTGTTCAAAGTACCGCATGACAATCGCCTTTGCCTGCTTAGCCGGAAGCCGGCTTATTTCCTGCCTGACCATTCCGGCCAGTTCAATCCGGTTGAGCTTTTCATCGGGACTTTGTTCCTGACCTTCGGTATGATTGAAATGGCCGTTTTTGCCGATCCTGTCGCGCCAGGCTTTGGAGTTAGCCGTCAGCACAATTCTATATATATAAGCTCCTGCTTTACGGCCGTTGAGCTTCTCTATATGCTGCCACATTCCCAAAAGGGTGTATTGCATCGCCTCGGTGAAAAGCTCCCTGTCACCGGTCAACTTCCACAGAACAGAAGATATACAGCCGATGTGCTTCGCTCTTAACTGCCTGAAAAGCTCCGCACGCTTTGTATAATTCATTTTTCAAAGCTCCAACTTTCACTATTTCCGAGCATGCTCAACTTCTATTTAATAATAACAGTGCCGGGCCTGAAATGTGTAAAAGATTCTTTAACATGATGGAAAATCCGGACTTTTATCCGTATGGAATCGATTTGCACAACTTGACGATTAATTAACGCCTATTGTTAGAGGAGATTTATTCCTGGTCTTGAACAGGATAAAAATCCCCAGCACGCCGGAAATTAAATACCCTATGGGTGAAAATTTTAGAACAAAATTCGAACCGAAATGTTCGGCAACCGGCAGAAGACCAAGAAAAACGATATCGGCAAACGCCCACGTGCCGCCCACAATAAAGCCCATTCTTCGCCCGAGCCCGAATCCTAATGCGTGCCTTGCCAGGGTAATCATCAATATATAAGCGGCAACTGTAAAAAAACCAGCCCCGAAGAGCAGCCAAATCGCTATGGCCTGATCCAAAAACATCAGGTAAACAACAAGAAATGGAATCACAAGAAAAAGGGCAAGGATTGTACATCGCAACTCTCCCTTTTTATCGGCGAGGTTTGCCCATACGAAAGAGCCCACGGCACCTCCGAGGCCGAACATCGTGGCGGAAAGTCCGCCGAACGTCAGCTCGAAACCAAGCTCATTAAGCACCGTCGGAAGTAACGACGCCAGAATCATTGTCGAAACAGCCGCAGGCATTGCCATTGCCATAATCAGCCAGAAAGCCAGCCCGCGGTCCTCGGTTCGGATATCATTTTTCTTCGGCACTTTCGGCTCGACCGCCAGGCGGATTCTCAGCAATATCACCATGACAATTCCAACCATTGGACAAAGCGCCAGAGCATACAAACCTGACAGGCCAAAGTGGGAAACTAAAAAGGCTGAGATCGCACCGCCGCCGGCAAAACCCAAAAAACCTCCCGCCATAAATACGGCCGTACTGACGGCCGGTCGAATACGTTTGAGCCGATGTACGGCCCGCAGGCTTTCAGGATGAACCATTGCGATTCCAATACCGCTAATCGCGGAAAATAGAAGCACCCAAAAATATGTGTTGCCCCCTCTCGGAACAATCCCCAACAGACAAACAAATATAGCCAGGATTAATCCGAGATGTATAAGTAACGGTCTTCGCTTCTGATCTCGTAAATGACCGATTAATGGTTGCAGGCCGTTACTTGTCATGCGCAATGCAACCAGGACAAGCCCCCCAAGGGACAGACTTAGTCCGAATTCGGCACGAATCGCAGGCAAGATAGCCGGAAGCATACTCGCGAACATGTCTATCAGGAAATGAACACCGGCAAGCACCGACAACTGCATCCAGTAAAATGTGGCAATTTTTTTATTCAAGTGTCACTGAATCATGTCATAAACTTTTTACCGGTGAGCAGTTCATAAGCCTGGATGTACTTGTTGCTTGTTTTTATAGCAATATCTTCGGGCAGCTCCACGCCGGGGCCGGACTTGTCGAAGTTTATGCTCTCAAGATAATTGCGAACGAATTGTTTGTCGAAGCTCTCCTGGTCACGTCCGACCTTGTATTTATCGGCGGGCCAGAAACGCGAGGAGTCCGGAGTCAGAACTTCATCAACCAAAATGAGTCTGTCGTCGAAATAGCCCCACTCGAATTTCGTATCGGCCAAGATAATCCCTCTGCTTTCAGCGTATCGGCCGGCTTTTTCAAAAATCTCTATGCTCTTATCGCGCACATAACCCGCAGCTTCTTCGCCGATAATTTCCACACAACGCTCGAAGCTGATATTTTCATCATGCGTGCCCCTCTCGGCCTTAGTAGCCGGGGTAAAAATCAATTCAGGCAGCTTCTGGCACTGTTTCAATCCGGACGGCAGCTTCTGTCCGCAGACTGTTTCGCTTTGTTTATATTCCTTCCAGCCGGAGCCGGCCAGATATCCCCGGATGACACATTCGATCGGCAGAACTTCCACTTTTTTCACCAGCATACTCCGCCCCGCCAACTGCTCAGGGTAGTTGCAAAACGGTTCCGGGAAATCCGCTACATTATCACCTATCAGGTGATGCTCGATATCATTACCGAGAAAATCGAACCAGAAACGAGAAATTTTGGTCAGGACGATGCCTTTATAGGGAATTCCGTTGGCCATAACCACATCGAACGCGCTTATCCTGTCGGTCGCAACGATGAGCAGCCTATCACCCAAATCATAAATATCACGTACTTTGCCGCGGCTCGGCTCAAGACCTTCGATATTTGTCTCCAATACTGTCTTTGTCATCATTTCTTCCTTCATTTGATTCTCCCTTTCCTTGCTTCACTGCCGTTCAGGCAGGAACGAAAAATCCTTTAAGTTCTGATTTATATGCTCGATTTTATATTAACGGCAGGCAAATTGTAACGGAATAAAAAAAATTTGCACGCACTTTTCCCCCATTTGCAAATTTGTTCTGAATAGTCCGACAGAAACGCCTGACAATCGTTCAAATATGCGCTCTTTAGATCCCCTCAATCAGTCTATTTTTTCTCCTTCACAGGTCAATCGAGCTTTTCCACTGGTACCATAATCTCAGAATTCACCTGAGAATAATCGGTTATACCGCTGGTGCCGGGAAAGATTTCACATGCGTTTTCTGTGGTCCTGTAACCATTCTTTGAAATCCATTTATGAATGTTGCTGTAGAGAGAAGTGTAGTTCATCTGCCCGGCCGGTTTTTTAATAACAGCGACTTCCATAGCCTTCAATTCCTTGACATCGGTCATTTCACCAAAGGTTCCGGCTTTCTTCAAAGCCTCCTTACTAACCGGTATCCGAATCTCAACAAGACAATGCTCTCCCGAAACATATTGCGGATTATTCAGATAGACAAGTGAGATAGAGCCTTTCGGCCATATCTGGTTTTTCATTGCCAGGCCGTATATATTCCCTATGGACTTTCCGATTTTTTGATATTCACCTCGATAGATGGTATAAAGAACTGTCTGCGGCTCAATTTTACGGATGGTAATTTCAGATTTTGCATCTGTCTGTCCGGCATAAATTTCCGCCGCCGCAACAGCCACCAACATCGACACAACCAACAGGAATAATACATTTAATAGTTTTTTCATTCTTTTTCCCTTTCCTTGATTTGCGTTATTAGTGATTGTTTCCTAAAAGATAATACCAGACCGTACAAAGAAATAATTAATAGTGGAATGTGCAAGACGCCGTTCCACCATAACCTACCGGGATTGACGAAAAAGTTTGTGGGCATATTATATAAGCCGATAATCAGGCCTACCAGGCTGGTCACTCTCAATGTTGCTATGTTGACTCGCGGATAATAGAGAGTGAGCAGCCCTACATAAACTGGTGTCATCAAACAAAAAGCTACTCCTGCTCCGTTCGTGAATAAATAAACCGGATTGAAATCTGGCATACAAGTTTGCCTGTTAAGAGGATACCAAAATGCCATCAACGCCAGAGGAACGACCCAGTACCTCCAGAAAGGTATTCTTGCCGGGCTGAAATCATTTTGAAGGACAATCGCCTCCCAAATCCAGAAACCGGCAACTGCGGGGAACATTATGAGATTTATTGTACAAATCGACAAGCCATATTTTTCCGTTACGGCAATATTTTGACCAAAGGCAAAGAGCATGTAAGAAAAGGCGACATAAAAGTTAAACAAACGACGAAATTTGTTTCTAAAGACGATTATAAGTGCGATTAAGATAACAGGAATAATTTTGAAGACCGGATATATTTCAGAATACGAATAGATAAAAGCATTTCCTATGGCATGCCTTATTACATCACCCCATTGTTCCCACTTGTAACCTTTTGATGCGTACGGCGGAGTGACAAACTGCAACAATATAAATATCAGAAAGAACCACCACTTCCTTGTTATTCGCTCCGGCTTTCCATGTCGAAATTGATTTCCGTCCATTTTTCTATCCCTTGCCGCTATGAATTATATCTTTGAGGGCGACAATGTGTCCTTCGAATGCATCGCGTCCTTTTCCAGTGACATTTATAAAAGTACACGGCTTTCGGGCGACAAAAGCCTTCTCGATTTTAACATAGCCTGCCTCTTCCAATTTTGCCAGGTGGGCACCGAGGTTGCCGTCGGTAAGTTTGAGCAGCTTTCGTAGATAGGTGAAGTTGACCTGCTCGTTCTTATCAAGGCTGACAAGTGACGACATTATTTGCAATCGAACCGGCTGATGGATGATATTGTCAAGCTGTGCCATTTTTCACCTCCATCGCAACCTAATATACAGGCCGGTTCCGAAAAGCGCTCCGCCACCAACCAGTGCCATCCACAGACAATAATAATTTCTGAGAAGATAAAAACCTACCAGTGTCCCCGCCGTTACGGCAAGCCCCAGTACAATCATAAAACGATTATTGAACCAGAGTCCCATTACGATATAAGCAAACATCACCGCCGTACAAATTAACGCGTTACACTGGAGACCTGTAAAAGGTGCGAATAAGAAAAGCCAGATGATGATATAGATACATAAGAAAATCCACAACGCAGTGACGCGTCTGCCAAATTTTGGAGAGGATTTTTCTTTCACAGGAGCCTTTGAGCGAAATACCCTGATTATTACAGTAGTGCTTAAACCGCCAACAACCGCCATAGTCATGAATATATAATAAGCATAATGTACGTAAAAATGCGTAGCTGTGAATGCTGTTATCCAAAGTATTCCCCACAATATCAGTAAAGGATTGACATAGGCCGAGGAGATGGCCTTATGGGTTTGATCCATAACACTCTGTGCGGCTGAGAGTGATATTCGGGCGTCTTCCTTAGAAACATTCATTGTATTAGTCTCCTAAATATAAAATTGATATTTGCACTACAGAGTACTCTATATTACAGAGTATAATTCGTCAAGAACTTTCTTCTGATATTGCTCAAATTTTTTCCTAAACATCAATTTATCGCCGAAAAATGCGGTTTTATATATGGGAAAAATTGCGAATTGTATATTAGGCAGCCAAACTTGCTGTTTTCAGAGCTATGGCTTCTTCTTTGATACTCTCTGCTCACAGGCCGAGAAATTGAATAGCCAGACCACAGAGAAAAATACTTGCTCCGGCAATAACGTGGGAAAATCGCTGCACTTTCATCAAGGGGAGGAAATTTATTCCAGTTCTGGAAATCAAAACTACCCCCAGCATTGTAGCAATGGTAACTACTCCAAATACGGACGTCACTATAATAACATCGAACATGCTGTTCTTTGCCGCCGGATACATAAGGATGGGAATCAAAGGCTCACAGGGACCGAAAACAAAAATGACAAATAAAATCCACGGCGTAATGCTGACGTTCCTTTCATCATCATGAATATGAACATGTTCCTCGTTGTGACTGTGTACGTGCTTATGAATGAATTTATCTACGTGGGCATGACTGTGCTCATGAGGTTTATTCCGCAGCGCCCTGCGTAATCCCCAGACAAGATAGACAAGACCGAATGCTATCAGCAGCCACGCCGCCAGGTTGCCCCTGATAGATTCAAATTCAACGAGTCCCTTAACCGCCAATCCAAGTGATACCCCTATAAGGCCCAGCACGACAGAGCTTGCTATATGGCCCATGCCGCACAACAGGGTTATCAGGGATGTTTTTAATACAGTCCATTTACGCGCCCATGACATCATAATAAAGGGCAGATAATGGTCCGGACCCAGTATCGTGTGGAAGAACGCGATAGAAGTTGCCGCAATGATAAGAGCACCAAGTTCGGCCGTCATAACGAAATCCTCAGAAACATCAAAATATATTATCAAATTTCCAAAATTATAAAATCTTTTACTGTTTGTTAAAGACCCTAAAACAACATTTGTGCCCGTACGCCGAATATTACCGAATCCCCTGATAAATCGTTGCCGCCGGGATTGGTAATATATTGAACGCTCGGACTGATATTCAACCACGGCGTAAACTTCGCGTTGTAGTAAAGTTCAAAAGCACTTTCATAATCCTCCATATAAGTGATTGATGCTTTATCACTGAAAAAGCCCTGTGCAAAACCGGCACCAAGCACGTCATCGTCACGACCATCTATAAGGCCATGATACTGAACGCCGAAGCTCCAGAAGTTGGTCATATCGTTTTTATCGCTGTCGGCATATCCATATCTGACAAAGGCACCGAGACCCTGATTGTCACTATAATCGGAATTTTCTTTAAACAACATCTGATCGCAACTTAAGTACAATCCCACATCGTCACGGTAAGTTTTCACGGCATCCGAATGAGCCTTGGGCTGCGGATCATTCCAGATGCCTATTCGATACGCTCCCTGTAAAGAGCCGTTTGACGAATCCAGCATAGGCGTCACGCCGGTCTCGAAGATATAGAAAAAATAATCTTCGCCGTAAAAAGTCGTTCGAAAACCTGTTTCTCTCAAATCATTTTGGGCGTCAACCACACCGGCGGAAAAGTACCACCACTCTACGGGATTATAATAGCCAGCAAAACCCAGAGCATAAATCGGAAAAGGAATCGTAGGATTATTCACAAGGGCACTATTTAAAAATTGGCTTGTCTCGTCATTTGCAAAAACACCGGTGTCAAACGCCACCGGCCAATCGCTGCACTCGAATCCCCCGGTCAGGTCCATTTTACCGACCCTTAGAAGAAATTTGCCGTCGAACATAGCCTGTTCGAACCAAAGCTCGGTAACAACGACTGAATCTCTCGGAACTGCGTCGCCGTTTCCCCCGAAAAAACTGCCGACCGAAGGACTGTCGATACCTGCCGACTTAGACCAAAAACCTTCGGTGTGAACAAATAGCCTCGAATTTTTCATTCCCGGAAATTTTTCCAGATCCGCCGAGATTTCCAGGTCATAGCTGCCCGAATTTCTCCCCGCCCGGCGGTGCGTACTGAGGCCGCCGCGGACATTCTGCTGATATATGCCTGTTATGCCGATTTCGACGTCTATTCCATTGTCTGTGTATGTTTGTTGTTTTAACGGCTCCTTCCAAAATTTAAAAAGTTCCGTCTCCCCCGCCTGACCGGAATTAATCAAAGCCAACACAAAAACACCCAGCAAAAAATATTTTGCCATAGATACACTCTCTTTCCATTAATAAAAAAACAATGTAAAAACCTGCCGTCACTATAAAACAGGTTGTACAAAATCAACAGGACCGCAGATTCAGGCCTGTTTGTCAAGACAACAATAAGAAAGATTTATTGATGGTCATGCTGGTCATGAGCCGAGTCTGTGTGCGATTCTTTTACATCCCCTATCGGTGTAACACAATAAATATAAACAAGAGGTTCGGTACCCGTGTTTTTATTGTTATGCGTAGTGAAAGGCGGTATATAACATACCTTTCCTGCTCCGACTTCATGAGGAATTTGTTCTTCACCGATCAAAGCCACACCTGAGCCGGATAAAAAAACAAGCATTTCCTCATGGTCTTCTGTGCTGTGCTGACCGCAGGTTTCGCCCGGCTTCAAATACACCCTGCCGGAGCGCATCCCGCAGGTTTGCGGCACTCCGGTTAAAAGCGGCTGGTATTCGGGGTCGTTCTTCAATTCAATTATTAATACCTTTTCGCAAACCATTACTGAACCTTTCACAAGTTAGTCACTGTTGATGAAACGGCGATATGCCGCTGCAAGGCCGAAAGCAAGAGTACTGACGATAACAATACACGCGCCCGTCGGCAGTTCGAGATAAAAAGACAATAGAAAGCCGACAACCGCCGTAGTTGCGCCAAGCAAAGTTGCCGTTATCACCACCGACCTGTGCCCGCGGCAAATCTGGTAAGCTGCGGCGGCCGGATTTGTTATCAGGCTGAAAATCATCATTCCGCCAATTGCCTTCAGGTTGACGGCAAGTATCAAGCCGCAGACTATCATAAACGCACAATAAACCAGGGTATCATGCAAACCTGTTGCAGCAGCGATGGAGCGGCTGAACATCAGCAGTTTGAGCTCCTTATTGAAGATGAAAGTAAATAATGCCAATAAGATTCCCATAACGGCTATAAGAATAACCGAATCCCTTTTAACAAAAAGTATGCTCCCCCACAGCAGTCCGAGTATTTCAGACCGGCTGTTTTTTAGAAGTCCCATTCCTAAAAACGTCAAACCGAGTGTCAGTGAAAACAGTATTGCCAGTCCAACATTGGTATCCAGTCGGGATTTATATGGCCGATTAGCCGTCAGACTGACGGAAACTAATATCGAAGCTGTGATAGCTCCTGCTATCGGTGACTGACCCAGAAGAATCGCAAACACCGTGCCAGCCATCGCCCCATGCGATATACATATACCGATGAATGGTATTCGCATTCCAACGATATAAACTCCGAGCAGACCCGTGCTTGCGCCCGCTATCGCTCCGGCGACTATAACCAAATAAAAAAATGGGTCCATATTATCGTGCGGCCCTTGAAGTTATTTATCACATGACAAGATGTACCTGCGTCCTTCAAAATCCACTATCTTAAATTTACAGCCATAGGACTTATCGAATTTCTCCGACTCGAATACGTCCCTGCTGGAACCGTCGGCAAGAATTTGTCCGTTATGCATTAATATTGTTCTGTCAGCGTCTGTGGGCAAAAGATCGACATCGTGAGAAACAAGTATAACGGTAATTGATGTCTGCTTATGAAGCTTCTCGACTATACGGACAATTCTTTTCTTCCAGTTGAAATCGAGATTTGAGCCGGGCTCGTCAAGCATTAAAATGGCCGGCTGCTGAGACATTGCCCTTGCTATCAGAACCTTTTGCCGTTCTCCGCCTGATAGACTCCTAAACGTCTGATTTCTCTGTTCTCTCAGACCGAGCACTTCGAGCCAGGAGTCCACTATTTCGTAATCCCGGCTGTCAAGGACGGAACACATTCTTTTAGCGCTTGTCCGGCCCATACTTACGACTTCACGTACTGTAAAGGGAAGGTCCGCATTGTATTCGGCCGACTGGGGGACATAGCCGATTTTTTTACGTAGCGAGACTTTCCGCCATCCGCTTAGCGAAGTTAAATTAACTCCGGCAAGCTTTACCGTACCCGTGTCTGGTTTTATAAGTCCGCAGCAGACGCACAGCAGAGTTGTTTTGCCCGCACCGTTGGTTCCTATCAGGTTGATGAATTGGCCGTCTGTGATATTAAGATTGTCAACGTTCAGTATTGTTCGGCCGGAACGTCCGACCTTTACATTCGAGAACTCTATATAACCACCTGACATTACTCACCAGCATTCAATAAATTGGATATATTTTCAAGCAGCAGCCAATCGAAGTCGGGCATACCTGTGGTACCACTTTGTCCGGCCGGGAAATTGCTGAATATAATCATACAAGCGTTCAGACGATTAGCCAATGCCGTTGCCAGCACAGTTCCTTCCTGCTTATTTGCTATAACAAAACGGACATCTTTATCTTTTGCCTGCTGCAGGCACTGATTTATGCTTCCGGGTGTTTCTATGTCGCTTCCGGCAAACGTCGCAACCACATCGAGACCGAGCCAATCGGCAAACATTTCCTGGTGGGCTGAAGTGACAACCTCGACGCCGTTCAGTCTGGATTGTTTCATTCTAATCCGAATCCCGGTGGTCAAATTATCCAGCCTGTTTTTGATTTGCTTAAGCCGCTTTTTATATTCCGCCTTTCCGGCTGGATTGTCCTGTGAAAGCAAATCGGTGACGCTTCGGGCTATAGTCAGATATGTGTCAGGAAGACACAATCCCTCGGGACATTTTACGGTTTGTATCTTTAAACCCCGTTCCTTCAGGCGAGATAAAGAGTCGCCTATTTTTTCCTGAAAATCAAAAAGCAGTAATATTTTACATTCGCAGAGCTGGTTGACCTGATACGGAGAGATATCGAAATGTCCCGGGCACATCCCGGGCGGAGCTAAACTCATAACCTCCGTCTGTTCGGCACAAATATCCTTAACGACACTGCGCAGATAAGAGTTGGAAACCGCGATC
>CAYSKI010000090.1:0-11204 GCA_964431695.1 uncultured Pirellulales bacterium | reverse complement strand
CACCGGTTTCCTAAACCGGGGGTCGCAGGTTCGAATCCTGCCGGGCGTATTAAATTTTATGCCCGTAAAAAGTTACATGTCCCACTCGTTTCAATCATCGAGAATAACAGGTTCGGCCCCCGAAGCAGATATGCCTCGTCGCTGAAGCAGCGAGCCTTCCATTCCGAAAAGAGAAACCAGGGCCTTAAGGTAATTGGCGAAAGATTCTATTTCGGCAATCTGGCTGGCGACAAGGTCTCGCTGGGCCTGTGCAACGAGCAGGGATGTGGAAGATCCGACTTTGAATTTTTCCGTTTCAGCGCGAAGTTTTTCGGCCTGGAATTTGCGAGTGGCGGCGGTTGCGGTAATTTGCTCCCGTGTGCGAGTGACCTCGATATAGGCTGAGCGGACATCGACCTGGACGAGCTGGATGAGATTTTCCAAAGCTTTCCGCATTTGTTCTCTGCTTAAGACGGCACGGGTGTAATTAGCCCTGGCGGAGCGGTTTGCCATCGGGTATTCGAATGTCAGACCGAAGGTAACGTCGTAACTATCCTCATCCAGATTTCGCAGCGATCTGCTGAAAGAGTCCGCATAACCTGACTTGCCGAAGTTGATAAATGCGTCCAGTCTGGGAAGCAGGCCGTTTTTCGTTTTTACCACCTCCAAGTCACCCTGCTGTATCTGGAGACGTACCTGGTTCAGATCCGGCCGCATTTTAAGAGCAACCTGGACATGCTGCTCGACGTCGTCAAGTTCGATCTCGGGCAAAGAAGTCTGATATACGAGAGTGACATCCCTGCCCCAGTTTATCTCCGGTGACGGGTTCAGCAACCTCAGCAGATCAAGACGTTCTCTGGCAAGGTCACTTCTGGCATTAATGAGATTTTCACGTCTGAGTGCGACCTCGGCCTGCGCGGCGGCAAGCTCGATTTCAGCGAGTTTGCCGATATTGATTCTTTCCTGAACTTCGGACATCTGCTGCTCGGCAAGGTCAAGAGAGTCTGTATATATCTCGATTTGTTTTTGAGCGAGTGCGTAATCCCAGAATTTCAATTCGACCTCTTCCAGAAGAACTTCTGCAAATCCGCGCAGCTCATACTCCGATATGAGTATATCTATACCGGCCTGGTGTACACCGGCCATATTCGCACGAACATCCATTCCCTGCAGGAGCGCCTGCGTAACAGTTACCCCCAGACGATTGGAAGTAAATGTATCAGAATACAGAGACGAATCGGTGTAACTCGAGCCTGCCAGAAGCTCGAGGTTCGTACCGGTCGAGAAAAATTTGTCCACGGACAATGAGCCTGTAACGGAATCGACAATCTGGCTTTCCGTGCTCGACCCGGCACGGGACAGTCTGTCGGCGACGGTCCTTCTCGGTGATATTTCCGCACCGAGAACGGGATCGAAAATTGAACGCTCTGACTGCTCGAACGTGCGAATTATATCGGGATTCATTCTTTCGACTATCAGCGACCGGTTATTCTCCATAGCCATTAGAATCGCTTCCTGGATTCCTATTGTAATAGGCTCTTCGGCCGTCCTGATATTATTTTGTTCGTCGGATATATTATCATTTTCAGGTTCGGCTGCAGCGCACAAAAACACAGGCCAAAGAAATATAACAATGACAAGTATCGAACCGAAAAATGCTGAGGCCGGATTTCTGTTAACCATGAGCATTTCCTTAAAATGGGTTTGTTAAATATTTTTGCTTAATGCTTCAACTGTTGGAAGTTACCCCCGCCTTACGACGTTCGAAAATCGAGTAAACAACAGGAACGAATACCAACGTGATGAATGTCGAGCTGAGCAAGCCTCCGATAACGACTCTTGCCATGGGTGCCTGAGCTTCTCCTCCCTCGCCGAGGCCGAGCGCCAGAGGTACCAGACCGAATATTGTTGTCGTTGCAGTCATCAAGATAGGCCGAAGGCGTCTTCTTCCGGCTTCTTCGATAGCTTCCCGAATCGGCATCGAGGCCTTGCGGCGAAGAAGATTGGTATGGTCAACCAAAAGAATCGCGTTATTGACTACAATTCCTCCGAGCATAATGGTGCCGATAAATGACTGCACGTTGAAAGTTGTACCGGTCAAAAAAAGCATCAAAATAACTCCGATTGACGCCAACGGCACCGAGAACATCACCACAAAGGGATCGCGTAAGGATTCATACTGACAGGCCATTACCATATATACCAGCACCAGAGCAAGAACGCAGCTCAACAACAGCTCACGAAATGACTTTTGCTGTTCTTCATAATCACCACCGATGCCGATAGTAAAATCACGAGGCACGGGTATGGTTTGCAGCAATTCACGAATGTCCGACAGGACTGAGCTCATTTTTCTTTCGCTGATATCCGCTGAGATTGTCACGTTTCGTTCCTGGTCTATTCGCTCGATACGAACAGGACCGCTTTGAGGCTCTATACTTACGACATTTTTGAGAACGACGGGCTGGCCGTCGGTATTGACAAGGGTCAGGTCGAGAATTTCGCTCATGTTCATTTGCTCGGCATCTCTGAGCTTGACCAGTATTGTGTATTCATCACCGCCTTCTCGATAATAGCCGGCCCTTGTTCCCGAAAGGATTGTTTGAAGGGCGTTCGCTATTTTCGAGACGGACAGATTCATATCGGCGGCTTTCTGGCGGTCTATCAAAATAAGCTCCTCGGGACTTCCGGATTCCCGGCTGATTCGCGTATCGGTGATTCCTTCTACCGATTCCACCATATCCCTGACCTGCATGGCCAAGGCATCCGCTGTTTGCAGGTCGTGACCTCGAACCTCGATTTGTATCCTGTCGTTTCCGCTTGTTCCCATGCGGAGTATAAATAGTCCCTGGCCGGCACGAGTGCGGATTATCATCCCGGGGATATTACTGAGTTTTCGACGCAGGTCCGCGGCAATTTGTTCGCTCGATCTTAGGCGCTGCGACTGCGGTTTGAGCGAGATGCGGATATTACCCGTATGGCCGCCCGAACCGCGCCAACCGCCGCCTCCGATGCTTAGCACCACATTTTCAATCTCAGGCACAGAATCGTCAATGATCTGCTCAATGATCTTGATTTTTTCATCCAACAAATCCAGGCGTGTGCCTACCTGCATTTCGCAGTCAACTCTGACCTCGCCTTCGTCGGTGCTTGGCATCAATTCCGCACCGACATACGGAATCAGAAGCAGACTCGAAGCCATTATAAGAACGGCAATCAAAGTGACGGTTGCACGGTGATTCAGAGATATATGCAGCAGTTTCTTGTAATTATTTTCCAGTCGCTGGAAAAATCTGCCGCTTATCTCGAATACCCGTCTCCCAAGAGACCTCTTTCGTGTCTTTTCCCCGGAAGCGGACGGAAGCACCCGCACGGATAGCATCGGCACTAAGGTCAACGCCGCCCCCAGAGAGCATAGAAGTGAAAAAGCAACCACGATTGAAAGCTGTTTGAACATAACACCGGACATGCCCCGGATGAAAACCAGCGGCAAAAAGACAACCATAGTGGTAAGAGTACTTGCGATAATAGCCGAGGTGACTTCCTCCGTACCGTCGATGGCCGCGCGTTCCAGGGGCTCCCCCGACTCTCGAATTCGAAATATATTTTCGAGTACCACTATGGCGTTATCGACCAGCATACCTATTCCGAGGGCAAGGCCGCCGAGGGTCATAATATTAAGGGTGAAACCTCCGAAATACAATAATGCAAATGTGGCTATTATCGAAACCGGGATGGCAGTAGCGATAATTACGGTACTTCTGAAATTACGAAGAAACACGAGCAGGATAATAACAGCCAAAATCCCGCCGAAAATTGCGGAAGAGCCTACATTTTTAATTGAACGCTGAATGTAATCGGAAGTATCGACAATAGGTATTATTTTGATCTGGGGAATGTCACGATTGATGTTTTCAAGCTCTTTAAGCGCGCCTCGTGCGACCTCCACGGTATTTTTTCCCGACTGTTTGTTGACCGATAGTCTTATGCCTGGCTGGCCGTTGACGCGGACAATCCTGGTGATTTTTTGCCACGAATCCTCGATGGTGGCGATTTCCCTCAACTGAATCGGAACTCCCTGACGGATTGCGACGACCGTATCTTCCAGTTGCCTGAGGTCCGTGTACTCTCCCGGTGTTCTTACGGTGATCTCGAAGTTGCCCTGTTCGATGGTTCCGGCAGGTATGTTTACGTTCCCCTCGCGTACGCTCGCCAGGATTCTGTCCAAAGGTATGGACAGAGCATTTATCTTTGCCGGATCGAGATTTACGTGGATTTCGCGCTCAAGCCCGCCCCAGATGTCAACGGCGGCCACACCGGGTATGCGTTCGAGGCGGTATTTAACCTCGTCCTCCAGAATTCGTCGGGTTTGAATCGGATCCAGCTTGCTGGATGCTCCGAGAATAAGTATCGGGAAACTGGCAAGGTCGAATTTTCGCAGCGTGGGTCTTTCAACTTCCTCCGGCAAACGTCGAACCACACGATCCAGGCGGTCGCGGATATCATTAGCGGCGGCATCGAGATCGGTCCCCCAGGAAAAAGTCACCCGGACAGAACCTTGGCCTTCGACCGATACCGAACTGACTTCTTCCACACCGGGTACTGCGCTCATAGCCTGTTCGATCGGACGCGTGATAAGCTCCTCGATCTCCTCCGGGCCGGCATTTTCGTAGCTGCAGGAAATGCTCAAAGTGGGGTATGAAATATCGGGCATAAGGTCGATTGGCAGCCGCAATAACGAGATTGTCCCGAGAAGAATCACGATCAGTACGACCATTATTGTGAAAATCGGGCGATGAACAGCAAAACTTGATATCTTCATAAAGAAAAATTAAAAGTTAAATATAAAAAATTAAAATTGTGGAATCCGCCCAAGGCGGATGACTTCTTTAATTTTGCATTTTGATTTTTGATATTTTATTTTCTTCCGGTAATGTAATATCGGCGCCATCTTCCAGAAGGTGGTTGCCTAATGTAGCGACAAATCCCGAGATTTCCGGTTCCAGAATTTCGACCTGTTCGTCGCTGATAATCCCGACTGTTACTGGGACAAACCCGGCTTTGAGATTATTTTTATCGATAATAAAAATACCCTGGGTGCCGTCTCTTCTTACCAGAGCCGCAAGCGGAACGAGTGTGGCATTCTCGACTATAGTGAATTCAATCCTTGCCCTTATGAACATTCCCGGTTTCAGCAGGAGGTCGGCATTCGGGATTTCAAGCTCCACCCGTGCCTGACGGGAACTTTCCTGCAAAAGTGGCGCTATTCGTACGATAGTGCCGGTAAAGCTTTTGTCCGGATAAGCATCGGTGCTGATAATTGCACGCTGATCAACCTTAATTTTCGGATAATCTTTTTCCACAACGTAAACGACAGCGGTCAAAATATCATTCTTGAGAATGGATACTATCGGCTGATTGACCTGCAATAACGCCCCCTCGTCAACGAACCTCTCTCCGACAACTCTGGTTTGTTCATCGCTCTCCCAGAAGGCCTGAACTTTCGAGTAAGATAATCTAAGCTCGGCGGCTTTTAAGGCGGCTTCTTTCTGATTCACCTGCGCGAGCGAGACCTTGAGCTTTGTCTGGCAGGAATTCAATGCAGCTTCGGATTCATCCAGCTCGGAAACGGAGGCGATTTGTTTTTCGCGAAGTGCTTTTGCTCTTTCGTATTCTCGCTTGGCCAGTTCGAGGTCGCTGGCGCAATTTTCCGCATTGGCCCTGGCGACCTGCAACTCCGCCCTGGCTTGTTCGACCTGCTGGGTGAATTCCGCATCGTCGATAATAGCTATCGTCTGATTCCGCTGGACAGTATCACCGAAGTTTACCAGAAGCTGTTTTAACCATCCGGATACTTTCGGTGCAACAACGAATTGAGATCGCGGCTCAAGAGAGCCGGTAAAAACTCCAACATCTTTAATCGTGTCTTTACGGATTGGTTGAGTTTCTACGGCTACTGCAGCGGCGCGACGTTCGAACACAATATCTCCGGCGGAGACAATTCGCCGATATGTCAGCCATCCGAGACCGGCAAGGATTGCAGATGCGAGCACTACTAAAAAAAACTTTTTCATCTTTTTCCCAAACAACGATAAATAAATCAGGAATCCCGATTTCAAACAAGCATTTTACTCAAATTTCCTTCCAAAGTCAATATTTTGATGGCTAAAAGAATATATCTAATGTTTTTATCTCGATTCTTGCATTGAAAAATCTTCTTTTGTATAATGACGGCTTTGTATTTTGAGTAAGAACTCATATTACTTATCTCGGCGGTTCCATTAAGCCAAAGCCGGATAAGCTACGAATTTTATTAAAAAACGGATTCCGGAAATGAGTGGAAAAACACCCGAAAAGGGAACCCCAATTAAAACGGCAAATAAGGATTCCCATCTTGCAAACGAATCGCAAAATGGGAATCCAAAAAAGCATGGGTGGTTTCGACGGAATATTCCCAAAGCGGTTATAATTATTATCGCGGCGGTAATACTGATCGTGATTTTGAAAATACCGAAACGAGACAGATACGCAGAACCTACTCCGGCCGCTCCCGTGAATGTCACGGTAATGACGATTAATCCCGAACCTCGGTTCGCCGAAACATTCAATCTGCCTGCGGTAGTTGAGCCGAACCGGATTGTTACCGTCGCCGCCGAGGTAGAGGGTCGTATCGAACGTATCCCATCTGCGGAAGGAAGCAGAGTACAAGCGGGCGACTTACTTGTTCAACTCAATGCGGACCTTATACGCCCCCAGTTTGAAATTGCCGAAGCACAGCTCGAGCGGGACCGGATCGAGTTCGAACGCATGAAGGAATTAGTCGAAAATGATGCCACCCCGCGCAGTGACCTGGACAATGCTACCACCGGCCTGGCCATAAGCAAATCTCAGTTGGAGGAGGTCCGGGCCCGCCTGGAGCGTACTCGCATTCTCGCCCCGATAAGTGGGGTGCTCAATAATACCCTGGTCGAGGAAGGGGAATATGTTCAGGTAGGTACGCCGGTTGTGGAAATCGTGGATACTGATACAGTCAAGGTAGTAGTGGATGTGCCCGAAAGAGATATTTCGTTCTTCGATGTCGGCGCCGAAGCCGAGGTATTTCTGAGCTACAAAGACCAGGAAAAATCACTGACCGGGACGATTACTTTTATCAGCGAACTGGCCGATCAGCATACACGCTCCACAAGTGTTGAAATTACCCTCCGAAACGAAAAAGGATTCATGCGCAGCGGGCAGATTGTTCGTGTTCGTCTGACCAGGCGGGTATTACAAGATGCCATTCTAATCCCGTTGCTGGCTGTTATCCCGACGGAAAACGGAAATGCCGTATATGTAGTCGTATCCGAAGAAGCGCAACGCCGTGAAGTGAAGCTCGGTACCATAGAAAAAGATCGTGTCCATGTGACGCTGGGTCTGGAGCCGGGCGATAAATTGATCATAGCGGGCCATCGTTTTGTTGCGCCGGGACAAAAGGTAAATGTTGTAGAAGAAAAATAAAACGATATGATTATCACCGACACTGCCATCCGGAATCGAACTACCGTAGCTGTCCTGGGCCTGATCATCATTCTTATGGGAGGCTACAGCTATCTGTCTCTGCCTCGCGAGGCATTTCCGGATATCCCGATCCCGCAGATTTTGATCAGCACGAGTTACGAAGGTGTTTCGCCGGAAGATATCGAGACATCCATCACAATGAAAATCGAGAAGGAGCTGAACAGTATCCGCGGCATCAAAGAAATCCGCTCCAGCAGCGCCGAGGGCCTCTCGATGATTGATGTGGAATTCAATCCTGATGTTCCGACCGAGGTGGCCCTCCAACGGGTGCGGGACCGCGTAGATATAGCTAAAGGCGAGCTCCCGGTCGATGCCGAAGAGCCGGTGATCAGCGAAATTAACTTCGCGGAGTTCCCCATCATGCTCATCAGCATATCCGGTGACATATCGCCGGTTCAGTTCAAGGAGATTGCAGACACCGTGCAGGACACTCTCGAGACCGTGCCGGGAGTGCTCAAGGTCAATGTTATGGGCACGCTGGAGCCGGAAATCCGGCTGGAATTCGACCCGGAACGGCTGGCGATGTACAATTTGATGATTTCGGAGATTCTGGCCCTGATCCCTTCGGAAAATGTGAATATCTCCGCCGGCGGTCTGGAGACCGAGGGAACCAAGTTCAACGTTCGCATTCCCGCGGAGCTTGTCACAGCCGAGGATGTGGATCATCTGCTGCTGACCGTACGCGACGGCAAACCTATTTATCTTGCCGATGTCGCCACCGTGCGGGCTACATTCAAAGACCGCACCAGCTTTTCAAGGCATAACGAAACCAGCAACGTCACGCTAAGTGTCCAGAAACGGGTAGGTGCCAATGTCGTTCATATTGCGGACTATATCAAAGCTATCATCGAGAAGGCACAGCAGCAGGCTCCGGAAGCCGTGAAGTTCGACATAACCTTCGATATGTCGAAATATATTCGTAACATCGTGACGGATCTCGAAAACAATATCATGTCAGCCTTGATTCTGGTTTCGTGCATACTGCTGTTGTTTTTGGGCTGGCGTTCGGCCACGATTGTTGCCATAATTATACCACTTAGCATGCTCATTACCTTTTTTCTTATCCAGCTGCTCGGATTTACCCTGAATATGATTGTACTGTTTTCTCTGGTGCTGGTATTGGGTATGCTTGTGGATAATGCCATCGTTATCGTGGAAAATATCTACCGACATATACAGCTCGGGTACGGCCGGATAGAGGCCGCTATTCTCGGCGCGAGAGAAGTTGCCTGGCCGGTCGCCACCTCTACCCTGACAACCGTGTGTGCCTTTTTGCCGCTTATGTTCTGGCCCGGCATTATGGGTGACTTTATGAAGTATCTGCCCATAACTTTGTCCCTCGGGCTTCTGTCTTCCCTGTTTGTGGCAATGGTATTTAGTCCGACCATTTGTTCGATATGGTCCAGCCGTTCGGCCAGGGAACGACTGGAAAAACATTGGTTTCTCGATAATTACCGCCGGCTTCAAAAGACCGCGCTCGAACATCCGGTTATGACTCTCTTTCTTGCAGTTTGCCTGTTGGCTGCTATGGTCAGTCTGTATGCCAAAATAGGCAAGGGCACGGAATTTTTCCCGGAAGGTGACCCTGAACGGGCGATGATTGACGTACGTGCACCACAGGGCACGAATATCCACGAGACTGACCGTATCGTGCGCCTGATTGAGGATCGCATCGAGCCGTATAAGCCTTATATAAAACATATAGTCACAAACGTCGGCGCCTCGGGCGGCGGCCTGGATATAATGGCCAGTGCCGGTGGTCCGCACCTGGCAAATATTACAATTACTTTCTACGATTTCGTTGAGCGACAGCGTCCTTCTATGGAGATCATCACCGAGATTCGAAGGGACATCGCAGACATCGCCGGTGCTGAAATAAAGATTGAGCGGGAAGAAGACGGACCGCCAACAGGCGCCCCGATTACCGTACGCATCATCGGGGAAGATTTTAAAATCCTCGAGCAGCTCAGCGGTCAAATCCAGAGAAAGATCGCCGAGGTACCCAACGTTGTCAACCTGCGAAGTGACCTGGAAGCGACTCGTCCGGAACTGGCCTTTACCGTTAACCGCCGCAATGCGATGCTTCTCGGAGTCAATACGGCCACGGTCGGGAACTTTCTGAAGATGGCTATATTCGGGACAAAAGTCGGCACCTATCGCCGATATGACGACGAGTATGACATTACCGTTCGACTGCCCTTGGAACGGCGGGTCAATATCGACGAACTTTCTCTGCTGCAGATACCCAATACATCAGGTAATTCCGTGCCTCTGAGTTCGCTCGGCCATTTCAAGTATAAAGGCGGTTTCGGTACCATCAACCACGTGGACCAGAAGCGAGTTGTCACCCTGACGGCCGACACAGAAGGCCGCCTCAGCTCCGAAGTGCTAAAGGACGTACAGACTCACCTGGCCGGTTTCGAATTACCGAGCGGCTATGAGATTACCTACGCCGGCGAAAAGGAAGAACAGGATGAGGCTCAGGCTTTTCTTTCCAAGGCGTTCGGTATCGCTATCCTCCTGGTTACTCTTGTGCTTGTCATTCAGTTCAATTCGATGATGGTTCCTTTTATTATAATGACAACGGTAGTTCTCTCGCTTATCGGAGCTCTTACGGGATTGCTGATTTGCGATCTGCCTTTCGGCATAATCATGACGGGTATCGGTGTGATAAGTCTCGCCGGTGTTGTCGTAAATAACGCCATCGTTTTATTGGCTTATACGCGCCAGTTGCAACAGCGAGGTATGGACCTGATAACCGCAGCCGCAGAGGCCGGTCTCACTCGCCTTCGCCCCGTGCTTTTAACCGCCGTAACAACAATCATTGGCTTAATTCCGATGGCTGTTGGGATATCCTATGATTTCCATACGTTCGAGTGGGCGACAAAGAGCGAGTCGGCCCAGTGGTGGAGGAATATGGCTGTAGTTGTTATCTTCGGTCTGGGTTTCGCGACGATCTTAACGCTGGTAGTTGTCCCCTCACTATACGTAATGTTGAGTCACCTTTCCGCCAGGCTTGGATTTAGAAGTTTTGGCTCCGAACATCCGGAGCTAAAAAAACCGGTACAGTCAGATTTGAATCCCACTGCTAATATTTGATCGGCTGGAGTTCCCGGCGGCTCAAATCTTATCTTTTATTCCAAGGTCGTCTTTTTTAATGATACTCTCGAACTTATAGCCGGCCCGGGTGATATTTTCCGCCGCTCCCTGCTTGCGGTCGATAACACTGACGATTTTTTTTACTTTTGCTCCGGCCTCCGTAATAACTTTAGCAGCTTCGAGGACTTGTCCGCCGGTCGTGGCAATATCCTCGACCAGCAGGACGACATCGCCGGCCTTTAAGACGCCCTCGACTAATTTTCCCGTTCCATAGCCTTTCTTGCTGTTGCGAATGATTATCCAGTTTTTGCCGGATGCGATTGCGGTCGCAGCGGCTAAAGCCACTCCGCCTAACTCAGCTCCGGCGATTAAAGTGACATCATCGGTAATATGTTCGGCGAATTCTTCACCCAGCGCCTTGAGAATATCCGGGCATGTCTCGAAGAGGTATTTATCGAGATAGTATTTGCTTTTTTTGCCGCTGCGAAGGGTAAAATCCCCTTCAAGGTATGCTGTTTCTTTAATCCGTTTTATTAACTCATCTTTTGTCATCAGATACAGTCCTTAAC
>CAYSKI010000089.1:0-11506 GCA_964431695.1 uncultured Pirellulales bacterium | reverse complement strand
GTGAATTCAATGCAGAAGAGCAAATCCCCGGACTGTTAACCGACTCAAAATCTTTCAACGACAAACTCAAATTGTTCTATATTTCAGTCGGCGAACAGGACCCGCGGTTTGAACCAACTAAGAACGCCGTGGCAACTTTCAAAGAAAATGGATTGGAAGTTGAATTTGCTTCATTTCCCGGAGCACATGAATGGCAGGTCTGGAGAAAATCGCTTCACGACTTTGCGCAACGATTATTCAAATAGCAGTACTGCTAAACAAGTGGTGTGAACCCAAAACAGTGGAACTAATGAGCGAAAAATCCGGGGAAAAAACATTGGTGTCCCCAATATAGCGATATTCAAGCCCGCATCCGATTTTAATTGCGCTCTACGCAATATCTAAGCCGCGTGATTTCAGATATTCTTTTAATTCCGGTATATCGATGATATGGAAATGGAATACCGAAGCGGCAAGAAGAATGCTCGCGCCGGCTTCGACCGCCTCGTAAAAATGCTCTAACGTGCCGGCCCCGCCCGAGGCGACGATTTGAGCCGAACAGGCATCGGCCATTGCTTTAATCACGGGAAGGTCGTATCCGGTCTTTGAACCATCTCCTGCCTTACTGGTCGGCAGTATCACCGGTACGCCGAATCCGTCAACTTTCTTTGCCCATTCGATGGCGTCTGTGCCGGTGGCGGTTCGCCCGCCGTCGATATATACTTCGTAGCCGGATGGCAGAGATTCGTTTATATCCACATCGATTGCCACGGTGACTTTTTCGGGGCCGAATTCCTCGACCATCTCCTTGATAATCTCAGGCTTGCGAAAAGCGGCGCTGCTTGTCGATATTTTGTCCGCGCCAGCTTCCAATACCGCCGCAGCCGAAGCGACGTCACTAATTCCGCCGCCGACGGTAAATGGGACCGTTGCCGCCTCGGCGACTTTTCTAACCACATCGAGCATTGTAGGCCGATTTTCGACAGTTGCCGTTATATCCAGTAGTGCAAGCTCATCGGCACCAGCCTTACAGTAAGCTTTGGCGCATTCGACGGGGTCGCCGGCGTCACGAATGTCCACGAAATGCACGCCTTTGACCACTCGGCCGTTCTGCATGTCCAGACATGGCATAATCCTGATTTGTTTATCCATTATCGTTTGTCCCTTCCCTAAAATATTTTCATTACGGCAAAGCACAAGAAACTATCAAATTCCCCGCGATTATAACCTTACAGGTCACCATTGCAAGTCTCTTTGACCGGCTGTTTTTTTTGATGATTTTATAGTTCTCCTAATGTATATCATATTTTAATCATCTGAGTCGGAACTAAAAAACGACTATTCACAACTATCCTCCGTCATAAATAACGCCCGGAATCATCGTAAGGCAAAAAATGTTCTGCACCTTTAATTCTTCCTCTCGAATATGACGAAATTTATTTAAAATGAGACGAAATCCTAGTATTATGCTACTCTAAGTGCGCAGTAATGTCTTAAAAAGTGCAAATTGGAAATGTCAACAAACACTCTCACAAAAGCTATTGCATAAAAAAATGGGAGGTCATGGATATGTCTGATATAGGTGATATTAAAAAAAGAGTAGCATATGAAAGACGAAGAATAAGAAGGAAATATCCATTACCAAGTAAATTGTCAGATTTATTGGAGCTCAAATATTTTTGTCCTCTTCAAGGAATTGAATTAGCAAATGAATATACAGCATTATTAACGGAGACATTAAAAGAAGTGATAGTGGATAATAATGTGGCCGTTTATGCCCATGGTAGTTTTGCGAGAGAGGAACTTACAACTCTATCTGACGCAGATATAATAATCCTTGGGGAAAAAAATAGGAGAGAAAAATACCCTTCAAAATTAATAGACGATCTTCATAGTATTGGTTACAAGGATGTTGATATGCCGCCGTGGTCTACACCAGAACAATTGATAAGGCAAGGAATGACTGAAATTGTAGATAAGGATAAAGTAGAAGGTATGAGATTTTTATTCGGCAATGAAGAAGTAGATAAGAAATTGTGGGAATATTTAAATACTATTACAACGACGTCCGATGATCTGTACAAATATTTTCTTGTTAAAAGTTGGTATAGATCATTAGCTAACAGAAAGAATCCCATGTCAATTGTTGAACCCAATTTGAAACACATGCAAGGGGGCTTGAGATGGGATTTTCTTTTCATAACGCAATCCTTTAGCTACGTTGATCCGTTACAAAACAAAGAATTTCGGACATCTTTATTTCGCAGAGCTGACGAGATCTTATATCATGTAGAACACCAGAGGTTCAGTGACACGACTCCACTTGAGTTCCCTGGTGAAAGTTTTTTTTATATAGGGTCTGACCCAAGAAAAGTGTCTAAGAGTTTAATAACAGCGCTCGATTTCTTAATTGGATTAAGAGATGCAAACCAGGTCTATTCTTTAGAACATGAATTAAACGATTATGATAAACTTACAGAACAAGCACAAAGATACATTGCGTCTAGTATGGGAATAAAAACCGAGGAGTTGATTGAAGCTCTAATGTATCATAGAGAGGTTGTTGCAAATACTGCTGATGAGTTAGATACAGCAATGCACATTTGTTTTTCAAAATATAATAGGTCTCAAAATTGGTGGAAGGCTATTTGGGAACCAGTTGTAAATGAGATAAGAAGTGCGATTATTAATGAAAGAGAAATTAATAAAGGAATCATTTCTGTCTTAAAGGAAAATGATGATCCTATTATAAAGTTGGCCTACGTTTGGTTCTCAAAGGATAAAAAGACATTGAGGGTATTTGCTGAAAATATCATAGATAGAGGATACTTGGTAGATAGTGATTGGCCATATCTTGTTGGATTAACAAGGAATAAAGAAACACCAATTGAGATTTTTGAACGTTTCTCGCATTTAGTAAAATTGAGGGAATATAAATGGAGGAGTATTGCAGGAAATATTGAAAAGCGCTTAGGTCGCAAACTTCTCTGAATTAAATTTTTTTCGCTAACATCATTAGTATTTTTAAACGTTTACCAAGTAGCGGTGGGTGGCAACCAATCGTTTAGATACTTTTTAAGTGGTGTGGATTTTATTGTTGCATTTTAATGCCAGCGTCCCGGTCTGTAGCCCCAGTGGTCTCCTTTTCGCCGTGTCCGCGGCGGGACCCATCTCGCGCCTCGGTGTTTCGGGCGTCCCCAGTGCCCTTCGACCCATTCCCATCTGCCGGTGCGGACGACAAAATGCCCGTCGATCCAGATATGGATACCGCTCGGCCGCGGCGGACGCGTCACTACAACTACAGGCGGGGGCGGAGGAGCAACGTCGATTTCTATCTCCTCGAAGGCGTAAGGCTCTCCGCTGACCACAACACAGCCCGGTACAAAGACAATCGTAGCAAGACACAAGATGCACAAAAGGTATTTCAGAGATTTCATAGTTTATTGCTCCTGTAAAAGAATATATTCGATAATTATGTTGCTGTTAAGATTATCGGATAAACGAACGTTTTTACTTTTATAAAAATCCACCACTGCGATTCGAACAACACAACATTTTTTGCCTGGTTTTTCCCGGCTTATCACACATTAAAGGCACTAAAGATATAAAAAAGTCACGATAATTTTTGTTTTTACATTGTGATATTTGGTATAGACATGCGTTTTTGTATATAGCCGGATGTTTTTCGAAGATATGTTGCGAATTACCGGTCGGCGGATTATAATCGCTGCCGGCTGCATAACTTAAAAGGAAACTATTGATAGAATAGTTAGAGGGCTAAAATGGAACCTCTTATTATTGTCGGCTTTGTTGGGCTTTTTATCGTCATAGGAGTCCTGGGCTATATCAGCTCTATGAAACGCCGTCAGGCTATGATGGCCCTGGCATCCAGATTGGGCTTGCACTTTTATTACCAGAAAGACAGGGACATTCCGCGGCGGTATCGTTTTTTGGACAAGCTCCGCGCCGGCAGAGACCGCTACGCCTTTAATATCCTTACCGGCAATTACCGGGAAAACAATGTCACTGTATTCGATTACCATTACAAAACCGGCTCAGGCAAAGATACCCACCACCATTACCTGTCTTTTTTTTTGCTGAATCTGCCACAGTTGTTCCCGGAGCTGATAATTGTCAAAGAGGGAATTTTTTCGAAGATAGGCCAGGCGCTCGGATACGACGATATTGATTTCGAGTCGCACGAGTTTTCGCGTAAGTTTTGCGTCCGTTCCAAAGACAAAAAATTCGCCTATGACGTATGCAACGCCCGGATGATAGAATACCTATTATCTAATACCGACCTTAGCATCGAAATCGAGGACAATATTCTGGCGATATCGTTCAATCGCCAGCTGTCGCCGGAGTATATCGAGCCGAACCTGAACAGGCTCATCGAGATCAGGTCTCTTTTGCCGGAATATCTTTTCGCCCGGAGGTGATTTATATGGTACCGCTTATAATAGTCGGAATTATCATTTTACTGCCATTTATCTATTCGGTCCTTACCTACAACACGTTGGTAGCTTTGCGGAACCATATTTCCGACGCCTGGGGCAATATCGATACGGAGTTAAAACGCCGGTACGACCTGATCCCGAACCTGGTGGCAACGGTCAAAGGATACGCCGCCCACGAGAAGGAGGTTTTCGAGCGAATCACCCAACTGCGCGCGCAATGTATGGCCAACCGCGGAGCTGCTCACGAGCAGGCAGTAAGCGAAAACGAGCTGGTCGGCGCCCTGAAAAAACTTCTCGCCGTCGTGGAAAATTATCCCAAGCTAAAAGCGGACCAGAATTTCCTCGAACTCCAGCGGGAGCTTGTCAACACCGAGGACCGTATCCAGGCGGCCCGGCGGTTCTTTAACGGCAATGTCCGTGACTACCGCAACAAGTGCGAGACATTCCCGAGCAGTATTATCGCGGGCATGTTCGGATTCGAGAAGAAGGATTATTTCAATGTTGCACCGTCGGTCCGCGAGGTCCCGGACGCCGATTTTAGCTCTTAAGGGAGGCAGTGCCTGTGAAAGTGCGGTAATCTACAAAGCAATAGTGACTGATTTGGGAAAAATTAATATGAATATGATGAAGAAGAAATTAACGTTCGGTCTGATTGTCGGGACAAGGGGCTTTTTTAATCCCAAGCTGGCGCAACAGGGCCGGAAAGACCTTCTGAAAAAGGTCGAATCATCAGGCTATTCACATGTTATTCTTCCCGAGAGTGCCACTTCGCACGGGGCCATCGAGACACTTGCCGATGCGCGAAAGTATGCCGAGCTGTTCAGGCAGAAACAGGATGAAATAGACGGGATTATAATTGTCCTGCCGAATTTCGGTGACGAGCTGGGAGTGGTGCAAACTCTGTCTTTGGCTAAATTAAATGTCCCCGTGCTTGTGCAGGCCTGCAACGACAGGCTTGATGCGGTCGATGTGCACGGCAGGCGTGACGCCTTCTGCGGGAAATTATCGGTATGCAATAACCTCTATCAATACGGCATTCCGTTTACAGACACATCCGAACATACCTGTGATATCGACGGCGATTTGTTCGGAAGTGACATCGAATATTTCGCCCGTATCTGCCGGGTAGTAAACGGCCTGAGAAACGCCAGGGTGGGTGCTATCGGCGCCAGGCCGGCGGCTTTCCAGACGGTGCGATTCAGTGAAAAGCTCCTGCAAAATTCCGGGATAACCGTCGTGACGGTGGACCTGTCTGAGATAATCTCGAAGGCGCAGAAGCTTGACGATAAGGCGTCGAATGTCACGCAGAAACTCGCTCAGATAAAAGATTACGGAAATATCCCTAATCGCATAAAGCAGGAAAGTATAATCAAACAGGCCAGGCTCTCGGCGGTTATCGACGAGTGGATGGCACAGAACGAGTTGAATGCCAGCGCTATCCAGTGCTGGACCTCAATACAGGATAATTACGGCTGTGCAAGCTGCTTGTCGATGTCTTTAATGGGAGAGAATTTCATGCCAAGCGCCTGCGAGGTGGATGTTGCCGGTGCTGTTTCGATGTACGCACTTTTACTCGCCTCGGGGAAAATTCCCGGTTTTCTGGACTGGAACAATAATTACGGCAAAGAAAGAAATAAGTGCGTTTGCACCCATTGCAGCAACTATCCGAAGAGCTTTATGGGAAACGATATCGAGATATCCGAGCTTGATATTTTAGGCGAGACAATCGGCAGGGAAAAATGCTTCGGGGCCATCAAGGGACATGTTGCTCCCGGCAATATGACTTATTTCCGGATTTCCACCGACGACATCAAAGGCAAAATCAAGTCATACCTCGGGGAAGGGGAATTTACCGACGACCCCTTTGATATGGACGGAGGCATCGCCGTATGCAAAGTTCCGAAGCTCCGGAAGCTTTTGGCCTATATGTGTCAGAACGGTTTCGAGCATCATGTGGCAATGACGCGGACACATTGTGCGGATGCGTTATATGAAGCGGTGGCAAAATATTTGAAATGGGATATTTACCGGCACGAGCCACAGGAGCAATAGACGACACAGCTTAAAGCAAGTAACAAACTTTCACTAATAGTACAGAGGACATCGTGACGGACGACGAACTGAAGATAAAATCGATTCACTACCGGAAGAAACTGCTTGAATATATTAAGAAGGCAAACGCCGGCCACACCGGCGGAAGTCTGTCCTGTGTCGATATTTTGAATGTTCTGTATAACCGAATTTTGAATGTCACGCCGGAAAATTTTAACAACCCGGGACGCGACCGGTATATTCAGAGCAAGGGACATTCGGTGGAGGCCTTGTATGTAGTGCTGGCGGACAAAGGTTTTTTTCCCGAATCGGAGCTTGAGACGCTCTGCAAATATCGTTCGCATTACGTCGGCCACCCGACCCGGAAAGTACGCGGCATCGAGCATAATTCCGGCGCCTTGGGCCACGGCCTGGCATTCGGTACCGGTGTGGCACTTTCGGCCAAAAAAGACAATGCGGATTATAAGGTCTATGTCCTTCTCGGTGACGGTGAGCTGGTCGAAGGCTCGAACTGGGAGTCCTTTTTGATTGCAGCTCATTACAGTCTGGATAACCTGACGGCGATTGTTGACAGGAATAATCTTCAGATAACAGGCAGAACGGAAGATGTCTGCGACATCGAGCCGTTGGAGGAAAAATTCCGGGCCTTCGGCTGGCACGTTGAAATTGTTGACGGCCACAATGTTTCTGCTTTGACTGACGTAATGCTAAAAATACCATTCGAGAAAAACAAGCCGAACATGGTTATTGCCAATACAATCAAAGGCAAGGGAGTGAGCTTTATAGAAAACGACCACACGTGGCACCATCACGTCCCAAACGACCAGCAATACCAGCAGGCACAGGAAGAATTAGACAAGCTTTTGACGGAATTAGAATCATGAAGTTCGAGCCGGGAACAGAATTAGGCAAAGCAAATCTGGAGGTTTTCTCCGAAACTTTGATGTCAATGGCAAAAGGTGATAAAAACGTTCTTGTTGTCACCAGTGACTCGCGTGGTTCCGGCAAGCTTGCCCCTTTTGCAGCGGTTTATCCCAATCAAATCGTCGAGGTGGGAATTGCCGAACAGAATCTTGTCGGGATATCTGCGGGCCTTACCTCGACGGGTAAAATTGTTTACGCCGTTTCACCGGCATGTTTTTTGACGGCCCGCGCACTCGAGCAAATCAAAAACGATGTTTGTTATTCCGACCACCCGGTCAAGCTCATCGGTATCAGTGCCGGCGTGAGCTACGGAGCATTAGGCTCGACCCATCATTCCACACACGATTTGGCGGTGCTTCGAGCGATAAATAATATTGTTATTATAGTACCGGCGGACAATTTCGAAACCGAACAGGCAATCAGGACGGCGGCAGAAATGTCCCATCCAGTTTATATTCGATTCGGCAAACGGCCGATGTATCATCTCCATAATCCCCGGACAAAATTCGAAGTGGGCAAATCGATTACCATCCGACAGGGTCCGGATATCACATTTATCGCCACGGGTGAAACGGTATATCACGCCCTTATGGGGGCAAAGCTGCTCGAAAAGCAGAAACTATCCTGCCGCGTAATAAGTATGCATACCGTCAAGCCGCTGGATACCGAGGCGGTTCTTCAGGCGGCATCCGATTCCCGGGCAATGGTGACCGTTGAGGAGCACAGTGTCTTAGGTGGATTGGGTGAAGCGTGCGCTACTGTTTTAATGGAAGCGGGAATCAGCATCCCTTTCAAGATTGTCGGTTTGCCTGATGAATATACGGTTACCGGCAGTCAAACGGAGATATTCGGCCATTACGGTATCAGTGCACAGGGATTGGCTGAGACGGCGGGGAAACTCTTGAATCCATAAAAAAGACGTTTGATTGTGACGAAGGGACAATTGTTATGAGTGACAGTTACATTCTGGCAATCGACCAGGGAACCAGCGGCACAAAAACAGTAATCTTCAATTCGCAGGGCGAAATAATCGCCAGGGCAGCCGAGCCGTTGAAGTCCTATTTTCCCCGGCCGGGTTTCGTCGAACAGGATCCTCTCGAAATCTATCAAAATGTTTTAAGCTCACTGGAGGCGTGTTTAAAAGAATTTTCCGCGAGAGTTTCCAGGAATGTAAAAGATATAACCTGCTGCGGCATTTCGAACCAGAGAGAGACGTTTGTCCTCTGGGATTCCTCCGGTCGTCCCCTTTACAACGCCGTCGTCTGGCAGTGTAAAAGACCCGTGGAAATATGCAGCCGTCTCAAAGGCACCGAGATCGAAGACGAGGTCAGAGACAGTACCGGCCTGATTATCGATCCTTATTTTTCCGGCACAAAATTAATATGGCTTTATGAGAACGATGCACGGATAAAGAATGCGATTGATGCGGGACAGGCGCATTTCGGAACCATCGATACGTGGCTTCTGTTCAAGCTTACTAAAGGTGATTGCTATTTCACCGATCATACGAATGCTTCCCGTACCCTGCTTTTCAATATCAATGACCTTCAATGGGATAAAAATCTATTAGAGAAATTAAATCTGGCCAATATCAACCTCCCCGAAGTTCAATCGTCTTCGTACACATACGGCCAAACCGACTTCGAGGGGCTTTTGCCGGATAAAATCAATATTTCGGCCATGGTGGGAGATTCCCACGCAGCCGCCTTCGGGGAAGGCTGCTTTTGGCCCGGCATGGCGAAAGCAACGATGGGGACAGGCTCTTCCATCCTGCTCAATACCGGCTCGGAAAGGATTAAATCGAAAGAGGGCATGGTCGCAACCATTTGCTGGAGCGTGCCGGAGAGGGTCGATTATGCTCTCGAAGGTATCATAGTGACATGCGGAGCGACCATCAACTGGTTGCGCGACCAGCTCGGACTTTTCGCCGAGAGCAAACATACCGAGCAGATGGCCCTTTCTGTCGAAGATAATCATGGCGTTTACTTAGTCCCGGCCTTTAGCGGACTTGGTGCCCCTCACTGGAAGATGGATGCCAAAGCGGCAATCCTTGGATTGACTTTCGGCTGCGACAAGAACCACGTGGTCCGCGCGGCCCTGGAATCTATTACATACCAGATAAAAGATGTAATCGCCGCTATGGAGCGGGACAGTAAAATCAAACTGAAAGAGCTTCGTGTTGACGGGGGTATCACTGCCAATCGATTTATCATGCAGCTTCTCGCCGACCTTTTGCAAACCAACGTGGTCAATATCGGCCTGGAGGAAGTCTCCGCACTCGGTGCTGCTTATTTAGCCGGTCTTCAAGAAGGCATTTTCAAGGACATAAATCAATTGGCAAATCTTAACCTCGGCAAAAGGCAATTTTCCCCCGGGGCAAATGCCGAGAGTGTTTTATCCTTTTACGAAGGCTGGCAAAAGGCCGTGCAGACACTCATTTAATTCACCCCGCATTGAATAACCGCCGATCGCCCCCATCCATGCAGACTTAGCCCACACATTAATGGGCGATACAGGATTCGAACCTGTGACCTCACGGGTGTGATTGAGCATTTCTGGAATTTTCAAAAATTTGATTTTTGTAATAAAAAATAAACAAAATATTTATATCTTTCTAATTATAAAGTACTTATAACTCATACAAGGTTTCGTCTGCTCTCTCCTTGTTTCTTTCAATATCTTCTGATTACCACTATATTTTGCTTTTTTGCGTGAAATTTGCGTGAAAGATTAGTATATTATACTGTTGTTTTAGGGTATATCAGGAATTATTGAAATGGGTAGAAACCGGTCAATACCAAAGCTACGTTTAGTACGCAACAAGTACTACTGTGCAGATGTCTATTTACCAGATGGCAAACGTACAACAGTAAGTTTTGGAACTGTGAATGGACGCACTGAAGGAGAGATATATGTTGCTTTTGGTAAGTGGTTGGATCTTTACAGACAACAACCACATAAGGTCTTATCATATTCAACACCCTATGACGCTGTTGAACAGATTCTAAATCCTTCTAAAGCCCCGATCGTAGGTGAACTTCTGGAAAAATACCAAAGCTATTTACAAAAAACAAATAACAACACAAATAATCATTATGAACATCCTGATTTTGCATTTATGAAACGTCTGCAACAATTCTTAAAACATTACAAAGACTGGCCTGTGGGTGAGTTTGGACCTGATGAACTTTACGATGTACAAACTGCTTTAGTCCAACATAACTATAAACATGGCAAGATTTCGAAGAGATACACAAGGCGTGGAATTAATGACACTATTAATTGGATCAGAAGAATTTGGAAATGGGGAATGGGTCGTGGATTTGTAACTGCAGAATCAGTTCAGGGATTGGAAGAAATTAAATCATTGCGTATGGGAAGTACTGAGGCTCCAGATAAGCATAAGAGGCAGAGAGTAACTGAAGAAGAATTCCAAAAAGTACTTTCTCATTTGGGAAGTGTTGTTGCTGATATGCTTAAGATTATCTGGCTTACAGGTATGCGACCTTATGAAGTATGTTCCATGCGGCCTTACGATATCTTATGCGATGATCCTGATTGTTGGCTTTATATTCCGGGACGAGATAAGTCGCCTGTTGGTAAACATAAAACCGCCAGGTTCGAGAGAGTGAAAGTCATTCCACTTACTCAAAAATGTCAGGAAATTCTTAAACCAAGAATAAAGAAATGTAATATAAAAGAATATATCTTTTCTCCTAAAGAAACAATGAGAGAATTCTATGCAGCAAGATTGGCAAATCGCAAAACTCCTTTAAGCTGTGGAAATCGACCTGGTTCGAATCTAAAAGAAAATCCCATGATAAAGCCAGGTTTGAAGTATGGCCAAGATGCACTTCGACGTGCATGCAAACGTGCTTGTAACAAGGCTGGTATAATAGAGTTCACACCATACGATCTTCGAAGGACAACTGCAACTAGGGTACGTTCAGTTTTTGGCAAAGAGGCTACAAAAGTTTTACTTGGGCATACTAAGACCGATACAACAGAATTATACCTTTTGGAAGAAGTTCAGGAAGCGTGATCAGCGACAATTATTCTTACCGTTCAACGACAATTAAAATTACCGGTTTTGT
>CAYSKI010000088.1:0-11623 GCA_964431695.1 uncultured Pirellulales bacterium | reverse complement strand
ACGAATCAAATTGAGAAAACTTTACCCGTCAACTTAGGGCGGACAGTGTACTAGTGTAATTGAAGATATTATAAAAGAAATCGAAAGGTTGCAAGGCTAAAAGGTGGATTTGCATATTTAACGAAATGAGGGTATAATGGCTATTCGAAATCCCGGTTGTTTTACTAGTGCGAATTTAAGATGAAAAAAGAAAAGCAAATAGAATCACCACCGCTTGAGACAGTCGAGCCGATAGGCAAGCGGGTCCTGATTCGCAAGGACGAAGACAAGAAGCAGACCAAAGGCGCGATCCCCGTCGATTTCGAAGGCGACAACCGGCTTTTCGTCGTGGAAGTCGAGAATGTCGTCGCAGTCTTTAGAAAATCATAACATTCCTTCAAAAACTGAATGAAAAAAATCCCCCGCTCCGAGGATTTTTTAAGCTTTTAGCTTATTTAAAATCGTCATCTTTACCGGTTGTTTTTCTGTGGTCACCGGTTCTTCAGCCGTATTTTTAGCACGAGATCTCAATGGTGAGTTAATGCTGGTACTTATATCAACCAGAGACCTCGGCGGGACTTCATTATCAACTTTCAGGAGATCCTCATCCGGGGGAGTATGTGGAAATTGCAGGCGAATCTTCTCGCCGATCCAGGCGCCAATTACACCGTACACAAAAAAGGCCGGTATGCTGGCTATCATTATCAACACTACAATATATAATCCCATATTATATATCTTTAGCGCAGTTTCTGAATCCGCATCTTTTATTCCCGGGGCTGTTCCAGCCAGGATTTTTTGTATCCCTTCGGCCCCTAATGACTTAATAGCAAAGATCATCAATAAAGTAAAAATACCCGTCATGGCAAGAATAGAAAATGCAACTATCGTGGCAGGAATATAGAGATTGTAGGAATGGCAGCCGAGTTTTCTTGACATCAAATAGCCTCCTATGATTGATGGCGGCATCAGCCTTATAGTACCCGATAGAGTAGGGCAGCTTTCTATAATCACCGGCATGAAAAAAAGGCTGGCTATAGTCAAAATCGTAATGAGGATGACCTCTATTAAAGTATGCCTCAGGCTCCACCATCCGACCCTGATCATGATCGTCCCGAGGATAAACAGGTTGATTAGCGGCAATAAGGCGAACATACCGGACCAGCCCTGATCTTCGAAAGTTCTCCAAAGCAGAATAACCGATGCGATTCCCGTAACGGCCCACATAAATATTTCAAAAGGGGTGGATATATTTGTGTGTTCGGCGTACATTTGTCGTCCCTTTCAAATTTTGAAAGCGATATCTCGCAGTCCCTGTTTATAAAGGTAAAAATCGGTTAATATTTATAATCTCTCAAGTTATAAATCTTGCGTTCGCGGAGAAAAATCACTAATTTTGCCCATAAAAACCATTCAGTGCATATAAATGAAAACAAGTCTTGTCCGAAACATCACCCCCTCTGAAAATATTATAGGACATAAAAAACCTCTATCTACAAACGGTTATTTGTACTATCCTGACTGGAGCAATTCGATAATGAACGTAAGTATGCGTCGGTTTTCGGATATTTTGTTTTTGTAGGGTTTCTGATATTTTCCGGAGGTCCGGCGGAACTTTTTCGCCGTTGCGCCGACATTATCTGCGGTAAGAGAGAATGAAAGACAAGGTTACAAGGGAATTTCAGGAATTTTGGATTAATACTACCGCTAAAGTGCGGGCGTATATGTTCTGCGCCTGTGAGAATTGGACTGATGCGGATGATTTGACACAGGATTGTTGCCTGCGGGCACTGCGGGCCTGGGGCCAGTTTGACGGCAGGGCGAGCAGACAGGCATGGCTTTTCGGAATTGCCAGAAGGACACGCGTTGACTGGTACCGGCGAAAAAAACGCCAAGTCGCTGCCCTTAGTCAGGAAAATATAGATGAGTTGCAGAGGGCCGATGATAAAAAACCGGATGTTAATGAGATTGAAAAGATATGGGACACTGTGAAAGATTTAAGTCCCGAACAAAGTGAGGTCATCCATTTGAGATTTGCAGCGGGTTTGAATTATGCTCAAATAGCGCATACTCTTGAAATTCCAATCGGGACCGTAAGGTCGCGATTGCACAGAGGATTGAAAGCCGTAAAAGAAATTATTGGAGAATGGGAAAATGGAACGTGATCAAATAGAGAGATTAGCAATGGATTCGGCGGCGGGTGAGTTGAACGAAGATGCACAAGCCCTATTCGAAGAATATCTCGCCGGGCATCCTGAAGCTAAAACTGCTGTCGAAGGCATGATGGGGATTTATGAAAAGACGGATGCGGCGATCATTGTGAAAACACATCATGCCGTTAAGGCGGATTTAAACACAGCAAATATTAGTATAAGGTCCCATTCGAGAGTTTTTTGGCTGCCTATAGCGCGCTGGGCGGCGGTATTTATTTTTGCGGCTTTCGTTGGGATAGCAGTAGGGCGTTGGTCCAAATCACCCATCCCTCCGGATAGAACAGGACGAATAGCGGCCTATCGGGATTCGGCTACGCAGCAAAGGATTTTTGATTTGGATAATAGCGGTGACAGTTTCTGGCGGGACAAGGCCGTTGCAATGATGACATCTCGTCCCATTAGCATACAGCGAGATTCCGTCACCGGCCCTGGATTATGGGAAAGGTACAGAGAATTTATAAAGGAGAAACATTATGAATAGTCGCATAAAAAGTTTGGGATTAATTGGTTTCTACGTAGTGGCAGTTTTTTTCATAGGTTGTATTCCGGAAAATTCACTCGAATGGTCACAGGATGGTTCGGTCGGATTATTGAGAGTCGAGGGGGCATTGTATCTGGTCGATGGTCAGACAGGCCAATTGACTGAAATTGCTAAAGAAAATGTCCAGTTCTGGCCGGGTATTTCCAGAGACGGCAATTTAATTGCCTATAGTCGGGAAGTTGAGTGTGATAGTCTGTCGGAAGGTCTTAAATTATTGCCGCCCGGGCAGGTTAAGATGATACAGTATAATGCCAAGAGAATGGGCGAGGATATTTTAGATGCGGGCGGTCTCGGCATGATTGAAAAATTTCCCGAGCCGGAAGATAAGCTTCTCGAACCCGAAGAATACGAAAACTGGGCGATACGATATATGTATGAAAATGCCGGAAGTGATCTTTTGAAAATTTTGTCGGATGAGGGAATTAAACTAGCCCAGGAAAAAGACCTGAGCTATTTTCAGGTTGTCGTGGTACCGAGAGATAACCTTCAAGATAAACGTGTTATTGCCTCGAATATTTTCGGCTCCTGTATGACACGTATATCACCGGACAATCGATATGTGGCCTATGTTATGCAGACGCAATACGGAGATGAGGATGTGGAATATTCCCTTTATGTTGCATCTCTCAAAGGCGAAATCAAAAATGTACTTGTCGATCAGCGTGTAGCTTTAGGTTATGATTGGCGGAAAGACTCAAGGGCGATCGCATATATAAATGCTGATACGGAGAATTTAGGTGGAGACGAGCTTGCTATTGGAACTCTTCAGGAACGAGTAGTTGCCGACGATGAAAACAATCTCTTGGCCAAACCGATAGAATTGGAAAAGAAAGAAAACGGCTCAGTCGAGATGCGCAAATGCACCAGTGACGTTTCATCTCTGGCCGGTATGGTTTTTTATCCGTGGCTGAAGGTCAGGTACGGACTCGAAGGGCGAATATTCTTTTCAACGTGCAGTATGCCGTTGCCGATAAGTAAGAGGGATGAACCCGGGTGGTCTCTTTTTTGTTATGATTCCGTCACGGGTATGGTCACGAACGTTTTGCCGCAGAGTGTTTCCAGTCATACGAGCCAGGCTATGGATATGCTGCAGTTCGAACTGTCACCGGATGGAAGAAAAGTTCTTTTGCCGATCAAAAACAACAGGCTGGTAGATTACGAGTTTGGAACGGATAAAGTAGGACTTCCGATTTTAGATGACGAAGGTTTCGGCGAAGATGAAATCTCGGCGATGGTCCCGACCTTCAAGGGCGACAATGAAATATCTTTCCTTGTTTCCGGAAAGAGTCATTATTTTGACAAAATACAGCGGGAAGATCCAAACCGCCACGAGATAGTCGTTCTGGATCGAGCTGCACTAAAAGGCCGAATTTTAAGTGAGAGTTGGCCCGATGAGATATTGGATGATTTAGGAGATTGATGTTAATGTAAAGTTAAATACGTTTTTATCGATGAGACAATCGTCCATAAGGCCGGTTGTCTCATCTTTTTTATCACGCCAAGTTTTTTAACCACTTCCGGTCAGAGATTGCTTTTCGCGAGAAAATTCTTAATTGATTCTTGGCACTTTTGTGGTATGGAGTTATATTATCTGCAAATTAATTGGCAATTTTATGAGATAAATATGGTAAAATAATGACTTGCCTTTCTAAAATCTTGTATTTGTTTCGAATTGGAAATCCAAAGTTATAGGAGATTATTATGGTAGAACAACAGGAAGTCACCGCAGTCCCCCAGGGGCAAACACAAATGCCGCTCAAACCTCATCGCGGCGTTCTTATTTTGGTACTTGGCATACTCGGCATCGTTTGCTGTTTTATTTGCGGCATTGTCGCATGGGTAATGGGGAACGGCGACCTGCGGGAAATGGCCGCCGGCAGGATGGATCCGTCCGGTCAGGGATTGACTCAGGCAGGCAAAATCTGTGGTATGATAAGTGTTATTCTCCTGATTGTTGTGATAGTCATCCAAATAATCATGGTTCTTTTAGGGGGTGGGCTGATGTTCTTCTCCGCGCCAAGGGCGATGTGATGAAAATTGAGATGGTTCATGTTGCCCGGCGTCCGCCCTGGCCTCTCTGGGCTATATTGCTGGTATTTGTTTGGTCGGGTCTTGGTATTTCGGCAATATGGTTGAGCGATTATTTTAATCACCCGGTGCAGCTTTGCCTGGTTAAGCGTCTGACCGGATATCCTTGTCCGACGTGTGGTTCTACACGGGGGGCATTGTCGTTATTACATGGTCATATCGTTCGGGCCTGGCTGTATAATCCGCTGTTGTTCTCGGCACTTAGTTTGTTTTTTGCCGTCGCCGCTATTCGAGTTTGTTTTGCCCGTGGCATAAAAATCAGCCTGACAAAAAATGAACGGATATTTGTCTGGATATTTATTATTATGCTGTTTTTCGCCAACTGGGTGTATGTTATTTATTATGTAGGTTGACTTCTGATGTAATTATTTCGTCAGAAGTTCTTAATAATAGTTACAATTTTTTTTACGACATCCTTTCCGGCAGGGTGTCAATATTTATAACAACTCGCCGATCATGGCTGAAAAAGTCACTTTGCGATTGTTCTGTGTCCCTAATCATGATATAGTCTTGATTCAAATAATATAGATTTTTATGAATTAAGGAGAAAGTACGATGCAGGAAAGAGTTGTATTATCAAAAGGATTCTTTTTGGGTTCGATATTAGGTGGCACTGTTCTATTTATTATCTTTTACTTTGGAGGAATTATATCAATATTTGCCACAGAAGAACCATTTCCAGGTGTACTGATTATTCTGATGGGTTTTTGTGCGGTAATATATTCGTCGGTGATTATGGCTATATTGGTTTATAAGATGTGGAAAGCGATTCAGGACGGTCATGCACGCACCACGCCGGGAAAAGCTGTAGGATTTCTCTTTATTCCGTTTTTCAATTTATACTGGATTTTTCAGGCATTTTGGGGCTTTTCGGTGGATTATAATGCGTACATCGAACGTTACTCAATTGCAGTCGATAAGCTGCCGGCGAATCTGTTTTTAACCTATGCAATTCTTTCCGTAGCCTCGGCAGTGCCTTATATAGGGATACTGCCGGGTATCGCGGCTTTTATTATTTTAATGATTTTGGTAGTTCAAATTTGTAATGCGGTGAACGTGTTGCCGGATATTATATCGGCCGAGCCGGCCCCGATAGCCGGTATGATGTAAGCTTAAATCCTGATTGTGTAGTTTAAAGAATAACGTATTATGGCTGTTGAGAATGAGAAAAATACCTGGTCGGCAAAGGCAAAAAGGACTGTCACATCCGTCCTGCCGGTTTCAAAAAACCGCAAGGGCCAATGTGTCAATTGCGGGGCGTGCTGCAAGCTGCCGAATGAATGCCCCTTTTTGAGGTATGCGGACGACGGAAAAGAGTATTGCTCGATTTATCCGATTCGCCCTTTAAATTGCAGAAAATATCCCCGGACGGAATCGGAATTTATCACGCAGGAAACATGCGGTTTTAATTTCGACGAGAGTTGAATCGGTTTCTCCGGCGATTTTTCAACAAAAACACACTTCCCAGACCCAACAATATTCCCGTCGCCGGTTCCGGAATTTCAGGTGTTGCGTCGCCGCTGGGGGCATACGCGATCTGTGTTTGCGGTTTAGCGCCTGTTGTGCTGCTTAAACCGCCGCCGGCGCTTATATTTCCGCCCGTCGCAGTCGTACCACCGCCACCACCGGGTGAGCCTCCGCCGGAGTAGTTGTAGTCGGCCTGTTCGAATACTGCGATGACGATTTTCGGCTTGTCGAGGTAAACGACTGTACTAATGGCTTCGGGACTGCTTACGTCGCCCAGCCAGTAAACAAATTGATAGCCGGGGCTTGGAGTAGCAGTCAAGGTGACCTCTGATTGCGGTGTAAAGTGATATATTCCCGAACTGGGATTTGTTGCACCGCCTCCGTCAGGAGTTTGCTGAACGAAAAGCGTAATATCCGATGTTGCGCAATATGCAGGTGTAAGCAAACCTCCCACAATAATTATTATGGTAAGAATACTCCTCCATCCAACGTATGTCGGACTGCAAACTTTCATCACTCTACCTCCCCTTTTGTGATAAAATCAAATCAACAAAGTCAATGTCTCGCCGGGCATATTAAAGATTTAGCTTTGACATCATTTGATGTTATTATTAAACCAAAAATCGCCTGTAAAGTCAAGTAAATTCTATAGCTTACGACTTTTTTCGTTTTCGAGAAAATCGACAAATCAGTCTTGATGTGCCTGAGAGGTGTTATTATTGGGCTTTCCTGCCCGAACGCCTGATAATGGATATGACTTATTTCGAAAGAAAAAAGCCGAATTTCTGCCTGATTCTATTGCGTTTTGTCGTTTTCCGGCTGGTTCCTGCGCGCATAACGGCTGATATTACGAACGGCCTGTCGCAGACGCTGCTCGTTTTCAACCAGCGCGATACGCATATAATCCTCGCCCCTTTCGCCGAATGCCCTGCCCGGTGCGATGGCCACCTCGGCATATTCCATAAGATCCAGTGCGAAATCGATACTGCCCTTGCCCTGTGAATGTTCCTGCGGCACTTTCGCCCATACGAACATACTCGCTCTCGGTTTTTCCACTTCCCAGCCGATCCTTCTGAGGCCGTCACATACCACGTCCCTGCGCGACTGGTATCTTCGGTTCTGCTCGACGATATACTCTTCGCACTCCCGAAGAGCAATGATACCCGCGATTTGCAGCGGCTGGAAGATTCCGTAATCGTAATAGCCTTTTATCGTGGCGAGATAATCAATCATATCCTTATTACCGGCGACAAAGCCGATGCGAAAACCCGCCATGCTGTAAGGTTTGCTAAGTGTAATAAATTCGACGCCGATGTCTTTCGCCCCTTTGACCGACAGGAAACTCGGGGCTTTATAACCGTCGAAACAGGTCTCACCGTAAGCGAAATCGTTAATTACGGCGACTCCGGACTTTTTCGCTGCTTCGACAACCGGCTCGAAGAAACCTTCATCTACCGTCATCGCGGTCGGATTGTGCGGGTAATTGAGAATCAGCAGCTTTGGCTTCGGATACAGATGCTCGATGACCATCGTTACGTTTTTAATGAAATCTTCGTCGTTGCCCAAAGGTACGGATACGACGTTTCCGCCGGCCAGTGCTACGCCGTAGTTATGGATGGGAAAAGCCGGGTCGGGCACAATCGCAGTATCGCCCGGTCCCATCATTGCTAAGCACATGTGGCTGAAACCTTCTTTCGAGCCGATGCAGGCCAGAATCTCCGTATCCGGATCGAGCCGAACGTTCCATTTGCGTTCGTATTTCTTGGCAATTTCCTTTCGCAGGTTTGTGATACCCTTTGATGCGCTGTATCGATGGTTGCGCGGATCGCGTGCCGCTTCGCAGAGTTTATCGATAACGACCTGCGGCGCGCCGTCGGATGGATTACCCATACCCAAATCGATAATATCCACCCCCTGCTGACGCTTGGCGAGTTTTAACGCATTAATTCGCCCGAACAAATAGGGCGGTAATCTGGTTATTCTTTGTGCCGGTTCTATTTTGAATTCAGGCATAATCTTTCCCAAAAAACACTTGTAGGGGCGGCCCCGTGTGGCCGCCCTGGGCAACCACACAGTAGGGCTCCCATTTTGCGATTTTTTTGCAAAATGGGGTTCCGGGTTGCCCCTACACAATAGAATCGGATAGTCTATAGAAAATAGATAAATTTTCAAGTTATTTTATCTTTTAATTTCGAAATATGATTCAATAAAAAACATGTAGGGGCGGCCACGTGTGGCCGTCCCTGGGCAACATAAGGGATTGACCTTACACCTGCTGGAGGAGTCTATTGACTTTGGCACTGCCAATGTTGTATGATATGCTTAAAGAGGTTGAATGATGAAACATCCTATTAAGAGAAAGAGCGGCAAATTCTCACTAACCATGCTTATATTGCTTGCGGTCTGTATATTCGGCCAATCCTCCGAAGCTCAAACAAGTATCTATATTTTCGATTCCGACCAAAGCACCGTTGTTCAGACGGGTGGTTTTGCCGGTGTCCACGAAACCTATCCCGTCGATGGTCAATTCCGATTGTCCGTTGATTTCGGTGCCGGAACAGCATTTTTCGAGCAAGTTGATGCGAACCTGTTGGAACCAACCGGCTTTTTATATATAGAAAGTCTGGGTGATCTTTTTAATATGACTGAGCTTGCCTGTACTGTTGTTGACGATACGACAATAGAATTTCAGGGAAAAACCAACGATGATACGAATACGGATGTTCACATTCAATTAACTCTCGCAGATGATTCAGTATATTTGTCGGGCCAAACCATTCCGCCGCCAAACAGTGCGGATCTTTTCATCTTTACAATGGATGCCGTCGCCCATCGAAAATATGCCGGCGGGACAGGTGAGCCGAACAATCCATATTTGATTTATACTGCCGAGCAGATGAACACAATCGGCACCGAACCGAATGATTGGGATAAACACTTCAAACTAATGGCGGATATCGACCTAAGCCCCTACACCGAAACAGAATTTAATATCATCGGAACAACTTATGAAAATTCTTTCATAGGTGTCTTTGAGGGCAATAACCATACTATTTCGAATTTTTCCTGCAAAACTGAGGATGTATATTTCGCCGGACTTTTTGGACGTCTCAGAAAAGGTATTGTTAAAGATTTAATTTTAATCAATCCTGAAGTGAAGACATTAAAAGTACATTCAGTTGGTTCGCTGGTTGGAATGAATATTGATGGTACAATATCTGGTTGTTCTGTTCACGGTGGCTCAGTCACAGGTGAGGAATATGTCGGTGGCTTGGTAGGAGATAACGGAGGTACAATTATTAATTGCGGTTCTTCGTGCATTGTTGATGGAAATTCAGTCGGTGGCCTTGTGGGATATAATGTAGCATGGGGTATCAATAGTGTAATCTCCATGTGTTATTCATCAGGCACTGTCTCAGGGCAAGGTCCTGTCGGTGGATTAGTGGGACAAAACGGTGCCTGGGTTCTTGGTGTAGGGGAGATGTTGGCCTTTGAAGGGCAGATAGACAATTGCTATTCGACATGCAATGTCAATGGAAATATTTCAGTCGGCGGCTTGGTCGGATTCAACCAATTTGGTACCATTAACCAGTGTTATTCGAATGGCATTGTTTCAGGAAACGAAAAGATTGGTGGGCTGATAGGAGAGAACAATGCTCGTGTTAATGTATGTTTCTGGGATGTAGAGACCAGTGGCTTAACTTCCAGTGACGCCGGTATCGGCAAGACAACAGTCGAAATGCAAACAATTGGTACATTCATTAGTTGGGGGGCATGTGGACAATTTTGGACGATTGACGAGGGACGCGATTATCCTCACCTTGCATGGGAGAATATGCCTGGTGAATTCATCGCCCGCCCATCCTATGGTGGAGGTACGGGGTCAACTGATGACCCATACCTGATTTACTCAGCAGAACAGCTTAATATGCTCGGGCTATCTTTTTGCGATTGGGATAAGTACTTCAAGCTCATGGCGAACATCGATCTATCGGATTACCGGTATGATGAGGCTCTCATTGCCCAGGGTGGATGGTATGAAGGAACTCCCTTTACAGGTGTGTTTGATGGTAATGGTCATACGATATCGCACCTGTCAATAATAGGGGAGGATAATCTGGGATTGTTCGGCTATTTAGGATCCGGGGCAGAGGTCAGGGATCTGGGAGTATTAGATGTCAACATAGTTGGTTCAGATATTTTTGTCGGCTCGCTTGCCGGCTATAGCGAGGGAAATTTGATCCGCTGCTACAGCAGCGGTACTGTTAATGGTGATTGGAGCGTCGGCGGGCTGGTCGGGGCAAGCTGGGAAGCTATTAATCAATGCCACAGCTCATGTATAGTCACTGGCAACGACAGGATCGGCGGATTGGTGGGTGCAAACAACGATGGCGTTATCACCCAGTGCTATAGCACCGGTGAAATTAGCGGGCGAGATAGAGTCGGTGGACTAGTGGGCGACAACGGGGGTAACATTACTTCAAGCTACAGCACCAGTGCAGTTAGTGGTGATAGTGATGTCGGTGGCCTCGTGGGATACAACTATAAAGGTAGCATCGCCACGAGCTACAGCACCGGGACAGTAATTGGAGATGAATCCGTCGGCGGTCTCGTGGGCTGTAATGGCAGATCCCTCGACAGCCGCGATGGTAGTATTATTACCGCATGCTACAGTACCAGCATGGTCATTGGAAATGAAGATGTTGGCGGTCTCGTAGGTAACCAAAACTACAGCAGGATCACAGCGAGTTTCTGGGATATGGAGACCTCTAGCCAAATCACCAGTGCTGGAGGCATTGGTATAACTACAGCTAAAATGCAGAATATTAACACCTTTATTAATGCTGGATGGGATTTTGTTGATGAGATCGCTAACGGTACCTGCGATTACTGGCAGATATCGCCAAGCGACTATCCCCGGTTGCGTTACCTTGACGGCGACAGCCCGATCATGCCCGAGGGATTAGGAACGGCACAAGAGCCGTATCTGATTCGAGATGCCTGCGACCTGGGCACCGTGTGGTTCAAACCCATCGCCCATTATCGCCTGGAAGCGTCTCTGGACTTATCGGGGATTATATGGTCTATGGCTGTTGTTCCCCGGTTTGGAGGGACTTTTGACGGCAATGGCTATGTTATCAGTAATCTCCAGATTCAAGGTGGTAGCTATCTGGGATTATTTGGTGAATTAGGCCCTGAGGCGGAACTCTTAAATCTGGGTCTTGAAGCAGTAAATGTCAATGGAGATTGGTATGTCGGTGGCCTCGTGGGCCTGAACGTCCAGGGCAGCATCACTAACTGCTACAGCACCGGTACGGTAACAGGTAATAATTTT
>CAYSKI010000087.1:0-11685 GCA_964431695.1 uncultured Pirellulales bacterium | reverse complement strand
ATCTTAGGGTTCTGGTCTCTCCGCCTGAACAATTGCCCATTGATGTTGACCACGACACAGATGTAAAATGGTCATCTAGTAAATAGGGGATTTTAACGCAGAGAACGGCTGGAGTTAAGTCTTTGAAGAAATTAGGGACAGCCATATATCAATGGATGGTAACGGTACACAGAAAACGGTAACTATCCCTAATAAATTTTTTTCAGTTTGAGCAACCCATTGGATAAAAAGGATAATAAAAATGAATGTTAATCAAATTAATAACGCTATTTTATTTCAGCAGATTGCTAAAGAAACGGCTAAAGCGGCTTCCCCAGGACACTTCTTTGGCCACGTTCTCAAAGGAGAGCACAAAAAGAAAGAAAAGACCAAGAAGAAATTAATTGATTTTTTTTCTGATTCTAAACAATTTCCAATAGGAAATTTGTGGCACCGAGACTTAAGACCAGATTGTTATAAAGGATGGCATAAAGAACAAACAGAGAATCTTAGCTGTGTGATTCGAGGACACATTATCTCACTACACAATCACCAAAAACGAACAGCTTTTGCAGTTACTGCAAAGCTTTTGGATATATTTATGCACCAACTTATGAAATACAACAGATTTCGTTATCTTTATAAAGTCTTATACCTACCGTTGGATAGCAAAGCCTTGCAAAGTATTTCCCAACAAAATGTCTTTGGAGTAACAGTATGTCAACAATTACGTGAAATGGCTCAAAAATTCCAACACGACACATACTCTATGTCAAGTAAGTCTTATTACAAAATTCAAAAAGAATTAATAAATCTATTGAGGAGCATCAATTGTAAACTCCCAAGAGATTGCAGACTGCAAGCCAGAATTGAACTTAACTGTCTTCTATGGGCGTGAATGCCCAGAATTCTATGAGACAACGATAAGAAACTAGGAGAAACCAGGGACAAACACATTGATTTGATAGAGGAGATCGGCTGAAGTTAAGTCTTTAGAAATTGTATGTCTTAATCCTCGGAAGATTATTTTTGTCTTCTGAGGATTTTTTCATTTTAAAATGCTTCTTGATTGTTATCCGAAAACGAACAAATTATACTGGATGTTCCCTGGGGTTGCTTGATAGTTTTTGCTAATTTTGGCCTGTCACATATTCAACCAAATAACACGAAAAGATATTTTTAATATAATTCCATGAGTAATGAAAAGAAAAACACAAACAGTGATTTACACACCAATATATTTATGTTCTTTGTGCTTTTTGGATTTTGGCCCAGGTATCGCGCAGGCCGACTGTGCGGTTAAAGATAAGTTTGCCTTCGGAAATTTCTGGATCTACGCAGAAATATCCCAACCTTTCGAACTGGAATCGGCTAAGCGGTTCAGCTCCCGCAAGTGACGGCTCAATCATACATGAAGGTAATACTTCCAGTGAATTCGGATTCAGACCGGATGTAAAATCCTGGCCCTCGACGACGTAGTCGGGATTTTCTTTTGTGAAAAGACGATCATAAAGCCGAACCTCCGCCTGGAGTGCATGACCGGCGGAAACCCAGTGCAGCGTGGATTTGACCTTGCGACCATCCGGGGCATCCCCGCCCCGAGTGGCAGGGTCGTAAGTACAATGCAATTCGACAATATTGCCGTGGCTATCCTTAACCACATCGGTACATGTCACGAAATAGGCGTAACGCAGCCGGACCTCCCGACCGGGTGCTAGGCGGAAGAATTTCTTAGGAGGCTCTTCCATGAAATCTTCCTGCTCGATATACAATTCGTGTGAGAACGGCACCTTTCGGGTGCCGGCATTCGGGTCTTCCGGATTATTTATTGCCTCAAGCTCTTCGACCTGGCCTTCCGGATAGTTGTCGATGATAACCTTTAGCGGGTTAAGCACGGCCATCACACGCGGCGAGGTCTTATTCAAATCTTCCCTGAGGCAATGTTCCAGAAGGGCGATGTCAACCGTGCTGTTGAACTTGTTGACTCCTATCCGTTTGCAGAATTCACGCAGGGCTTCGGGAGAATAGCCGCGTCTGCGCAGCCCGCAAATGGTGGGCATCCGTGGGTCGTCCCATCCGGCAACATATCGGGCCTGGACCAATTGTAGGAGTTTCCGCTTGCTCATCACCGTATAGTTCAAATTCAGCCGGGCAAATTCTATCTGCTGCGGATGTTGAATCTTTTTGCCCCACGGACCGGAGCCGTCGTCGGTACGGCTCTCGTTGACCGCGTCGATAAACCAGTCGTAGAGCGGGCGATGGTTCTCGAATTCCAGAGTGCAAATGGAGTGCGTGACAGTCTCGATGGAATCTTCGAATCCATGCGCCCAGTCATACATCGGGTAAATGCACCATTTATCGTCGGTGCGGTGGTGGCTCGCGTGCAGGATGCGATACATAACCGGATCGCGCATATTAAGGTTCGGGTGTGACATATCGATTTTCGCCCGAAGCGTTCGTGAGCCGTCTGTAAATTCGCCGGCCCGCATACGCTCGAACAAATCGAGATTTTCCTCGATGCTGCGATTTCGGTAGGGGCTTTCCTTTCCAGGCTCTGTCAACGTGCCGCGGTACTGGCGTGTCTGTTCGGCCGACAGGTCGCAGACGTATGCCATGTTTTTTTTAATCAGCTCAACCGACCATTCGTACATTTGCTGGAAATAATCCGAGCCGTAATATAGATGTTCGCCCCAGTCCCAGCCAAGCCAGCGGACATCTTCGATGATGGAATTGACGTATTCCTGCTCTTCTTTTTCGGGATTCGTATCGTCGAACCGCAAATGACATCGACCGCCGAACTGCCTGGCGATACCGAAATTCAGGCAGATGCTCTTTGCGTGTCCGATATGCAGATACCCGTTCGGTTCCGGCGGAAATCGTGTCACTACCATTCCACCCCATTTATTAGTTTCGATATCATCGGCTACAATTTGTCGGACAAAATCCAGACGCTTGCTATCATTCGTTTGACTGTCATTATTTGCCATTGTCGTTACTCTTTTAGTCAATTTAAGGCAGTCCCATAGTTCATCATTAAAGACAAGTATATTCGATTTAGTATTTCCAATTAGGGCTATAGATATTAAATTCTCATTGTAGGTCCTTATTTAAAAATGCCCTCACAGCTTCAGCTAAATGGGGCACTTTATTTCGTATAACGTCCCACAGAATATCATTGTCAATTCCGAAATAAGCATGAGCGAGCATATCCCTCATTCCTGCGATTTTTCGCCACTCAATATTAGGCATTCGTGACCTCGATTTTTCAGAAATATGTTTGGCGGCTTCGCCGATCACCTCCAGATTTCGGACAACTGCATCATAAGTCCTTTCGTCCTGTACTAAATCTGGTAAACTCAACCCTTTAGTGAAACGTAAAATTTTCTCACAGCAATCGGTTATATCCTGCAAATACATGATTTCGTCACGTAACATTTACCAGCTCTCCTTCGATTATCCGCCGTACTTGAGGTCTAAGCGCTTTGTCAGTTACAAGATCAACTTGAATTCCCAATAATTCTTCTAAATAAAATTTGAGGTCCATAAACAAATCGAAACTGGCCTTCCTGTCAAATACAACCAGCACATCCACATCACTATTGTCATCGGCCTCATCACGTGCAATCGACCCAAAAATCGCAAGAGTTCTTACGGAAAACCGTTGCCTGATCTCTTCTATACAATCTTTAAGCTTTGTCAAAACAACCTGCTTTTCCACAATAAAATATCCCTTCAAAAGTAAAATATTTCAGTGTAGCAAGAAAAATATCAAGTGCTAAGTATATTGAATTTACTGTAGATAGCAAGAAAACATCCCTGCAATCAAGTATTTAAACTATACTTGCAGGGGGTCTGAAACAAATAAATGAAATGAGGATCAAACCGATGCCGGAGATAAAAAGGGCCAATCGTTTTGGGGGGTCGCTACAGCGGCTAAGCCAGCCGGGAATCACCGGCTCTTCGGCTTGTTGATTAGGGTCCGTTAAGGCCCTGCGAGCGGCGGCCAACTGGCGGGCCGTAGCCCTCGGATAAACAGTATTCGGGTCCGTCTGCTCGTTACCAAGCGCAACCGGTGCAAGGCGTTTTATAAGATTGGGGTCTTCGGCCAACTGGGCCAGGAGCATATTGTAGTCATCATTCAGAGATTTAAGCTTTTCGAGAGATTGCCGGGCCGCTCGGGCTGATTGTCGATTTTGATAGTATTTATACAAATCTTCACATAGAACACTCAGACCGAGTGAAGCTGCTCCGACACTGAAAAAAAGAACAAAAAATATCGTCCGTATGGTAATTATCTTTTGCAACATGTATGACGAGATTATCCGCTTTTGCCGAGGACGTCAAGGTTGTAGAAATCCTGGGATTATATGTAATTAATATCTGCGAAAATCATGCACACCATGCATACACAAAGTCGCAACAGGCTAACCATGACCATTAAATTAGTACCTGATTCCTGCCTAAAAGACGTTTTTTTATAAAAAAATTGAAATTTTCAAAAAAAACCGCAACTTTTCGGACCCTTCGGCGTCTATATATATACAGGGACTGGAAGTCCAAGTCGTTTTGCCAGTACGGAGATTTGAAGTTGATTGCCCCTTAGGGGTAAATCTTGGTTGCGAAAGCAGTCAGATACTAATCCCTCGGGGATTAAAATTAGATTCATACGTCATCACCCTCCTTCAAAAGGCCGATACCACAGGGTCGGCCTTTTTTATTGATTATACCAAAACAGGAGTTTATCATATATTTCCATGAGAATTCCGCTGACAAAATATGGCTGGCCCCAGGTAGTTGTCGTTCCGGGGGTATTACTTACTGCGATGGTAATTTTTGCAGTTGTTTGTGGGACTTTTTTCGGAGGCACAGGTGGTTTTCTGCCTTTATGGGTTGTTATTTTAATAGAAGTGATTTTAGCCTGTGTTTTAGTATTTTCATTAGCCTTCTTCCGAGACCCTCTGCGTTCATCCCCTTCCGATACGAGTCTTCTTTTGGCGCCTGCAGACGGCCGGATAACCGACATAGAAATCTCCGAAGAAAACGGATATATCGATGGGACGGCCCTGCGGATAGGGATATTTTTAAGCATCTTCGACACTCATATTAATCGTATGCCCTGCAATGCAAAGGTCGAAGAAATCACCTATAAAAAAGGCAAATATAAAAACGCCATGAATCCCGAATCGGCCCGGGTCAACGAATCTAACTCGCTTAGCTTAACCAGAACGGACAGCCCCGAAGACCGGCTGGTCGTCAGACAGATAAGCGGCGCAATAGCCCGGCGGATTGTCTGCGAAACAAGGGCCGGAGACAAACTGGCCGCCGGCGATAAGTTCGGGATGATAAAATACGGCTCAAGAACAGAACTCTATGTCACCGTCCGTGATTCTAGAAATAAGATTAAGTGCCTGGTCCAAAAAGGCGACAAAGTCAAAGCGGGAGTGACCCCGCTTGCAAGATATGAAGTATGCCCTTAATGAAAAAAGAATCCGCTAAAAAAAGATTGATGCGACGGGTGCGAAAACAAAAGCTCAAGACCATTACAATTCTGCCGTCGTTGATAACAATTCTCAACGGCATTTTCGGTTTTGCGGCGATTGTTGTTACCAGCAGAGGTCAGTTCTCTCTGGCCGGTTATTTTATTCTTTTGGCAATGATTGCCGATATGCTCGACGGCAGACTGGCCCGGATGAGCCAGAACACATCCAGTTTCGGCGGCCAGCTCGACAGTCTCTGTGATGTAATCAGCTTCGGCGCCGCGCCGGCATTTTTAATGCTGAAGGTCCTTGAATCTGAGCTGAGTCCGGTATGGGTTAACTTGAGCGACCAAAATTTTATACGGCGTTTTATCTGGGTAACCGCAGCGGCATATTTAAGCTGTGCGGCCATCAGATTAGCCAGATTCAACGTCGAAAACGAAGAGGACACGTCCGCTCACATGAACTTTGTGGGTCTGCCGACGCCGGCCGCTGCTGGAGTGATAGTCAGCCTGATTATATTCCAGCAAAAGCACATGGAGATACTTTCGGTGCTAAGTGTGATGATTATTTTTGCTATGCCGTTCGTAGCACTGGGAACGGCGATGCTGATGGTCAGCAGAATAAAATACCCGCATGTCCTGAATCAATATCTCAGAGGCAAAAAACCATTCGCACACCTAATCAAAATACTTTTGCTTCTGGCCTTCGTTATATGGAATCTGCAGGCGGCTTTGGTGCTGATTTTCTGTGGATTTGCCGTAAGCAGCTTCGGGAAATGGTTATATACAAAAATGCCGTTTCCACGATCGCATCCTAAGTTGATTGCGGAAACAGAACAGAACCAGGAAGTAATCTGAAGACGTCCCTCCGGAGCTTGTCAGGCATTTGTAACCGGCTGCTTATCCGAATGCCTGGCCTCTGATTGGTTCATCTGGTAATACCGCCCGACAACAGCTATCAGACGGGTTAGAACCTGGTGGCCTTCGGGGCTTGCCTCCAGACCTACAATCTGCAAACCGAGAGATACGCCCTGGCCGTCCGCAGTCGGCAGGACATTCCGTATCTGGGCGCTGAACGTCAACGGCCTTTCGTAAGGCACCGGAGTAAATCTCACCCCGACAAACTGTCCCTTTTTGAAACTCGATCTTCCGGCCTCGGATTCCACGCGATCATCAAGCTCGTCTTCGTGCCCGGAAGGTTCGGAGAAATCCACCACTTTTTGATTCGGCACTTCGATCTGTACGCCGCCGGCGGAAATATCCAGGAGTCTGCCCTGGCAGCAATTATGCACCCGCTCAGATTTGCCCTGGATATGGTCCTTTGTTTCACGCCCGGCGCTGCGATGCCACAGCAGTACTTTGACTTTAAGTGACCTGGGAACTTCGACGCGGAAATAGCTTCTCCTCTGGACTACTTCGATCTTCTCCGGGGCCGAGAGCACAATTGTTCCGCCCCAGCCCGATTCGGCCTCCGTAGGCGGTGACGGCTCGAGAGCTATCACAGTAGTGTCAAAAACGAACTTGCCGTACTCGTGCTTAAATGAAATCCCAACCGGCTGATCAACCTGAATATTGATCGGGCGTTGTTTCTCTTTTGCACGAATACTCTCAATACTTAGCTGGTTTCCATCGAGATTTGTCAGAAGCACTTTCGCGACATGCCATTTTCCTCTGGATAGATACGACATAATGGCGGGTACTTTTTCATCGATTACAGTTTTCAGAATTGTTTCCAGCTTATTCCCTTGAATCGTCGCCATTTCATTCATTTCAACCTCTCCTGTTTGTAAGCCTGGTGCCGGATTAGACTTAAGCAATACACTTTACTCATTTTCGTCGTGTTGTTTGCAGCACCTACTTTTTATTCAGGAACTCATATAAAATATATGAATTGTCCGTCTAATAACAAAACAGGTTCTTAACAATATTTATCGGTAAATTTTCTTCGATAAAATTAGGCCTTATAAGGTATGCTTGCAAAATATGCCAAGTTACGGTACTATTAACTTTTATATGAATATAAATTTTAATTTTAAAAAATTTGAGGCCGATAAGATAGCGCTTTTAGGTCTGTTTGCCCTGTCTTTACTTATAGCCCATATTATCGTTTCAGTTAAAACCACCTTAGTATTCTCGGAACCGATAGAACTATCTCATACCGGTCTGGCGATATCGATGCCTGTCGGCAACGGGTGGGAAAGTGAAAAAAAATGGGAATACCAAGCAAACTCTTTCATTCTGAACAGCAACTTTACGGCGAACACCGAGAGACCTACCGCCTGGGCCTATTGCCAATACATCCTTGATGCTGAAGCTCTGCACCCACAGAGATGGTTCGAGCAAAAAACGGAGGAGGTCAACGGCTCAATTCTCGAAAAAGGTCAACAGCAGGCAGGCGCACTGACTGTTGACTGGGCACATATTAACAAACCGGAATTACTTTTTAATTCTTTTTTAGGCACTATCGAATTACCATACAATCGCAGGCTCAATATCGCGGTGGAGCAAATCACCAGCGAAGCCGATCTGGCAGAGAGGGTCTTCAAACAAATCCTCAGCAATCTGAATTTCGAAGAAAACCAACTGTTCAAGTCCGGCTCTGAAATTATCCAAACAATAAAAAACAAAGGGATTAACAGTTTCATAGAAAATCAGAATCGACAGAACTGTTTCCTGATCAGGGATTCAGACAGACAAACAATCGGCTTTATGATCGATGTCCTTCTTAATTCGAAACCGGACGCTAAATTTAATATACATGCCGCAGGTCATTTTTATGTAAAGGATCTCCAGGAGCAAAGGGATCTACAGGAGCAGGCGACTCGTTTTCAATGCGAAAACAATCTTAATGAGTTTATCTGGGAAAGTGAATTAAAAAGCCCGGCCGGTAGAAATCACACAGAGATAATACTCGACGAATCCGGTCTTATGACTGTCAGGGACTCCGGAACGCAAATCGAATTAAGGCATAGCCTCAGCCCTGTGGCAATACCGGATATTTTCATTGAAGCGCTTCTGAGTCGGATAATCGAAAGTCATACGAAACAAATCATAATTGACATAATCGACGCCGACGGCAAAATTACTCCCACGCTTGTTTCCGTGATCGAGGAAAATAACGACGACGAAGACAGCCCTTATGTTATAAAGCTGGATTTACTGGACGGAAAGGGATTTTCCCAGTTAATATTTCTAAATAACCACAGGCAAATCATAAGGGTAATAGTGCAACAAAATAAAAGATACATCCTGGAAACCGCAACCCGGGCGGATATTGTAAGGGAATTTCCCGAACGGGCTGATTTTCTTACACAAAAAAGCAATTTATTCGAAGATAACGTTTTCTAAAATAGAATCTGTCGAGCCGTTCTCTTTCTGCTCATTCCAACAATAGTTTAAAGTGTCTAAAGTTAAAAGTGTCTAAAGTTAAAAGTGTCTAAAGTTAAAAAAAACACTTTAGTTCACTTTAGGCATTTTAGCTCACTTATCCGTTAGTTGGCCGGATAACAGTACAAAAGTCTTGATAAACAGTCAATATCATAATATGTTATGGGCGGTTGTATTTTAAAGGAATTGAATATGCAGGAGCGAAGATTAGGAAAAACCGATTTGGTCTTAACGACGGTAGGACTGGGCACGTGGGCGATGGGCGGTCCGTGGGAGTTCGGCTGGGGACCACAGGACGACGACGAAGCTATCGGCGCGATAATAGCGGCGATGGATGCCGGCATAAACTGGATAGATACCGCACCGGCATACGGGCTGGGCCATTCCGAGGAGCTTATTGCAAAGGCCCTGAAAACAACAGACCACAAGCCGATTATTGCATCCAAGTGCGGAATATTGTGGAACGACAAGAAGGAGAAGATAACCTGCCTTAAAAAAGAAAGTATCCGCACCGAATGTCATAACAGCCTCAAAAGGCTCGATATCGAAGTGATAGATTTGTACATGATGCACTGGCCCGACCCGGAACAAGATATCGAAGAGGCATGGGAAGAGATGCTCAAACTAAAAGACGAAGGCAAGGTTCGCTATATTGGGGTTTGTAATTTCAACGTCGAGCAGCTCGAACGAATCCGTAAAATTGAGCCGACGATTTCGTTGCAGCCGCCCTATAGTATGCTTCATCGCGAAGTCGAGGACGAGCTTCTGGAGTATTGTGCGCAGCATGAGATGGGCGTTGTGGCATACAGCCCCATGCAAAGGGGATTACTGACAGGAAAATTCAGCCCACAACATCTTGCGTCTCTGGCCCCGGACGACCACCGAAGGAGACATCCTGATTTCAAGGAGCCTCGGTTCAGCGCAACATTAGATCTGGTCGAGCAGCTCAGAAAAATCGCCGAACGAAACGGCAAAACATGTGCACAATTAGCTGTTAGCTGGGTCCTTCGCAGAGAGGAAATTACTGCCGCTATCGTGGGAGCAAGAAGACCGAGCCAGATTATCGAAACAGCTCAGGCATCAGACTGGGATTTAACTCGTGAAGACGTCGAAGAAATAGAAAAGCTTCTGGCAGAATATGTTACAAAAACAAAGTAAAACATAAAAAATCAAAAATAAAAGCTGTGGAATCAGACTTCGGCTGATGACTCCTTTAGTTTTGCTTTTTACATTTTGCATTTTAATTTTCTCAAGGTAGGAAATATGAAAAGTAATTATGATATTTATGTAAGCCCTCTTGTGGAAAGAAACGCTTCGAAGGAAATGGCGGAGCTTTTCAGCGCTAAGAAAAAGTTCGGCACATGGCGCAGACTCTGGCTGGAGCTGGCAAAGGCACAGAAAAAGCTTGGTCTGGATATAAAACAAAACCAGATCAACCAGATGGCCAGGCGCCTTGAAGATATCGATTTTAAAAAGGCCGCACGCTACGAGGAACAATTCCGGCATGATGTCATGGCCCATGTATATACATTCGCCGATGCAGCCCCGAAAGCGGCCCCGATAATTCATCTCGGCGCGACAAGCTGCTACGTCGGTGATAACGCAGAGTTGATAATTATGCGACAAGCTCTGCAATTGATTGCAGACAAGCTTGCGGTCGTAATCAATCAGCTTGGTAAGTTCGCAAAAAAATATCGCTCAGTTGCAACGCTTGGTTTTACGCATTATCAGCCGGCCCAGTTGACAACTGTTGGTAAAAGGGCAACGTTATGGTGCTACGAATTCGTGATGGACTTGCAGGAAATCGAACACCGGCTCGATACGCTGCCGTTTAGAGGAGTCAAAGGCACTACCGGCACGCAGGCATCTTATCTCGAATTGTTCGACGGTAACCACAGCAAGGTGAAACAACTCGATAAAGCCGTCGCCGCAGCATTCGGATTCAAAAATATCTGTGCTGTGACCGGTCAGACATATCAGCGCAAAATCGACACGCAGGTAATTAATACTCTGGCATTAATTGCACAATCAGCTCACAAAATGTGCAACGATATTCGGCTGCTCGCGAATCTAAAGGAAATCGAAGAGCCTTTCGAAAAATCCCAAATCGGTTCATCCGCAATGGCATACAAAAGAAATCCCATGCGATGTGAAAGGACAACGTCCCTGAGCAGGCTTGTCCTGAGTCTCGCCACCAGCCCGGCAATGACGGCCTCGGAGCAGTGGCTTGAGAGAACACTCGACGATTCGGCCAACAAGAGAGTGGTTATCCCCGAGGCATTTTTAGCCGTAGATGGGATTCTTAGAATTCTTATCAACGTCACCAGCGGACTCGTAGTCTATCCGAAAGTCATCGCCGCTCGCGTTGCTGCGGAGCTGCCGTTCATGGCTACAGAGAATATCCTCATGGCTGCTGTAAAAGCCGGCGGAAACAGACAGGTCCTGCATGAAAAAATAAGACTCCATTCACAGGCCGCCGCAGCCCAGGTCAAGCAGTTCGGCAGAAACAACGATTTAATCGACAGGCTGAAGGCCGATATCGGCTTTAACAAAATTGATTTCGAAAAAGTCCTGAATCCGAACAAATACATCGGCAGGGCACCACAGCAGGTCGATGAGTTCATAAAAGGTGTTGTTACACCTATCCTCAGAAGCTACCGTTCATCATTGAATTTTAAAGTCGAGCTCAATGTATAGATGACGAATAGTATGATACTATTTTTTGTCGGGGTGTTCATGATTCTAAGCGGTTGGACTATATTTTCCCCCAAAAAGTTCGTTTTGCGGCAACTTAGTATATATCGCAAACTTAGACTTATCTCTGAAAATAAATCAAGGGC
>CAYSKI010000086.1:0-11774 GCA_964431695.1 uncultured Pirellulales bacterium | reverse complement strand
GAGACAAAGACGGATTCGGCGTCGGTTGTCCGATTACAAGCGGAGTGCATTATCTCGATTATGGAATATACTGGGAGGACTACCGGGAATCCGATGATCCGGATTTTACGGACAACTGGTATGAAGGTGACAAGTCCTGGCTGCACTTGTATGACCTGGCCGGGCAGACTCCCGCATCGGCGACATTGGAGATATTTGTCGCAGGTATCGCGGATTACACCGATTGGAGTGCCGATGTCCGTGTGGATGGTGTCACTGTCGGTACTATTGAGGGACTCGAAGGGCAGTATGATATAACACGACTGTTAACTTTTAATGTCCCCGTCAACCTTATTACGGGCTGGGAGAATGTCGTAATTGATTTATCCGAAGGTAATGATGGCTATATAGTCGATTACGCTGAGCTGTCTATCGTTATGGTCCCCGTTCCCGGCGCCATCCTGTTGTGCGGCATAGGTATTGGTCTTTTTAGCCGGTTACGTAGAAGAAAAATGTTGTAAGCTGTTTAACGAAATTATTATTGAAAGGGCTGTGAGCATTCTCGCAGCCTTTTAACATTACCTAATTTTTCGCCTAAGAATGAGGATTAGATTTTAAAAAATACGTAGTTTCCACAATTAAGAAATCACCGGTTAAGGACGATAATAATGCTGTTAGTCTTCTCGCCCCTGCTCTTCATCTTTCCTTTAGTGATAGAATGCAGGGGTTTTTTGCTTGCTCAAAAATAACTTTTTTACAAATTCTAATTTGATTTCGGATCATGTTTGGTGTAGCCGAGATGGTTATCCATCTCGGCGTCAAGAGTACGTTCAATAATCTTTTTCTTCAGTTAGGAGAATAAGCCACTCTCTTTCCAGAATAATTCGGGACCTGTTTAGTCTTTGATAAGCTCGTCAATTAGTTGTTCCTATGTCTTGTCATCCAAAATATCATGATTAGCGTGATTATTTGGAAATTCTATAAGGCCTATCAAAGCAGCTCGCTTGATAAGACCAAGGAAATGATCGGCGTGAAGCTTTTCCATAATTCTCGCGCGATGCACTTCAATGGTCCTGTCGGAACGATTCAGAGAATATGCTATTTGCTTGTTGCTTTTACCTTCGATTAACAGTTTCAATACATTCACTTCCATTTTTGTCAAAGACTTCTTCGTTAGGTTATTGATGTTATGATTTTTCTGAAGTATTGACTTTACTTTACATACAAAACTCTCGGTCTCAATAGGTTTTTCGATAAAATCTACAGCCCCGTTTTGTATAGCTGTAACTGCTGTTGGAATATCTCCGTAACCGGTGATAATTAGAATTGGCAACCATGGAACAAGGTCTTTGGCTTTCATCATAAGCTCTATCCCATCGATTTCAGGCATCTTCAAATCAGTGATTAGGAGATCACATCTCTTGGAATCTAATTTCTTAAGACAATCTCTCCCGCTTGTAAAACAAGTAACATTTATACCATGTTGCTCGAGAGTTTCACCGATTACTTTGCATACTTTAGGCTCATCATCAACAAGAAATACACCCTGGTGGTTATAATTGGTCATCGCTACACAGTTTTAGACTGATAATGTTATTTTATCCGGGATTTCCCATATACACTTCACTGAAACACTCCTCCAATCTTTAAGTCTTATAATAATGCAATTTCATCTCATTGTCAAAAATATTCTGGCGAAATCAGCGAGTTTTCTCGCAAAAAACGCAACTGCCGGATTCGGGGAAGAATTTCCCGAAAGAGTACCCGAGGAACAGCCATATCTGCCATTTGAAATATCACATACCCGATCAATCCATTCACCTGCCTGGTTCATCAATAGCTCCAGGTTCTCCGACTGAGTTAGAATCTCTGTTTCAAACCTGCCCATTAGATTGGTTGATGCGGCGGAGCGTTCTATTGCTCTTCCCCCCCTGTAACATGCCACATCGCAGGATCAACACATAGACACTCTGCCTCATTGGTGTCGCCATAAGGGGCACACTCAAACACTTTTTCAGTTAATTTATTCATATTGATAGCAAATAATACATATTGTACTGTCGAAAAATGACAGTATCTGGTGCATATATTGAAAAATGCTTATACGACTTTTGAAGTAATGTTCAACCATTATTCAACTACCGCGCCACGGAAAGTTCCTCCCTTTTTTTGAAAGATCCAGATAAAGTAATAAAATTTCGAGACTTACAGGATGGAGAAGTTATATTTACAAATGATAAGACAGGTTTTGTAAAAAATGATAATACAAAATATAGAGGCTTTTCTTGCATGATATACTCATTACTTCTGCGGCACATTCAGGAGAAAATATTGGGAAAAAAACAGCCTTAGTACGTGTACTGCCAGAGAAATACCAGAAAGTTTTCTTTACAGGTGAATTATTAAATACCCCCCACCTTTGGCAAAAAAACAAAAAGCACGCTTTTGTTTCTTTGTTCTTTTTGCATGTCTCATACTAACTATTCCTTGCCGTTTGTGTTTGTCTACACCAATGCTTTGATAGTGGTTTTGACCTGCTCTGGCAGTTCCGGCCAAGCCTTAAGCAACTCTATTAATTCGGGGTGTTCCTTGATAATTTACGCCAAGCATAACGTCAAGTCGGTTTCACGGAAATCCATAACCTCTTTATTTTTACTGAGTTTCAAATTTTGAGTTGCGGACTTCGAATCCGAGGGTATTTACTGTGTATTTCGTTCTTCGCTGTTCGACCAACCTCTTGAGCAAATACCTATGACAACACGGATCTTCCTCATGCTCAAAACAGAGCAACGTTATAGTACTGCGTCTCGCCCTGTTTGCCAAATCTCGGATTGCCTCCTGCTGATCCCGCATTTCCTCGTGGTAACGCATCGTGTACTCCTCCCAAGATATCCTCTTATTCTTCCAATCGCGAAGAAGCTCTTTGCTCGGTGCCAGATTCCGCAGCCACTCTGTTATAGAAAGACGCTCTCTCGAAATGCCTCGCGGCCAGTACCGAGTCACTAATATACGGTTCCCATCTGATGCCTCGGCTGGATCGTACGCACGTTTTGTCTTTACCATAGTAACACCTCCAAGATATTATAATACCAAATCCTGTGTGGCAGTATCAAGGTGTTGGCAGTGGTGGGAACCCAACACAAATACATCTCATTGTCACGATGTAAATTTGTGGCAGTTTTGTGGCAGTTTTAGTTCTAAAACAGTTCTCAAACCAGTTCCAAGTCAGTTCGAAAACAGCATCTAAACCCTTATGTAGCCTACAGTAAGCTCTTTATTGACAAGATGTTAAAAAAGCCTGGTCCCAGCTTTACACGCAGGAGGCCACAGGTTCAAGTCCTGTACCGCCCAATCACCTGTGGATGCAAAAAAATATATTTCATTATCTTTCGAGCTTACCGTTTCTGTCCGGTGTCACGATCTGTTCCTGCCCTGTCTTTCAATGACAGGCTGATTCGTTTTCTGGCAAGGTCCACATCGAGGACCGTTACCGTGACTTTTTGATGCACCTTTACAATATCGGCGGGATTCTTTACGAACCGATCCGCCAACTGGCTGATATGCACCAGGCCGTCCTGATGGACGCCGATATCGACAAAAGCCCCAAAAGCGGTGACATTGGTAACGACTCCCGGATATTTCTGCCCGACTTTGATATCTTCGATTTTATTGATTTCTTTGGCAAAGCTGAATATTTCAAACTGCTTGCGGGGATCTCTGCCAGGTTTGTCTAATTGCTGCATAATGTCATTTAATGTAGGCAATCCTACAGTCTTAGTGACATAATTTTGGAGCCGGACTTTCATCCGAAGTGATTTGTCTTTCATTAGATCCGCAACCGAGCATTTGACATCTTTTACCATGGCATCGACAATATGATAGCTTTCGGGGTGTACGGCACTGGAATCGAGGGGATTGACAGCATCCCGGATTCTCAAAAAACCCGCCGCCTGCTCGAAGGCCTTTGCTCCAAGGCGGTTAACTTTCCTGAATTCCCGCCGGGATTTGAACGGGCCGTTTTCATTCCTGTATTTAATTATATTCTGTGCCAATTGCGGCCCAAGCCCGGAAACGTAAGTTAATAGCTGTTTACTGGCGGTGTTTATCTCGACACCGACACTATTGACGCAGCTTACGACAACATCATCGAGGCTTTGTTTGAGCATGGATTGATCCACGTCATGCTGGTACTGGCCGACTCCGATAGACTTCGGATCGATTTTGACCAGCTCCGCAAGAGGGTCCATTAATCGTCGTCCGATGGAGACGGCGCCGCGAACAGTGACATCTTCATCTGGAAATTCCTCCCTTGCGAGTTTCGATGCCGAATAAATAGATGCCCCGCTTTCGTTTACCATAATCACAGGAATATTTTCTGAGAACTGAATATTTCTTATAAAGGCTTCAGTTTCCCGACCTGCCGTGCCGTTTCCTATGGCGATTGCCTCGATATCAAACTTCTCACACAGGGAAATTATTTTTGCAGTATCGGAAGCCGCCTGCTTTTCGCTCTGATGCGGATAAATCACATCGGTTTGTTTTAGACCGCCCTGCCGGTCAAGGCATACGACCTTGCATCCCGTGCGAAAACCGGGATCGATAGCTAAGACATTTTTCTGCCCGAGGGCGGGAGCAAGCAATAATTGCCGCAGGTTTTCCGCAAAGACTTTTATTGCTTCCTTATCGGCTCGCAATTTCGTCGCAGCTAAAATCTCCGTTTCCATCGATGGCGACAGGAGTCTTTTGTAGCCATCTATAACAGCTTCTTTAACCAAAGATGATGACTTCGATTGTCCTTTGACAAACAATAGTTCAAGTATATGCAGTGCTTGTTCTTCGAGGACTACGACCTCTAATTTCAAAAAGCCTTCATTCGCACCTCTTCGCATTGCAAGGATCCTGTGGGACGGTGCTGCGCCAACCGGTTCCTGCCAATCAAAATAGTCCTTGAATTTACTCCCTTCTACTTCCTGATCTTTTATGACCCGAGACCGAAAACATCCCTCATTAAAAAATAGTTCCCGAATATTTGATCGAGCAGTCTGGTCCTCGTTGATCCATTCTGCAATAATATCTCCGGCACCTGACAGGGCATCCTCCACAGACTCAACTCCCTTTTCCTTGTCGATAAAAGCTTCTGCTTCGCCGGCAGGATCAACGGCAGGGTCCTGGGCGAAAATTAATTCCGCCAGAGTCTCCAGACCTTTTTCCCTTGCTATTGTCGCACGGGTCCTCCTCTTCGGGCGATACGGCAGATAAATATCTTCAAGAATAGTTAAGGTTTCGGCCTGAATGATTTTATCTCTAAGCTCGTCCGTTAAAAGCTGCCGCTCATCGAGTGACCTTATAATCGATTCTCGCCTGGCATCCAGCTCTCTCAACTGGTTGAGCCTGTCACGGATGCCGGTGATGGCTATTTCGTCCAGGCTTCCGGTGGTCTCTTTACGATATCGAGCAATAAACGGTATCGTGGCCCCATTATCGAGCAGTTCAGCCGTGGCCTCCACCTGATATGGTTTCACCGATAATCCAGATGCGATTTCGCTGACGTGTGCAGGATTCAATAATTTACTTTGCGTTTCAAGTGTCATAAAATTTACTTTGTGGTTTTCTTCGCTCTGATTAAGGAATTCATATATTCATCATGATATACCAGCTCAACCTTTTCAAAACCAGCCTCATATAGATTTTGGCGATACTCTCCAAATGTATATGTCCCGCCTCCATTGGTTGATACCAGCATATTTACGGCGAACAACGCGCCACCGGCCGGACTTGTATGAGATGGGTCCATAACAACATCACGAATTACTAAAGTGCCGTCATCTTTTAGAGCTTTATGCACCTTGGTAAAAAGCACCTGGTTTTGATCTCTGGAATTCTGGTGACAAACTGCGCCAAGCCAGGCCAGGTCCGCACCGGCGGGCAGGTCGTCAATATAAAAATCTCCCGCCACGAAAGTCACCCTGTCGCTTAGTCCGGCTTTGGTAATATTTTGCTTTGCCATCGGTATTACTTGCGGCAGGTCGAACAATGTTGCTTTGGCCTGTGGTACGGCTCGCAATAATGCGATAGTCCATGTACCCGAAGCACCTCCAACATCAAGTAAATGATCGAATCTCAAAGATTTTAATCGGTCAATAACCTTATCCGACATAGGTCTGGAAATATTTTGCATAGCACCTATAAAGGCAACCTGGTCGGCGGCCCGGCCACGAATACTCGGCCTTCTTTCTGCAGGATTTCCGGTTTGAACAACTTCGGAAAGCTGTGCCCAGCGACGAAGGCAATTGCCCGAATGGCGAACCATCGGAAGAACATTCTTCGGCAATGTTTCAACCAAAAGGCCGACGATTTCATCAGGAACACTGTAAATGTTATCCTGTTTTATCAGAAGCTCCATTGCTACAAGCGCGTCAAGCAGGATGGTTATTGCCCGCAGGTCAACATTCAGCCCGGCCGCAAGGGCTTGTGCCGTCTTGGATTCTTTATGCAGGTGGGTAAAAACATCCAAATCAGCAGCGGCAGTCAATATGCAAGCCGGCTGAAATGACCGAGCCACTTTTAAGAGTTCTTCTGCGTTCCATCGTTTTGTCATCAGAGATTTTCTCTAATCCAGGATTCTCTGCTCTACCAATATGTCTTCAACATCACAACCACTCCTATTCAGCTACGTATATCAGGATGATTGTACAGCTAAGATGATTTCTTTCAAGAGAAGTTTTACGTCTTATGTTGGGCAGCTCTTCAGATTGGGACACAATAGAAGTTGCAAACCAATATCAGGCATTTAGGCAAACTATGTCCGTGATGTTTTTCTTTACTTCAATACTGCAGTTATGAGCACTCTTTTAAATCTTTGGAGAATACAACAAACAAATAGTACGCACAAACACAACTGATCACAAACAGAGTCCCTACCAGCGGTGAAATAGAGATGATCAATCCAAAAATACCCACGAGTGTAAGTATGACTGTAGATGTCTGCAGCAGAACTCTGTGGTGTTGTTTTATCCCCAAAGTAAGACATGCGATTTGAAAAATCAGAAACGGCAACGCAACAGAAAGACAGCAAAGTGCAAACAGCGATGGTCCGATTAAATTTTCGAAACCGGCAATCTCGACAATAGCAGCCGCCGCGAAAATAGTAAGTCCGCCGATCATCATTTTTTCAAATATATCATGTTTCTTTTCATAAGCTAATTTTTTACTCATAATCCGATTCCCTCAAATAATCCCATTTAAAACTCTATAAAGAGTATCATCAGTAACTTGCATTTTAGCTCTCATTCCGGTTCCGACATAATGGAATTTATCGGAGAATTTTGACAAAAACTCAACGAGTTTTTCACATTATCTTACAATAAACAGGGCCGGATTAAAGTCCGATTTTTCTTGTATCATCCCAATGAAAAAATCATTATTTTCAATATCACGATTGATGTCTTGAACAGGAAGAAATATGTTTTATCATACAAACAACAGATATCAGCTTAATTTTAATGATAATATCGCCCCATAAATCATTCACTGATTCGACCAAATATCAATTTGAAGTTTTTAAGTAACCTGCTGCTTCCCATAAAGACCATCATTGGTTTAAAACACTTATTTCGTCGAATAAAAATTTCTGTGTCTTTGACCACAAAATTCGGAACAAAATAATAAAATATGCACTGTGAATTATTGACATAACCACTAAAAAAAATATAATTTATGTATAAACAGGTATGTCTTATAAGCGAGGATTATCATAACATTCGGGGGAATTATATCTTTGTTATTTTGGGGGCAAAAACAATACCAATTTCCTTCGATAGTCTATCTAAAAAGTATGAGCGAATAGCTCATTATAGTGTTATCAAGAATTCTATTTTAAAGGCGTTTTATTCCCATGCTCTCGGAACTCTTTTCCGACTGGATTAATTCCTTGACCGAGAGACAAAATCGAAGTATTGGAAACAATAAGAATCGTTAAAATATTGAAAACTAAAAAGTCCATTATATAATGACTTCTTAAGAAATTGATTGGTGATATCCAGTGTTCAAGCAAAAATACAATCCAGAAATAAATCCTATCGAATCCAAGCCGATTCGCTCAAAAGACAATTTCCTGATTTTCGGCTCTCCGGCAATAGAAGATTCGGAAATTTCGGAGGTCGTCGAGAGTCTAAAAAGCGGATGGCTCGGTACCGGGCCGAAAGTAGCCCAATTCGAGGAGAGCTTCAAAAATTATAAGGGAGCTTCTTACGCCATAGCGGTCAATTCGTGTACAGCGGCGCTGCATTTGAGCATGTTGGCGGCGGACCTGAAACCCTCAGATGAGGTCATTACTTCACCGATGACCTTCTGCGCAACCGTAAATGCCGTTATTCATGCGAATTTAACACCGGTGCTTGCCGATATCGATCCGGTAACGATGAATATCGATCCCGAACAAATTGAGAAAAAGATTACATCGAAAACAAGAGGTATCCTGCCTGTCCATTTAGCCGGCCGGCCATGTAATATGGATGCTATTATGGACATAGCAAAAAAACACAACCTAATTGTGATAGAAGATTGCGCCCACGCCATAGAAACCGAGTACCATGGAAAAAAGGTGGGAACTTTCGGTGATTTCGGATGCTTCAGTTTTTACGTAACAAAAAATATTGTGACCGGTGAAGGAGGAATGATTTTAACACGTAACAAGGAGCACGCCGCAAGAATTAAAAGACTGGCAATGCATGGTTTAAGCTCCAATGCATGGAAACGATTCAGCGACGAGGGTTATAAACATTATTTCGTCGTCGAATGCGGTTTCAAATATAACATGATTGATCTGCAGGCTGCTATCGGTATTCATCAGTTAAAGCGAATCGATGCGTACTGGGATCGCAGGGAACAAATATGGCAGAGATACAATAAAGCATTTGCGGGTTTGCCTATAGTTCTGCCGGCGGAGCCGGAACCTGATACCCGTCATGCTTATCATCTATATACCATACTGATAGATGAGCGAAAATGCGGTATCAACAGAGATTATTTCCTTAAATCCGTGACCGCCCACAACATTGGAATCGGAGTTCATTATTTAAGTATCCCGGAACATCCTTATTATCAAAAGACCTTCGGATGGCACCCGGAAGAATATCCCAATGCCATGCGTATCGGAAGGCAAACGGTCAGTTTACCCATATCGGCAAAATTAACAGACGAGGATGTCGAAGACGCGATTAAGACGGTACAAAAAGTAGTCGAGTCAACGGCATAATAAATTGAGAAAAACGGCGAAAAAATTCGGTGACGTACTCGATAAATATGTGGTGCTTAAGTTACCATTAAACCTACATAACGGCCCATCTCACATATTAGAATCAGATTACCAAATTGCCGGAGCCGAGGTAAGAGAAAAAATTAGAAAGGTCGAGAAGCGACTTCTTAGCTTATACTTCGACAACTGGCACCTTCCTTTTTACGGCAAATTAAACGGCTGGAGAGACGATTCCCCTCTCTATATTCTGCATAAAGGCATCCTCGTAAGTGGAATTTACCTATGTGACAACAACGAATTCAATGAAGGCGTTAACTGGGGACAACTCCATTATTTCTATACAGAGCCGGCATATAAAAAGAAAGGATTACACAGTATATTAGTCGAGCATGCCATAAATACAGCAAAATCATGGAATCTAAAGGGACTTCTGATAAATACCGACAGATACTTATTAGCCGAAGTATATTTACGCCGGGGAGCCGTTATTTGGAAAGAAATTAAAAAAGTAAATTCTCCCAAATCTTCATCAATGCTCAGGAAAATTACAGGCCGATGATATTTATTATAGAGCGAATTTAATATGGTGAATAACAGAAATCTCCATACCCGGGAAACTTTTGAAAAGGCCTACGGCAAAAGAGACTGGAATTGGTATCGCTCTTTAGTAGCAGAATCCATCAGATATGGTATGCCCGGTAAATGGCTCGACTTGGGCGCCGGATTGGGTTTCTTTGTAGAATGTGCTCAAAGATTTGGCATCGATTGTACCGGTCTCGAAGGTTCGGCATACGCAGTAAACGCAGCAAAAAAGAGATATGCGGGGCTAAACATCGAACAACATTTTCTCGAAGACAAACTTCCTTTCGAAGATAATACTATTTCTGCTATTTTATGTCATCAAACTATAGAGCACATTTCTCCCGAAGCTGCACATAATATGCTTAAGGAAAGTTACAGGGTTTTAATAAAAAACGGAGTTATCTTAATTTACTCTCCCTGTATTTACAACAGGACACAACGAATGGAAGAAACACACATCAATTTATATAAACCGAAACAATTAGTAGCCGAGCTAAAAAAGACCGGTTTCGTAAACATTAGAAGAATAAACAGCCCGAGAATGCTTTTCGGCAACTGTCGAACAGCAAGATTTATAATGAACAGGATATTCAAAATTTTTCCATTGGACTTTCTTTCCGCTTCAGCGAATTGTATAGCAGTTAAAAATGCGTAATTATAATAAAACAATAAAGACGCAATTTCAGCCTATCATGACTAAAAAACCTTTAAAAGTAGTTCACTGCAAATCCTCCTTTGGAATTCTAACTGAAAACTGGGTATATAACCAAATCCTTGATTTGGACAAGAAAATGATAATTAAACTCTACGCCGTTACTCAGGAAAATAAAGCCAGCTTCCCTCTCGATAATTTACAGTCTCTGCACAACAATCTTAGTTATATTCCTCTGTTTTTCAACCGAATATGGAACAGGCTCTTTCACTGGTATCCACAATTTCTAATATGGTTATGGAAAGATCGCCCAAATCTAATACACGCCCATTTTGGTCCGGATGGATGCAAATTTTTACCCTATGCCAAATTGTCCGGCATTCCTCTAATCACAAGTTTTTACGGATATGATGCGTATATGCTACCGCAAAAAAATACAATCTGGCGGAGGAAATACAGGGAACTATTTAAACAAGGCCGTCTCTTCCTCGCAGAAGGCCCGGCCATGCGCGACAAATTAATCGAGATAGGCTGCCCACCCGAGAAGATTGCTATTCATCACATTGGAATAGAGCCTGATAAATATGAATTTCATGTTAGAAAACCCAATAGTCAAATCCGATTATTGGTCTGCGGACGCTTTGTAGAGAAAAAAGGAATACCTTATGCAATTGAAGCTCTTAAACACGTCATATCACAAACTAAAGCCAATGTCCGACTGACTATTGTCGGCGACTCGAACCACCGGGGAGCTTTGACGGTCGAGAAAAAAAAGATACTTCACGCGATCGAGAAATATGATATTAGTGACGCAGTGACACTTACAGGCTTTGTTCCTCATAACGAATTGATCAGGATCATATATGACCATCATATTTTTCTCGCACCGAGTATTCATTCATCCGACGGTAATGCAGAAGGAGGTTTTCCTGTCATATTGACGGAAGTATTGGCTTCCGGAATGCCGGTAGTTGCTTTCAATCATTGTGATATACCCGAGATAATTCAGGATGGGATTTCCGGATTTATGGCTCCGGAACATGATATAAATACGTTTGTAGATAAACTCACATATCTAATCGAACATCCCGATATCTGGCCCAATATGGGACAAGCAGGCCGTGCTTATGTCGAAGCCAATTATGATATACATAAACTCAATGAACGCCTGATTGGAATATATAAGAGTCTTTTAAACGACTAATCTACATCGGGTATCGCAACCGTTGAAGAATTGATTTGATCAATACAATACGCCTGGTCCGACTCGAACGGGCAACCTTCGGTTCCGTAGACCGACGCTCT
>CAYSKI010000085.1:0-11944 GCA_964431695.1 uncultured Pirellulales bacterium | reverse complement strand
GATATTACCCAGACCACAGCCCTGGACGGCAATTGTCCTTCCGCCTGCTGATAGTGCACCCTGATGTGCGGCGGTATCTATTCCCCGCGCCATTCCGGAACAGATTGTAAAGCCTGCCGAACTGAGGAAATGTGCAAATCGGGAAGACTGCTCCTGACCATACAAACTGCACTGCCGGGAGCCAACGATTGATATTGCTAAATTATCCTGTTTTGTCAGAGTGCCCTTAATATAAAGGACCGGGGGAGGATCATAAATCCGCTTCAATACGGGTGGATAACGATTATCTCGTATGTGGATAATCCATACACCGAGCTTGCGGGCCTTTTCCAATTCCGCAGTAGTATCGAATGTGTTACGTGTTGCAGCAATTCGTTCGGCGGTTTTGAAACCTATTCCATTGGTTTTGGCTAATTCACTTACCGAAGCACCTAAGATTCGATCTGGGCAGCCGAAACGCTCGAGGAGTCTGGTAAAGGTAGTCGGACCAACACCGTTGGCTCTGATTAATTTAAGCCATTTTTCGATGTCGATAGAGTTGGACTGTTGTTTTGACATTGTTCGATTATTGTGATTATGAATAAATTACTCCTCCGATATATATATCCGCGTATATGGATATCAATCATTGATATTAAAGCAGGAAAAGGATAAATCTACAAGTGAAAAATGAGATTTATGATTGGATTAATGTTCAATAATATCGAGGGATATGCCATTGTAGCAATGAAATTTGACTTGACGCGGGAGAATCCAATGTGGTATAAAATATATGGAAATGTATAAATTTCGTTAGGTGAATATGTTGTTTTTTGCTGTTTCATCGGTGTTTTTCTGAATTATTTAAAAGCTGATTCATGGTGGAGGCGATATAAGGGGAAGGTAATATCAACACGGTTTTTTTATGCTTAATAGCTATTTTTCTTAATTTTTAGTGGTTTTTGTAATTAATGAAGGGAGGTGTGACAGGCCGGAAGGCTAAAACACATAATTGTATATAAAGCAGGGATTGATTAATTTAAAACCGATCAATGTTCTAACTCTTTTGAAGGAGGATTATTATGCTCAAGAAATTTCTCTATTTAATCCCTCTTATGATGTTTGTCTTAACATGTACTGTTCAGGCCGAAGTAGTAGTCACGACTGCAACCGGAAATGGTGCGGATACCTATCTTTCGAATGACGGCCAGGGGGCCGATTATGGCCCGGATACCATGCATGGCGACGATACATCACTTAGAGCGTTCCGCCAGTTGGCTGCTGTACGATCCAAGGCCGCTTTTCTTAGGTTTGACATTAGTAACACAGCCGGGGACATGAGTGGTGCCGTATTAACACTTGATGCGACTTTTTTGAAGGGTTCTGCAAAAGATGTACAGGTCTATGGATTAGTGGACGGTGACGATGATTTTTGGGACGAAAGCACAATTACCTACAATAATGCTCCCGGTGTGCTCCCTACTAACCTTGGGGACTACTTGCTCGACACGCCTAAGGTGACATTACTTGGAACAATTACAGTTCCTGCTGCCGGCGGTGAATATCCTGTCACATTCAGTTCGGACCCGACAGCCCTTGATATGACAAGCTTTCTCGACTCGGATACGAATGGCTTGGTAACATTTTTATTTATCGGCACCGACAATGAAGGCGAGATTGCTTCGAAGGAGCATGAAACTTTTAACGCACCAACTCTGACTTTGCCGAACGCAGTTATAGGGGCCGAAACAGCAGCTGTCAAACCGAATCCGGCAAACGGGACCGAGGATGTGCCGCGCGATGTAATTCTGAGCTGGACTCCGGGAGAATATGCTATTACGCATAACGTCTATCTCGGTAACAGTTTTGAAGATGTTAATGCCGCCGATACGACAAGCCCGCTGTTGGTCGGCCCGGCACAGGATGTTAATAGTTTTAATGCCGGCCGTCTGGAGTTCGAACAGACTTATTTCTGGCGTGTTGACGAAGTCAATGCAACACCTGATTCTACAGTATTTAAGGGTCGCATTTGGAGCTTTACAGTCGAAACCTTTGCGATTACTGTTCCCGAAGAGAGTATTACCGCAACAGCTTCCAGCCAGGCGGCGGATCAAGGGCCTGAACAAACCATAAACAGTTCCGGTCTGGATGTGAACGACCTGCATTCGACTGATACAACAGCGATGTGGAGCACGGCCGTAGGTGAAGCAGGTCCGGCTTGGATTCAATATGAATTTGACCAGCCTTACAAACTCTATGAGATGTTAGTATGGAACTATAACGGCGAATCTATTCTTTCGTATTTCGGGCTCAAGGATGTCACTGTCGAGTATTCGATGGACGAAATTACATGGACTCAAGTGGATAATGTTTCCCAATTTGCCCAGGCGCCCGGGACAGAGGGTTATGCCGCAAATACTACCGTAGCTTTTGATGGTATTGCGGCAAAATATGTCAGGATTAATCCCGCCAGCGTCTGGGGTAGTGACCTATTCGGCAGCGACCAGTTCGGTTTGAGTGAGGTGCGATTTATCGCCATCCCTGTCTCTGCAAGGTATCCCAGTCCGGATGATGCGGCGACCGATGTTGTTATTAATGCAACACTTTCATGGAGGGCCGGGAGAGAGGCCGCTGAGCATAATGTATATATCAGCACCGACGAGCAGGCTGTTTTGGACGGTACCGCTCCTGTTACGACAGTAAGCCAGGCCGGCAATGGTCCGTTGTCACTCGATCTGGAGAGTACTTATTTCTGGCGGGTAGATGAGGTCAACAACGCCGAACTTACCCCGGTATGGGAAGGTAAAATATGGAATTTCTCCACGCAGGATTATCTTGTTGTGGAGGATTTCGAGTCATACAATGATATTCTTGAAGGTGAAGAAGGAAGCAATTTAGTCTATCTGACATGGTTGGACGGTTACGTTGAACCCCCTGCAGTCCGAACAAACGGTTCAACCATGGGATATTTCGAAGCCTTCGAGCCGACGATGGAAACCACTATCGTCTTTGGCGGTAACCAATCGGCGCCGCTGTTCTACGATAACACAAGCGTAAGCATATCCGAGGTTACCGTGGATACTAGTAAGCTTGCAGCAGGCCGCAATTGGACTCTCGGCTCACCTGTGACTTTGGTATTGAATATCTATGGCGATTCTGGAAATAATGCCGCCACGGACCGGATGTATGTTAAGGTCAATAATTCCAAGGTAGTTTTTGACGGCAATATCTCCAGACCCCAGTGGATGCAGTGGAATATCGATCTGGCGGCACTTGGGATTAGTCTGAGTAATGTCACACAACTGACCGTTGGCTTCGAGAGCATAGGTGGTGCCGGCGGCTCGGGAATGGTGTTAATTGACGAAATCAGATTATATCGCATTGCCCCGGCGGTTCCAACGGAAGAAGTTTGGGTCGAGGCGGAGACCGGAACCGTCACCGCGCCTATGATATATTATGATGATCCGAATGCTTCTGGTGGTCAGTATGTCAGCACAGTGTCAGGTACTGCCGCGGCAGGTGATGCTCCGCCGTATCCTGACGGTACTGCGACTATCCCCTTTACAGTCGAAGGCGGAACCTATACGGCTCGTTTCAGGGTCGGATTCGCCGGTGGTGACGATTCCTGCTGGGTTCGTATCCAGGATGCTACTCTCCAGCCTGATATGGTTATTGATGTAAGTGGATGGATTGAATTTAATGACATACCTACAGGAGATTATTGGCACTGGTACCAGGAAGTTAAAAGTGAGGACGATCCGGTAGAACCACCGGTAGAATTCACGCTTTCTGCCGGTACACATAACCTGGAGATTTCCTATAGGGGTGCTAGTTTAAGGATTGATGCCATTGTGTTTTCAAAGGTTGAAGTAGAGCCGTAGCGGTTTTATTTTTACCGGCGATAGTGTAGAAGATTTTCAGTTTCGGGCCTATACCTAAATTGATTCGGTATAGGCCCTTTGTTTCGATCTGTCCTGTTATTCCAGGTCGAACAGTGTGTTGTTAACCGGCTCGAACCAGCCTAATTTCATGTTTGTTGAATTAATTCCATAGATATTTTCGCTGCCGGAATTCGTCAATCTGGATTGGCCGGCGTGGCCGTCGGCCCAGCCGATGTTCGCATAATCCCTGTGGCGAAAATGTATGGAAGGTGACATATAAAAGCTGGTTACGGCTTTGCCGTTGTAAACTGTAAAAGGCGGCTCGGCAAACGAGTATTCGATCAGGAAATTCTCATCTTTGGCAATTGCGGTATCTGCGAACATTAGTGTTTTAACCGGGGTTGAAATTTCTGTCGTACGTGTTGTCCTGGTATAAGCATCTTTCCAGGTTTGTGTGCTGCAGATACCGCTTTGCCAGAGCCGGCTGCCGATGTAAGTCATGTTATATCCGTATCCGCCGCAGCCTTGTTCAAAATTTGTGTTCCAGTCCTTTACGTTTAGAAAATCTCTTTTTCCCGGACAATCTTTAATTCGCCCATCAGCCAGGTATTCGACTAATGGGCCTTTTGTCGGATCGAATGGGTCGTCAAGAGTATCTCTGGAACCATGCCATCGATGTAAACCGGGACTGTCCCACATGTCACTGGCGGCTGGAACATAAAAGCCGTCGTGTTCGTTGGCATAGCCGGTGCTTGCCAACAGAAGCTGACGAATGTTGGATTTGCAGACAATAGCACGGGTTCCGGATTTCGCTGCCGATAAGGCCGGTATTAGTATGGCCAACAGCAAAGAAATCACTGAAATTACTACAAGCAGCTCAATCAACGTGGATGCTTTGTCTTTTTTGTATATCATAATCAATGGGGAAATATTGTATTTTCTTAATAACGCCACTTTTCAACTTTGAGCCATTGCAAGAGGAATACGTCCAGATCCTGGCCGTCAATCGCATAATTCTTCGGTTCGGCAAGGTCGCAGCGGGCTATCCAGTTAATCTGACCAAGGTGACTTTGCCAGGCCGAAAGAAACAAATCCAGGTCGGATTCATCCACTATGCCGTCCAGGTTAATATCTGCGGAATATTCCTGTTCTTCGAGTGTGCCTATCGCTTCCGAATCAAAGCCGCCTGAAGGGTATAACGGGACTAATGATGTATTCCATGCATCGAAAATAGGATGATTGTCGCTGTAATAATCCCATGCAGGCCAGGTATTAGGGTTTATATATGTGACGGCATCATCGTAAAAATCTCCCGTGCCCGGAATATCGACGAGCCTTATATATTTTATATCGTTAATATCGACAAGTCCTGATGTAACCATTGAGTGATTGGCAAGTTCCTGTAAATCGAACGGTGTGCCCGTGCAAATATTATAGGCGTTGGGATGCTTACCGGCGAGGTTGTACACATTGTTCATTTCGATGGTGCTGAACAAATCTCCCGGCTGTTCGGTTAAAGATAACGACGGAAACCTGACAAAATCTTCGCCGTTGGAAGAGGCTTCCACATAGGCCAGTTCGGCGAGTATTTCTCCCGCCGCCGAACCTTCCTGAGTTGTGAAGTCCGAAAGCAGGCCATTCTCGAAAACTGCAAAATCATATCCTCGATTATTTCGGATAGGCTCGTCGAATGTTACGATTACCCAGCCGACGGATTCGCCTTGAGCAATTTGTTCCCTGCTGAGATCTCCTAAACTGAAAATATCGTTTACGTTGCCTGTCGCCGCACCGAGAGTTTTATTGGGCTCGCTCCATCGAGAATCCACACCCGGCGTCTGGTTGTAATTTACTACTTCTGTGGCCCAGCCTCTGAATATCGGATTTATTACGGCGTTGGGGTCCTGTGGGCTTGAATGCTTCCAGCCGTCATAAGGATTGATATATCCGTTGATGCCGGCATCGTTATAAGATGCGGTGTCGGTTGATTCGGGCTGGAATATTATCGTATCGAGTGCGAAATATGCCGGTGTGTTCATGCCAAAATCCCCGGTGTCACTCGAGCTAAGGCTAAATTCCAGAGTCTTGACCTGACCAAGTGGCGTTAAATCGATATATTCCCATTCATCGATGATGTAATCCATGCTGTTATCGTCGAATCGATAATCAGCCAAATAAAAATCCACCATCCCGGTGACAACACCATCGGCATCTTTGCCTGTGATTGTCAGCAGGAACCAGTCCGGGTCGTTGCCGGTGGTTCCGCCGAATTTAGCCGTACTATCATTGAGCATTGGGTAATATGCCATATTGTTGTTCGTCACATATAAACCATAAACGGTTCCTGCGGTATCCAAAGTGATAGTGGGGGGCTCGGTCCAGCCGACATAGCAAATGGCATAGTTTGGCGAACCGCCTTGTCCTGTTCCTGTAATGGCGTTATATTGACTGGGCATTCCCTGTGTTGTGGTATCGGTAATATTCGAATAGGAAAAACCTTCCCAATACTTATAGATGTCGCTGTAAAGATTGTTGAATCCCAAACCTGCGCTGGTAAAACCTCCCAATCCATCCGAACCATTCCAGTAGGATTCCGGCGGTAGGATCAATTCGTCAAACGTGGCTATTTCAGCCTGTGAAGCTACCGCAATGACTGAAACTATAATCAAGCAAATACAATTTCTGACTCTCATAATTTTACCTCCGGTACTACAATGTTTTTTCTCTTTGATAATTTCCTTTCTTCTTTTTCACCACCCGCTAAGAAGAATCAATGTAAATAAAATGTTTATATTGCTTTGCCATTTTATTCACCTCCTTCCGTTCGATCCGGCCCCTTATCGCGAGGGCCAACCATAAAAAAACCGCCGTTCCCACGAAGGAAACGGCGGTTTTTTCATATCGGGCCAGACCAGACGACGGTTAATAAAGCCGGCATCGAGCTGGAGAATTACACCTGCGTTCCAGTTCGCGAGAACACTAAAGCTCCCGTTTTGTATTACCTACAAAAGGGACTTTCTGTGAGTGTGTTACCAGCTACAGGCAGGTTTTCTGGCTTGCGTCTTACCTCAAGACTCCTTCCCGTCCGGCACTAAACTTATTAGTAGTGGACAGTGGATATCGTTTCCCGATTTTTTTTCAGAGAATTCACGATATGTCTGTTGGATTTCCAATCCCCGCTTTCGCAGGGGCAAGTTTATCAATTGGAACAGGCGCTCACAGCGGCGCGACCACCGCGGATTTGAACCGCGTTCCCGTTTGATTATCCCGATGCATTTGCCCCGGGACCTGCAGTTGGATTATCTTATTTTCAAAGAGCACTGATACAATTACCAGACAATCGGACTCGTGTCAAATGAAAAAAGGTTTTTCGTTGTAAATTCAAGATAGGTCAAATTAAAAAATGTTGCAGGTTTGAAAGCAGCAGTTACGAATTGTTATTGAGAGCATTTATGTGTCTATCTCCGGAAGCAGTTTTTTCTCCCACTGTTGAGCCTGTTCAGGTTTGCCCCAGGTAATGTAAAGATCGATTAAAGCATGAATTGATTCCAGTGTTTTCGGATGTGTTTTTCCGAGTGTCTTACTTCTGCCGTCGATAGTTCCGATTAGTAATTTTTCCGCTTCGTTATATCTGTCGGGATTGGTCTTTTTATATAAAATTGCCAGATTGTACATTGTTTCGAGTGTATCCGGATGTTCTTCGCCAAGGAGATATTTCCTGCCCTCGAGTGTACTTAAGAACAGGGATTCTGCTTCGCCGTAACGTCCTTCCTCCGAATACAAAAGCGCCATATTGTTCATGGAAGACAGGGTCGTAGGATTGTCTTCGCCAAGAGTTGTTCGTCCTATTTCCCATGCAAGGCTAAGAATATCGTTTGCGTCGTCGAAGCGGCCCTGAGCGATATACACCATTCCCAAAGTGTTCATCGAAGATAGCGTATCCTGATGTTCCTGGCCCAGAACGTCCAGCTCATATTGATACGCTTCCCATAATTTCTCTTCCGCTTCGGTGTAGCGACCTTCATCCAGATACAGCGTTCCAAGGCCATTTATAGAATACAACGTGTCCGGATGCGTCGGACCAAATATGCGTTTTGCCTGTTCTATGGCTTTAATGTACATATCTTCGGCAAGGTCGTATAAACCCTGGAATCGATAGACAGTGGCGAGATTTCCTCTGAATAGTATAGTAGTTGCGTCTTCCTCGCCTAACTCTTTTCGGCTGATTTTAAGCATTTCTTCGTATAATGATCTGGCCTCATGGTATCGGCCCTGAAAGAAGTACAATACGGCCAGACCGTTCATGGAAATAAGAGTATCTTTGTTGTTCGGGCCGAGTATTTTCTTTTTGCCTTCAACGGTTTTATTGAAAAGCTCCTCCGCCTTGTCATATTGTCCCTGTCTCCAGTATAGTCTGGCAAGGGCTTCCATAGTATCGAGTGTTTCTGTGTTCTCCTTGCCGAGTTTTTCCAGTCTGATTTTATATGCGCGATTCAGGTGTTTTTCTGCCGGACCTAAGTCACCGATATTCCGATATGTAATTCCCAGGGTATGACGAATCGATGCATCGACGAGCGGATTCTGTTCGAACTTGCCCTCGAGTTTGCTCGATGCAGCGTCGAGAAATGAGCGAATTGTTACTTCTCCACCGGTCACATAGGGATCGACGGATGCAAGAAGGTCGTTTCGAAAATAGTCGCTCTCTGCTTGTGAAATTTGCGCTTGTTGTTCGGCTTTTTGGCGGGCATCCTGTTCCTTGCGACGAGCCTGAGCGGCTCTGACGGCAAAGACTGTGGATACAATGATACCTGCTATCAAAATAACCAGTACTGCTGCGATACCGGATACAAGTGCATGATTCCGGCTCACGAATTTTTTGAGCCGGTACGCCGTCGATTCCGGTCCTGCGATTAAAGGAGCGCCTTCCAGATAATTACGAATATCGTCTGCCAGTTCAGATGCCGACCGATAACGACGTGTTCTGTCTTTACGTATCGCCATCAGAGGGATCCATTCGAGCTCTTTGTTCAGGCGTTTCGTCAGATTTGCCAAATCAGTGTCGCGGTTTTCGGCGATTTTTCCGGCTGCATCACCCATGTTCGTCAAACGCGTGCTGGGTCTTTTTGGTTCCTGCTCGCGGATAATCTTGCGGATGTTGTCGATGCCGCCTTCACGAAGTTTCTCTGAGCCGAACGGCAGTGTGCCGGCGAGGAGTTCGTATAACAGGACACCCAGTGAATAAACATCCGTGCGAGTGTCGATATCCTGAGCACCCATCTCCGCCTGTTCGGGGCTCATGTACTCCGGCGTGCCGACAAACTGGCCTTGTTCGGTGTACAGTGTTCGCTCGGTCAAAGGCTGTGTGATAGCCTTGGCTACTCCGAAATCTATAATCTTGGGAGTGGCTCTGTCGCCCTGGATTGAAATCAATATGTTTGATGGTTTGATATCACGGTGAATTATTCCTCTCTGATGTGCGTATTGAACGGCTTCGCATACCTGTAAAAACAAGCTGAGCCGTTCCTCAATGCTCAGCTTTTGCCTGTCGCAATGTTCGGTGATAGGCTCACCTTTTATGTTTTCCATTACGAAATACGGCAGACCGGATTCGGTGGTTCCGGCATCGAATACAGGGGCGATATTAGGGTGATCCAGCAGGGCCAGGGCCTGAAGCTCGGCATCGAAGCGGGCGATTACCTGTTTGGTGTCCATTCCCGGCTTGATGACTTTCAGTGCCACGCGGCGCCTGACGGGTTTGTCCTGTTCCGCTAAATAGACGATGGAGAAACCGCCTTCTCCGAGGATACCCAGAAGTCTGTAAGGTCCGATCTGCCCGATTGAAATTTTTCCCTCATTGCTAAAAGAGCGGGTCGGGCCGGTCCCTTTGCCGTTTGTCCAATTATCATTTTTTGTTTTAGAGTCGCCCATGAGCAGCTTTCATAACTAATCAGGATTTTTATTGAGGTTATATATTAAGTAAGACGCCTGTAAAACGGCAAAAATTGACAAATTCAAAAAAAAATTGACTGCTCGATATATAATCAATAATATAGTGACAGACCGATATTATGTCAATCCGGCCGTTTTTTAGCCGGTATATTTCCTTTCGGACGTATCGAAAGTTGGGAGTTTTGATGGCTTCGATAATTATAATGACAGGGCAGCAAAAGGGGGACTATTATCCGCTCGGCCGTAGGACGAATGTGATCGGCCGGGATGAAGCCCTCCTGATTCAGGTTCTTGACAAGCATGTTTCCCGCAAGCACATGCAGATACGTTTCGATGAAAAGAAAGAGCAATATCTGGCGCTCGATATGAAGAGCAAACACGGCGTATTCATCAACGGCAGCAAGATTTCCGATGAGGTTGTTTTGAAAGACGGCGACGAAATACATATCGGGCAGACTGATTTGTTGTTCACGGAAAAAGATTTCACCGACCGCCAGAGCGCGCTGTCTCATTTTAAAAAAGTCGGGGAGCGTATTCGCTCGACAATTATTAATTAGAGTCATTCTCCGCTTTTTTCCCCTTTTTGAAAAAGAACCGGATACGTGATGACTGAATGATAATCCTGTATCAATCGGCAAAAAAGTTTTTGACTATGCTGTTCGTTGCTAATACTATAGTGGACGATTATAGCCGGATTGATGCGGCTGTAATTTTTCATTGAACTTGAAACCTGTGGGAAGGAGTTTTAATGGCTTCTATAATCATAACATCAGGAGACCAGAAGGGGCAGTATCTTCCTCTCGGCAGGCGCACGAATGTGATCGGAAGGGCCGAGTCGCTTCCGATGCAGATACTCGATGATATGGTTTCTCGCAAACATCTTCGCATCAGGTATATCCTGGAAACGAACGAGCACCGTGCCGAAGATATGGACAGTAAGCACGGGGTCTTCATTAATAATCGTAAAATGGTTGCCCCGACGATCTTAAAAGAAGGTGACAAAATAATCATCGGCCAAACCAATCTTATGTTTACTGAAAAAGATTTCGATGATCGAACAAGCGCTCTCGAGCATTATAAGAAAGTGGGCGAACGACAGCGTCCCACAATTATAGGATAAATCCTGATATAATTCCCTTCGATTATTGAAACCGATAGGATAAGAATCACTCGCTGTAACAGCATGTAAATTTCGTATTTTATTGTTGAACGATTGAAATCTACAAGATAAAATACCCTTCGAGATTGCATCCTGAGATTTAAGACCAAAAGCAGAAGTTCTATCGTGCGCTTATTATTTGCAAGCCACCAAAAGTATTAGAGTATAGGATTTAGAAAATTAGAAACTGTAAAAAATTAATATAAATTGGTATGGTGTACACAGATTTATGTTAGTATTGAAAGTAATATGAGCATGTTCCAAGAACCTTTTTTTATGCTTTCTCAGGAAGGGTATCTTATAAAAGCATGCTTATGTGCTTCCCTCACAGAACTCAGAAACGCAAATATTGGAGATAAAGGCCGATACTATTCTGGTTTCTTTCAATTAGCAATTGGTATAGAGAGACTCGCAAAACTTGCTTTAATCATAGAATATATGGTCCTTCATCAGTTACAAGCACCCGGATCAAATTATGTACGTAGATTCAGTCACAATATTGATGACCTGTTTTTAAAGCTAAAGAATCTTGCTAGTAAAAGGCAATCGGATACATTGGATAGTTTCAGCTTGACCGAGTTACCGAAAAGTATCCTAGAATTTATTTCTTCTTTTGCTAAAAGAACAAGGTATGCAAATCTTGACGGGCTTGCAAGTGGACGAGCATATAACGAACCCGTATCAATTTGGAATGATATCCTATTTAGAGAATTACAAATCAATGTAAGACCTAAAACAATCGAAAAGGCAATTATTGAAAGGCAATTTATAGCTGATCTAATTAGTGATTTCACATTGGTGAGAGCGTTCGATTTACATAATAATCAAATGGATATTGAGCAGTGGCTAACAATTCCAAAGCTATTGGATATGGCTTCCAAGTATGTAGTTTTAGATATTTCTCAGATTCTTCGCCCAATGATCGATCTCACAAATGAGCTAGCTTGGGATGCTCGAGAAATTAACGTTGAGCAAGATC
>CAYSKI010000084.1:10038-12050 GCA_964431695.1 uncultured Pirellulales bacterium | reverse complement strand
GAGGTTTTCTTTGTGTTCTTTTTCCTTCTCATCGTAATATTGCAGGCGTGACTTGCCTTTGGCATACAGTGAGACCATATTTTCCGACTGCATTTGCAGGGCCACCAAAGCTTCGGCGACGGAATTTTTGCCGGGACATATCAGCAGCGGTTTTTTTGTCCCTGATTCACAGCCGGTAAGCGCCAGTAATATAGTTACGCAGGTTATAAAATATCTCAGTTTTTTCATTTAGACTCCGAGTTTATAAATCCGTTTGCAATATTTGTCCTATCTGGGATGAAAGCTGCTCGATTTGCTCTTGGTCGAGATGCGGATTAATTACTTCTGCGGTGTGTTTTTCCCCGACTACTCTCAATAGCCAGATTTCATTGCCGTTTTCTGTTTTGGTTTCGTCGTATTTGAGGCGTCTTTTTCTCATCAGGATCATCGCCAGAACGAAGCGGAAGTTAATTTTCTCCTGTTCTGTTTCTTTTTCCAGCCTTTCGAAAAAGGCCATCAGCATATCGTCATCGACGAATATCTGTTTTTTCTGATCGGGATTCGGAAGTTTGGTTTTCCAGAAGCAGAACACGTCCGGTTTTTGACTCTGCCAAAATTCGGCGCTGAAATCCCGTCGTTGCAGGCCTTCTTCGGTTTCCACTAAAGCGCCGAAATATTCTTCGCCGTGTTCGATTGTCTTGCCTGAGCCATAGCATTGCCCAAGCGGCTTATTAATTTCCCATTCGCTCATATTTTTTCCATATATACTTTATGCTATTCGAACTTCAACCATTCGCCGACGTCTCGTGCTGTTTTTGGGCCTATTCCGTTTACTTTTTGTAGATCGCTAAGATTTTGAAAGGCCCGAACTTCTCCATCCTTCCCGTAAATATTTTTACGATAGGCCACTATTGCTTCGGCCTTTGCAATACCTATACCGGGTAATCTTGTCATGCTTGCAACAGTTGCAATGTTTGGATTTATTCGGTTGTCCAACTGGATTTGGTCTTGGTTGCCGGCTGAGCCGGATCCAATAAAATTCGGGATGAAAATACAGCATAAGGCAAAAGCTGCACAAACGCTTAAAATAAATGCGAACGACTGAATCCTGTATTGTCCGATTTCTGCCATGTTATTCTACCGGCTGAAAATACTGTCGTGAAGTCCCTTGAGTGTTCTAAAGGATTCTTTCGGCTCGAACTGGTCGGTCAGCAAGCCGCTGCAGGTTATTGCGCCGTCTTCCGTGTCCATAAGGTTCGAGTAAGTGACGGAATTAACACATGACTTACTCATTGCTATTTTATAGAACTGCTCAATCCATTGAGCTTGACGTGATTGGTTCCATTTCTCATACCATATACCTGCAAAGTCCCCTTCCTGCAGTCCGTCACGATTTTCGCTCGGAATTTCCACATTAGTCACATATATAGGCTTGGCTATAGGTGCGAATGAATCCAGAATCGCCGATATTTGCATCATATCCCTGACATGCATGCCCGATTGATTTTTTCCGAATTGCATCGGCAGGCCGAAAGCGTCGAAATTGATCCCGCTTTGTACGACCATGTCCATATATACCAGCGGCGGGATGCTGTTCGGTGTTGTCGTATAATATTCACCCCACGGATTACAGACTTCTATTATTTTTATGGATTTGTCACTTGTCTGTTTAACGGCCATGTTGGCAGCACGTGTCATTTCGAGAATCTGCTCGAATCTGAATCCGAATTGATTAAACGCGTTCAAACCGCTTACAGCGTACCATGCGCGAATGATGCCGCTGTATCGAGAAACCACTTCCGATATAAACTGGTATGCAGTCTCCCGGATCTTTTCAAATCCCGCCTTGCTTTGCAGCAGCCACTTAGGCAAATATTTTTTCGAAAAGCAAAGTAAGGGACCAGCGCTGAGGGTCAGTTTTTTCCTGCTGAGCACTTCGACGCAGGCATCGATACTCGAAAAATCGTAGTTGCCTTTGTCTGGTTCCATTTGAGCCCAGTTGATCGGGATTGTTGCAGAGCCGAACAATTCCA
>CAYSKI010000084.1:0-10028 GCA_964431695.1 uncultured Pirellulales bacterium | reverse complement strand
AGCCTCTCGATATAAACCGGATTATCAATCTCGAGAGGATCCACCCTGCAGCCGAAACAGCCCCGGCCGAAACCGTGGCTCTTGCTTCTTGTCTGGAACAATGATTCGGCCTGTTTTATCGCCAGTTTTTCGGCGATAACAATCGCTTTATTCAATGATTCATCCGCCAGCTTGGAGGCAGTTGAAGGCTCGGATATGTTTTGAATCGCCCGGATGAACAAATCCTGAGCTTCTTCGGATAATTCAGTTAAACCATGGATTTTATTGAAAAACAGCCAGTCTTCCCGCTTGTTCACGATTTGCATCAGTTTTGCACGGGCAATCTCGACATTCAGATTATATGGTTTGTCCCTTTCCGGCAGACATGTTGTCGATAAAAGCACTTTACCGAATCCCTCAATAGGCCATAACAATGCCAGACCGGCAGTTGAGAGATTCGGTTTGTAACAGTGGATGCATCCGTCTTTGAATTCGATTTGTGCCCGGCGGATACCGATTCCGTCACCGCCGAAAAGGTATGCCCCACATAACGTGAATTTATCGACTATTTGGCCGTTTTTAAAAACCTGGAATTTCACTTCATTCCTCTATCGAATAATAATATGACGTTTATCAGCCGTTTGTATAGCATATTCCACTACAATTACTGTATAAAATCACTGCCGGCACAGGAACGAGGGCAGGAATTTTCAAATAAATCCATTATGCCCCATAACTGCCCGTTTATTATAGCGATTATGTCGCTAAAGGCAATTCAAACTTTGATTAAAGTGGTTTTTGGTCGGTTTTCAAATATAGGACCAGAGGAGATATGTAAAATAAGGAGGTTAATTGAAAGCTATCTCACTGCTAATTTGATCGCGATAGTTTTGCATTTGGACTTCATAAAGCCGGTTATTTTTTTCGAGCAGTTTGGCAATCAGATTGAATTGATTAAGTAATGTTTCGATCAGAGTAATATTTATCAGGGTTGATTCGGGGCTGTATTGCGGCAGGGCTACGATTACATATCCGCAATTGCTCCTTTCGGTAGCTAACTGTGCGGCGATAATACTGCAGTCGTTTGTCTGAGTGATGACCGGTTCGACACCGTCATCAATCTTGTCGCGGAGATCTTTTAAGTGTGACTCGCTGATGTTAAGCCTGGTAAATTCTTCCGAGTCGCTGGGCCACGTGTTGCCATTCCTGTCCATGATTAAGATTACTGGTCCCTGTTCCGGTAAAACTTCGAAAAGCTGCCGTGCGATTTGTTCGTTCAGTGCGAAAGATGAAGATAACAGCGACTCATATATATCCATAAGAAAAACTCCTTAAATGATTTTGGTAAATGTTATCAGCAGAAACTTCGGTATATTGATAAGGAGACTTTTCTATCTTAGGGTATTAGAGTCTGATTTGGCTAAATAATGAGCATGGCCGGGCTTGAAAACAGATTTATCGGACTTATTCAGTTTGGCGTTAACCTGTGAATATCGTTACGCATTCAGTAATCGAGCATCGATTTGAATCTTGCCATCGGGAACATGTTGCCGGGGCAATCGGTTACATGAGCGCCGGGAGTAGTTCCATGACCATAAATTCGGCTTCGAGAGATTCCGTATCTTTTTTGGAGAAAGTTTGTTAATCTGACAAGAGATTGCATCTGGCGTTCGGAAGGCATCGAGTCATTAAAATTACCTACAAGACAGATTCCTATCCCATCTTCGTTAGCCCAGTTTTCGGGGGTTTTACAATGGGCACCGGTGATTTGCTTTCGCCAGCGGAATGTAACCTCAACCTGACCATCGCCGCTGTCGATGCCGTTACCTATGACAAAATCGTAACCGACTCCATCCCAGCCATGATTTTCCCTGTGATCTTTATCGAATATTGCGGCATTTCCTTTTTCTGTTGCCGAGTGGTGTATTATTATAGTTGTCCATTTCTTCTCTGCACCGGCCGGCGGTAGCCATGCTCTCGGGACGTTTGCATAAGAAGCTCCCTCGTATGTTTGAGGCTCCGTTATTAAAGGCCGAGGCAATTGGGACCCGATACCGGGACTATATACGATCTCCGGCATCGGCACTTCGGGGCTTTTACAACCGCTTAAGACCAGTAAAAAACTGTAAAAAACGATAACTTTACTTGCGACTCGGGGATATTTTCTTGTATATGCCACTGTATTTGTTCCTTATGCCGTACAATTTTCAGGTTTACTCCTGGTTCCGGGCTGTTATTGGTCCGGCATTTTCTTAAGATAGGGTTTTTCTTTATATCTGACCATAGAAACACTGTTTCCCTGTTGGTTGAATTTGACCATGTCCATATACGAGTTCATAAGGAGCAGGCCTCTGCCTCCGGGCTTAAAAAGATTTTCGCCGAATCGCGGATCATCGACGGCCTCCGGCTGAAAGCCCGAGCCCTGATCTGTTATGGAAATTTCGATCTTATCGGCATCTATGGAGTATTCAACCTTGACTTTTTTAGACGGATCCATCTTGTTGCCGTGTTTAACGGCGTTGAGAAAAGCTTCTTCCAGGGTTAAATGGACGGCGAAAATATCATCTTTACCAAAATTATGATCTACGAGTCTGGCCTGAATCTGCTGGAATACGCTGGTAACAGCAGATGGCTTGCTTTCAACGACTATTGAGTAACTCGCTGTTGACGTCATAATTCGGCTTATAACGAGATTTCTACAAACTCGCTGAATTCGGGAAAATCGTTCTTCTGCCGGTCAATTTGCCTAAGACAAATCTTTGACCGCACTTTCTACATTTTTATATATATCGAAAGTTTTGGTCAGTCTCGTTATCTTAAAAATCTCATAAATCTTCGGGTCTATATTACAGAGTCTTAGCCGGCCTTCGTGTTCGTAAATTCTTTTACTGATTCTAATTAGGAGTCCCAAAACAGCGGATGACAGGAATTTCACATTACTAAAATCCAATATCAGGTTTATTCGTTCAGTCTGCTCAATTACAGACATAATCGACTCTTGAAGCGAGTTAATATCCTTTTCTTCGAGGATTTTTTCATCAGTGAAGCTGACTATTGTTGCGTTCTCGGCATACTCAACACCTATATTAGGCTGAATTGTAGTCATTGTAATCTCCATGCATAAAACACTAAATAATCGAGAATCCTATATCAGAACTCTCTTAGTGTCAAGAGTTTTCCGGGATGTTTATCGAGCCTGTTCGAGGGATTTGAGAACGTTTTTTCCGATACACAATTTTTACGTACGGTGGTGCTCGCCCCCCATCTGAATGTCATCCCCTTGACCTAAAAAATGTACCGCGGACCTTTAATTATCCCGATAGTTAATATTTAAGATGTGATCCCAATGTTCATCCGTTTTTTCACTTGATTTATCCAAACTTGAATGCTAAATTTAAATTCCGCTCCGCACCACTTAGAGATAGTTTATAAGGGTTGCCACATAAACGGCAAAAGCCTGAAAACGGATTAAAAATATTCGCAAGGCCGCACTTATCAACTCTTGGCGAAAAACGGAAAATTGTACTGGAAAAAAATGTTTAAAATTTAATGAGGGAGAAAAAAATGGCTGTAGATTACTCACTAAAAAATGAATGGTATCGGGAAATAAATAAATCCTGTTTTACGGTTGCGCTTAATGTTGCATATGACAATTGTAAGGCAAAAGGTCATGAAAATCTTCTACGTGAAGCCCAGCGGAGCAAAGGCGGTATCACAAATGAACAGATTAAAAATGTTCAAACCGAAATAAAAACTCGTCTTGAAGATATACGCAGCCACTTCTCGCATTTTTATCATGACGAAAAGAGCCTGATATTTGAAAAAGACAACATAGTTAAGGATTTCCTGGAGTCTGCATACGAAAAAGCTCAGTCAAGCGTTATAGGCAGTACGAGACAGAGTGATTATAAAGGTGTGGTACCGCCATTATTCGAGCCGCATGACGGCATGATAACAGCGGCCGGGGTGGTTTTCTTGGCATCGTTTTTCTGTCATAGAAGCAATGTATATAGAATGTTAGGGGCAGTTAAGGGCTTTAAGCATACCGGTAAAGAAGAGCTTAGCGACGGAGCAAAACGCGATTACGGTTTTACACGCAGGCTGATGGCACATTATTCACTACGGGATAGCTACGTTATTAAGGCAGAGGAAACAAAATCCTTCCGAGACCTGCTCGGATACCTGTCTCGCGTGCCGCAACAGGCCGTGGACTGGCTGAACGAGCACAATCAATTAAGCGAAGATGAGAAAAAGGAATTTCTTAATCAAAAGCCTTCCGATGAAGAATCGCAGGAACAATCCAAAACTGAAAATACTGACAGGCAGGCCGATAGAATGCCAAGACGTTCACTTCGCAAAACGGATAAGTTTATCTTGTTCGCAGCAAAATTTATCGAAGATTGGGCGCAGAAAGAAAAAATGGATGTTACGTTTGCAAGATACCAAAAAACCGTAACTGAGGATGAGAATAAAAACCAGGACGGCAAGCAGGTAAGAGATGTGCAATTAAAGTATGAGAAAGACACGAAAAAACTAAACCCGGATTTTGATTACAAATGGACTTACTATATACGCAACAATCACGCGATTATCCAAATTAAACCGGACGAATATAAACAAGCGGTATCCGCAAGAATCTCTGAAAACGAGCTGAAATACCTTGTGCTATTGATTTTTCAGGGCAAAGGTTGGGAAGCAATCAAGAAAATAGGAGACTATATCTTTCACATAGGAAACAAGATAAAAATCGGCAGGTTCGACCATAATGAGGAACGCCGAATGCCGTCGTTTCTGAAAAATCCGCCTGCAGACATCATAGGCGAAATGGTTGAAAACCGGTTAAAGTATATTCGTGATGAGCTTAATAAAGTGATTGAAACGATAAAAAAGGAAGAGCCACAAAACAATAAATGGCTGTTATATAAAGGAAAAAAGATTTCAATCATTCTGAAATTTATCTCCGACAGCATAAGCGACATTAAAAAACGGCCTGATGTAAATGAATACAACACTTTACGTGATATGCTGCAAAAGCTTGATTTCGATAATTTCTATGAAAGACTAAAAAGCTACGTAAGCGAAGGCAGAATTGAGCAGACGTTGTATGACGAGATTAAAGGAATTAAGGACATCAGTACACTCTGTATAAAAATTTGTGAGCTCAGACTGGCTGCCCTTGAAGAGCTTGAGAAAGAAGGCGGCGACGATCTGAACAAATATATTGGACTCGCTGTGCAGGAAAAACACAAAAATTACGATGACTCGAATACTCCCCAAAAAAAGGCTGAAAGATTTTTGGAATCGCAGTTTTCTGTTGGCAAAAATTTTCTGCGCGAGACATTCTACGACGAATATATCAAAAACAGAAAAAGCCTGTATGAAATTATCAAAGAGAAAATAACAGGCATCACGCCGCTGAACGAAAACCGCTGGTATCTCATGGATAAAAATCCGAAGGAATTTGAGAGCAAAGACAGTAAAATTATCAGAGGGCTTTGCAATATTTATATTCAGGATATTCTATGCATGAAGATTGCTTTGTGGTACTATGAAAACCTGAGCCCCTCTTATAAAAATAAGCTGAAATGGGATTTCATTGGGCAGGGATTCGGCTACGACCGGTATAAGCTTTCTTATAAAACTGACTGCGGTATTACGATCGAGTTTAAACTCGCCGATTTGAACCGGCTCGATATTATCGAAAAACCAAAAATGATAGAAAATATCTGCCATAGCTTTATTCTGGAAAAAGACGTCAAAAAGCAAACGATAAGCTGGCATGAGTTCAGACAAGATGGTATCGCGAAATATAGAAAACTACAGAAAGAAGTAGTTGAGGCTGTATTTGAATTCGAGAATAGTCTGAAGATCCCGGATAAAAATTGGCTGACGCAGGGATATGTCCCGTTTAATAAAAATAAGAGGTTCGAAGATAAAGGCTTCTCTACTTTTATTCTTGAGGAGGCTGTAAGAAAAGGTAAAATAAAATCGGACGACAAAGAGCCTTTACGCAAGGTTCGCACTGATTTCTTTCATGAGCAATTTGACTCGACCGATGCTGAAAGAAGGATTTTTGATAAATATATGCCGGCCAAACATGACGGTAAAAATAAAGGTGGTAAAATGCAGGAAAAACAGGAAAAAAGTTATACAAGAAGAATTTGATCTTTGTTTTTTTGAATGTAAAATGTATGTAACTATATTTGAGATAATGCCTTGCAGAGAGTAGGCTGGAGCAGCCCTCGATTTGCTGGGTAATCACAGCAGAGTTATATCCGCCGAAGTAATTAAGACAGCTGGAGCAGCCCTCGATTTGCTGGGTAATCACAGCTTAGCCCATATTACACTAACGTCCTGCCAGGCTGGAGCAGCCCTCGATTTGCTGGGTAATCACAGCTCGAACTTCGTCTCCAAGTGCCGCATGATAGCTGGAACAGCCCTCGATTTGCTGGGTAATCACAGCTAAGGCGCATAAACAGTCCCCGTAGTGAACGCTGGAGCAGCCCTCGATTTGCTGGGTAATCACAGCGCATAATTCGGTCAAGACAACAGAGCGAATGCTGGAGCAGCCCTCGATTTGCTGGGTAATCACAGCTCAATAATTGTAAGGAAATGTCAGGTCAAAATATGAAATCCGCACGACGAGTGGTGAGTCATGGACATTTTTCCCGGAAAAATTGCGGTTTTTCCTTTTATTAAGGGGATTTTTGGGTAAAATACGCTATGAACTATGAAAAGTTCATAGCGGGAATATCGAATACTGAATAACGAATGGGAGAAAGCAAGTTAAAACATAACAAAAACATTCTATATTTAACCCACAAGCCTGCTTGTGGGGATCAGTCGGAGCGGCTGTTTGAAATATGTCAAAATCTATATAATCTGCGAAATCCGCGGTTAAAAAATGCAAAACAAAGCCAATGTTAATATAGGTAATATAGCATAAGCTCTTTAATGACAAGTAAATATAGCAAATCCACGTCAATCTGTGAAATCCGCAGCTAAAAAACAAAGCCAATTTATTCCGTATTGAGTGATGCGTGATGCGTATTGCGTAAAGGAATTTGAAAAAACAAAGCCAATGTTAATATGGGTAATATAGTATAAGCTCTTTTGTGACAAGTAAATATAGCAAATCCACGTCAATCGGTGAAATCTGCGGCTAAAAAACAAAGCCAATTTGTTAGAAAAGTTTGGTACTGTCGAGGATGAATTTGACTGGCCCGTCGTTAATAGCCGAAACGAGTATGTGCTCGCCGAAAACGCCTTTTTCGAGAGTTACACCCTTTACATATCCCGGATGGGATTATGCTTGCAATGGAGAATATTAACAGGCGATAATGGCCGGGAATACTGGAACGATAGTAAAGTTTAATTGGTGTGGTTGTGGTATGCATATTAGTGAATTTCAAAAGATAATCTCGCGGAAATATGAAAAACGAGACAGGGAAAGAGGCATCCCCGGCACTTTTATGTGGTTTGTCGAAGAGGTCGGGGAGCTTGCTACGGCACTTGCCTCGCAGGACCACAAAAACAGGGAGGAGGAATTTGCCGATGTCTTTGCCTGGCTTTGTACACTGGCAAATATCAGCGATATTAATCTTGAAAGAGCCTGCCGGAAGTACACAAGTGGAGAATTAGAAGGTTTTAAGCCCAAATAAAGCAGAATTCTATGTTCGGATGGTTCGGCTGTTTTCGTTAGTCCACGTTTCCTACTTCGTCTGGGTATTGGATTTTCTCTTCCCTGGCTGTTGCCGTTACAGCTCTATAGAAACACCACCCAAGTCCAAAAATCACCAACAGCAATACGACGCTTAAAATCAAATAAGATACGGGGCTTAGATTTTCACTATGGCTTGGTTTTGCCGATTCAATGGATGTATTGCGTGTTAAGCTAATCAGGAACATCGCCATGCAGGCGGCCGTGTTCATTGTGGCGATCATTCCCGCCCACCGGGCAAACCACGAGACCTGTGTTCTTGAGCGATTGTGCCTGTTAAGCAGTTTATTCGCCAGTATTATAGCAAGGATTGCAGGCAATAGTGGCAGGAAAATACTCCATATATTGTGAAAATTATCGCTTACCATACCCCTGAATAAAATGAATACCAGAATTGCAGATACGAGCGTCAGTAACAATATTGCCATTCCCGCCGTGCGCCCTCTGGTCTGGGATTCATCTTCACCAAATAGATACTCTTGTTGTTCCCGGGCACCCTTAAGCCAGCTAAGAGCTATTGCCAGGATTGGAGCTCCTAACATAATAGCTATACCTACGCAATTTGGCAGCAAAAGGTCGCCGTTCTTATCCCGCAGCAATCCGTTTTCTTTTGTGAGGTCTGAGAACAAATTCCAGAAAAAAAGTGTTCCCAGAATGATAGGAATGAATATCCTGATCAGGTGATCCCACCAAAGTCCCAGTTTCCAGTCGCTTCGGTCGTTGGCATGTCTGCGTAAATGGTCGATACGCCACAGCCATCCAAGCAAAATGCATTCAGATAATCCTACAAAACCTATGCCCCATGTTCCATATACGGCATCTACAACAACTCCGAGCCAGTTTAATCCTCCCCTGGTGGTAAAAACGATACCGAAAATTAGGCCTATCAAACTCATAACAATAAGTATGGCCCCGCGTTTCCAGCGTGTTTTATCCACAATAGCCGCCAGGACCGACTCAGTTATTGAAAAAGCCGAGTCCACGCCAAGTGTTACAAGAGTGAAAAAGAAAACAGAACTCCATAATGCTGACCCGGGCAACTGTGCCAAAGCGTAGGGAAATGCTACAAAAGCTAAACCTGGCCCTTCTCCTTCTTTAATTACGTTTTCAACCGCGACAGGATTACCCGCCTGTGCTGTAACATACGACATTCCTCCCAATGTTGCAAAAATAGCAAGGCCTGCGATGAAGCTCGTCGCAAAATCGGCAATTCCGATGACAGCGGCGTTGTTGTTAATATCACTGCGTCTATGAAGGAAACTCGCATAAGTAACCATTACACCGAACGCCAAGCTCAGAGAAAAAAATGCCTGGCCGAATGCGAATTGCCAGGTTGTAGGTTTTATCAACTGCGTCCAGTCGGGATTCAGATAGTATGCCAAACCTTTAATACTGCCCGGTAGTAATAATCCGTTAACTGTCAATATTAATAGCATAAGCCAGGGCAGGGGCACCGTAAGCCATACGATTTTGCCAACTATATTGACACCTTTAAAAATGCACAGATACATAACTATCCAGGTAACGCAAAGCGATATGAAAATATTGCTCCTGATAGCTCCCAAACTGAATCCGTCGGTGTGTTGAAGATATTCGTTATAGAAAAAATCGTGTGCTTTTTCGACACCTGCCAGCCCTTCGCCGGCCCAGGGTAGTTTACCGCCGTTAAATATCCCTTGCACACTGTACCATAAAAAACTAAAACAGTAGGCTAAAATAACCGGATAGAAAGTCACTATAACAAATCCCAGAATTATGCCCCACCATCCGACAAATTCCAGCTTTTTATGGCCTCTGGCGAAAGCGTCGGGCGCCGCTCGCTGGGTGAAATGCCCAAGGCTGAACTCCAGAATCAATATGGGTACCCCTACCACAAATATTGCAAAAATATAAGGTATGAGAAATGCAGCTCCCCCGTTATCGTAAAGTTTATATGGGAAACCCCAAAGGTTACCCAGGCCGACAGCCGAGCCGATCGCCGCCAGAACAAAACCACCACGCGTTCCCCAGCTCTCTCTTTGTTCTTCAAGTAGCTCAGTCATCGTTGCTTGATTTTTTTTCTTCCTTAAGGACGCTTGCTTTCTTGCGATCCTTCGATTTTTTGCCTTTTTCTTCCTGTATTTCCGGACTTTTATTGTCTATCCCGAGCAATTCCAGAGTATTACGCTCGATGACGTTGCGAATATTGCCTCGGGGAACTGTCGGCAGAACTGCATCGCCTAAAATCTTATTAAATCCGAGAAGGGTTTCTATGCACTGGCCGGCATTGTTGGACGGGAAACCACTGCCGAACAGCAGTTTATCCATAACTCCGCTTTCATAGGCCGAT
>CAYSKI010000083.1:0-12212 GCA_964431695.1 uncultured Pirellulales bacterium | reverse complement strand
TTTTTATCCCGAGTCAATCCCCTTGCTGATGCCTTAATTATTTATCGGAGGTATTGTTCCTAAAAGGTATTGAAAAATGTCAGGTTCTTTGTACATATTTTGAGAGGAAGAAAAAATGAGCACTAATGAAGTGGGAAGAAACAGGTTGTTATTATTTGTATCATTATTGATTATTTCTTTTGTTATGCAGGCTACTTTTGCCGGAACGTCGGAAAAAGAGCCGTCTTCCGTGCCCCCAAGGATTGCGGCATTAACTGATCCGAATACGGGACACTCACCTGCCGCCGGGCCGGGATATATGACGGGCGAGGTTATTATCAAGCTCAAGGATGACAGGGCCGGCGGAGTTTCTCTTTCCTCGGCGACCAATCCCGCAGTAAGAGACAAAGCCGCTTTGCTTCGTCTGCAAAGCAAATACGGACTGCAGGAAGATGGTCCTGTATTCAAGGGCGCCCACAGGCGCTTAGAGCAACAGGGAGCCGCCGTCGGTGCTGCTGCTTCCAGGCAACGTTCGAAGAATATGGAGTTGTCACGTTTCTATTTAATGAAAACCGAGGAAAATGTCCGGGCCATTTGTTCGCAGCTTAAAAACGACCCCGACGTGGAATACGCCCAGCCCAATTATATCTACGAGCGCTGCGCTGAGCCTGACGACCCGGAGTATCCCGATCAGTATGCCCATCAATTAATTCAAATGATGGACGCATGGGATATTTCTACCGGAAGTCACGATGTTGTGGTTGCCGTTCTGGATACAGGTGTCGATATAAATCACCCCGACTTAAGGAATAACATCTGGATAAATGAAGGGGAGATTCCCAATAACGAGATAGACGATGACGACAACGGTTACGTCGATGACATTTTCGGCTGGAACTTCGAGCGGGATAGTAATGACGTTCTGCCGGAAGATAGCTATGATTCCATCGTTGGTCATGGTACGCGAGTTGCCGGAGTTATAGCCGCCGAGGGCAATAACGGCGAGGGTGTAACCGGTATTAACTGGCAGTGCAGTATTATGGCCCTGCGTATCAGTCTCGATGTCACATCGGCCGAGGTGGCCGAAGGTCTGGATTATGCAACGACCAACAGCGCCCACATCCTGAATATGAGTTTCGGCTCCGACGAATTCGGCCCGGAGGGCGACTCAATCGTAAAAGAGGCGATTGACAATGCTTATGCCGGCGGAATTCTACTGACCGGCAGCGCCGGTAATGACGATACGGCCAAGCCGAATTATCCGGCGGCATATTATAACGTCATGGCTGTTGCCTCCACGGACGGTGAAGACATCAAGACCGGGCACAGCAGTTTCGGTCCCTGGGTGGATATCACCGCTCCCGGTACGGATATTGTCACTACCGACCTGGGCGGCGAATATATTTCAACCGCCGGTACCTCATTTTCCGCTCCCTATGTCGGTGCGGTCGGTGCGCTGGTGCTTTCATATAGGCCCGCACTTACAAATATGGAGCTAAGGGCAATCCTCGAAAATACCACGGACCCGGTTTATTACGGCCTTGTTGATCCGGATATATGCTATATAGGCACAGGGCGAGTAAACGCCTATCAGGCCCTGCTCGGAGCAGATAACAGGTACCCGCTGGGTGAAATTGTCGAGCCGATACAGGCGCAAACTTTCACTCCGGATGTCAACAGCGTTTCAATTGTTGCATTTGTTCACGGCGATACATATCGGCTCGAATATTCACAATACAGCTCGAATAACTGGATCCTGATAGCGGACGGCAACGCTCCGTCGGATCCCAACGGTATATTGCAATTATCTCTGGACAATCCCGGAGCCAGCACATTCGATTTGCGTCTTACGGTAACTTCGGACGGCTATACTCACACGGACCGCAAGGTTTTCAGCATCAATATGGCAACAGAACAAACTTCTTGGCCGAAGCCGGAGGAAGTTGACCCGACATCTGATTTGATAGATATGTATTATGGCGGTTCTATCATTATGGATATCGATGGCGACGGTCGAAACGAAATAATCCAGCCCCAGGTATCGTACACCAGCTCGTGGTGGTATGTCGGTGAAATCGCGATTTGGGATGAGGATGGAACACCTCTGCCCGGCTGGCCGCAGGGCGACTGGGACGCATACGATGTTCCACGCTGTGCCGTCGGTGACATTGACGGAGACGGGGACTATGAGGTAATTGGAACCTACGAATACGACGGTCTGGTATGTGCATGGCACGTCGAGAACGGGCAGCTCCTGGACGGCGACTGGCCTCTTGACATCGGCCAGTGGTACGGCTGGATCATCGCCAATCCGGTGCTCGCCGATCTGGACGGCGACGGTGACAGCGAGATTATCGCCGCTTTGGATCTGGACGCAAGCAGTATTGACGGGCTTTATGCCATCCAGGGCGACGGAAGTTTCCTGTGGCAGAGACGATACACCACGGAAGGAGCAATCAGCGTGGCCGATTTCGACCAGGACGGCAGTATCGAGATAGCCCTGTGTGGATACGGCCCAGGAATGAGCAGCATGTACACCTATATCCTGAATAATCAGGGACAGCAGGTTAAGAGGTGGAGAGGCGGCAGCAATATGGGAACGGCAATATCCGATATCGATGCCGACGGCCAGCTCGAACTGGTTTACTGCACCGAGGACAGTGTCAGGGCTGTCCGTATAGACGGCAGCACCGTCTGGAACACGGATGTCGATGAATTTGGTGAGGGCGGCGCATTTAGTTTGGGTGATATTGACGACGATGGTTACTCCGAGGTTTATATAACCAGCTATGTCGAATCCGACGGTTTCAGTTTTACTGTCGTTCACGCTTTTGACCACGAGGGAAATCCTTTATCCGATGCCGGTTACCCCAAGACCATAGTGGGAGTTACTTATTATAATCCGCCTTTGATCGGTGACATCGACGGAGACGGACAAAAGGAGGTTGTCGTGGCCATGTCTGCGGCACCGGTCATTGCCTGGGAGGCGGACGGTTCAACAACGCCCGGATTTCCTATCCTTGATCTGTGGGCCGAGCTGGGCTGCATACCGTCCATCGGGGACCTTGATCAGGATGGTGACATCGAGCTGATGGTCGGAGGCTATGACTACCGGTTTCATGTGATCGACCTTCCCGGTAGGTATGATCCTAATACTATCGATTGGGGCATGCACAGACACGACCCCCAATGCTCGGGCTGGACAGCAAAAGGTCCTCAACTTGAATTTATCGGCGCTCCGGACCAGATAAAGCCCGGCGAAAAACTCATATTAACATTTGGTGCTTCCAATCCGACAAATCTTGCCCTTCATTACTTCGTAGGTAATTTACCCGAAGGGGCTTATTACGATCCGAACAGCCTCACGGTTTACTGGAAACCGGCCGCCGATCAGGTCTTTCATACCTATACATTTTCTTTCATGGTTACCAACGGTGTCCAGCAGTCCAGCAAAAATGTTTCGATTACGGTCGTGCCCGACGCCATTTACTATACCGACATATCAGTTGATCCTAACTGGGTTCTCGACGAAGGCTGGGCCTGGGGCGTTCCGATCGGACAAGGCTCATGGAACGGAGATCCGAATTCGGCCTATACGGGCCAAAATGTCATTGGTTACAACCTGGAAGGTGACTATCCCAATTCCATGGATACGGCACGATACGCAACAATCGGACCTCTTAACTGCGAGCACTATACGAACATCCGGCTGAGTTTCAGGCAGTGGCTCGGAGTCGAGTCACCCTATGATCAGGCCAATATTCAGGTATCGAACGACGGGACAAACTGGGTCGATATTTGGTCGGCCGGAAATTCTCACATCTCGGACGATTCGTGGCGGCTCGTGGAATATACTGTTCCTTCCGGTGTTGCAGACTGCCAATCTGAGGTTTATTTCCGCTGGGGAATCGGCCCGACGGATGAAACAGTGGCTTATCCGGGCTGGAATATCGATGACGTCCAGATTACCGGTGACAGTATAAAGTGAATCTCCGGCGGGGCCTGTGTAAGTGTCCGGTGTGAATGTTAACGGCGTGGATCTTCCTGCGAGACAGCGGGAGGTGACTCCCCTGTCACTATGAGGGTAGCCGGAAGATCATCCTTGAATTGCCGTCGGAGATTCGATTGGGATCATAAATTCTGTTCTCATTTGAGCGTAATTGTTCGCTTTGTCGGACGGTACCGACTGCCATAAACCTCCGGCAATTCGGTAGCTGTGTTTCTTTATCCATGAGTAAAGGTTGCATATCGTTATTTCGGGATTGTCCTGTCCTGCCGGCTTGACGGCGGCGGCGACTTTCATTGCTGGCAGAATCTTTACGTCCGTCATCTGGCCCAAAGTACCGGCGAACTTCATCGCTTCCGGACCGACCGGGATTCTTATCTCGATAAGCCAGTGTTCGGGCAACTGGATTTGCGGATCATTAAGATAACCGGTAAAAACCGGACCGGTAACACACATACCTTTCAAGTCGGCTAACTTATACAGCTTGTTTATGGTCGAGCTGACTGTTTCGTAATGTCCGCGATGGATCGTGTAAAGGACCGCCTGTGATCTGATGTCACGGATAGTGACATTTGAGACGGGTTCGGCCTGACTGTCCCGATTGCAAATTGCGGAGATAATAATCATCTCCGACATCACGACCGCCGCAAGTATTTGAACTGTTCTTTTTTTTCTCATAACAATCTCCCTTTAAGCTACTCGATACTCCTTAATTTTTTACGAGCAGATTCGCTATAAACACCGGGATTTTTTTAACATTCGTTTGTTACGGTTTTGTTACCGTTGTGATACATTTTCATTAATTTTCAAAATTTTAATTTCTACAATTTTTGCGAACATTCGGATCTTACTCGAAAAAAGGATTCTTTATAGGTTCCCGGCGGTATTGCTTATTTATACTAACTATATACTTTGACGTCTGAGGGAGCGATTTATTACAAAAATAAAATCGATTGTGAACAAAATACGTAGTTCCCACAATCGGATTAGAGCCGGTCCGCGGGCAAAAAAGTTACGGTTAATCATTTTCCTGCCGGATGTGACAGGTATCTAAAATCACTTTATTTTGTTATGGTTTTAATTATTTTTTTGAAGGAATTTGAGGATATTGCAGTATATATATATAAAGAAAGTATGAAAGGAATTTGGAGGTGCAGGAAAATTAGCTGTTTATTTCCGGCTTTGGTTATGATTGTTTTCTGGGGCCTTGTCATTCGCCTGTGGGTCTTTGACGGCTGCAAGCTGCCGCTTCTCTTTATTGGTATTTGGATACTCGGCTTGGTTTGTTTCAAATCGGTAGAAGGATATGAGTATTTATTTATGGGTTATGAGGCTGCTCTTGCTCTGGTGATGATTATCATACAAGGATGTAAGGGATATTATTGAACTTCTGTGAGCGGTAACCGTTTTTCGAATAACTCTCATTTTTTCGTCCATCATCAATCTTCCATCCTCGTTGCGGATAAGCCTTGAATCCTGAGCAGGGTCGAAGGGGTAGGGTGCGATTATTTCGCACCAATTTGCTACTGACTATTTGTTTAATGTCACTTGTTTTTTCTTTAAGGCATTACAATTTATTGGGTAATCAATATCTTAATATAGATAATAATTTTTTCCGTTTTCGCTTCTTTTTGCGGGGCATAAGAAGAAATCTTTTCCATTCCTTTTCTAACACATTTGAGGGAGCCTTGAATTTAGAATTATGGATCTTAGGTTCACGAATCGGCTGCTTGGATGTGGTACTGACAGGAGGACAATTTGAGCCGACACATTTTTTAATATTATTAAGTTGTGGGTCCCAAACTCCCTTGAATATTGTCTTCACATCCTTGTGCAAACCCGGCTTATATTGTGCCATGATTTACCTCTTTGCTGATTAAATCTAATACTGTCATTACCTGACGGCTTCCAATTTATACGAGACCGGCCGGGATCGGCAGATGAATCCTGTCATAAGTAGTGGGATTGCCGGAATAGAAAGTTGTTGCGACGGTTATTGGCGCACAAATTATTCCATCTTTAATAGATGCGCAAATATTAATATTACACTCCTCCAATCCTCTTTAATTGCGAACGGCAAATAATCCCTTCACAATTACAATACTTTCTGATGTGTGATATCCTTATCTGAAATTCCCATCCTCTTCTTACAGCTTAACAAGGCTGTGGATAATTGTCAAGTATAAATAACCGCAGTGTGTGATAATTTCGCAATAATTTGATGTCACTATGTCATTGCGAGGAACAGCCTGCCCTGAGCGCCAGTCGAATGGGCGGCAATCTTCCATCTCCCCTCATCAATCATGTCTTATACGCCTCTGGCGTACTGTATAGAACGGGAAACTCAGACTGTTTCCGGCAACCACTAAGTTTCTGTTAAATCTTGAATTGAGCACCACGAGGCCATATTTCCGACTCCGGCCGATCAAACTGGAGAAACTCGACTGGGGCACCATTAACAACAATGAAAGCAGTTGTCACACCTTCTGTGGGGCTGTTTGGCTCGATGATCACGTTCTTGCCGGTAATTGCTGCTTCGATGTTGTCGACAACAAAAGCTACATGGGGAACTTTTTTCACCAGCTCCGGCAAAGGGCAATCGGAATCGAAATTCATCCACTCAATGCCGTATGGATTTTGATAATACCCGGATGCAGTCATCTTGTATTCGGGGCTGTAGTCTTCCTTAGGCAGAGGTTTATTAGTAGGAATTCCAATATGATGATATCGAAGTTTTTCCATTTCATTTCTCCGACCCAACAATGGTTATGCCGCCTGTATAAAACGCCAAAGCTTGTCCCCGCACGTCTCTGGCGGGGAACAAACTGTTTCTTTCTATATAACAGGTTCCCGCTGCTTATTCTATATTTGCGCCGACAACAGCGGCCATCTGCATCATGTTAATCGTCTGGCCTTCTTTCATCTTTGTAAGGTCGGTGAGCTTACCTGATTTGCTTTTGGATTTTGTGTTTTTGAATATCGGGAGCAATTTAGCATCAGCAACAATGAACTTGCCTGCGTTCTCCGGCTTGCCATTTTCAGTTTTTGTCTGAAGTTTATTCGCTTTAATATAGTCCCATAGTTTTTTGGTGATCTCTGTCCGGGGAAGTTCTGTTGCTCCCAAAAACTCTGCCAGATCATTTTGCAGCTTTACCGGTTTACTCAATCCTTTTGCTTCTGCCATTTTTAACTCCTTAATATTTGGATTTAAATGAAAATATCGTCAGGGCCGTATCTTCCGCCCATTTTAGTTCTAAATGATTATAAGCGAGAACCATCCTCTATTACCATTGCAATTTGACAATGAAATATAAATTTAATACCCCTTTAACAGGTTATTATATGGTCTCCGTATAAGACTTCGGACCTCATTTAGTGTCAGTATAACACCCCCTTGCCCAAAATCCATTTAATTCCGGGGATACTATATTTAATTCAAGCCGATCTCTGCGTCACTCGTATCTCCACGTTGTCATTCCCTCGTATCCCCACGCCAAAATCTTCGTTGTCATTCCCGCGAAAGCGGGAATCTATAATTTCACCCGTCGATTCCTCAAACTACGAAAAATCTACCCCTTATGTTGCAGGCTGAAACCTTTAATTCCCAAATGAGAGGGAGAAATAAGTAAGATGTCCCCAGATATCAACCAAGCTCAATGCAGTCCCGTCCCGGGGCTCTGTGCCCACACTGCAGCAGGGTCTTTTGAAGCGGTCTCGTACCACGTGTATACCTTGAAGTCCAGTCCGAAACCTAGGTCTGCGCCGATCGTGGCTTGTAGCCAGAGAATGACATAAGCAGACAAGCGAGGTAAGGCGGCAGGCCTGCCGGAATGTGCAGGAAGCCTCCCGGTGTAGGCGAGAGGTGGGGTGTGCTTCTCCGTCATATAGTTGTTGATTAGAGTCAACATGGCCAACTCGCGATCTTGACTGGACGCAAACTCATTCCTTTGATTCCTTTCGTAGTCATACGGAGCCATCTCCGCGGTCGATGAGAACCTCTCCCTCCAGGTCTCATCGCTGTCCAACAAGCGAGTGTCAAGGCGGTACTTGATAGGCCCAAACCAGTGGTACAACTCCTGACCAGTGTAGACTATTGGCTCACTGGTTACGGTTAGGAAATAATCTTTGATTGCCTGCTCCAATTCATCTTTGTGCGAATCATCGCCTGTCTTCGCATACGCGAAAGAGAGGTACTGAGCCAGCGGCAACCAAGCGAGTCCGAAGAATGAATCGGCCTGAATTCCTGGGTGTTTCTTCTCGTATTCGATGTACTTCCTCTGGATATGGACAGCTTGCTCATACCGTTCCGTGTGAAAATATGCCTTTGCGATCATCCAACCCATCATATTAGGGTCCGGAGAGGAAGCATCCGCGCGAATTCTCAAAAGCTTTTCGTGCAATTGAACGACAGAGCCCCAATCGCCTGCATCATAAGCATCGCTTATCCCGACACACAGATCCATGAACTCTCGCTTTGCCTCGCGCAGGGGTCTCAGTTTGTGCCAATGATAGATCATGACGCCGAAGGCAAGAAGAACCAGAGCGAGGAATAGACCCAAGCATTCCAGGATGGTCTTAGTTCGAGTGGTTTTGTCAGGCCTGTTTTTGTTTTCCATAGCATCTCCTTCAATAATAATTTAATTAAATAAAATCATCATTTTCTGTCCACTTTAAATTTTTTAACAGTCGCTGGACCTAGTTTCTCCCACATTTCATTTCGCCGGCTTCGCCAACAACTGACGGGTTATCTCCTTTGAAATTTCCCAAAACAGCCGTGCGTCATTCGGGCCTACCGCCACGTTATGGCTGAACTGTTTATACGGGTGAACATAGTTTCGGAAGTCCCTTACTACCTCGCCAACGTCTTTGGTAGATCGACTAATCCAGCCCATTTCATGACCAACATCCAGATAGTGGCGAAGAGTCCATTCTTTAAGCTGTAAAGTCTTTTTTGTATTCTTATCCTTTGGTGCAGTTGATGCTGAAAAGATAGGAGTTTTGTCTGTTTCGCGATTGAATCGAGCGAGCATCAGTGTTTCAAGCAATCCACCCATCATAACAGTAGCCGCTAAAGGCGCTTGAGCATCCAGACAGGCTACACATTCCTTCCAGCGTTCGGCCAGAATCTTTTGCATTCTTGGATCCCCAATTAGAGAAGAGAAATCCGGTGGTGCATCACTACTATGGACTGGTTGGATCAGAACACCGCCGTCAACCGCAAACGGTCTCAAGACAGTAAGCCCCTTCTTAATTGACTTAAGAATATCGTAGTATTTTGATCGAGTAGTTGATTTATCAGTGAGTGCTAACAGCTTATGAAATAACGTTGATACGTCATCACACGGATCAGAACCAATAACTTGCTTGAGAGATGGCAGATGGTTGTTAAACCAGGCAAAAGCTGTTGCCTTTGCTAGATCTCGTTCAATCTTTGAACCAACTTGTTTTGTGTTACTCTTTCTTAGATTCTTGCGAAGACTTTCCGCCTCACGTATAGCAGCATCGATGGTATCATAAGCAGTAGCCATAGTGTATAAAGCCAATTACTTCTTCCCAGCTTTACGCCTTGTTTCCTTCTTTGTCTTTTTTGACGACACTTTCTTCTTTATTCGCTTCCTAGAAGGCTTGGCTTTGGGCGTTGAGTCACTAGCGGGGAGAGTAACAGCAACCAGATTTTCACCTACAGTGTTGATTTTGAATTGTCCTTTTTCTCCCGATTTATCCAGAAGTCCATTGTATACCGTGTTGCGAAGCGTCTGCCCCGGGTTGTGGAGACGTTCTCGACCTAATAACCGACAGGCATCCTGTAATTCATCAGAGCTTATCGACTCTTTACGTTCAGACTCCGGGGCTTCAAACGCATAGAAATAAGCAACTGCTGCTGCAAACTGCATATCACTTGTTGGATTCTTGGCTCTTAGAAAGGATTTGATATCAACCTGTGAACCAGTTGGCGTAATACTTGGTTGAACCAATGGCGCAGTATTAGTCGGCTGCACTGTTGACGGTACCATTGTGGACATGGTCGTCGGTGTGCTGCCTTCCAGAGTGATACCTAGCTTTTCACATGCCCAACGGATGATCCTCTTCTGATCCTGGGGATCAAACGGGGAAAGAGTATCTAATACTAAACGGATGGCATCTAGGTCATCATGTTTGGTCGCCATTGATTTTCTCCTTTCTGAGATAACGAACCAGCTAAACGGCGGCGTTCACGTCGACCACATTGAGCCGGATGTTGTGCTTACTGTTGCTTAAAAATTCCCCATTTTGCTAGCAGCGCCCTCATTTTGCTAGCAATCAGAGGTCCCTTTCCTGGCCACTTATCGTGTATAACTGAGACGAGTCGTCTCATCTTAGTTTCTGCCTCCCGCAAATCTTTCTCGTCCTTGATACTAGTGAGTTCGGCCAGTTCGTCAATGTCCGAGTTTAACAGATTTGACATGTCGTCCAGATCATTCTTGAAATCGTCTCGTTGTGCGACAATTGCCTGTGCTTTCCTAACAAAAATTTCAAAATCTGATTTTGCAGCCTTGTTTGCCTCGCCAATTATCTTTTGAAGCATTTTTGAGTACTCGATAATGTTAGCCTCGCATGTTTTTTGAAATTCCTCTTTTCCTCTGAACTTTCCAAAAGCATACGATGCTGTTCCAGAAATAACCACAACTACTAAGCCACCAATAATAGTCAATGTAATTGGTTCCATCTTTTTCTCCCTTTACTGATTGGACATAACATGTTACTATTTGGTTTTCCTGACAACACCCGGGCAAGTGGGCGGTAAGGAGATTCGGCGTCATCTTTCGGACATCCGCTTACTTGAAATCCGTTGGGCCGATCTATCAGAGTCGTATGAAAACTAGGGACAGTCAACCTATTAAAATCTACGCCACACGACCTTATCAAAAAACTCACTCGCAAAAGCCTTCGGCGAAATAATCAATTGAAAAACTCGCTTCTATACTTCTGTCATCTGTCGCTCGCTCAAAGTTGCTGATTTGAAATTATAACTATCCTTTTAGAAGCTGCAAATAAAAATCCAGGTTTTAGGGATTAGGGTACTATTCATAGTATTTAGTATTTGGTATATAGTATTTAGCCTAACAACCAAAAACCCACGACCAACGACTATTCACTATTTACTAACGACTATTCACAAACGACCAACGACTATCGACCATTCACTATATAAGGCGTTTGTGGAAGGGTAAATATTGATTATAAAAATTGCTTTTTGTTGAGTTTTTTGTGAATTTAAGAATTGATTTCTTCAGGGTCGCCAATAAGGTTACGAATTATGTTTATGAATTCATGAGCCTGTTGGGTGCTTAATGAGACATCCTCCGCCTCAAAGGTTGCAGTGGGCATATAATCGCTTTCCTGTCTGTCCTCGAACAACTTTTGATAGAACTTGTTCCACTTGGGATCAATCTTATTGTTTTTAATATAAGTTCGGCTAAATTCCGATCTTACAGCCGAATGTTTCGTAAACTGTTTGCCGTCTCGAAGCAGCAGCGCTGTAACCGCGTAGAAACAAGCATAATATAAACGGTTTACAGCAAAGTTTGCATGGCCTTCTTTTAGTTCGAGCTCCGCAGAGGCTAAAGACTCCACAGCCTTGTCCATCCAAATCTTGATAAATATTTTCTGAGCATGGCTTTCATTCATACTTCACAACCGCCTTTTTCTACCTCGCTGTGAAGCAATGAATAGCGAATTAAACCATTTGACCATTCCTTTTCAGAAACGACAACCGAGGTCATAAAAACGTCATTGCGAAGGTTAATATCGGCAAGTCTGTCCGAGATGGACCTGCGTAATTTGCCGTCGATTTGACAATCAGTCAGAATAAGAAGGTCAATATCAGAATCAGGCTCGCTTGCACCTCTTGCTTTTGAGCCGAACAATATAATACGTGTTACGGGTAAATCCGACTTAAGTGTTTGTGCCGCTTCGAGGATCGAGCGCCTGTCTTTCTGTGCTAATTGTATATCATTAACGTTTATCATCGGTTACCTTTTTACATCTTCACTATTTATATTTTACGGATAACAAGGTTCCCAGTCTAAAGAAAAAATATCATACATAGTTCGTTGTGAAAGGATCAGGAGCATTTTTTATGCAAATTCATACAAAAAAGTAAGATTTTTATTGCATATCGGGAGGGTGTTTGTATAATACTTAACGAACTATGGAGAGTTCGTAGCGGAAAATTCATTTAATATTT
>CAYSKI010000082.1:0-12723 GCA_964431695.1 uncultured Pirellulales bacterium | reverse complement strand
AGAGCTCATCATCCAGTTCAGTGTCTATTTGAATAGAGGTATATAATATTAGTGATGGATTATTATCTGGCCATTTTTGTTCAAACTGAACTGGCAAATTAGTCGCCGGATCAATCCATACCGTGGTGATCCGACCGTTCTTCTCCGACTGAAACATCAGAACCGATTGACCATCAAGTTCTACATGGCCCATGTCATCAAATATCCCCAAAGACATTTCAATCAGCTGGTCACGAATACTTGTATCAAGCTCTGTTAGTTTTAGCTCACCTGTCTTGGCATCGATTGAGTAACTAAAATTCATATCACGAAGTGTGGCAGTTTTTTCAGCCGACCTAATAATCAATTCCTGGCGATTGCTGTAATCTGTAATGGTTATTTCCTCAATATTTTCTTTAGGCCATTTGGAAGGAAGTGTTACGACACGCTCAAGATCTGGCTCCTTGAACATCAACTGTTGTTTAAATAGATATTTCCCTTCTATTATCTCGCTGTCAGGGTAAGTCATCTCTAAAATCGTTGTGCATGAAAAAGTTCGTGCATGAATTATTCTGTCTATCGCTGCTGCGAATGCGGTACTTGCACCGTCTATAGATGTATCGGGATAATTAATTAAAAACATAACAGCGATGAATATTACTGCCGCTACGGCTAATTTTGCTATTTTACTTTTCATAATTATTTTCCCTACATTCTGTTTGGAATAAGTTGACCCTGTTTCTTTTAATTCCTTTAATGCTGCTTGTGCACCTGCAAGGATGCTGTCTTTGCTGACGGTGTTTTTTTTGATTCGTATATTTTTAGCTAACCGCTCTATATCTTTTGAGGATTTCATAATAATTCTCCTTTTTTCAAAAGAGACCGGAGTTTTTCGATTGCGTAACGATATCTGCTGCGTACGGTATTTACCGATACATCAAGAAGCCTGGCGATTCGCGGGAAATTCAATCCACCCTGCACGTGCAGGACAAAAACTTCCCGCTGCTGGTAAGGCAGTTGCGCCAGAGCATCGAAAAGTGCAGCCGCTTGTTCGTCTTCGATTAAGCGGGCGACTGGATTATCCTTTTTTGCAGGATTCCCGGATGTAGCCGGCTGACAATCCGGTTTTCTTGCCTGTTGACGCAGGTAATCTCTGGCTCGATTCGCCACGCAGCAAATCAGATAGCCCTTTAGATTGTAGCGAATCTTAAGGCTCCCGGCATCGCCGACAAGTCTGACAAAGACATCGCCAAGACAATCTTCGGCCGCATGGATGTCGGATAGAAGAGATGCCGCTACGGCGAGTAAATCATCAGCGTACTTTTCGTATATAAGCTGCAGAGCGTCGGAATCTGCGGCACGCAGGCGTTTCAGCAGCACTCTATCTTCCAGCATCGATATCGTTCCTAAATGACAAATAAAATTGAACGTTCAACTACTAATATGACGGTTTAGCTACCCAAACCAGTCTAAAGAAAATATGATTTTTCGCCAGATTTTAATCGTTTTCGATAGAATATTTGGATTGACGGTTTTTGCCAGGTTGGGTACATAATAAACAACAATCTTCCCGAAATAAGCAACAGAAAGGACTAAAATGAAACGAAATGCATTTAAGATGAAGCTTTCGAGCGGTGATGTGACCGAATATAAGAAAAGGCACGACCAAATCTGGCCGGAGTTGGTTGAGACGCTCAGAAAAGCCGGCATAAGCGATTATTCCATCTACTACGATGAGGAAACCCGGATACTTTTTGCCTTCCAGAAACTCACCGATAATAACACCGCCGACGACCTGCCGAAAAATCCCATCGTGCGTAAATGGTGGGACTATATGAATGACGGCATAATGGAATACGATGAAAAAGACGAACCCGTTTCCATCCCGTTACAGGAAGTTTTTCACATGGATTAAAAAATTAAATCAAGAATAAAGAACGCTGCCGAACCTATCAGCTCGACAGCGTTCTTTTTGTTGTAAAATTACATTTCGTTTTAGTCCACGACGCCCTTTTCCTTGGAGCCGATGATAAAGCAGAAGGTTTTGCCTTCCATCTCGTAGAACTTAATCATGGCATTCTGGACTTCATTCTGCCCCGTCTGGCCTCGTACCTCTAAGGGGACATACCATAACTCGCCTTCCTGATAAGGCTCACCGGTGATTACGACTTCTTTGACCCATTGGCCGTTTTCTTTCATCTTTATGATTTGTTCCCATATTTGAGGCGGATATAGCCGGAAAAAAAGGTTCAGCTTGCACAGAGTCTCTATATCCAGATCAACCAGCGCCCGGCCGGTCCGCTTCGCAATTTCCAGGCATGCCTCCGGCCGTGTCATACCGTCGGCTATAAGACCGGAATCGGGATCAACCATGCAGTCAACCTCCTCTTCGACTACAACTGCATCGGCGGGCATCTCAAAAATTCCTTCCGGCGGTTGTTCGTTATATCGAATTTCGGTGAGATTCTTAACTGCGAGTGTTTTTCTCATCATTTCCATTGGATCATCGTCTCTTACTGTCGAGAAACTGATCGGCAGTTTCGTTTCCGGATCCACAACAAACCTCTGTCCTCTCTTCAAAGTTTCTATACTAACAACAATAATTTCCTTTCCGGTCTCAGGATCCGTTTCAGTAGAGATATTAATCGAGCTTGTTCTGCCGGCTTTCTTGACGGCGTCCCTGAAGAAACTTTCGAACTTTAGAATCCAGGCCTTGTTTCGCTCGTCCCGCAAGGCAAAATGAACCCTGTTGGTACGCTTGTTCAGACCGAATACTCCATCCGGCGAACATATCTTGCAGAGGTTCTGCCCGGTCCTTCCGAGCCAGACATGGGTAGGTTTGTCGGGATCGCCGTCATATTTCATCCAGCATTCGAACTGGCCCTGCAAATAAAATTCTCCAGTCATGTAAACGGTCTGAACTTCCTGTATTGCATCGATTGTCTGCTGAAAGGCATAAGCCGATGTCGTTGACTTATCTAAAATTGAAATCGACAATATCACCGCCATTATTATCACCGCTGCAGCGACAAATTTCGTTATCCTTTTATGCATTATAATTCTCCAAATTGAATTTTCTTTTTTATAATCTTTTAGTGTCGAGAGGGCTTTTATCGCCCTTTCGCTTCGAGTGTCCATACCGGCACTGATTTCTTGACTTAATTGCACAAGCAAGCTCTTTTCTTTTTCAAGTGACTTTAAATATTCCCTGCAATTTTTACACTCGCCGATATGCCGTTTAATAATATCCGACTGTTCCCGGTCCAAAATTCCAATGATATAGTCCGCCATCTGGTTTCGTATTTTCTCGCATTGACTATCCATTTTCATCTCCTTGTACAACTAATAACCGGTGCAATTCTGTAATTGCGTCTCGCAGCTTCGAATACACCGCCGACGTGGACATATCCAGGTTGTCAGCCACCTTTTGTACGCTCTGGCCGTCGAAGTAGTACATCACCAACGGCAGCCTGATTTCCATCGGCAATTTCTCAATCGCCTGCTGCAGGTTATAATTCAGACCGGATTGTCCATTAGTTCGTGCCGCTTTCTTTTCCAATATTCGCCTGCCACGTTGTTTCCGGCGGACAAAATTTATACATAAGCTCCTGGCTATTTTTATAATCCAGGGACCAAACCGGGAACTGTCTCGAAGCGTGGACATTTCCAGGAATCCTTTTAATATCGATTCCTGCGCGACATCTTCCGCATCGTGGACATTGCCGACGATTCCAAGACAGATTAAAAAAATCCGCTTGTAATATCTTTCCACAAGAAGTGCATACGCACTTTTGTCACCTTTGCAAGAAGCAGCAACAAGATTTTCATCGGAACGGTCGTTCAATAGAAGCTCCTATATCCGGTACTACTATAAAGACAAACATCCTTAGCCAAATTTACAGAAAAATTCGATTTTATTCAATTTTAGAATTTTAGGGCATGAAAAAGATGCAAAAAAGGCCGAGTTTCAACGCTCGGCCTGTGAACTGTCCAAAAAGACCTTACTATTATCAAGGCTCAACCGAACCTGGCACATATTCTTGTGCAGGTATCAAGCTATCGATTAAATCGTGCAGCTCCTGCTCGCTGACCGGCCCATTGACAGCAAGGACAATAAATGCACTTTCAGGCGACATGATAATATATCCGACGCGATTGTCGTGAGGCTCAAATCCCGAACTTTTTAGCGCCAGCTCGGTCCACCACATCTCAGTTTGCTTATCGTTCTGATGCAGCACCTTAAATCCATTATCTGACTCGTACATCCAGGGTATTGTTTCTCCAAGCTCCTGGATTTTGCCGAATGTGGCAGAAAAATATCTGGTAAAAGATCCTCCCTGTGTCAGAACAATGTCACGGCTGTCTTTCGAACGATATGTCACGCAAAACATACGGGCCGGAGCGCTTGCATCGTCAGGTAAATCGTAGATTATACACTTGTTCGTCCATAAAGGATCTTTCGCAAAAATATAGACAGGGAACGTAGCTCGCTGAATCATTTGTTTTATAGTCGTAGTATCAGCTCCTTCGCCGGCATCAATGTTTACATCGGTTTGCTTCGCGGCACTCGTTTCAAGCTCGGACAAATTCCATGAAAGCTCCGTGTTATCGACGGTTTCAGCAACAGTGCGGCGGTGTGAACGAGTTGTCGTACCTTCAAAGACACATTCGATCTCATTAATAATCTCGGTATCGGCATCGACCTTGAATAAGAAATAAGAATCTGTTTTTCCCCATGCATCGGTAAATCCAAGCTTATAAACACGGGCCGGAGTTCCGTCATAGAGGGTCTCCGAAGTGACATCCTTTACCGGGGGATAATGTTTATCCGGCACGGTTCCTTTGATACCTGCGGCGATTCCCAGAAAATCCGCAGGATTCTCCGGTATCCTAAATTCCTGAGTAATAGCCTCCTTTTTAATTTTAAGTATGCCGCCCGGCCCTTTGCCGGCTAAGTAAACTGATTGGCCGTCGTAAGAGTTGGCAAACAGCACATCGTCACCAGTCTTTAATACACGTGCAAAACACCCTGTGACTGGATCGTACCAGGAAAGATCCGATACGGTCATTGTTTTATCTGTATGCCTGGCAATCTCAAGCTTGTGCTCCCGTAGTAGTCCGTCCGAATCGAGAGAATAAACAGGCAGCCATTGATAAGCCAGCCAGCTTTTAATAAATGCCACGTTCCTGTCCTGTGTGGTATCGGCCTCCAGTTCATCGAGAAGAGCGCTCGTATCGGATTCCGACGGGTACATGATTATCTCGTTTACAATATGAACAATACCCTTCTGATCAATAAAAAGTGTTTTCTCGGCGGCAGAGGCACGGGCCAATAAGGTAAACGAAGATATTTGCCGGGCCGAATCCGGATTCGAATACAACCAGCCGAACAGGACTACGAGAATCAGCACGGCAGCCGCCGCGGTGAACTTTGTTATTTTCGAACTCATAATTTTTCTCCAGATACTTAAAGAGGTTGTTTTCTGCCGGGCTAAAAAGGCATGAAGATTATGTTCGAGCTTGTCGCGATGAGCATAGTCAGGGACATCATCGAACTCGATGCCGCGAATGAAATTTTCAAATTCTTTTTCTTCGGGTCTCATTTCTTCATACCTCCTGCTTGGTAGGCACCCTTTTCGATATTTAATTTTTTTCGCAGTTTGGCCAATGCCCTTGCCAACTGGCTGCGAACCGTACCGGGGCTGCTTCCAAGCACTTCGGCAATTTCTGTCAGTTTCAAGTTTTCAAAAAAACGCAGTGTTATGATAGTTTGATACCTGGGTTTCAATGTTAACATTGCCTGCTTTAATACCGCCAGCTTCGCAGAAGAATCTTCACGATTACTGTTTGTGATATTTGACTTTTCCTGGAAAATGCTCAGTGCCGTTTTCTGCCTGGCGGATTTTCTCATCTGATCGTTAACAAAGTTGGTCGCTATTTTATAAAGCCAGTTGCGGAACTGCCTTTCATCACCCTTAAAATCGTGGAACTTCTCAACGACCTTAAGGAAAACCTGCGAGGTAACATCCTCGGCTAAGTGTCTGTCAAAGAGCCTGTGAACGCAGTACTTGAAAACGGCGTCGTAATGTCGGCGATACAGCAAAGCAAACGCGTTATAACTCGTTTGTGCCTGATTAATTAAATCGTTGTATTCAAGCTCCCGACCGACACTATCCACAATAATACGGCTCCCAATTTTCCAGGTATCAGATATCATCACTATTATAAATGCGCCGGATGCGAAAAACGCTGCAAAAAAATTAAAAAATAACCGCAAATTACACGGATTTAACTGATACGCTGATGGAATTTGTAAAATCTGTGAAATCCGTGATTGAAAAATTTTAAACCAAATGCTATACGCTAAACGCTATGAATAATCTATACGGCCTGATATTCGATGTTGACGGCGTAATCGCCGATACCGAAGCCGTGAATAGAAGAGTCTCGATCCAGGTATTTAAAGACATGTTCGGTCTCGATGGAGTTCAGGCGGAGGATTTCACTGCCGGCCTTGGGCGCGGTGCAGAAGAGTATATGAAGGCCGCTGCACGAGCGCATAATTTCAATTTGAACGATGAGCAGCTTAAAAAAGCCATCGAGATGCGTCAGGATTTGTTTCTTGAGGTATTGAAAAATGAGCCGCTGCCTGCTTATCCCGGCGTGCTGGAGCTTATTGAAGCGGCTCTTGCTGATGATAGTTTTAGATTAGCCATTGCAACCTCCGGAACTTTGGAAAAGTCACAGGCGACCCTCGAAGCGGCGAAAATTCCATATCGGAAAATGGTTTATATAAACGGCAACGATGTAACACGCAAAAAGCCCGACCCTGAACTTTTCCTGCTTGCCGCCGAACGAATGAGAATCGAACCGGCGGAATGCGTGGTAATAGAAGATGCTCCGAACGGCGTGGAGGCCGCCAAAGCCGCCGGAGCCAAATGTATCGCCGTAACAAACACAACCTCCGCCGACAAACTCCAACAGGCGGACTTAATCTGCGATTCCCTCGAACATATCGATCTTGATACAATTCGAAATCTAATTAACTAATCTACACTTATCATTGTCAGGAATCCAGAATTCTCTGTTGCGTAAATAGCTATAACATTTTCTACCTAATCAATTGACTTTCTACTTCGAACGTGTTATCTTATATTTAGCAGGGATCAGTAATTCGTGAAGGATTATAAGATGTTTACGGTGACTTATGCGAGAAATTGAAGAATCATACGGCCGGATCGGTGATGATCAAGGACGTTTCGATATTGAGTTCTGGCAACGGCAGGGAGACCAGGCCATTTTCGAAGCAGCACTCGATATGATAATGGATTATTTGTTGATTAGGTACGGACATGCTGTCAAGCCCAGACTTCAAAGAACTGTTGAGTCTTTTGGAAAAGCATAAAGTTCGTTATCTCGTGGTCGGTGGGTATGCAGTAATGAAGTACACCGAGCCGCGTTTCACGAAAGACTTGGATCTATGGGTCTCCACCGATGCGGAGAATTCAAAGGCAGTATATGAAGCGCTGCGAGAATTTGGCGCTCCCCTTAAGGGCCTGGTTCCGGCCGATTTCACCCAAGAGGGTTATTTCTACCAAATGGGAAATCCCCCGTTCCGTCTGGATGTCATGATGGCAATACCAGGTGTTAACTTTGAAACGGCATGGGCTAACCGTGAAAGAGTAGAAATGGAGGGGATGGCCGTTTCCTTTATATCGAAAGCCGATTTGATAAAAACAAAAGAAGCAAGCGGCAGGGATCAGGATTTACTCGATGCCAAAAAGCTTAAAAACGCCGAGGATTAACTACTCCGGGCGGACGAATTTCTTATCCGATTACTCTACGGGGCTGCTAAAAGATAGATCGATAATGATGGCCGAGGGAAGTTTGCGGGTGATAATTTCTGCTGCGAGGTTTATCCAGTTTTTGCAGTTGTCGAGAATAACGCTGTCACTTGTTGCAACGATTGAATCGGTTTTTATCAGTTCGGCATCGGGGCTAAGCAGAAGTTCGATATCCCAGCCTGCGGTGAGCTTGTCGAATCCGTGCCAGTTATTTTTTTCGGCCAGTTTGCCAATCAGCGTTTTTAGTCGGCCGCTGTTGGAAACGGGGCTGTCTAAAAGCCACAGGGCATTTTTAATTCCGGATTTTTCCAAAAAATCCCCGATAAGCTGGACCGCAGGAATGGTCTCGGTGACTTTGCGATACGTGCCGTGAATGCTCGCCAGGTCCCGGAAGCAGCCGTCCCGCCCCTTGAAAATAATCCCGCCACTCATCGCCGCCTCAATGGTTATCAATAAATTATAACCGTCGATTGCCAGGGATTGACCTTCTATTTCATCCAGCTCGATACGGCTTTGGTCACGCAAGGCAAGCTGCCGGTCGGAACAGGCACTTCGCATAATAGCTAATCTCTGTCTTTGTGTCAGTGAGAATTTATCCCCGACCAGCTTTAAGGCACTCTTATCGGCATATCCTTTCGTCAATAAAAGTGAAAAATCCTCGACCGCATTGCGTAAACCGGGAATTTTGTCAGAAGCGAACAATTTCGCATCATCCGGATGTGGACCTCTGTGTGAGCGTTTGTCAGGCATAATTCGTATCTCGTATATCGTATTTCGTAATATGATAATTCCGAGGCCGACAATAAGCAAGCAATGTAAGAATTAAATTGACATAAACGATAGCTATCACTACCATTTCGTCAACGTGAATACTCGCTTGTATTTAGCCGGTGGTTTTACCGCCGGTTAACGTAATACGCAATACGATATACGCACAACGAATAAAATGCCCAGTCACGATTTAGCAAGTGTAAATATAGATGATCTGGAAGTTATCGGCTATTCCGTCGCCGGAGAAGAGACCGTCGTTGCAATACCGAAGCTGGACGTATGCTTCGATATCGGCAAAGCTCCCGACCAGTTTATTTCCATAAATCACGTCCTGCTCACACACGGACACATGGACCACGCCGCCGGTTTCGCATATTATCTTTCCCAGAGGAATTTTTGCGGCCAGTCGGCGGGGACAATATTAGCTCCGAAAAATCTTCTTAAACCAATGAGGGAAATCATCGACTCATGGGCGAGGCTTGACGGCAATAAAATACCCGCCAAATTGGTCGGAGTAAAGCCCGGTGACGAGTACCAGATAAAACCTAATCTTTTCGCAAAGGTGTTCCCGACAAAGCATAGTAAAGGCTCGGTCGGTTACAGTGTTATCGAGAGGCGAAAGAAGCTCAAATCGGAATACACAGGCTTGAAAAGCCGGCAAATCGTCGAATTAAAGAAGCAGGGAACAGAAATCGATTATATACTCGATATTCCGATTGCCACCTATATCGGTGATACGCAGTACGTGGATTTCTCACAACTGAATTACATCGCCGAGAGTAAGATTCTAATCGCCGAGTGCACTTTTTACGAGGACGAGCACTCCGACAGGGCCGAAGCAGGCAAACACATGCACATCGATGAATTTACGACGCTGCTTAATAAGCTGCAGAACGAGCATATAATTATCACACACACAACGCAGCGAACACCTATGTATGAAATCCAAAAAATATTGAAAAAAGCCCTGCCGAATGATAAATACGAAAGAATTACCCTGCTTATGGCCAATAAATGAAGAAAGCAGATACTATCTTAAAAAAGCTAAAATAGAAATAATACTATTTTTGAAGGTGATATTTATGAATATTACGTGTATTCATCCTCAACATACTAATTGTAAAGTTGACAGAAGCGGTTGAAATTTTAATGGTTATCTGGTTAAAAAAAGTCGTAAGGCAGTTGCGGAAAATTATCCAGAAACTGGTTATTTTGATATCCAAGATATCGCTCGTTTTCCTATATAAGATTATTGGTCCGCCAAGAATGCTGAGGTACGGCAACAAAATAAACGTACCTCTTTTAAGAGCTTTCGGTGCACAGATCGGTGAACGGGTAACAGTATGTTCACCGGTCGTTCTGCATAATGCCAGAAATGGATTTAAGAACCTGACAATAAAAGACGGTTGTTTTCTTAACGGCTATAACTTTCTGGACCTATCCGGAAAAATAACATTGGAAAAGGGAGTAAGTCTGGGGCCGGGCGTGATAATAATGACCCATAACAGATACAATCATAATCCTTTTCTCGAAGAGCGTCTCGCTCATACCTGCGGCATCAAGGATGTCTTGATAAAGGAAGGTGCGGGAATAAAGGCAAACGCCCTGATAATCCATGGCATTACAATCGGCAGGAACGCCGTCGTGGCCGGTCACGCCGTTGTCAATCGGGATGTCGGAGACAATTGTTTCGTAGCCGGCGTGCCCGCACGCCTCGTCAAGGAAATAAAATAGTGCTCTGTTAATTATGAAATAATGATTGTTATTCTGAGCGCAACGAAGAATTGTGTATCGTTAGCCAGATGCTTCACCTATCGGCTCAGCATGACAAATTATGAGGGTTAAGCCTGATGGATTTAATAGTTAATTTCACACCTACCGGGATGATACCGACTAAGGAAATGACTCACCATGTCCCGATTACCATAGAAGAAATCGTTGAGGATGTCCACAAAGCACACGAGATCGGCATAACCATGGTTCATCTTCACGCACGTGATGCAACCACCGGGCAATCTACATACAGGGCCGAAGTCTATGGAAAAATTATCGAAGGGATAAGGACATTCTCCGAAGAGTTGATTATTTGCGTCTCTTTGAGCGGGCGTGATATCACAGAGTTCGAAAAACGCTCCGAAGTCTTACAATTAGAGGGTGACTTGAAACCGGATATGGGCAGCTTGACTTTAAGCTCCCTGAATTTTAACCGGGTCGCCAGTATGAATTCGCCGGAAATAATTCAAAAACTGGCCTTAGAGATGAAATCCCGCGGGATTCTTGCCGAACTCGAAGCCTTCGATGCCGGGATGATAAATTACGCAAAGTATCTGGAACTCAAGGGCATTCTGGAACCTCCCCATTATTTTAATCTGCTGCTCGGTAATATCGCCTGTGCACAGGCGGATTTGCTGCACGCGGGAATTATGATCCGCGATTTGCCCGGGAATTCTTACTGGTCTTTGGCCGGTATCGGCGATTTCCAGTTTACGATGAATTCGATAGCTATCGTATCGGGCGGCGGCGTCAGAATCGGGCTGGAAGACAATATCTGGTACGATAAGGCAAGAACCAGACTTGCGACCAATTCCGACCTTTTACTCCGCATCCACAGGCTGGCCGAGGCGAGCGAGCGGAAAATAATGTCACCGGGTAAACTCAGGCAACTGCTCAATCTCCAGAGCGGCCATGGAAAATACGGCCGAATATTCCAATAAATTTCAACCGAATTATAAGATGGGCGGCCGAGAGTCGGTCAGGCACAGGTCAACAAGCTCATCGATTATTGCTGTTCCGGCACACATAACTTTATCGGCGCCTCCCCAGTAGAGTTTCAATGTCCCGTCATCTTCCGGAACGGCCCCGCAGGCAAAGACCACATTATGCACATAGCCAACCACCTCCCAGGGATCTTCCGGCTGTAAAATCCACCGGTCGCCGACGCCGAGAATTTCCGCCGGGTCATCGAGCTTGTGTAAAGCGACACCGAGACGATATACGTGGCCGTCCATCGTCGGGAAAACGCCGTGATAGATATTCAGCCACCCCTTTTCGGTGCGAATCGGCGGAGCTCCGGGGCCGATTTTCATCTGGTCCCAATGATAAGGAACCGGCTTCATTATTAATCTCGAATCGCCCCAGTGACGCAAATCCGGCGAGTAGCTTATCCAGATCGACCACGGGCTGATATCCGAATGAGGCCGGTCAAGCTTCACATATCGACCGTTGATTTTCTCGGGGAAAAGGACTGTATTTCGATAATCCGCCTGTGTGATAAGTGCGACTCGCTCAATAGATTTAAAATCATTTGTTTTCGCCAAGCCGATCCGGACACCATGCGCCGAATAGGCACTATACGTGATATAATAAGTTCCTTCGAGGTATGTAATACGGGTATCTTCAATGCCGAAAGCCTCATATTCGGCAAATGGAGGCTCTTTGCTCGGTGTCATAAAAGGTTGCGGCCGGGCTTTGAAATCGAAGCCATCATCGCTTTCCGCAATCCCGATAATGGACCTGCCCGTATCGAGGTTCGAGCGAAACAGCATTATGTATTTGCCATTATGCTTAACTACCCCCGCGTTATGCACAGTCTCAACTTTATAAGGTATGTCTGCCTTTGTCAGGATTGGATTGCCTTGATACCTTGTTACAAAATTTTTTTGCATTTCTATACCCATTAACCTTAACGTTGTCTTTAATGAAGCCGTCAATCTTGCGGACGTTTAATCATTATCCTTTACCTATTGCTCTGCGTCCTCAGGCGTGCTCTTTTTCTCAGGTTCATCTTTGTCTTGCTCGGGTTTATCCTTCTCGAATTTTTTTACTTTAGCTTTGTCAATCAGAACGAAGTAGTCCTCATCGGCGTTTAGTTTGAGAAGAATACTTAATTCAAATGGTTTTGGTGTCTGGCCCTCTTTCAACGGCCCAGACCCGTCAAACGCAGAAGACACATTCACCGACGCGCTTGTGTGTTTCCGCTCTTTTGCCTGCAGTCCTTCCTGAAATCGCACGAAATCAATAACAGCCTGGGGAGATAATCTAAGAGTTGACATCATAACAGTTTTCTTCCGAAACAGGCCCTGAGTAATCTCTTCACGCTCGATGACTTCGAGGGGAAATTTATATGAGT
>CAYSKI010000081.1:0-12770 GCA_964431695.1 uncultured Pirellulales bacterium | reverse complement strand
TATCGCTGTCGAAGCCAAGAATAAATCCCGCCTGAACCTGCATTCCGAATCGCTGGATCTTTTTGACACAGGCAACTAAATCCCGTCCTTTGTTCTGGACTTTGTTGCATTCGCTCAGACTCTCTTCATTTGGGCTCTCAATCCCAACGAACACACAGTCAAAACCGGCCTGCACCATCAAATCCAACAATTCCTCATCATCGGCGAGATTGATGGATGCCTGCGTATTGAACGCAAAAGGATATTGCCTCTTTTTCATCCATTCTATAATGGCGGGAAGTAACTCTGTTTTAAGATGGATTTTATTTCCAATGAAGTTATCATCCACAAAAAACACTTCGTCTCGCCAACCAAGAGCATACAGACTTTCCAATTCATCCAATACCTGATCTGTCGTTTTTGTACGAATCCTGTGCCCGAACAGCGTTGTAACATCACAGAAATCACAATCGAAAGGACACCCCCGTGAATATTGGATGCACATCATGGCGTATTTCTTCATATTGATAAGATTCCACAGAGGAATCGGTGTCTGATGCATATCCGCTTTGTCATGCGTGTTGTACACTTTTCTGGGGCAACCGTTTTGAACATCTTGTACAAAAAGCGGCAAAGTCAATTCGGCTTCTTTGAGCACTAAGTGATCAACATGTACATACTCTTCGGGAATACTCGTAAAAAGAGGGCCGCCCGCCACAACTTTTGTTCCAATCTTCCGGCATCGCTCGATAACCTGATCTGCGGATTTTCGCTGGATGAGCATTGCAGTAATAAATACGTAGTCTGCCCATCGAATATCACAATCTCGCAATTTCGTTGTGGTCATATCAACCAGTTTTGTTTCCCACTGGCGCGGTAGTATCGCGGCAACCGTCATTAATCCCAGAGGAGGCACAACGGCTTTTCTTGAGATGAACTTCAGGGCTTTTTTGAAACTCCAGAAAGTAAGCGGTATGTCCGGATTGATAAGAAGTATCTTCATAATAAAACTCCTGCAATGATATACCTGTCACGAATAGAGCTTGGCAAAAGGGGGGCTTGTGCGATATAGCTGAATCAAAAGGAGGTTAATGATGCGTTCTGAGAAGCTAATACCCTCTGATTTGGACTAATAATAGGCTTTAATAAGACAAGTCCCGTATCGGAATGGAAAACTTTTCGCATCTAACTGCTTTTTCAAATTCGCTTAAACCGGCCCAATTTCCTTACTCAGGCATTTTTAAATAAAACAGCCAACTATTTTTGTCGGCGTTTATACCATGCATTGTACACAAAATGTGTAGGATTAAAACAAAAAAAGGCATATTATATAGAATTTTGCGGACTTTATTTTTGGCAAATAATTAACAACATTGCATAAGTAACGTAATATGGTATAATAAATAAAAAATCATACAATACAAAAGATTAGAAATTCTTTGAGCCGCAAAGGAAGATAACTAACCTTTGTGGCTTTTTCATTGAAGGGAGTAAGAATGAAAAAGTCGCTAAAAACTTCACCTGACAGCAGAAAATGCAGCTTTCCGGGCTGCAAGTGTATCCTGAGTATTTATAACCACCAGACCACCTGTCGTGTACATAGTGATAAAATGCTCCAGGAGCAAAAAACGAAGTTTTCATCTCATCTTGAAGTACCAACCGGATAATACCGATAGTACAGATCGATACTTTTATAAAATCTGAATTTTATCCATTTTTTAATTGAGACAGACCGGATATTGTGTTATTTTAGTGTTTTAATTGGTGAATATTCTTTCATCTCTCAGGAGTATCCCCCATAGATTAAAAGTGAGAGATATTATTTATGTGGCCGATAGATAAGGCCAGGGAGAATTACAAGTGAGTAAAGGTACAGTAAAATGGTTCAATTCGAGCAAGGGTTTTGGTTTTATTAATCCGGACGACGGCAGCGACGATTTGTTTGTCCACCATTCGGAGATAAAGACCAACGGCTACGCATCGCTCGATGAAGGCCAAAAGGTCGAGTTTGAAGTTGGACAGGGCAAAAAGGGCCCATGTGCAACCAATGTAGTCCCCTGCTAACCAGGGGCACAGCTTGAAAACGGAAAGGTCGGGCCTGGCTCGGCCTTTTTTTATGCGCTGAAAAATTTTCCGGATAAAAAGAAGTTGCGCCGATAGGGGCCTTTTCGTCTATAATAATGAGTAAGTTAAAAGTGAGCTAAAGTACTTAAAGTGAACTAAAGTGATAGCTTGCCCCAAATGGGCGTGCTGTCATTCTGAGCAAAGCGAAGAATCTCTCCTTCGCCGGCCAGATCTCTTCGGCAAGCTCAGGACAGGCTCTTCGGCTACGCATCGGGATGACACATACATGTCATTTTAGTCACTTTCAACTTTAGGTACTTTGAACTTCTTTAGGAGGTTATTTGCAGAGAAGACACGAAGAGCTTTTGGAATTGTTGGATAAGTCGGGGGCGAGTCTCTATACGCTTCTGACCCGGCTGACACTGCGCGAAGAAACGGCCGAGGAGCTTATGCAGGAATTATTTATAAAACTAAGTAACTCAAGAGGCTTCGAAAAATCCACTAATCGGGATGCCTACGCCCGCAAAGCGGCAATAAATCTGGCGTTTGACTGGCGGCGGAAATTCCGACAAAAGCTTAATTTTTCACCGGTAGTCTGCGAGCCGGTTTCGAAGGAAAGCTCGCCGTTAAGCAAACTGATACATACGGAAGAACTGGAAGAAATGCTCGATGCAATCGGTCGATTAAACCGGTCATGGCGTCAGGTGATTGTCATGAGATATATTCAACAGCAATCATACGATGATATCGCAGAACAAATGGAAAAAACGCCGCATCACGTCCGAGCTATATGCTCGAAGGCGTTGAATCGTCTTCGTAATTCACTTGGTGCAAATCAGCAAAAAGAACCCGAAAAGGAGATACACAATGTCACAGAAAGAAGAAAATCAAATTCGATACAGACTGAAAATCCTCTCGCAGATTGAACCGTCCACGGAATCTACCCAGCGGGTCGTTAAAAATGTCCGGGAAACTCTGGCGAATACAAAAGAGGAGCACGAAAGTATCGGCACGAAAATTATACGGATGGTCTCGAACGGCTATTCGATGAAATTTGCCGCTGCGGCGATATTACTAATTGCCGTGGGATTTATTGCAGGCCAGCTTTTTACGCCAGGACAGGATATAGAGGCACTACAAGCTTCTCTGGAACCGGCTATTAGGCAGAATGTACTTGCACAGATAAATGAGCAATGGCAGAAAGAATATGCAAGAAACTATACTCAAATAAAAGAAGAGCTGAGCCGGCAGATGAGCGAGGAAATGACCGAGCTCACTGAACAGACGTTGGCCGCTGCCGGCACAATAACCGACCAGCGGATGAAAGAACTAATCCAGCTTATCGAAGCCGCCCGGGTAAAAGACCGGCAGTGGATTGCCGCAGCTCTGGAGCAGATTGAGCTTAACCGGCGGCAGGACAACGCCCGAATCGGCAGTTTAGTGACATTCGCTGCACAGACGAACCAGTTGAAGCAAATCGAGCAAAACTAAAAACGACCGGAACAATAAATAAACGAAAGGAACAAAAATGAAATCTTTTAATCGTATAGCTGCTTTATTTATCACCGCAACTCTGATAACAGCAGGCATTACTTTTGCACAAGATACATCTGAAACATTCACTATCTCCGGAACAGTAGGCCCGGGCTTAGGCAGCGTAGAGATGAAAGGTTTTCCGGTTAGAGTTATCACCGATGACAGTGGTTATTATGTCGCGGAAGTTACCCATGGCTGGGCCGGTACTGTGACACCCGCAAAAGCAGCTTATTCATTCAAACCGGCAAGCATGACTTATACGGCAGTTGACTCAGACAGGGATAATCAAAACTACATAGCCGAACGAATCACTTTAACCATTTCAGGCAATGTCGGAGTTCCTAATGTAGCTTTGCGTATTAAGGATGGAATTTATTCATCCGACTCAAAAGGAAATTACAGCGTTTCTGTTCCATTCGGCTGGGCCGGTGAATTGAGGCCTCATAAAGAAGGCTTCACATTCAATCCACCGTCAAAAATATATTCTGCCGTTAGCGAAGATATGGTAAATCAGGACTATAGTTCGGAAATACTGAGCTATAAAATTTCCGGCAATGTCGGCGTGGGCGATGTGGTTATGCTGGGTCTGCCCGGAAATAGGGTAGCAGACCGTCACGGTCGTTATAGTGCGACAGTTCAATATGGCTGGTCGGGCACAGTATCACCGAAAAAAGAAGGTTATACGTTCGAACCTGACGGCACAGTCTATAACAGAGTTCACTTTAATCAGGACAATCAAAACTATGAAGCGACACTGATTCTTCTGGATATTTCCGGCGAAATTAATATCCCTGGAGTTTTCATAGAGGGCCTGCCGGGTGCTCCAATTACCGGCAAGGACGGCCAATATCGCGCCAGAGTCCCCTACGACTGGAGCGGCACAGTGATACCGATAAAAGAAGGCTACAAAATTACACCACCAAGTCGTTCATACGCAGCAATTACGGATAATATGAATAATCAGGATTACTACGCCGAATCGCAGATGCTAACGATTTCCGATGTGGTACAAATGGGAGGAAAACCGATTGCCGGTGTCAAAGTCACTACAAGCCGGAACGATGCTGAAGGCGAGACTACAATCACAGATTCCAAAGGCAGATATACCCTCAAAGTTCCTTACGGCTGGAGCGGCGAGATTACTTTATTCAAGGAAGGCCTTGAGTTTAATCCGCCGAGTAAGTCATTCACAAATGTTACGACAAATATCAGAGATGGTGTCCCGGAGCCACCGGCTCCCACATCACCATCGTACATATACAATACCCGCTATCGAAGAGTAACACCAACAATACCATCGGCAATGGGACGAACCGGCAGTCGGAGAATTCTCGTTATACCGACCGAGGATATCAAGCCGGAAGAACTCACCGGGACGGTGGAAGATTTGTATGTCTTTTCATATATCCTTGACGACAGATTCAAGGAGCCTCGAATGATTCAGGGAGTCTTCCGGGATTTCGGCGATTACTTCGGACGGGACAACCGCGAAACGGAAGCCGTATATATGCAGGGCTACGGCGCTATCTTTATGATGGAGGTCGATTATACTTTCACACCCACCCCACAAACGCAGGAACAGGCCGAAGACAAAACCACCGAAGATGTCGATCCGACCTGGCAGCAAACAAGAGAGAGGATATTTTCCCCCGGCGCAGGACGAATAAATAGAACCCAGGCAGGGCCGGACGAAGGCCGGATGGTCGAAGAGCTCAAGGCCGAACTAATCCGGACACTCAAACACGCAGCGAATATCCGAAACCTAATGCCCGAAGAATGGGTGATTCTCAGTGTCACAGGGACCGGCCCGCAATCCGGCATGGGTATAATGAGCGGATGGGGAGAGTATGTACAAAGCTCCTTCCGGTCTCGGGCATCATCCTCGTCAAGAGTCAGCGGATACGGCGGCGGAGGTATGGGTGGATACGGCGGCAGTGCAATGGGTGGAGGATATGACAGCAGTAGCATGAGCGGCCACGGCGGAGGTACGACAGGTAGAACCAGAGGGATGTACGGTGGTGGTATGGGCGGATACTCCGAAACGGGGATTCCTCCTGCCACGGTTCTGACAATCCGCGCGAAGAAATCGGATGTGGATGCATTCTCGGAGGGAGAGTTGAACTTCGAGAAGTTCCGGCAGAAAGTGCAGATTTTAATGTACTGATTCCGTAATGAAAGGATATAAAAATGTTATGGCGAAAAATGATTTTTAGCATGATTGTTGTTTGTTCGATAAGTGTGTTTGCGAGCCAAAGCCCATCTGAGAAATCCGAATCTGACGTACCGGAATACCCACAAGATTTTGAAGGCCAGCAGCAAACTATACCACAAGACAGTCCAAATATCCTACAGGAGCGAACAGCCCGGCAATGGACAATGCCGCAGAGGTTCGGCCCCGATTTCACCCGATTACGAAATCTAAGCCCGGAGCAGAAAATAAGAGAAATGCAAAGAATGGCCGAGCAGCAGGAAGAGATGGCCATGAAGCAGGCACTCGGTGTCAACGAAGAACAGTGGAAAGTCATAAAACCTAAATTAGACAAAGTCAAAGCCTGCCGCCAGCGTGCTACTGTAAGCATCGGTCCGCCGTTCAGCAGCAACTTTGCCAGCACCAGCTCACAACAAGGCGGTGGTTTCGCAGGCGGCTTTCAATTCCAGCTCGGCGGCGGAGGTAGTGGTGGTGGAAGTAACATGACAGCCCCCGATTCCTCTTTCCAGAGCCAATCCAGCCGGCGGGAAACTCAGGGCGAAAGAATATGCCGTCAGCTTGATGCACTGCTGAATGATTTTAATTCACCCCCCGAAACAATCAGGCAGAAAATGATAGAATTACAACAGGCCAGAGCAAGCGCCAGAAAACAATTGGCTCAGGCACAGAAGGATTTACGAGAAGCTTTGACATTACGCCAGCAGGCTAAGCTGGTCCTAATGGGAATACTCGACTGATTTATCATCGAAATATGATACGACAAAATAAGAGAAAGACTTCCGGGGCTAATCGTCTCAATTTTATAACCGTCACGGTACTTTAGCCGGTAATCGATTAATCCGGCTCCGCGGTAAGCCATGGATCAAAATCAACCGTACCGGCAAGGCGTGCGGGGTTAGGGGGAGCTAATCCCCACCAGTTGTTCTCCGCCTTGATGCTTATGCCCGTATCATTATCGATATCGTAACCGGAAGTATTGGCAAAGATTGAATTTAGGCCGGCAGAGCCGAACGTTCCGCCACCCAAATCACAATCGAAAGTCCCTCCATTGACGTTGTCTAATTCGAGACCGTCATTTATATTCATTTTAATGGTATTATTTTCAAACATTGCGTTCAGTGTTCCGGTATCGTTACTAAGCCATACGCCTCTTACAGCATTGTTAGTTATCGTATTACTGTAAAGATCGACGGTTAAAATACCGGTTGTCTGATTAACTATGTAAACGCCATCGGAACTATTATTAACGATTGAGTTACCAATCAATGATGCATTATATGTCCCATCGGCGTTATTAAGGTTTACGCCTCTATAACCGTTACCCTCAATTGTATTATTACTTAATGTCAGTGCAAGTGTACTGTTTGGATCGGTATCCTGGTCGATGGAAATACCGAAATCATCCGTGGTTGACCCGCCGCCGCTATTGTTGCTGATGATGTTACTGGCGATTGTCAGAGTTGTTGCCCCCGCGTCAGTGACATATTCAAGGCCCCCGGCCTGGTTGCCGGTTATGGTATTATCCCGGGCAGTAAGTGAAAAAGTGGTTCCTGAGTTATAGAGATACAAACCTCGATTGATATTTCCGGTGAATCTGTTGCCTGTTATATTCGCCGATAATATACCGCCTTCCGAGACATTGGAAATACGTGCTCCTGTGTCCACGGTACTGTTGATAATATCATTGTTATTAAGAGTCAGGTTTAAGGTGCTCTCGCTGTTGTAGCAGTATATATTATCGTCCTGGCTATCTGAAATCAGGTTATTTTGTACTGTAGCTGTCACCGTACTGCCGGTATAACTGTACATACGCAGCCCTTCGTTCGTATTTCCCGTAATCTGGTTATCGGAGATATCAATATTTCCCGTGCTGCCGTTCGAGGTGTAACAATATATACCTTGAGCACCATTTCCGGAAATAATGTTATTTTCAAAAGTTCCTGTGAGGGTACTTGTATTCGTATTTACACTGTAGATGCCGATGCCGAGGTTGTTAGAGATTAAGTTATCAGAGATATCGAGCGTGGCCACACCGCCATTTGTGTTGTTCACGTATATGCCTTGAGTACCATTCCCGGAAACTGTATTATTCTGAAAAGTTCCTGTGAGGGTACTGGCGTTCGTATTCAAGCTATAGAGGCCGATGCCGAGATTATCAGAGATGTTATTATCAGATATATAGGCGGTGACACTGCCTCCTGCCGTATTACTCAGGTACACTCCATTCGAAGTATTATTTTGTATCACACTGCCCGAGATCGTTATGGTCCCGGAACTATTGGCAAGATTGATTGCATTGCTGCCGGTGTTCTGGATAGTAACATCTCTAACGGTCGGATTATTAACATTCAATCCGTAAATCCCATTATTCCCGCCTGAGATATTTAAACCATCGATGGTATTATTCCAGAGCATCTTTACGACATCGGCCCCATCAAGACGGCTCAGGCTGGGTCGTCCCGCTGTGGAGCTCACATTCAGCGTATGATTATTCGGCAATAAAACATCCCTGCTTGTATTATCCCCGATACCGAGAAGCTGCTGATTTGGTTTGAGGGTGAGAGTTCCACTGGAGATGGTATTGACATCGATAACGCCTGAGTCATTTAAGAGAAAAATTACATCGCTTGCACTGGAAGTATTTTCTGCCTGTACGATAGTCATGGGATTTTCCTGAGTGCCCGTTCCTGCAGCACTGCCATCGGCATCCGCAAAATACATATCGACCTGCTCCCCGGTGGCATTGTCGATTAATGGACCCTCTGTATCAGAGACAAGTTCCGGGCCATCGGCAGACCCTGGGGATTTGCTAATGTCATCAGTATTTGTGATCACATCTATGTCACGTATTATAGGTCGCATCATACGACTTTCTATGTCACGTTTTCTACTCGTTTCTTTCCAAACGTCACGTGGTGCACCAAAAGGTATTGACAAAGAAATGCAGGCGAAAGTATCATTTTTACGGATCTTATCATGTTGAACCTCAACACCGATGGCAAGTGTGCTCTCGGGCATTCCAAAGACGTCGTTCAACTCGCAGTGCAGACGCAGACGAGGGCCTGCGATTTCAGGAGCGTCGCTGTGATTAAAATTGAAATATCCGGCATGGACCCATAGTTTGTCTTTTTTACCCATATCAAAGCCATAGCCGACTTCAGCATCGAATCCAGGGAGTGCTCGCTCACGAGCCACAAGTGATTGATTGCGCTCCATAACCGTTGTGCCGCTGAGGCTGACACTACTAACCGTTCTACTTCCTACGATATAACTTCTATTTTCGGGAAGGTATATGTTCCCACGCAGCTCGAAATTAGTCTTGAGCAGTTCGGCACCAAATGTTCCCTGATTGAACTGGTTATCTGTCGAGCTTTTCAATCTGTCGTAAAATCCATAAATTCCCCAAATCCAGTCATCATTATCGGTGCCCTGTATAATACGGCGAAATCCCAGTCCTATATTGCCTTCTATGTTGTCGTCGTTATCAAAAGTGGATCGGATATCAGAGAAAATCATAGAGTCCGAGGATTGCCATACCGGGCACATAAAGACAAACCTGCCAATCTGGCGATCGTCACCGGCCTTGGTAGTCAGATGTAAATAAGGGGACCATTTCGAAGCCATTGTCTTTTGATTGTTATTTAAGTCTATTATTTCCTGAATATAATTTAGCTGACTTGCTTCTTGGTGATTGTATGTAGTTTTTGTCTCCCTGCTTTCATTCATAAAATATTCCCGGAGTTCATCGGCAGGGTCGGCAATAGCAGGCTGTACTATGAAAAGCGACACAAGAATCGTGTGCAGGAATACGGAAAGAATCGCCCGCATCCCGGAGTCAAGGAATATATATATACTTCTCTTCATCTAAGTCCTTAAATATTACAAAGCGTGTTCTGCCCAGAAGCAAGTTTCTCTTATAACAGGTAATAGTCAATTTGAAGCTGCCCCCCTTCATAAAAAAACAAGATGACTATTTTTTATCCTGTTATGGTATATATGAATTGTCTTTCGGCAAATAACCGGCTATTCGTTACGTAAATTTCTGAGAAAAAAGGTTCGAAAACCTTATACTCGACCATGAGGTGGCTTGCCAATCGGCACGTTTTCCGTATTAGTTTGAATAACAACGAGACTCAAGACATTCTTTGTGTTATAAAATTATTTTATCTGTCTGAAGATTTTTATTTCAATACGGTTATTAGACCGAGTTTTATAAGACCTTCTTTTGCTTTAATCCTTCGTTATAGATCTATTATCAGTGTAATGCCTTATTTAAGGTTTTTGCACAATATTTACTATATCCCGTTTATTTCTGTAGAACCATCCATCGTTAACAACAATCATTTGTAGTAACTTCTTAATTAACATATAGTTAAATGACCTGTTAGCGACAGAACTTTTTTCGCTCAAATTACGTATGAACCGGATATTTTATAGAAATGAGTTGACGGTTATACTTTGCGTCGTTACAATTCCCCGGATTTTTTTTGAACCGAAATACACCCCGTGAGATGGTGGCTTTAATAGCCTATCTCATGGGGTAGATTCTCCCAGGAGGTAATAACTAAAGATGAGTAAGACAAGAGAAATTTTGAAAGAAAAACTGACAGAAGAACAATACAACAAACTGGCGGCTCTTAACAATCCCAGGATGCACGAATTTATCACCGATGCGATTGAGCTGACCGGAGCTGAATCAGTTTACGTATGCACAGACTCAGAGACCGACAGAGAATACATCCGCCGACAGGCTATCAAGCTCGGCGAGGAAATACAGCTCCAGACCGAGGGACACACCTGTCATTTCGACGGATACAACGACCAGGCACGGGACAAATCCAAAACGAAGTACCTGCTTCCGGCCGGCTCGGACCTTGGGGCAAGCTTGAATTCCATTGAAAGACAGGCAGGCATCGAGGAAGTCCGCTCTTTTCTCAAGGACTCGATGGCGGGACGTGAGATGCTGGTTCTGTTTTTCTGCCTTGGGCCTGTTGATTCGGATTTCTCCATCCCCTGTGTTCAAATTACCGATTCTCCTTATGTCGCACACAGCGAGTGTATTCTCTATCGCAGCGGCTACGAACAATTCAGGAAGATAGGCGATTCTCCCGAGTTTTTCAGATTTCTGCATTCGGAAGGTGAGCTTGAAAACGCCGTTAGTAAAAATATCGACAAACGCAGAGTTTATATAAACCTGGAAGAAAACATAGTGTACAGCGTTAATACGCAGTACGGCGGTAACACCATCGGCCTGAAGAAACTGGCGCTCAGGCTGGCGATCAACAAAGCATCAAACCACGGCTGGCTTGCCGAACACATGTTTGTTCTCGGCGCACACGGCCCTGGTGGTAGAGTCACCTACTTCACAGGTGCGTTTCCATCGGCCTGCGGAAAAACTTCGACTTCCATGCTGCCGGGACAGACCATAATCGGCGACGACATCGCATATTTGAGAAAGAAAAACAACAAAACGAAATGTGTGAATGTCGAAAAGGGTATTTTCGGTATAATTCGAGACGTCAATCCAACCGACGACCCGATTATATACGAGGCCCTGACTAATACAAACGAAGTAATATTTTCCAACGTTTTGATCGATGATAAGAAAAAGCCGCACTGGCTCGGTATGGGCTCGGAATTACCCAGCGAAGGAATTAATCCCTCCGGTCAATGGCACAAAGGGAAAAAAGACGACAAAGGTAATGAGATTACCGCTTCGCATAAAAACGCGCGCTATTGTCTTAATATTGCAGATTTAAATAACCGCGATCCACTGATGGATGATCCCGACGGTGTACCGGTCGGCGGTATCATCTACGGTGGACGCGACAGCGATACGTGGAATCCTGTTGAGCAGGCTTTTAGCTGGGAAGAAGGTATTATCTTAAAAGGCGCCTCTCTCGAATCTGAAACTACCGCGGCAACACTCGGGCAGGAAGGAGTAAGGACATTCAATCTGATGAGTAACCTCGACTTTCTCTCCATTCCGCTCGGCCGATATATTCAAAATAATCTGGATTTTGCCGAAGGCATTGAAAATCCGCCGTTGATTTTTTCGGTCAATTATTTCCTAAAGAACAAAGACGGCAAATATCTCAATGGTATGGCTGATAAGCTTATCTGGATTCTCTGGGCGGAGCTGCGGGTAAACGGCGAAGTTGACGGCATCAAAACTCCGACCGGATTTATACCAAAATATGAAGATTTAGCGGGGTTATTTAAAGAGAAGCTCCACAAAGAATACACCAAGGAAAATTATGTAGAACAGTTTAAGTATCGCATTCAGGAAAATCTCGCCAAACTTCAGCGAGTCGAAAAGATTTATACTGAAAAAGTCTCCGATACTCCCCGGATTGTTTTTAAGACCTTCGATGAAGCTCGAAACCGCCTTCAGGCAGCGCGCGATAAACACGGCGATTATATCTCGCCGTTCGATTTAAGCAGCTAAGCAGGATCCAAAAGATAATTGTTCGTACCTGAATTCTCAGTATAGGATTTTACCGCATGTTTCCTCTACGAAGAAACTCCAGTCATAAAATTAAAAAGGAAGCTACGGTCTTATTAAAACCTTAGCTTCCCCTGAATAGTAGCCCTTTTGATATTCGCTTATTAGAATTTATACATCATACTAACACCCACTGCAGGTGCATGTGAGCAGTACCATGGATTATTACCGCCGTAGATACGTTTATTTAAGTCTTTATTGAAGATGCCCAGCAAATAATAGCCGTCAATACGGAGCGTCAGATTTTTATTCGGCTGATGCTGGAGACCCAGATTCATATACGATGAGGCGCGATAGCTACGCTCCCATCCAGGTGCTGCCAGGGTGTCCGGCCCTCCAATATTGTCTCCAATATTGGCCAATGGCCATCATAACCCTTTGGTCGTGTTTGTCTTCGAGTTATCTAATAGATCGCTAGTATCGGTAGGTTAGGGTAAAAGACACCGAGGTGGGGTCTATCATGGTTGAAGAGCGTTG
>CAYSKI010000080.1:0-13058 GCA_964431695.1 uncultured Pirellulales bacterium | reverse complement strand
AGCAATGTGTGAGTCAGCAATTAGAGGCACGAGGGATAAGCATATGAGTGAGCCTAATAATCATCGACTCTATATCTTGTTTCTGCGGCTGTTAGACCGTCAACTACTGAGTGAGGAGCAAGAGGCCCTCCGTCAACTTTTTCTCACTCATCCGGAGATACTGCAACAATACGCACAGTTCATATATTTTCAGGAGGCTATGCACGGTCAGTTAACCTCTGCTCTGCAAGACAATGATCTGTCCGACACACCCGAGACACAAAGAGATTTGTTGGATATGGTCCGACAGGAGACACTTGCCTGCGGGGGGCCGTCAGGAAAGAATCCCCTGTTTACAGGCCCGGCTGAAAGCACGTCCCGGTCTTCATTAACACCTCAAGAGCAAGAACGAGTCCGGGAAATCGAATGGCGGGCAAGCCGCCAATTAGAAGCATTTTTAGAGGAGCAGCGTCAACAGCGATTGGCTTGGGAACACATGCACCGTGGCTCCCGGCGCGAGTCGATCGATCTGCATGCAGCTATGGAGCGGTGGGTACGTCGGATGAGCATTGCCATACGGTTGGCACGTATAGCCGTAGTGGGAATGGCGGCACTCGTTTTATGCATGCTAACGGTTTGGGGATCCGTCCAGTACATTTACTCCCACCGCGTCGTTGCCGTCTTGGACAAGACGGTTAATGCACAGTGGGCCATCTCTCCCAAAGTTCCGGAATTGTGTCCGGGCCTACGATGCTTGGAGCAAGGGATCGCTCAAATAACCTTTAAAGATGGAGCACAGGTATTGTTACAGGCGCCTTGTGAGTTTGATCTGAAAACGCCCAACAGCATGCAGATGGTCACCGGCTCCCTCATGGCCCGGGTGCCGCCGCGTGCGCATGGATTTGCCGTTGAAACACCGAACGGCCGGATTATTGATTTCGGCACGGAATTCGGTGTTGCTGTCAATGATCTAATTCAAGCGGAAGTACATGTTTTCCAGGGAAAGGTCGGTTTTAAATCGTCTAAACGAGGACACCGGGTAGCACAAGCAATCCTCGAACAAGGGGACGCCATGCAGATCGATAGTGAGGGGAATATACGCAGGGATCAGGTCATCAATCGCCCTCGTCTCTTCATGCGAAAATTGCCGTCAGATGACTCCTGGGGAGTACCCGGCGTACGCACCGACTTAGCGGATGTTGTTGGCGGAGGTAATGGGTTTGGCACCGGCCTTCGTTATGATCCCAATACGGGACATGGTAGCCTTAATCCGATGACGGGCCGGCTTAACGATACATGGCGACCGGGCAATAAGGAGTATAATCCTGCCTATTACCATCTTGAACCTTCACCTCAGTTTATACCAAATTTGAATATTCCCTATATAGATGGTGTATTTATACCAAACGGAGGGAAGGCTGTTTGTATTGTCAGTTCGGAGGGACATGTATTTACGGAATGCCCCAATACCGATGGCATGATTAAGTGGAATATCAACAATGGTTGGCAATATGCTGCACGAGAGATAGGACCTTACAACACAAAGGAACTCATCGACAGTCCTGGTATTTCCATGCATGCCAACTGTGGTCTTACCTTTGCCTTGGATCCCATGCGCCATTCCTTGCCGGACATTGAGATCTCGCGGTTCACGGCGAGGGTTGGAATGCCCGTGAATTCTATTCCTCGGTTGGGAGAGATCGATCTCTGGATACTGGTCGATGGTCGTATACGATTTCTTAAATCCAAGGTTCGAACCGGACAGATGTTTGATATCCAAATACCTCTTCATGTAGAGGACCGTTTTCTGAGTCTGGTGGTCACCGATAGTCAGACGGAGGAGGCAGATTATTGGAGCCAAAACGATTGGTGTCACTTGATTCGTCCCACATTAATATTGACCCGAAAGGACAGAATGTAGTGGATAAGAAAATCATTGTCGGTTGTTTTATATGAAGTTATTAGAGGCAGGACAGCTATTTTAGTGAAGATAATAGATATTGAAGCAGTATCAGGTTGAATAGGCATTGTAATACCGAAATCTACTAAAAGTAGATGCCGAAACTTTTAATTTAAGACAACAAGGAGTGCCGAGGGTAGCCCGACTTGTCAGAAGTAATGGTGTTTTAATATATGGTCAAAGTACATTTTATTTTCGCGAGAGTTCCACACCTGTGGTGGTGATATTAATATTTAGTGTTTATGATTGTTTGTAGGAGGTAAAATTATGTGTAGAAAATTGAGTATTATTGTTTTTGTCCTAGTGTTAGGACTGGCCGGTTTGTCAAATGCGGCAGTAATCGGCTTTCAGGCCGAATCGGGCACTCTGGGCGCTGATTTCGACCCGCCCCAAATTGATCCCCTTGCCCTTGGTGGTCAGTACATTACGATTGAAACAACCGCTGGTGGAGGGAGCCCAGGTAGTGAAAACCGGATTGCCACCTATACGGTCACGTTCCCGGAGGCCGGTACGTACACCTTTTATGCGCGGCTTTTGGTAGAGGATCAGTTGAATCCACAGGGAGCGCCGGATAATGACAGCATGTTTTATGCTAGGGGATTCGGGACGAAAACCGCGAACTCAAATGCTGATTGGGTACAGTGCAACGGCTTGGACATGAATCCGTTTGATGAGTACGGCTGGTTCAACCTGACTGAAGCTGTCGGTTACGGGGCTGCGGGCATTTCTTTCGAGGTCCCCGCCGGGGAGCTGACACAGACGTTTCAGGTCGGCGCTCGTGAGGATGGACTTAGGATGGATGCGTTTGTTTTCTCTACCACGTCTCTCACCGACGAACAGCTTGACGCGGCTGTACCTCAGGAGACAAAGGCCTATGGCGCCGAGCCGGCTGACGGCAGCCTGGTTTCAGAGACAAGTGTGGTTCTATCCTGGCAGTCAGGGGCCTACGCGACTGAACACCACATATATTTCAGCGCAAACATCAACGAAGTAAGTGACCGTACACAGCAGGCGGATAAGGGCCTTATAACCGGATTAACTTATACAGTTAGTGATCTGGTTCCCGGAACCATATACTACTGGGCCGTTGACGAGGTTAGCGGTTCCGACATCTGGCTGGGCGACGTTTGGAGTTTTCAAATAGAGTCGGAAACCGCCTCTAATCCCGTTCCGTATGATGGTGATATATCCGTAGACCCGGATGTGGTTCTTTCCTGGTCACCGGGCATTTCCGCGGTTTCACACAAGATATACTTAGACACGGTCAGGGAAAACGTAGAAGCGAGAAGCGGCTGTATGGTTGACGGTGTCGATATTAATGTGTCGAACTACTCTCCCGGCCCACTTGATTTTGTTACGACTTATTACTGGGCTGTTGATGAAATCGGTGGTGCTCCGGACAATGCAACCTACACCGGCGAAGTATGGAGCTTTGCTACTATGCCTGATATTCAAATTTCCGATGACAGTCTTGTTGGCTTGTGGACATTCGATGAAGGTGCGGGAAGTACCGCTCTTGATTGGTCCGGTCATGGCAATCACGGTACCATCCATGGTGATCCGGACTGGATAGTTGGATACGAGAACAAAGGCAATGCGTTGTCCTTCGATGGTCTTGGTGATTATGTGGACTGTGGTAACGCTGAAATCTTAGACTTCAACGATCAGATAACGGTCGCAGCCTGGATAAGAGTAGATGTTTTCGAACAGACGGACCAGGCAATCGTCAGCAAGGGAGAGAATGCCTGGAAATTGGTCAGGAACGGGTTGACAGCAAACGAGCTACGGTTCGATTGCGGTAACGCCGGGGAAGCTGTTGGCGCCACAAATGTCAATGACGGCCAATGGCATCACGCTCTCGGGGTGTATAACGGTTCAAGGATATCCCTTTATGTAGATGGCGTAGAGGATGGTTACGTCGATACCATTAGCGCTCTCACTAACGACCCCAATCTTACCGTATTTATCGGTGATAACAACAGGCCGGGCGAAGGACCCCAGGCATGGAACGGCCTCATTGACGACGTGCGCATTTATAATAAGGCCTTGAATGAGGAAGAGATTGAGCTGATTATGAGAGGTAATCTTCAAATTGCCTGGAATCCGAAACCCAGTTATGATTCGACAGTAATTTATCTGGATGTCTTTCCCCTTACATGGTCTCCGGGAGAGAACGCAGTTCAGCATGATGTATATTTAGGTCTCGATATGCTTTCTGTGGTAAATGCCGATACATCAACCGGAGATATATATCAAGGCCGACGGGACGTTAACAACTTTGACGGATCTCCGGAAACTATCGTTTTGGGTCAGACTTACTACTGGCGTATCGATGAAATCAACTCAGACCAAACCATCAGTAAAGGCACTGTTTGGATGTTTACAGTACCTGATTACCTTTTAGTGGATGACTTCGAGTCCTACAACGACATTAATGAAGACCTCGAAGGCAGCAACAGGATATATATGGTATGGTCGGACGGATATGCCAATCCTAACGTCAACGGTTCTACAATAGGTTACCCCGATCCTGATTTTGCCAACGGAGAGCACTTCGTGGAGACCGACGCCGTCCACGGCGGTAATCAGTCAGGTCCGTTGGTATATGACACCACTGTTGCAAGCTATGCAGAAGTGACGTTACCGACAAGCGCAATCTCACTGGGAAGTAACTGGGTTCATCGTGATTTTAACACTCTGAGTATCTGGTTCTACGGCGATCCGAACAATACCGGGACCGAGCAGCTGTACGTCAAGCTGAATAATTCCAAGGTGCTTATAAACAGCATAGATCTGACACTGGACGAGTGGCAAAACTTCCAGATACCACTGGCTGACTTTGGAATCAGTCTGACGAATGTAACTCAGCTGGTCGTGGGTCTGGATAAAAACGGAGCCGGAAACGAAGGAATTTTGTTCATGGACGATATTAGATTGCGTTATATAGAACAATAACCATAAAATTTACAACTTAGATACTATGTGACGGAAACGTCACGTGAAAAAGAGCGTTTATCACTAAGAGTGCCGTCATTAACAATGACGGCACTCTTTTTCTATAGCGGTCTGGTGAAGAAAAACGATAACGAAGGCAGAGTATCTTTAGATTATATATAGGCTTAACATGTGTCGGATTATTTAAGACAATTGTTTATTCGAGGTATATTTTGTCTTTTGGTTTTATAGGAGGGATACGACTCAAGTTTGATTTGATATCTTCTTTTTCCAATGCGAAGGATGGAGCGATTTCAAGAAGGCAATCGGGTGAGCCATCCTTTTTTCTTGGGATTGTCACGCCCGCCGATTCGAGCCAGTTCGCGGCACGGTCAACTATCATTTGTCGTGCGCTTTCGGCGCTGTCAACGCCTGTAGCGTTTTTCGTCGGGGCGAATTCCTCACTTCGGACCGTCTGAAGGATTATTGAGTTCGAAGCCAACGGTACGGCATCAAAAACAAAACTCTCAAGCTTTATCCCTTCGGACTCGACGAAATTACCCTGCTCGTCAATATGCCGGATTTTTTTAACGGCCTTATGCAACGGCAGAGAAATATCCCCGGTGTTGAGTTTTTCCACGAAGGAACGGTTGATTATGTGGATAGCAATACTTCCGAGCTTAAAGACGTAAGAACCGTCCGGATTTTTTTTCTGCGCCAGTTCGTCCGGCAAATCGCTGTATTCGATGATGTTTATTTTGCCGTTTATCAGGCAGAAGTTGCCGATCTTTTCTTTCGGGCCGGTTTTGATTAACGCCTTGGAAGACATCTCGGCCTGATCGAGAACATGCAGGCCGATAAATAACGGATCGAAAATATTTATCAGCGGATTATCGACCTGCCAATAGCTAAGAAATTCCACGCCTCTTTTTTTCATGTCCTCAATAGCGCCGCTTTGGTAGAGGGCCTTAATACTGCCGCCGTGACCGTCGGGTGAACAGGCAATGGTATCTTTGTCGGCGAGCAGGATTTTGCCGTCCCGGCTGAAATTTGGCAATGTCCCCTGTTGAAAGATGAAAACATTCTCTTTTCCCAGGCCGTAATAATCGTTCGAACTAAATATATCCGCGGTCTCGGCATAATTTAACGGGCTTGTCATAATATACCACGGGCAAGTAGTCTGATATCTGGCTGAAACAGCAGATATAGTCTCGGCAAATATCTGAAAAAGGGTTTTGTTTTTAACCGGGCTGATTGGAAAATCCCCCTTCGGGCCGTCGAAACCGAGCCTTGTACCCTGGCCGCCGGCAACGACAAAAGCCGCTATTTTACCCCGGCTTATCAGCTCTTTGCCTGTTTTAACCGCTTCGGCATACTTTTGCCGGTTTTGTGGTTCTGTGGGGTAAGGTTCATAAGACGAAGCGGGGCTTAAATCCCTGTTTATCGCAATAAAATCAGGATTTTTTACAAATTGATCCACCCATTCGTCAATTTTTTCAAAGTCCAATCGACGAATTTGGGCTAACAGAGACGACTTTTGGTCGGTATCCAGCTCGTCCCGGAATGCCAAAAGCTGGCTTTGACCGTGTTTTTTCAGCAGTTTTTCGATATCTTCGTAAGTTTTTTGAGTGCTCATACCGGCAATTCCGAGATTAAAATGCGAATATTAAACAATTTGCGGATATTTTCAAGAAAGTTCGATAAATTTGACGAAATTTAGTTGACCGAAATAATATTCTGTGGTATATTTCTTATATAGATGTAGGTAGGTTTAATGAATATTTATTATTATATTATAGATAGTTAAAAAAGTCATCATATATTTCCCGATTTCATACCTTAAACCACCTGCCGGGAAGAAAACTTAACATTTAGTTACGTTGCGCTGAAGTAACGGAAAAATATCAATAAGTTATTTTAGGACTTCTTATAAAGGTTAAAAGTCCTTTCCGGTTAAACTGAATTTTATCGGCCGTTTTCAAAATATAATGATAGGAGATTCGCAGAAAGAGTGTTGGATGTCTGGCGTATTGAATATATAGCGTTCGGCATTTTAATAAAAATTCAAATGAAAACGTGCTTTAAAACGGGCCGATCAGGCGAATCTCAATTTTATGAAGGAGAAAAATAATGAAAAAGAAAGGTTTTACATTAGTTGAGTTATTGGTTGTGATTGCGATCATTGCTCTGCTGATGGGCATTTTGATGCCCGCGCTGGCCAAGGTCCGGCAGATCGCCTTTAGAATGGTCTGCGGGACGAACCTATCCGGTATGGGTAAGGCAATGGTACTATATGCAAACGAATACGATGACGAATTCCCGCGTGCAGGGGGAAGGACAAGTACATGGTCCAACCAAATCGCCGACTGGGCGGCTGCGAACCGGTATGCGGCCTACCAAATTGGCTCCGACGGTCAAGGCGGTTTTGTAACCATCACGTCCAGTTTCTATCTTTTGATCAAGTACACAGAAGTCACACCTTCTTCATTCGTCTGTAAGAGTGACGGCCAGGTTTCAGAATTTAATCCCATCGAAGCCGGAACAAATCTGGAAGTCACCCAGCTATGGGATTTCGGTCCCAATCCGACAAATCATTGCAGCTATTCCTATCATATGCCCTACGGCCCTTATGCCGTGACCTCATCGAGCGAGCCGGGCTTGGCTGTCGCCGCAGACAGAAATCCATGGATTCCTGGACCCGGATACGTACCCGAACCGGCTAATTTTACTCTCTTTGATCCTACCGGTGGCAGAGAATATGTAAGTTTAGGCAATTCGCCTTCACACCAGGGTGATTCGCAAAACGTGCTGTTTGTGGACATTCACGTGAACCAGGAAAAAACACCGGCTTGCGGTGTCAACGACGACAATATCTACACTTTTTGGGGCAGCAACACTGCGGATATACGAAGGGGTACTATGCCGGCAGCGGGAACTTCACCTACAAACAGGGCGGATTCGTATCTTGTCAACGATATGGAAGAAGGCGAAACGCCAACGAAGGGCAGGGCATGCTTCCTTGCTCAGACACCCGTCTGGATCAATGGTGCAATGGTTCAAATTTCGAATGTAAACGCAGGACTGACAATCAATACTCTTGCAACTACTACTGTTGAGAAACTCGAAGCGCACGAAGGATCGTTCGAATGTCGAGATATCGTGCTCGAGAGCGGAAATTGCATCAGCGTTGTTGAGTCACACCTGTTCATGCTCGAGTCCGGACAGTGGGTAAAGGCACAACAACTCAGAAGCGGCCTGAAACTGAAAACCCGGAACGGCACCATCGGCATCAAGAGCGTGACAACCAGGACAATGCCTTATGTCGGTAAAGTCTATAATGTCAAGGTCAATAGCTCAGACCGGTATATGGTTGGTGAAGATGCAGTAATTGTACGCGATTATTAATATGATCGGTCGTTAGGCGTTCTGTTAAAAGAACACCAGATTGGCCGACAGCTTAATCGTGTGAAACTTAATTTAGATAAACGGCCTTATGCTTGTTTGCATAAGGCCGTTTTTTTACATAAAACCCGCTGTTACCGACCCAAACTTCTTATTCGGTTTCCGAATTCTTGCAATATCGAACACCTCCGGCTATCATATTATCCATGGCAGCGAAACCCCAAAAGAACAAGGACAAAAAAAGCCCGGTAATGGTCAATAAAAAGGCGTATCGAAATTTCGAGTTTGTCGATAATTTCGAGGCCGGCCTTTCATTGTTAGGTACCGAGGTAAAGTCGCTGCGAGAGGGCACCGCCGATTTGAGCGGCTCATACGCAAGAATCGATAACGGACAGTGCTGGCTCGTAGGCGCAAGTATATCCCAATACAAGCAGGCCGGAAGCAGACAGCACGAACAGGCCAGAAAAAGAAAACTGCTGCTGCACAAAACCGAAATCCGCAAAATCGAAACGAAACTCGAACAGCGGGGCTTTACCCTTGTTCCTCTCAGGCTCTATTTTAACGAAAGGGGCCTGGCTAAGGTAGAATTAGCCCTTGCTAAAGGCAAAAGGCAATATGACAAAAGACAGACGATAACCAAGCGCGACCAAAAACGAGAAATTGACAGAAGCATGAAAAAATATCGCGGAAAAAAATAAACATTTTTACGGAGCTTAACAATCATGGCCAAAGAAGAAAAAAACCAGGAGAAAAAGATTATAGTCGATGAAGACTGGAAGCAGGAGGCTCAAAAGGAAAAAGAAATTTTAGCGGCCCAGGAAAAAGCCGAAAAGGAAAAAGACCGGGAGCAAGACGAATCTCACGGTTCCTTGCCGCCGGGCAATTTTGCCGCTTTAATAAGCATGTTGACAACACAGGCACTGTTTGCTTTGGGTCTTTTGCAAATAAAAGGCCAGGAGAAAAAAGAGCCGGACTTGGCACTTGCAAAATACAATATCGATATGCTTGAGACCCTCGAGGAAAAAACGAAGGGAAACCTGACCCAGGAAGAACAAACCGTTCTTGCCAACACCCTCAACGAGCTTCGTATGGGTTATGTCAAAATCTCGGAGTAACGGTCTTGGCGAATATATTGGATAAAATCATTGCCGACAAGAAAATCGAGGTACAGTCCCGCCGTTCACAGACGAGCCTCGAGCAATTGAAAGAGCAGGCCCGTGACCTGCCGAAATGTCGGAATTTCTATAAAGCCGTCACCAAACCGAACTCCCGCGGCATAAATGTCATAGCAGAGGTGAAAAAAGCTTCGCCGTCGGCCGGTCTGATTCGTGATGATTTCGATCCCGTTTCAATCGCATTGACGTACGAAAAGTGCGGCGCCGATGCTATAAGCGTGCTTACGGATGAAAAATATTTTCAGGGCCGGCTCGAATACATAGACCAAATTCGCGAGGTCGTGGATTTGCCGGTCTTGCGCAAGGATTTTATCATCGACCTCTGGCAGGTATATGAATCCCGTGTTTCCGGCGCCGACGCCATACTCCTGATAGCCGATGCCCTCAAGCCCGGCCTGCTGATGGACCTGATGATAGCCGCAGCCGAGCTGACCCTGACGGTCCTTCTGGAAGTTCACCACGCCGACACATTGATGGCGGTCCGCAGTCTTATCGGCTTTCCTAAAAACCGATACTGCGTCCTGGGAATCAACAATCGAAACTTAACTACAATGCAGGTCGATCTGAATACGACCAGCCGCTTGGCGGGACTGCTCGATAACACAAACGAGCTGGTGGCTGAGAGCGGCATAAAAACAAGGGCGGATGTCGAAAAGCTGATGAAAGTAGGCGTTCGTGCTGTTTTAATCGGGCAGACACTTTGTGAAAATCCTGATATCGAGCAAAAATTCACCGAGCTGTTCGGCAGATAGTTTTATTAATTTCATATAAAAAGGCGGTCATAATCTCATGAATATAATTCCTTATTTGCTATTGGGATTAATAACGGGAATTTTCAGCGGCCTGATTGGTATAGGCGGAGCGATAATTATTATACCTACACTGGTCCTTTTCTTCGACCTCGAACAACGTATGGCCCAGGGCACCACGCTGGCGTTGATGGTTCCGCCGATAGGCCTGCTTGCCGCATGGACGTATTATAAGGCTGGTTTCGTGGACTTGAAAATCTCCGCCCTTATATGCGCGGGATTCTTTTTAGGCGGACTAATCGGTGCAAAATTCGCTGTGCAAATCCCGGACAATATACTTCGAAAAGTATTCGGCTTTCTTCTGCTGGTTGCATCCCTTAAAATGATCATTACCAAATGATGCCGTCACCTGGGCCGACAGAATTGGGTTTGTTTTTTCAAATTACTTTACGCAATACACATCCCGCACCACGCGATACGAGTAAATTGGCTTTGTTTTTTCGCGGCAAAATCCCCGAAAACCGCCAAATTTCTCATAATCTTTTTATTTCAAAGAACTTATGCTAAATTGCCCAAATTAACATTGGGTTTGTTTTCAATTTTTTTGTCGATTTGTAGAAGATCCTCTACATCTGTCAAAAAAAATTGAGAGTATGAGTTTATGCGTATAAGCGTAGATGAGTTAATGTTTTTACTGATTTACTCTTTATCTCATATACCGATTTAACCTCCAAATCGAAGATTTGATATCCCCTACCCCCCAAACCCTATCCCCTATTAACAATTATACGACCGCCCCGGCGGATCGCTGGTTAATTCCGTAATTTTTCAAAAAAATCTCCATGACTTTTCCCCCGCTGCTTAGTTTTACATAGCAAAACTGCGGGGGCGCATCTTGATACTGGATACTCGATCCTCGATTCATGTCATTCCTGTGAAACCTGTCCTGAGTTTCATCGAAGGAACAGGAATCCAGAAAACAACAGTTTTTAATTTAATTTGCAGCTTCGCTAAGACTGGATATAATCTTAAGCAACAACTTTGAGCGAGCAGTAAAATGTATTTGAAGCTGTAATACGAAATACGATATACGCAATACGACCGACGAAACGGCCGTGCGATGTACTCCATGATTTTCGAACCGGCGAAAGAGCTGTCAGTCGTTGGCTTTCAGCTATCAGCTTTAATTGATAATAAAATGATGGATTTTCATGATATTCAGGTTTGGCAATCGTAGAGATTAAACATATGCTGACGTCATTTATCAAAACATTAAGAAAAACCAATCGCTGAAAGCTAATAACTGAAAGCTGAGAACTGATGGCTGAAGGCTGAAAGCTAAATAGACATTATACCGAAACCATAGAATAATATGTTATCTTCTCACATCCGAGAGAAAGCTAGTAAATGAATAAAGTTCCAGTCGATGACACAGTAGTATACGCTTTAGCACGTCTTGTTGACGATGCTCAGAGCGAAAGGCGAGATCCAAGTCATTCAGATATCGAATTCCAAATCAAGAAAGCGGGCCTTGAATCTTCCGATCCCAATAAGAATGGTCCACCCGTTGGCAAGGCTAAAAGAGTTCGGGCAGTTTTAACGTGGTGCCTCGAGAATAGACCTGACTCAGCAGAAACCTTTTCTGCCGGTTTACTATCGTCAATCAAGGCTTGTGGTGGTTTTCGTGCATCATCCCCCAACTACGTAGGTAATGAGGCTATCAAAAGCTTGATCGAGGCCTTGAGAAATGTTGGCATATCCCTGGCGGATGATGGCACAATCGCCCCTTTAGCCTTAGATAGCCTTTCCGGCGAGAATCTAACTAAAGCCCTTAATATTTACGTGCAAAGAGCTAAGAAAGGCATTCAAGACGCTGCTCTTGTTGTGGGTACTAGTAAAGATCTTATGGAGGCTGTAGCTGCTCATGTGATCCAAGAGCTTTGGGGGCAATATCCTACAACGGTTAATTTCCCTACTCTTCTTGGTCAAGCATTTACCGCTCTTGACATGAGCACACCGACTGACAAGGAAGTCTCTGGGGAACACCCCAGAAAGAACATGGAACGAAAAATGTATGATCTTGCTTGTGCCATAAACAGGCTAAGGAATAAGCAAGGCTCTGGGCATGGTCGCCCATGGTTGCCTGATCTTGATAAAGCAGAAGCGAAAGCCTCCATTGAGTTTGTTGGCGTCCTGTCAGAAAGATTGCTAAATGAACTTCAAAAGAAGAAAAGATAACAAGCCCCTGCAGTGAGACGTCCCTGGCGGATCGCTCCTTGGGGGCAGCGTTAGACAATCATCAATGACACTAAAACCAGAACATAAAAAGCTTCTCATTGGCCTAGGGATTGGCGTAGCCGGCACATTAATCGGTGGTGCTATTCTTATGCACTACGAACACTTGTTCTTAGGAGGTGGGCCAAACCATGCCTCATCCAATCGGAGTCTTTTTTGGCGAGATAGCCGAATAGTAAAAGTCAAACCAACATCGAAATGGTCACAATTCGTCTTATTTAGCAAGAGACATCATTATAAAACATTTGAAGTCACACTCTATGGCGGCGATGTTGGTTTTCCTGAAAATACAGCAGTGAACCTATCCACTAAAAAAGGCCACATTGTAAGAATAACGTGTTCAGATGCAATTAAGCCATCGTTTTCTAATGGCCAATCTGCTGTTAACTGGACTTATCAAAAACACAAGATTAAAGCTAAAACTGTCTTTGTGACTGGTCCGAATGTGGGAATACAGGTAACCATGCATGTAATCCTTTTGCTAAAAGGAAAAGAGGTGCCAGACGACGATCTTAGGGTTCTGGTCTCTCCGCCTGAACAATTGCCCATTGATGTTGACCACGA
>CAYSKI010000079.1:0-13133 GCA_964431695.1 uncultured Pirellulales bacterium | reverse complement strand
ATATTTCCATCCACCAGTTTTTCACTGGTGGTATTAAAATCGGAGTAATAAAAATATCAGGTAAAAGAATCCGGATATTTCTACGGCGCTACGCTTTCAAGCCATTCGTCGAAGAAGCTGATGAAATCATCGTATTCGACAATCCCGTCGCGGTTCCAGTCAACGACGGTACCGAGACTGCCTATGGCCAGCTTCCACGCCTGTTCGTACTTCGGCAGGGCGGTATCGCAAATTTCACTGCTCAGCTTCTCGGCGATGGTATCGGCCTCCCTGATGAGCATTTTGGCCTGATCAACGGTAGACGCATCGATAATCTGGAAATCGGCGTCGGAAAGGGCCGTTTCCGCGAGCTTCTTATGCGCTTTCGCCACGAGCAGCCACACATCGTATATATCGTTGGTATAGGCGGCTCCCTGGCCCTGGAGGTACGTCTTTAATGCAGAGCACGCCTGCTGCTGATAATCGAGAACATTCGCACCGGCAAAACCTCCCTGCCACTGGGCGATACGGTCCGGCCCGGCCCAGACAACCTGTGTTCGGTCGTTTTCGGCGATAGTATTATACGGGGCACTTTCGCCGAGACTGGCGTTCAGATAATCGATGGCCTCCTTGAGCTGCTCGGAGGTCGGGTCCTGGGAAATAAGGTACCAGAGCCGATCGAGGGCGTCGATTGTGTAACAGTAAGCGGTTGCCATCACTCTCACCGTCGATGTGCAGGTGTCCACAGCTCCCTTGTCGTCGGTCACGGTCAGTGTCACGGTATGTACTCCGACCGGATACGGCCCGGTCGAATCTATCGCGAGTGTGATGGGGTCGCCGTTAGGGTCGTAAGAGTGCCAGTCAACGTCGTCAACCGTCAAAAACACCTGACAGCTCCTGTCCGCGGTGACGGTGACATCACGACACAGCGCTACCGGTGGGTCGGTTATTCTGAACGACCATACAGGACCGGGCGTCGCAAGGCAGGGATTCTTAATGTTGACACGCCAATAATACCTCGTTCCGGCTCTCAGCGGTCCGGGACAATAGCTAAGTTCCGTCAAATCGGAGGCTATACGGACAAGCGAATTTTGACTTGTACCGAGATAAAGGTCCCACGTGGAATCTTGCGATACATTACCGACCGACCACGAAAGACATATATTTACCGGCAAATCCGTGATGCCGTTGACAGGACTCGGATTACTCGCTGCCGGCGGGACCGGACACGGCTCGATAATTAAGCCCCATGAATATAAATACCCCTCGTCATCGGAGGCACTGTCTGCTACCTCAAGCTGCCATACGCCGTGCGGATTCGAACCGAAAAAATCCAGCAAATTACCTTCCGGCTGGTACGAGCCTGTAAATGGCGCTTCGCCGTCGTTTATTAATATATCCGCATCATCGTCTAAAATCGTTCCCTCGAAATTATCCCCGCTACTTCCGACACCTGAAAACAGCTCCACCCTTGTCCCATTCGGCGAAATTAAATATACGATAAGATCGGACACATACGTATGCTCTATGTTGAGAACAACGTTGACATCCTTAATCGAATAAGAATCCGGTACAACCAGAGTGGAAACGATTGTCTGATCGTCCAGAATCCAATATGATGCATCATTACTATCGTAAGTATAGACGACGGCCCTCGCTTCCGAGGATAAGAATAAAGAAATACAAGAAACTATTATGACCACTGTGAACCTGATTTTATCTTTCATTTTTCACCCCTCTTAATAATTCTCATAACTTTTTAATTCGATGTGGTAACTTTCTTTTTTAAAACCTCAGTCCATAACGACACTATCTCCCGTTCACAGCAGGTCCTTTCGTAAAAAAAGGATCAAACCGTATCTACATCCTGGAAACATCCGTGAAATTTGCCGATGAGTCTGCTAAAACCGGCTGACTATACCTTGCTGAACCAAACCTCCTCGCTGTCTGGTGGAACAAATGCACCTAACTAACAGGAACTTTTAATTTCCCTTGCCCCATATATGCCTATAGAATCCCCCTTTGTTTAGCATTATGAAACCAGTTAGCTTTGCATCAGAATTACGATATTATGTCCCCCGGACTGATAAGTCAAGGAATTTTTCCCCATTCCGCACATTTTGCCCGATAATATCGCCAAAATAGGGCTAAAATGCCGAATTCGACAGCTATCGACGTGTAATGCCGAAGCTTCGAATGGGAAGTATCTGCAACCACCGGGATGGCTCACGCCACAATCTTCATTAGAACATTTATATCAGTAAACGTCTTTGATTTTTCTGTCGAGTTTAGTTAAAAGGGGTCAGGAGCATTTTTATACAAATTCATATAAAAAAGTAAGATTTTTATTGCACTCCAAGGGAAAGTTAGTATAATACTTAACGAACTATGGAGAGTTCGTAGCGGAAAATTCATTTAATATTTAGCCCCCGGATTTATCCGGGGGTTCCCGTAGCCGTACCGGCTACGGCTAAACAATCAATTTTAACAAATCTTTATATGGGGAGAAAAATCATGTCAAGCATAGAACAAATCCTTGCCAACCGTCAAAATGCGCAGAAATCAACTGGGCCGAAGAGTGCCGAAGGAAAGGCAGTCGTGGCGAAAAATGCTATAAAACACGGCCTTTTCGCTATCGAAACAGTCATAAAAGGCGAAAACAGGGAAGATTTCGACCTCTTCCGGGAAAAATTACTGGAGGAATTCGATCCGCAGGGGGCTGTGGAAACAATGTTAACCGAGCGGATTGTCAGCCTTGGATGGCGGCTGAAACGCATTGTACGCGTCCAGGACCAGGTTTTCGACGTTATGATCGAAAAAGATGAGCCAAGCCCCATGCAAAAGCAGATCAATTCGATGAAGCCAAGGCAAATGCGGGATGACCGAAGAGGTACCGGTCCGGATTTGGTGCTCGGCAGGGCGGCTATTAAAGATATGTCGAATTCGCGGGTGTTAGAGAGGCTGTTAATGTACGAAAGGCGGATCGAAAACAGCCTGCATAAGACATTAGATGAGCTTCATAAGCGTAAGTTAGTGCGGGAATTGGAGCAGGCGAATAAGGCGGTCGAGGCGGAGGATTTTGATATGATGGATCATCCCCAGACCCATCCCCAAGCTTCGCTTGGGGTTGCCACCCTATCGACAGAAGTCGGAAGTCGGAGATCAGAAGGCAGAGGTCAGATGACAGAAGACAGAAAGCAGAAGTCAGAACACAGAGAAAAAATTGAAAACAAACCCAATTCCCGTGAGGCAACAATTAATATAACCTCTTTGAAAATAACATGATATATAATATGGCAGCATTTTACCGGCAGAAAAACAAAGCCAATCCGGCGTCGCCTTCGGTACCTATGGCACAAGCTATATCGGGACGTGTCCGGTTTAGTCTGCGACGGAGTTTATCCTGAGCAAAGTGTCGAGCAGGCTGGAATAAGTAAAAGCTAATACCATTGAATTGCAAATGATATATTTTGGTAGTATAATATTTATGCTAAAAAGATTAGCTTTCGTTAATAAATACATTTTCCAAAACCAAAAATATCTGAAGTTTCATCGTAAAAAACGGGCCGGAAATATAAATTAAGCGATATGATTATAAAAAAACATCATGGATTTACGCTAATAGAGCTTCTGGTGGTCATAGCAATCATTGCGCTACTGATGTCGATTATGATGCCGGCATTACAGCGGGTCAAAGGGCAGGCTAAGGCCGTTTCCTGCATGACGTTACTGAAACAGTGGAGCAATTTCTTCCTGATGTACACGAACGAAAATAACGGCTACTTCATGGAAGGTTTCGCCGGAGCCGTAAACAGAAATCACAACCGTTGGTGTAAAGCCCTGAGTCAATATTATCAATACGATACTAAAATGACCTGCTGTCCGAGTGCGACAAAGCCCTGGTACAACGAAAACGGCTATCCGAACAAACTGGAGGGCACATTCCTCGGCGGTGTCTCTGCATGGGGCTACTATACGGACGGCTCATGGGATAAACCTTTGAAGGGCAGTTACGGCATCAACGGATGGTGTAACAATCCTGTGCCGGGTCAGGGCCATAGTGACAAACCGGAGAAAGACCACTGGCGAACTCCCAATGTCGCCCAGGCGGGTTACGTGCCGCTGTTCCTGGACGCCCAGCGATATAATACCTGGCCGGAACACACCGATCCGCCGCCGGAAGTCGAAGGTCAAAGCTGGGAAGGAATTACACATATGGCCCGCGTCTGCCTTAATCGGCACGACGGCTTTGTAAATTGTCTTTTCCTGGACTTCTCCGCAAGGAAGGTCGGCCTGAAAGAGCTATGGACCTTGAAATGGCACCGCTCATACAACGTTACCGGTCCCTATACGCGGTCCGGCGGAATGCTATCGAGCGACTGGCCCGAATGGATGAGAAAATACAAAGAATATTAATACCCCGCAACAAAACGGATAAAAAAAAGGCCGTGATCGATGTTCACGGCCCCGTAGAATTTCAAATGTTATTTTGCATTTATAATATTCTGCTTTTACGCAACCAGCCAACAATACCGGTACCTATACCGAGAAGCACCAGAGCCGCCGGCGCGGGAATGGCCGTGATAGAAACATTATCCAATGCCGGGCCCCAGCCGGTGTCACCGACAAGCGATGTAAATTTCAACGTAGTCGTGGTTGCGTTTGCTATGAAAGACCACTGCATGGTCTGCCATCCCATGTCTGATTTCGTATGGCCCGTGATATCGAAATTAAAAGCATGTGCATCAACGCCGACCGCTTCGAGAACCAACTGTTTAAGAGTCGGGTCGCCGTCGGGATTGCCCGCCATATCGAAATTGACGATGTATGTATAACCGGCTATTGTATCAATATCCTGTTGAATGCTGCCGGCGGATAATCCGGAAAGATCAAGAGACCGGCTGCCGTCCGAGGCCTGCCAGTATGTGCCGATATAGTCGAGCTGGCCGGTGATTGTCCAGCCGGTAATGTCGGTTGCCCCCGGATTGAGTGTCTTATATGCACCCGGATCGGTTCCAAGCTCGAAGCTGCCGTTTATTAAACCCGCCCATGCGGAAGAACTGGTAAAAGTTAACGAGACCGAAATAATGATTACAATAGTTTGTAACTTTTTCATCATTCCCCCCATTCCTTTGCCGGTTTGCCTCCGGCTAAAAAAACAATATGACAGTTTACAAATTAAAGGAGCAGCTCGAGTATCTACAATGGAAATTTATCTCTCCCAACTGTGTTATATTTTATCCGTTTTGTCCCTGTTTGTCAATAGAATTACCCGTCGATGCCGGATATTGTCCCGTATATTTTCTATACCGGCCCGGTTGAAAATCGTTTTGCATGATTATGTTGGAAATCTCCGGTTGTTATTGGACTTACAAACAATATGGATGGAAGTAAAATGCGGATATTTCTTCGCATATTGCAGAATTTCAGCCAATATTCTTCCGGAAATATTGTCAATTTCAGAGACTTGTAGAATGAAAGTAATGTTGGTATAATCCAGTTTACAATTGTTCGTCTTTGAAGTTCCTTTTTGATGAAAATAAGCAAAAACAAAGGAATTTTACACAAACAAAACCATGGAGGGATAGAAAGGAAACCAGATATGAAAAGAGCGATATTTTTCACAGCCGTATTATTCTCCACTGCTCTGTTGCTGACAATATCATGCCAGGTAAGGTCGAGCCGAACAGAGCGTAGAACAATAATACCTTTCACCTCCAAAAAAGAACCCGCCGGCAGGATAACATATAAGAATCCTTCCGCGTCTATCGATGATCGTGTGGCGGATTTAATTTCCCGAATGACGTTAGAGGAGAAAGTCTCGCAGATGCTGTACAACAGTCCGGCGATTGAACGACTCGACGTGCCGGAATACAACTGGTGGAACGAGTGCCTTCACGGCGTGGGACGCGCCGGACGCGCAACCGTCTTTCCACAGGCCATCGGAATGGCCGCAACGTTCGACGAAGACCTTATCTTCCGTGTCTCTACGGCGATTTCCGATGAGGCCAGGGCCAAGTACAACGCAGCGGTCCGTAAAGGACGGCGTGTTCAATACGGCGGCCTGACATTCTGGACGCCCAATATCAACATCTTCCGTGACCCGCGATGGGGCAGGGGGCAGGAAACCTACGGCGAAGACCCGTACCTGACCTCCGTTCTGGGCGCTGCCTTTGTCAGGGGCCTGCAGGGTGACAATCCGAGATATCTCAAAGCGGCCGCATGCGCCAAGCACTATGCCGTTCACAGCGGACCCGAAACAAACCGGCACTCATTCAATGCAAAGGTAACCCCGAAAGATATGTTCGAAACATATATGCCTGCTTTCAAGGCATTGGTCGATGCCGGGGTGGAGTCGGTCATGTGTGCGTATAATCGCACGAACGACGAACCCTGCTGTGGCGGCGAAACCTTGCTAATCAAAATACTCCGCGAGCAGTGGGGATTCGAGGGACATGTCGTTTCCGACTGCGGGGCTATTTCGGATTTATACAGCGGACATAAGATCACAAAATCAGAGACCGAATCAGCTGCATTGGCGATTAACAACGGCGTCAACCTTAACTGCGGCCAGGTTTTCTCCAATTTAGTCGAAGCGGTCAACCAGGGCTTGGTAACAGAAGAAACGATAGATAACTCACTGGCGAAACTGCTTAAAACACGGTTCAAGCTCGGCCAGTTCGACCCGCCACAGCGAAATCCGTACACAAAGCTTTCCCCGGCCGTAGTTCGCTGCAAAAAACATACTCTGCTCGCCCGGGAAGCCGCCGTCAAATCCATCGTTATGCTTAAAAATAAAAATAACGTCCTGCCGTTGAAAAAAGATATGCGTTTCCTTTTCGTGACCGGCCCTTGTGCCAATGACACCGACGTATTGCTGGGAAACTACCATGGTCTCAGTGACGAAATGGTCACGGTTGTCGAAGGCCTGACCGGTAAACTCCAGCCCGGCAGTTTTATCGAGTACAGGCTGGGATTCCTGCTGGACCGGCAAAGTGCGAGTCTGAACCCGTGGGCCGCCAGGGTCGCCCGAAGTGCGGATGCAGTAGTCATTGTAATGGGCATCACAAACGAGCTGGAAGGCGAAGAGGGAGCCGCCCTGGGCTCGGCAACGAACGGAGATCGTGAAAAGATCGAATTACCCCCTAATCAGGTCGAGTGGCTGAGAAATCTCCGCAGCAGTAACGACAAACCGATAATCGTCGTACTGACCGGAGGAAGCCCGCTGGCCGTACCGGAGGTCGAAGAGCTTGCGGATGCGATTCTATTTGTCTGGTATCCCGGCGAGCAGGGTGGTAATGCCGTGGCCGACGTGATTTTCGGTGACGAAACTCCCTCGGGACGTTTGCCGGTGACCTTCCCCAAATCGACCGAACAGTTGCCGCCGTACGACGATTATTCGATGACCGGCAGAACTTACAGATATATGACCGAAGAGCCGCTTTATCCCTTCGGTTTTGGTTTGAGCTATACAAAATTCGAATACAGTAATATCAGATTGAGCAGCCGGGTTCGGCAAGGCAGACCGCTCCGCGTGAGTGTCACCCTGAGGAACGTCGGCGAATATTTCGGCGAGGAAGTCGTACAACTATATCTTTCCGACCTCGAAGCTTCCGTCGATACTCCGGTCTGTTCCTTGAAGGGATTCCAGCGTATTCGTCTCCAGCCGGGCCAGAGGCGTTCCGTCTCGTTCACGATTACGCCGGAGATGATGTCCATTGTCGATGAAAGCGGCAATAATGTATTAGAGCCGGGACGTATGATGATAACGATCGGCGGTTGTTCGCCCTCGGACAGGGGCGTCCAGATCGGTGCGCCTAAGCCGGTGCAGGCGATTTTTACAATAGAATGATTTGGTCGGAGTTATTTCTTAAACGGCCGCGATTTTATTGTTAAAAAAAGTCTTTGTCTTTACGGCTATGTTAGAGTACAATGTTAATTATTCGGGGCGTGGCGCAGTTTGGCTAGCGCGCTTGACTGGGGGTCAAGAGGTCGCAGGTTCAAGTCCTGTCGCCCCGATTAGATAGAGCGGTTTTGCGAGAACGAGCATAAAATGATAACAATATCAAGATTAACTTTCCTTTCTCTTATCGTTGTAAGTGTCTGTGGAACAGCCTTTGGAGACGGAAAAATCTATATCGGAGAGGGCGTACCGGCAGATATTCCGTATCAGAGGGCCTTTATCATATTTAACGAAAATACGGAAACCCTGATTCTCCAGAGCAAATATGAAATATCCCAGTCGGCATCTGTCGATTCATTAGGCTGGGTCGTTCCGGTACCATCGATTCCGGAGATAACGAGTGTAGATGCAGATACTGCACACTGGTTCTTCTTTTTGAGCTCTCGACGTGCGGGGCCAAAAATACATTATATATCACAGTATTTTTTCCTTATAATTTTATTAATTTTCATTACCTCTTTAGCTTTTTTGGGATTATGTCTTATTCAACGGCCATTCCTGAAGAGATGGCATTTATCGAAAGAACTCTGGAATCGCAGACTTAAGGACAGCTTAATAATAACAAGTTTATTTTTCCTTGTAACCTTATTGACTACGCAACACTTAGGTACGAGCATTGGTGTAGAAGTCGTCAAAGCAGAAAAGGCGGGAATATACGATATTAAGGTCATTCAAAGTGATAGTGCCGAGGCGATTATAAGTTGGTTAAAAGAAAATGCCTTTGGTTTTAATGAAAATGACACGCGTATTTTCGAAGATTACATAAATCGAAAATGGTGCTTTGTTGTGGCGAAGGTTCAACCAGAGGCGGGGACGGAAGAGGAAAAAATCACATACGGTCGAATGGTAGCTCCGCTTATCATGAAATTCGAAACTGAAAAGGCGGTATATCCACTGGCCCTGACATCATCAATCGGTAAAGAAACCACGATATTGCTGTATACTTTAAGTGATAAAAAACTTGATTGTAAGAAACGGCTTAAATTACGGTATTCTGATAAAAGTCAATCGGACAGTATTATTTCAAATCTTCTATCAAATGCAGAACAAGAAACAATAGATTTCTTCGAAGGCTTATCACAATCAATGATTCTCTGTAAGTTCAAAGGCAAACTTACGCCGGAACAGATGGCATCAGATATTGTATTTGATTCCGCTCCGGATAATAAACCTTATAGAGAAACGAAAGTTATGTGGTAAACATTTATCAGAACCGATATTGTCTTGATAACGATGTAGTTATTAAGACACGAAGCTACACTTAATGATATCTAAAGGTCCGATCCGGAGCCGATGCCGTACAGGTTTGCAACATTAATTCCAAACTGCCTGGAGGGTAATTTCTTCGCCGTCACGATTGTTATTTATATATGAAATATAATCTGTTTTTTGCACGAATTTGTCAAACAATAGCCCTGTTTTTCCTTATTCGGCCGGGAAAAACTGTTATTGATTATAAATTGAGATTTAGGTACTTTTTGAAAATTGCCGTGACGGTTTCACGTTTTTATGCCTATAATATTATGAAAGCTTCAGCGACAGTAATATAAGTTTATCGATAATATGAGAAAGGAGAAAAATGAGCACGAAATTATTTAATACTACTTTTTTAATTCTATCTCTTTGCGGTTCCGTCACCCTGGCAAGAACTCCCATGGGACCACCAACGGCAAGCCTTGAAAAAGGAAAATGGAGCATAGGATTTAATGCCTCAACAACAGAAACCGACCTTAAATTTCATAACATCAAGGGTACGACTTTCTTTACTACAAACAAGATCAACGACTTCGAAATTGAATCCGTAATGGGTAAATTAGCTTATGGCATCAACGACAATTGGGATGTTTCTGTTGGTTTTGGGGCTTCAGAGGCCAAATACGAAGAATTCAGATCCTGGATGGACGGAATGTCACTCGAAGCACTGAATACCGAGTACAAAAGCGATTCAGGATATATCACAGAGATAGGTTCCAGGGTGACTTTTCATGAGGATGGGCCGCTTAAAATCGGAGCATCGTTCCAGGTCAACTGGACTACACTGGATGGAAAATATGCCGAAGCGACATGGACGGACGGGGTCTTTAACGGCTCGGGCGGAGCAGAACTCGAAACGGACATTATAGTATTTCAGTTTGCTCCCGGGATTTCATACGAGTTTTTTGATGACTTTAATCTTTACTGTGGGCCTCTCTGGCAACGGATTGACGGCGAAGGCGATGCCACCGGTCTCAACGGCTCTTTAATCGGAAAAGAAGGCGAAGGTGATATCAAGCAGGATTCATCATTTGGCGGATTTATAGGATTTCATCATAATATTGATTCAGATACGACAGTCAACTTCGAATGGAATGCAACAGGCTCATCTAATGCATTCGCTTTTAGTATTGCAAAGAAATTTTAAACAGGCACTCATTATTTATGAGCCTGAGTGCACTAAAAGCTTCTCTACTTTGAGCTTACAGAACTATAAAAGAGACATCCGTAATCATTACGTTTCAGTTTCCCCCCATGCCCACATAGGGGGCATAAGTAAAGAGCTATGATCGTCATAGTCCTATACTAAACAGGTAAAAATAATTGCCGTTAAAGGTAATTATAATTGACCTCAGACACTTATTAATTTAGAATACAGGAGGTTTTAAAGAAACTCGACAATTGTATTATCTCAAAAGCCGAGGGCGGTCTGATGGAAAATCGCTTCGAAAAACTGCGGTTAGTTCTTCCCATCCGCTCTTCTGATAAACATAAGTAACCCGAAAGGGATTTGCATGAAAAAGAACATGGTTCGCGCTGCGTTCAGTATGTTCATGCTGATTGTTCTCACAACATCAGCTTATCCGCAATGGGTACAGACAAACTGGCCGGCAAGCAACAGTTTTTTCGATCTCTACACTGGCCAAGGCATAGTTTTTGCCCGGATCTGGGACAGTCTTAACGGCGGTCGTGTGTTTTTTACCGACAATAACGACACAAGCTGGACTCAGATCAGTTCAGCAGATAGTGATATTGACATTTTATCCATTGTAATATGGAACAACAATATACTTGCCGGTACCTGGGATGGTTTTTATCGATGCACGCTGGACGACATATACTGGGAACCTTTCGCACCCACTGGAATACCTGCGGATACTGCCATCTGGTCAACTGCAATTATTGACAACACTCTCTTTGCCGGTGCAATGGGAAATATCTATGAATCATCTATAGACGATGCTAATACCTGGACCGAGGTGAGCGCGGGAATACCTGCGAACGCCCGTATTACCTCTATCGTCACAAATGGGAATGCCATTTTTGCAGGTAGTGACTGCAACGGTATTTTTATTGCAACAAATGGCGGAACAAGCTGGACTGCAATCAATTCCGGCCTTACCGATACGCACATCTCCCAGCTCGCGGTTATGGACACCAAATTGTTTGCAGTAACCTTGAAGGGTGTTTTTGTATCCGACGTTAATAATACGGGCCGGGTATCCGACGCTAATGATATGATCTGGACGCCAGACAGTTCCGGCCTCAAGAATATAAATTGTCTCCTCCCTGTAAATAATTTACTCTTTGCCGGGACAGATAGCAACGGAGTTTACCTCTCGAACGACAGCGGCCTAAACTGGACTTCGGTCGGCGTAGGGATGCCCGACAATACCCGCGTCTGGTCCCTGGCCGCAAGCGACAACAACATTTTTGCGGGGACAAGTGAAGGCCTCTGGCAGATAAATCCGGCAGATATTAATAATTATACAATAACCGCTAGCGCATTAGAAGGTGGAACCATCTGGCCCGAAGGAGACATCACTGTTTATGAAAATGGTTTCCAGACATTCACGATTGCTCCTGCAATCGGATACCAGATCAGCGATGTATTGGTTGACGGCTCTTCGGCAGGTGTGGTAACTTCATACACGTTCTCAAATGTAACTGCCAACCACACCATTTCGGCAGCCTTCATGGCGGTTCCGATCTATACGATCACCTCTTCCACAGGGAATGGCGGAACCACTTCGCCATGGGGAACAGTGATAACTTCCGAAGGTTCGTCACAAAAGTTTACGATTACCCCGTTACCAACAACGCGAATAAAGGAGGTTCAGAGATTATCCGGCAGTGAGTCGGTCATTGATTTTATAGATATTCGATATAATTGAAGCGCTTATATTTATTGATTCTATGAATTTGCTATTTCAAATAAATCGGAGTTGTAAAAGCCACTTAAGAAAGAGTACCATTTATGCGTAACTACGCCGGATCAAAAATTTATCCCTCATCCATGAACAGGCGCGAGTTTCTACGTAAGCTTGGAGCAACTGTCGGAGCAGCAGGGATTACAGGTATATTGGGTTCCTTTGATTTCGCCAGGGCTGCAATACCCCCAGGCGAAAGGGGCATATATATCACTGACATGTACAGGACAAAGCTAAATGTGGGCGGTTATATTATTCGTCTCGACACCAATAAAGGAATTTCGGGATATGGAGAATGCCGTGATGTCGACAGAGATGCTGTAACTGATCTGAGACGTCTCAAATCAACTATTATAGGGATGAATCCGACTCAAGTTGACAAGGTTTTCGATGCAGTCAACACTAAAATCCTGGAATATTACGACCCGCACAACCCCGTGCTCGGTGACGACGACGGTATGTATGGGATTCCTCGTCGTTCAGGAGCAATGTGTGGCATTGAGATGGCCTGCTGGGACATTACCGGCAAAGTGTATAATGTTCCGATATGGAAACTCATCGGTCCTAAGCTCCATGATAAAATCCAAATATATGCTGATACCGGACCTCATTCGATTGGATCCGACTCGCTGAAGGCAGAAGTACAGACCCGTCTGGATATGGGATTTAAATGGTTTAAGGCGGATATGTATCTTACTCATTTGTGCACCCGAAATGTTGATTACGTCCAACAAAACATAAGCGGCTACCCTTACCCGTGCTATACTATCTATGACTCGGGTATTGAAAAATTTGTGAATTACATTCAATTTTATCGAAGCCTGATTGGACCAGATTATCCTCTCGCATCCGATCATTATCAAGGGTGGGGCAGTAACAGAAACCTCGATATTGAATCTGCCATTAAACTTGCCAATGCTATGTCTGACCCGAGTTGTCAGGGTATGAACGGGGGATGGATGGAAGATATTATCCAGTGGTGGTATCCCGAACAGCTCGCGCAGGTC
>CAYSKI010000078.1:0-14059 GCA_964431695.1 uncultured Pirellulales bacterium | reverse complement strand
TTAACTATTACACTTTATTTATATTAACCATCATACATAAATAATATTTCGGATTTCTTAATTTATTTTCTATAACTTTACGAGGATAAAATATTTATTTTTATAAAATTGTTTCACGTGAAACAGAAAGAAAGGACAAACTCACCAACTTAATTTATGTATGTATAATATCATTGGCTATAACAATTAAAAAAAATACTATTGAATATATTGCCACATAGAGTTCTTGGCTACACTTATCATTTTCTTTTTCATCTAATATACACTGAAATAGTTTATTTTCAGATGATTCTATAAGGATTCACTACATAGAAATGAAAAGATGGCTACTTTTAAATTAAATCCTTAGCAGGGCACTCATACTCAACAATATGCTCATTTTCATAGCAATATTAGGACTTATGCTCTATTGATCCGGAAATTATAGAAATCCATCAATACCTATAATTATTCATTGTACGAGATGATGTACTTGGCTAATCGAGAATGTTCCACGTGAAACATTGCAGAATGAACAAGCATAGAATCATTCAAACAGAAGGATTTTTCCGCTATACATGGAAGTCAAGAATAAACGATTATAAAATTCGGTAATTATCCCATTTCTTACAACAGCAGGGCGGCATTTAAATTTTCTTCTAAGCGATTTCTTTTCTCTAATTAATCGTGTATCCAATTTTCACTATTTAATTATCCTAATATTAAAATTTATCTTCAACACCCGAAAAGGTGGGGGATTCACAAATTTAAAAATATATATAGTTAGTTGGTTTTACATCTTATTTTATGCGTTATTAATTCCTCTTTTTAATATAAACTATAAAATTGTAGTCTTGAAGATTTGTTAAAAAGATATTTAGTCACTGTTGATAGACATGTAATATATTCTTCGTAACTTTTAAGAACATACACAATATGCGGATGTTTTTTATTATAAAAAGGTATTAAATTTTTCCGTGATCTAAATGAAATTCTAATGTCACATATACAATCTCAACGATTGATAAAAGCAGGGGGGTAATCCTTTTTAATTTTATATACTATATCCACCTAATTTTCTATATGCTTTCATTCAACCATATATTCATATTTGATTAATGCTGATATATAACTATGTATGATATGACGATAAAAATAGAGTCACAACTTGTTATCGAATAAACTTATGCACATGTAATTTTACAACATTATCTGATGGAGCAGAAGTATATGTCCTATAATATCAATGGTATCTTAATTGCTACGACCAATCCCGGCAAAATAAATGAATTAAAAGCATGCCTTGGCCCTGAACTGAAATGGCTTAGCTTAACAGATTTTTACGAAATTGTTGAAATTACAGAAGACGGCAGAACCTTTGCAGAAAACGCCGGTAAGAAGGCTTCCGGTTATGCCAAGGCAACAGGCTTCTGGACTATCGCAGATGATTCCGGCCTGGTTATTGATGCACTCGATGGAGCACCCGGTGTAAATTCCGCGAGGTTCTCAGGAGAAAAACTCAGCGGCAAAGACAGGACATTAATTGATCATCGAAATATCGCAAAGGTTCTCGAACTTCTTAAAGATGTTCCAAAAGAAGAACGTACTGCAAGGTTTATCTGCAGCCTGTGCCTGGCAAGTCCGGAAAAAATCCTGCTGGAAACACAGGGAACACTGGAAGGATTTATCACCGATAGAGAAATCGGAACAAATGGTTTTGGTTATGATCCGATTTTTTACGTGCCGGACTTGAAAAAAACTGTTGCTCAATTATCACCGGAAGAGAAAAATTCAATTTCACATCGAGGCAATGCTATTCGAAAACTCAAACCACTTCTCGAAAAACTTCTCAGAGACTGATATAAAATCATCATCTGAAACCAAAACAATATTTATTAAAAGTCAGTCACAAGTATTGAATGAAAAATTTTTGGAAAGCATTAACACCGGAATCCAGTGGAGGTGAATAATATTTTAATTAAATCTAATAAAGAATTTATTTATCAAATAATTTTTGCTAATAACACACAGTCTTTCAAACGAATAAATGCTCTTTTATCATTCAAAAACGCCTTTAATCATTTTCTCTTGACAGATTATCCGTTCGCATGTATTTGTCCTTTTCTAAATTTTGTTATATAAATCGCCGATAACTGGTTCGTGAACAAACGTTTTATCCTGTTTGTATTAGTAGCAATGGATATAACGCTCAAATAAAACTAAGTATTACTTTCAATATGGCAAAATCGAAGTCAAAAAAAGCATTAGTCATTGTCGAATCGCCCGCCAAGGCGAAAACGATTAACAAATATCTCGGTCCGGAATTCGAGGTCAAGGCCTCGATGGGGCATATACGGGACTTGCCTTCAAAAGGGCTCAACGTCGATATAGAAAACGATTTCGAGCCGACTTACGACATCATGCCCGGCAAGAAACGCACGGTAACAGCACTGAAAACGGCGGCAAAGAATTGCAACGAGCTTTATCTCGCAACAGACCTTGACCGAGAGGGCGAAGCCATCGCCTGGCATCTGTCACAAATTCTCAAAGTACCGGAGGAAAAAACCTACCGTGTGATATTTAATGCGATAACAAATTCGACCATCACCCAGGCTTTTGCTAAGCCGGGCAAGATCGACGTTAATAAAGTCATGGCCCAGCAGGCACGGCGAATTCTCGATAGAATAGTCGGTTACCAGATAAGCCCGCTGCTCTGGAGAAAAGTCGCCAGGGGGCTTTCCGCCGGTCGCGTTCAGTCCGTTGCCGTTAAAATGATTGTAGAAAGAGAAAGGGAAATCCACCGGTTCCAGTCCGAAGAATACTGGCTTATCCCCGGAGTATTCACAACAGATATCCAGGCGGACTACAGCCGTCAATGGCTCGATTTCATCTCCACGAAAAATCATAACGACAAAACACCTTCTCTGGCCGAACAAAGTCAATGGCTCGAAAAACACAACGCATTTAAGGGTGAAATATATAAAGTCGGAAATGATAAATTCCATGTCACCACAAAAGAGCAGGCCGAACAAATTCTTAACGCCCTCAAGGATGCTGATTTTACTGTTGAAGATGTGGAAACAAAGGAGTCAATTTCACGACCTTCGGCACCTTTTATAACTTCCACGCTGCAGCAGGCCGCGGCAAACCGGCTGGGTTTCAGTGCAAAGAGCACAATGATGATCGCTCAACAGTTATACGAAGGAATCGACTTAGGCTCGATGGGCTCTCTCGGTCTTATAACTTACATGAGAACCGACAGCACTCATCTATCGAAAGAAGCCGTCACCGATGCAAGGAGGTTTATCGGCAACAAGTACGGCTCCGATTATCTTCCCGATAAAGCCAAGATTTACACTTCCAAGAAAAACGCTCAGCAGGCGCATGAGGCTATCCGCCCGACCGATGTGGATCTTACACCCGACGAGATAAAACAGTTTCTTACGAACGAACAATATAAGCTCTACAATCTCGTCTGGCGTCGTTTCGTCGCCTGCCAGATGGAATCGGCCAAATGGAATGTAACGAATCTCAATATTAAGGCCGATACCCAGACAGGTCCCTGCTGGTACAGATCGACAGGCCGAATTATGGTCTTCGAAGGATTTACGAAAATCTGGTCGATTTCATCCAGCGAACAACAGTTACCCCCGATGAAGGTCGGACAAAAACTTGCGGTAGTTGACATCAAAGCAGAGCAGCATTTTACAAAACCTCCCGCACGATATACCGAGGCATCACTGGTAAAAGCGCTCGAAAAAGAGGGCATCGGCAGGCCGAGCACCTATGCTTCCATAATCAGCACGATACAGGACAGGGGCTACGTCGAGCAAAGGGACAAAAAATTCTCTGCGACCGACCTCGGCGAGGTAGTGACAGACAAGCTGAACGAGTACTTCCCGAAAGTAATGGACATCTCCTTTACAAGATTTATGGAAGATCAGCTCGACAGAATCGAAGAGCAGCATCTCGACTGGCTCGGCGTCCTGAAAGATTTCTACGGTCCTTTCAGGGAAAATCTCGATACTGCAACCGAAAAAATGAAACATGCCAAGGCGGAAGTGACACCGAGCGATTACGATTGTCCCGAATGCGGCAAACAGCTCGTTTACAGATTCGGCAAAAACGGCAGGTTCCTGAGCTGCTCCGCATACCCCGATTGCAAATTCGCATGTCCCTGTGACAAAGACGGCAAAATGATCGAGGAAAAGCCCAGTGAACATAAATGTCCCGTATGCGGCAAACCGATGGTCAATAAAACCGGCCGATTCGGCCCGTTCCTCGGATGCAGCGACTATCCCAACTGCAAGACAATTCTCAAGCTGGACAAGCAGGGCAACGTCCTGCCGCCAAAACCGCCGGCTGAACCCACCGGCATAAAGTGCCATAAATGCAAGCAGGGCGAGCTTGTGATACGGCAGGGTAAAAAAGGACCGTTCCTTGGCTGCGGCAGATTTCCAAGATGCCGAACTATCATCAGCTATAAACAATTAGATAACTTAAAGCAATTGCAGTCAGAAGGGCAATGGCCGCCGGAAACTCCCGAACAGGCAGAGAAGCTCCTCGGAAGAAAAAAGACCAAAGAACACGCAAAAAGTAAGTAAGCACAGTTCGATTTACTCAAGCGGCTCGATATAAACATTGCGAAATTCGATCGGCGTCCCTTCACTCTGTAGACATATCCTGCCGGATGTCGCCGAGCACTTCGTTGCCACGTTCTGCAGAACGCCGTTCACCAATACAACCACCCAGTCATTTTTACAGATAATATCGTAAGCGTTCCATTGGCCGAGAGGTTTTTCGCTGCTGTCTTTCAGTTTCATCGTCCTGCGGCCGCTGACGCGCCGTCCTTTTCCGGCGTGTTCACTTATCTCGACGCCGCCGATGACCCAGAAGTCACCGGCATTACCTGAATGCAACTGACATTCGAGGCTTTTCGGCCAAACTGCATCAGAGCCGGTCATGTGAATAAGAACGCCGCTGTTGCCGCCTTGCCCGGGCCAGCGCCATTCGACGTGCAGCAGGTAATTGGCATAATCCTTCTCCGTCCGCATATAGCCGGACGGCTTGCCCGAACAGCGAATCACATTGTCGCTCACGGACCAGACTCTCGCCGGATCGGCATTCGAATCGCTTGCGAACGGTTTCCAGCCGGTTAAATCTTTGCCGTTGAACAGCATTATTTTCTCTTTAGGAATAATCGGCTGATTTTGGTTTTCAGACGCATTTATCGCCGCAGCCCAAACAATCATCGCTGCAGCGAGTATCACCATTGTTATTTTATGATGTTTCATTAAACTTACCCTTTCATTCTTGTGAATTATATTCAGATTAATTTAGTTTGACCCGGGACAGCAACTTTCTCGACCGGAAGCTAACCAAATTCATATTTTAACAAGCTCAGGTTCAACTTCAAGGAATTCATCGCCCAATCCCAACTCGGATCCCGACTGGCATAAGCACCCATTATGACTTAATAAAATTAACAACAGGCTTAAAGGCACTTTAACGCTCCCGCTGGTCAAGCTTTATCCATGACTTCAAGCAGGTTAATAGGGGGGTAAAAGCAATTTTTTAGCAAAATTTTGGTTTTTTGTAATTGATAAGAAACGCAAAGAGTTGGTATATTATGCCGTAAACGCTAATATTATAGGGCGTGGCAGCAGAAAATTAATATATCCGTCCATTATTTAATCATTAGCAGGATCTTTTCTTAACTACGCCGTAACAACCAAACAGCCTCTTTGGAGAAGGAGACAGTCAATGAGATTCCGGAGTATTGTTATTGCTGCCGTTTTAATTTTAGTCGTTATACAATCTAATAAATTGCATGCATCACCGACAACAGCACATGAAGCTAAACTTGTCGTAACAGGCTGGCTCAAAGCTAATCCACAGCCGTTTGATTCTACTCCCGAAAGACATGTATCGAGTACCGAGACATTCACAAATAACTCCGGCGAGCCGATCTACACAATTGTATATCTGGAACCATCGGGATTCGTCGTTGTATCGGCCGATGATTTAATTGAGCCGATTATCGCTTTTGCCGATGACGGAATTTATGACCCTTCAACAGAAGACCCGTTAGGCTCATTAGTCGCTCGGGACCTTAATGGAAGATTAAGGGATATTCGCAGCACGCCCGACTCGGTCGCACACATCGAGCAGCTTAAATCGAACCAGGCACAACAAAAATGGAGCTTTTTTCTCAAGCTCGCATCGGAATCCAACGAAAACCCAACATTGGCAAGCTCGTCTGCGATTTGTGACGACTATATCTCGGATATTCGAGTTGCTCCCTTACTACAAAGTAAATGGGGCCAAAGCTGGTATTATGATAGCAACAATCAAAAACACGCGTGTTTTAACTATTACACCCCACAACTTATCGACGATAAGGTTACTTTCATCGACGACCAGATAGAAAATTATCCCTCCGGGTGCATCGCCACTGCAATGGCCCAGTTAATGCGATATCACATGTACCCGGATCATGCAATCGAAGCAAAAGAATTCAACATCAGTGTGGACTGGCTGATAGCAAAACGCCTTTTACTTCGCGGCCAAGGACCCGGCGGAAAATATAATTGGAGTGACATGGTATTTATACCGGGAGACAATACGACTGACCGGCAGCGCCGGGCCATCGGAGCGATTTGTCACGATGCCGGAGTCGCAGTAGGTACTCAATATACGGAAAACGGCTCGGGCGCCTTCATGAGCGATGCAATGATAGCACTCGTGGTTACCTTCGGATACAATCAGGCAATATGGGGAGCGAACGAAGGCCAAAATATCGATAGTCAAAGTATAATTGAAATAATCAATCCCAATCTCGATGCAAATTCTCCCGTTATTCTCGGTATCCAGGACAGTTACGATATCTACAGTGGGCACGCCGCTGTTTGTGACGGGTACGGATATAACTCCTCGACCCTGTACCACCATCTTAATATCGGCTGGTATGGCATAGACAACTGCTGGTACAACCTACCCAACATAGCCTGTCCCAACGCCGGCTCGTTCGATACTATCACCGAATGTGTATATAATATCTTTCCCGATTGTACGGGAGAAATCATAAGCGGCCGAATTTCCGACAACAAAGGTCACCCAATCAAAAATGTTGCTGTTACCGCACAAAAAACAACTGACGGCTTGATACAAACTACCACAACAAACAACAAGGGAATCTACGCATTAAAAGGCCTGACTCCGTATTCGAGTTATACGATTACCGCGGACAAAAACGGATATGATTTCGAACTCAAAGAAGTGGATACTGACAGATCCTATGATGGCAGTTCCAACTCCGGAAATAAATGGGGCATCGACTTTCAGGGCTATAATAACTGTGTATCCGTAACTATCGGAACCGGAACATCCGGATGGGATTATCCCTTACATACTTATTACCACGACAGCCGGACACAAGTCATATATCTGGCCGATGAGATTGGTACGGCCGGGACGATCACAGCGCTCGCACTCGATATCGAAAACGCACCCGATGAGACGATGGAAAACTGGACGATTAGAATGAAGCATACCAATTTAAGTGAATACGATAATTGCTCGCTCGACTCGACCGGCTGGACGGTTGTATATCAGAGCAATGTGACGGCGGTTACCGGATGGCAAACATTCAAGTTCCAAACTCCCTTCGAATACAACGGCACAAGCAACCTTCTGGTGGACTTCAGCCACAACAACAGCTCATATACCCAGACGGGATACTGTAAATCGACAAGATCGGACCTTATGCGAAGCGTCTATGCCTGCTCGGATAGCCAGCACGGCGACCCGTTGGATTGGTCATCGACGAACTCACCCGCAATGCAATGCAGCAAAGAAGTGCCTAACGTCAAACTAATGATAGGCAGAGAAAGTCAGGTTATTTCCGGATACGTCAAGCTCACGGCATCCGACGGACAGGCTGAATATCTATTCGGTTGTTCCGTTGCAATCAGCGGAGATTATGCTGTTGTCGGAGCGAAAGGCGCAAACGAAAACCGGGGCGTTGCATACATATATCAGTACGACGGCACAAACTGGACCCAGCAAGACAAAATCTCAGCCAGCAGCAGTGTACCCGATGACTATTTCGGTTGCTCAGTCTCAATCGACGGTGACTATGTTGTCATTGGTGTCGAAGGAAATTCACAATTTGATTATATAGATGTTTTCAAACGTGAAGGAACAAACTGGATACAACAAGACAGATTGTCATACTCGAACGGAAGTTTTATACATTACACCGGTCCATCAGTTTCAATTAAAGGGGATTATATTATCGCCGGGGCAAAATATTCACGTCCCGGCACCACATATATTTTCAAGAACAACGGCGGAGACTGGAACCAACAATTTGAATTTAATATCAATACTTCCATAATACATGATTACTTTGGAACTTCAGTGGCTATTTGTGAAGACTATGCTATTTCCTCGACAGGGCAATCCGATACTGGCGGAACAACTTTACTGGATTCTGCACATATATTCAAACGCGAAGGTGCGGATTGGTTCCAGCAGACCCAACTTGTATCGCCGGACGGTTCATGGGGGAACTCATTCGGCTGTTCCGCGTCTATTTGCAAAGATTTTGCTGTGGTAGGGGCCAACGAAGATAACGAAAATGGAGACTACGCCGGTTCCGTATATATCTTCAGACACGAAGATGTAAATTGGATACAGCAGGTAAAACTCCTGGCTCCGGACGGCTCTCCCGGTGACAGATTCGGCAGCTCGGTTTCGATCAATAGTAACTATGTAATTATAGGATCACCGAAAGATGACGACGATATAGGCGGCACTGATTGTGGCTCGGTATATGTATTTAAAAATAATGGTACAGGCTGGACACAACAGAAAAGGTTGACGGCATTGGACGCCGATATCGTTAATAACTTCGGCTGTTCAGTTTCGATTGGCGGAGACTATGTCATCATCGGAGCCGAAGGTGACAACGACAACGGGCATAATTCAGGTTCAGCATACATATACAGGTTTGCCGACATAACCGGCATTTAGCAGACCGGATTAGTTGCCTCGATAAAAAACACGACCATCAGGCCCTTTTATCCAAGACAAATGAACAATATATTTCGGCGTCCCCGGGAATGTCAATAATCGTATGGTTTTTTGCCCTGGCCGAGACGGCACTTTGTCTGCATTTGCCGCAGTGTCGAGGTTAAAAGTTCCGCCAGTTTTTCATCCCCCATATTCTTTGCCTGCTCCGCGGTGATAGCTCTGCCGTAGTGAACGATAATTGACCCGCCCGGTGAAAATATCTTTTTCGTTCTCGGCCAGCATTCGAAGGCGCCGTCGATAACCACCGGTACAATCGCCGCATTGCCGCGCCGGCATAAAAGTCCGAGCCCCGGCTTAATTGGCTGGATTTTGCCGTCGGTGGTGCGCGTCCCCTCCGAAAAAAGGCAAACACCGCAGCCTTTCTGAAGTTTGCCGATCACCTTTTTCATTGTGGATATATCCGGTTGTCCCAAATTGACCGGTATCGCATTGACCGAAGTAATCAGCGGCCCAAAAAACCAATTGGTATAAAGCGTCGCACGAGCGAGAAAGTATAAATGTCTTTTCGGGGGCGCACCGCAGAATATCGGGTCGAGAAAACTCTGGTGGTTGCTGACCAGTAAAAAAGCTCCTTTTTTCGGGATATTATCGAGGCCATAGAAACGCCAGTGAAACAATAACATGCAAAAGACCCTGCACATCCATCGCGCCAGCCAGAACCATCTCGCGTTTAACCATTCTTTAAGCATTTTTCTTTTACAAAACCAAGAAGTTTGTCAACGACCTGCTCTATATTTAAATCGGTCGTATCGACCACAATAGCATCATCGGCGGGCTTCAACGGCCCGACCGCTCTGTCCCGGTCGCTTTTATCTCGCTGCTCGATAGCGTTTCGTATTTCTTCGAGTTTGTTTCCACTGGTTTTATTTTCAAGCTCCGCCTGCCTTCTTCGCGCCCTCTCGCCCGGCTCGGCCGTCAGAAAAAATTTAATATTCGCATCGGCGAACGCCACCGTTCCCTGGTCTCTTCCCTCGGTGACAATTTTTTTTTGGCCCGCAGCAAACTGCCGCTGCATCCGGACCAGTCTTTCACGCACCTTAGGCGGCGAAGCGATATAGCGGGCATTGGCCGTTACCTGTTGATCGCGGAGCCGCTCGGTGACATCATTTCCATCGACACTGACCAGCATCCGGTCTTCATGGGCGGTGAATTGAAACTCGCATTTGTCCATCACACCGAGCAACTGGTCCTCATCGCTCATATCGACACCGGCCTGTATTGCGGCGAAAGTCACGGCTCTATACATCGCGCCCGTATCGAGAAAGCTCGCTCCGAGTTTCTCAGCCAACAACCGGGCCGCGGTGCTTTTTCCGCTGGCAGCCGGCCCGTCAATTGTCACTATCAGTTCCGCCATAGAATATAAGTTAAAATATTCAAAATAAGAAATCGAAATAGAGGAGTCCCGGAGAGCCGGGATAATTTCCTTAACTGTGCTTTTTGCAATCGCATTGTTGATTTTCTTTACCAACCTTTACTGTAATAACGCTGATATCATCAAGTTGGTTGGCCAAGCCGACAAATCGTCTTCTATAAAGAAGGATATTCCTGATCATCTGCTCTGCCGAACAGCAGGTAAATTCTTTCGCTGTTTTCAAAAGGTTCTCCTTGCCCCACAAATCGCCGTCAAAATTGGCCGCATCAATCAAACCGTCGGTATAAAAAAGCAGACAATCACCATCTCTCAAATCGACAGTTTCTACCTCATACTCGGCCTTCGGATCGACTCCGAGGACAAGACCACCTTTTTCCATATCAATAGTCTGGGTTCCTCTTATTAATACCGTCGGCTCATGTCCGCAGTTACAGTAGGTAATAGTCTTTTTTTCGGCATCGAGCACGGCATAGAAAAATGTAATAAATTCCCCGCCTGTGCACTCCCTGCATGTCATTTTATTGAGCTTATCAATAACTCCCCGGACGGTTTTGCCGGCGTCCTCAATCTCCACATAGGCGCGCACCGTACTTCTAAAACAGCTCATCATCAAAGCCGCCGGCATCCCCTTGCCCATTACATCGGCTATCGCCACGACAATTCGATTCTCATCCAACTGCAAGAAGTCGTAAAAGTCACCGCCTACGTCATAGCAGGGGATATATGTCGCCGCGATATCCAGCCCAGTAATCCGAGGTGCTTTCTCCGGGATCATCTTGCGCTGAATAAGTCCTGCCAGCCTCATCTGCTCGGCCATTCGCGCGCCTTCAATCGCCCTGGAATACAGCCTGGCGTTGGTTATTGCCACCGCACACTGCGAAGCGACCGCCCGCGCGAGATTTATGTCGTCTTCGTAAAATCGTTTGGGTTTGGGACTATATAGCCGAAGCACACCTATAGGTTTTCCCTTAAATAGCATTGCAACCGTAAGCTGGCTGACGAGACCCTCCTTTATCGTGGCCTCTTTATATTTGACCCTGCCGTCAACCCGCATGTCATCAAGGACCACCGCCTCACCGGCAAAGGCAGCTTTTACCACAGGATCGTTTTTGGAAACCACACCTTTGTTGCGGTATTCCTCACTTAGTCCGTATGTGCTGCGCATCACCAAATCACCGGCATCCTCATCCAGCAGCCGGATAGAGCACGCCTTTACGCCGACAATCTTCACTGCAGCTTCAGCAAGCCTATCCAACACTTCCTGAAGCGAGAATTCCCCCGCGACCAGCGTGGATAGCTGGTAAATCTGCTCCTCCCGTTCGATTTGCTCCTGCGTCCTTTTAGCCATAGTAAAATCCTAAACCGTTGGATTATACGCTACTTTTGAGTTTGAGTGAACACCAAATTGATGTATTCCTAAACACGAGCGGAAAAACTGCTATAATCCGTAACTTACTATGTTATACTTCTTTAATCGCAGAGAAATTTGAGGTGGTTTCAAAAAGTATGTTTTAAGTCTCCATCGAAAAGGATTCTCGGATGAAGATAACAAAAGGCAAAAAGATCATATTTGCCGACCAACGGCGATGGGTATTTGCGCGTCCGCTGGAACACATGGTTAGGTGTTTTTGTGTCAATCCTATTTTTGAACTTTATTTTAGATATAGAAAGTACTGTCGAACTTTTGCCGCAATTTGAGGTTCAGTCATCTTGTCAACTGTTTCAATATCAACAATACGTTCGCCGAGCCTCTGGTGCTCAAGGTGTTTTTTGAGTTCACCTTTTGCCTCGCCGGGTCCAAATATCAGAATAGATTCTACATCACGAATACACGAAACTATCTCATTGTAGTAGCTGTTAAGATGTCCTGTAAACTCTCGCTGTTGGCGATCGTCTGATGGAACTGCCTGAGATTCAAACGGACCGCCTGAACGTGAATCAGCGGCACGTTGTATTTGTTTTTCAACGTTCGATCTTACCAGTTTTATTTCTTCCTCTTGGCCAACAAGAAACACGATGACAGCCTTCCTGTGGTCAATCCACAATCCCATTTTTCTTTTCATACATTTTCCTTTTTCTATTTTGTTCGCCTGACATTGAAGCCCGTCGGAAGCGATGCTCGCCTTCTACGGCGATTAGTTAGAATTATAACCTGCTCTTTTTATATTTTTTCAGTTACCCCAATTGTTAGCAAATTCCATCAGATCCCACGAAAAACAATCGTGTCTGTTGTCCAGTAACTCTTGAAGTCCGCGTATGCCCGGCAGTCCAGACGTAGATTGTTCCTGTATGAAAGGTTGCTGATCAAGCTGATCAGCGGCCGACGGCGATTCCACAAGCTGTTACACACCCTGCGTAGAATGTGCTGCATGGAATAGAAGTCCCTGTTGCAGGAGATCATTTCCTGGATGATGCCGTCCAGAGACAAATGCTTATAGCGGGCCACGGGGAATGTCAGTGTGTAATATTTCCAGTCTTGCGGGAAGGTATTGAGGGCGATACGGTCCTGCGATGTCATCTGGTCCCACAACCGAGTACCGGGCAAAGGTGTCAGAAACAGCACATTGAGATTGTCCACACCATACTGACGGGCCACCTCGGCGATACGTTTGCCGATGCATGGCTCGTCGATATCCAAACCGATGATGAAAGAACCCATGACCAGTATGTTGTGTCGCTGTATGCGCCGCACGGAGGCGCGGAAATCCCGGCCCTTAAGAAGATTGAATTTCTTGCCAATCTCCTGCAGCCCTTCGGGCGTGGGGGACTCAAAGCCGATGAAGACTCCTCTGCACCCGGCCTTCGCGGCCAATGCCAGAAGTTCTTCGTCATCGGCGAAGTTAATAGTTGCCTGGGCAATCCATTCCTTTCGCAGGTTCGCTTGTGCCATAGCACGGAACATGTCCTTGGCACGGGTGATGTGTTCAGGGCGCGTGCCGATAAGGTTGTCGTCCACCACCAGAACACGTTTCTCACGAATCGACTGGAATTCCCGGACGACATCTGGAATGGGTCGCTGGCGGTATTTGGCCCCGTTAAACGCGGTTACGCTGCAGAAGGTACAGTTTAATGGGCAGCCGCGTGTAGTCTGAATGGCTCCTAAGGCATATCCCGTAGCCAGTAAATCATGGCGTGCAAGTGGAATATCGCTTATATCGGCAAATCCTCCGTCATATCGGCGTTTCAGGCTGCCATGTCGGGCGTCCTTCAGGACCTGCGGCCAGATACCTTCAGCTTCCCCCGTGACTACCGAGTCCGCACGCTCCATTACCTCTTCCAGGCACATGGTTGCATGAATGCCGCCCATGACCACGGGTACACCCAGATTGCGGAAGTAAGAGGCCGTTTCATAAGCGCGGTTCGCCTGCGAAGTGAAAGCGGTAATGCCCACCAGGTCAGGCCGAGGCATTGCCGCGTAGTCCGGTGCGCCGAGGTTCTCATCTATTATTGAGACTTCCCATTCCGGCGGGGTCAGGCCCGCGAGAACCATAAGACCGAGTGGTTTCCACACACGGTAACGGTTCCAGCGGCTCTCCTTGACGTTGACAATGCTCACAAGCGGATTGGACGGATTGATCAGATAAAGTCGCATAGGTTTATTTTGTCAGCGGC
>CAYSKI010000077.1:0-14396 GCA_964431695.1 uncultured Pirellulales bacterium | reverse complement strand
CGGGATAAAAAACCATCGCTCCTCAGGTATCCATCTGCTTGTGCGGCTTATTACATTTATATTAAATATACCGATTCACAAAGTCAACAAAAAAACCGTATTTTTGTACATCTTCCTTCCTGTCACTCCAGAATCCCGGTAAATTTCTATCCACTAAGCTTAATCAACAGGATAAAAATCCTTGAATACGTCCCGATTTAATTCCCGAGTGGAAAAGTAGTATTCTTAATATAAAATTCCTGTATTTCTACATTCCCAGCGCGTCGAGCCGTTCAAAAAACCGTTCATAAGCGCTTATCATGAAGTACAGGCACAGAAAAGTGACAATTAAAACGATGATACTAATGATTGCCCTGGTCAGTGGTTTATAGTAGGGATTCAGCCATACGAGCGGCAGGACCAAGGGGCCGAGACAGAGCAACGTAAGAACAAGGACCGGCGTGGTAAAATACCATTTTTTGCCCCGATTCCTCGAACGAATCCGGCCGGCTCCGTCAAAAAACTCACCGCAGTAACGGCACTTGATTGCCTCGGCCTGAATCATCTCGGCACAAAAGGGACATTTCTTCATCCCGGCCGTACTCTGCCCGCCGGGTGCGTTTTGTCCCTGCATCGAGCTTTCGGCGAAATTTTGTCTGATTAATTCGGTTTCCACTAATATTGGTTATCGGCTCTTAGGCACCGGTTCTTTAGAGACTCCCTTAATATATGCCTTCGCTGTGGGAACCGGTTAACCGAGCATAAACGGATTATACGCGGCAGTAAAGAACCACCAGTTAAAACTGGTGGCATTAAAATCGGAAGAATAAAGTTCTGCGAAGCGTAACCTGAGCAATCGACCTCTACGGCGAGTCTTGACCTACCGCATGATTGTGGTGTTCAATTTCGTAGGCGATCAAGAACTGTAGTGTCCGTTCGCGGGTATCGAAGACTCGACGTCCGTTGATGAACACCGAGGGTGTACCGTCAACGCCCAAGCGAATGCCCAGGTTAATGTCCTCTTGGACTTTGGCGAAGGCTGTTTCTCCGCGGCGGTACGCCTCGAATCGGTCGAGATTCAGCCCCAAATTCTCGACCAGCGACATCAGGGTCATCTTGCCTTCAGAACGCGGTTTGAACAGGACTTCGTGGAAAGCCCAGAACTTCCCCTGCTCCCGTGCGGCCTCGGCGGCCCACGCAGCTTCACAGGCTCTCGGATGCAACTCTATCTTGACCACTGAATTACAGGTACTGTCCAACGGGAAGTGTTTGAAGACAATGTGCAGCTTATCCTCGAACTTCCTCGCCAGGCCGGGGATCGTCTGTGCCAGCTGTCTGCATCCGGGACACTGAAAATCGTTGAAAACGACCATTTGTACCGGTGCGTCCGCCGGGCCAAGCTGTGGATCGTCATCACTGACGGGAATCTCGTATTGCAGGCCCGACTCGAACAAGGCGATGGTTTGCTTCGGATCAAAGGGAGCTTCCGCTGCACGAGTGCGAAGTGCGTACTCGACGAATACCCATTGGTAGATAACTACGGCTACTAATCCCGATGTTAGGAATCCCACCAGCTTCCACCGGGTCGCAACGGGATCGGCCGTCTTGCCTCCCACAAGATATCCGGCTGCTCCGGCCACTGCCTGAACCAATTGGCCCAAAGGACGCCCGGTCAATCGCTTCAGCGGAAATAATAACAACAGATTAATCACGTGCACCCCAGTGCACATGGGGCAGAAAGGAGACAAATCGGTGACCATCGCGACAAACAACGCAATACTCCCTAAAGCTCCACCCAAAGCGAGAATAAATGCGGCTGTCATAGCTTCGAACCGAAACGTTTCGCCGACAGTCCATCCCAGCAACAGCAACGAGGCAAGTGTGCCGTAATAGACCAGTCCCCAGCCCGCCAGCGGCAATCCCAACTGTACAGCCATTGGACTGCGCAGTGCATCATCGCAGCCAGTTCCAAACAGAGCCGAACAAAAATCGGCTCCCGGTTGAGCCGACAGATCCGCAATTACGAAGTGACGCCAAAGCAGGTAGCCGGAGACCATAAGTCCCAGCCCAATCAGGGTCAGACAGAAAAACTTCATTGCAGAATACCAGGATATATTATGGAGGCCGTGACTCGCTGTTGCCCACGGCCTCCATTTGGATTGTTTGAAATATCAGTCAATACAAAACGAACAGCCAATGACTAACTCTATTCCGGCCCTGGCTCCGGCTGCGGTTCCGGCAGGTAGGGGAATACGCAATTCGCGTTGGGCAGTTTGATTTCGAATGTCTCCTCAAGCAAATTCCGCGTCGCTTTGTCGAATGTTTCATAGTTTGGCCATACACTGTCGCCATGTTGTGTCACGTGTGTCTCAACAGCGTTCTCCGATACCTCGATTTCCTTTCCAAAAATGTATAATACTCCGTCCAACTCCAAAATGTCATTTCCCGAGTTGACGTGGCAAATGGGAACCTTCGGCTCCGGCCTGGCCGCTGATGCCGAATGCAACATCGGCAGTGCAACAATGAATCCCAATACACACAGAACAACAATTAAACGTTTCATAATAAAGCTCCTTTCCTATTAGAATGATGATTAATGACAAATTCTCCTCTTTCACGATTGAAAGATGACTACTATTTTATAACTCATGGCTCCTGTTATGTAAATCATCAAATGAATAAAAATGACATGAATTTTTTTTAATATTTGAAACCAGCCCGTTCCTATAATCTTTATCGAGCGAAAATATCCCGGACAATTCATCTTGCATAAAGTATTCGCCGGGTTACAATGATGGTTTATATCGGAAACCAGTAAATTTGAAAGGAGGCATAAAATGGCAGAAGATATTATTGGAACGGTCGAGGATTTCTTTGCACACCCGGTGGTCGCGGGCATCAAGCTGAGCGGCACATTGAAGGTCGGCGATAAAATCCGCATCAAAGGCCACACCACAGACCTCGAATTAGAGGTCGGCTCAATGCAGATAGATAATGACAATGTAACGGAGGCGAAAGCAGGCGACTCGATTGGCATAAAAGTCACCGACCGCTGCCGCGCCGGTGATACCGTCTATAAAATCACAGAATAATTAAACATCTGCCAACGGCCGTGAATGGCGAATAGTTGTTGGTGTATAGCATTTAGAATTATATTCTAAATATCAAATGCCACCGCGTAGAGTGTGATGTGCTATTCTACGAAGTGCTATTTAATCCTATGCAGCAATGAAGTGCGCAGGACGGAACAAAGCACGAGAAATCGCATCATTGCAATTAATCAAACGTGGTATCAGAAAAAAATAGTTCACTATCTCTATTTTCTAAGGGAAAGCCTTATTTACGATCATTTTCCAACGGCGCGGGACGGGATGGAGCGATCGGCGTAGCACCAGTTACCGGCATATCAATGACATCCTTGGAACCAGAACATGCTGTTCTACTAAATTGTCTCGGACTGAATGTTACCGGTTGTGTAATAAGTTCGGGAACACTATAGGTCTGAATCAGTGAATCATAATACGTCGGATCTTTTTGGGGAAGAATAAACGGCTTTGAGGCTTGGCCGTTTTCATTAATATGGGTGAAATATGTCCTGGTAAAAAATCCTCCAGCGCGTTTACTGCTAAAAGCCAGCCAGCGACCGTTGGAAGACCAGCTATGCCATGACTCAGAATAAGGACTGTTTACGGCATCCAGTTTTTTATAATTGTGTGTTTTTAGATCCATGATGTATAGGTCGCTGGAGGGTCGATAGATCGGAAAACAGCTATAATCGCACATCGCAAAAACTAAAAATCTGCCGTCCGGCGAAATACGGGGCAATACGATACTCATGCCTGTTTCAATAGTCGAAAGCACGATCTCAGGCTCGCCCCACTGGTCTTTATCCGCATCGTAGCTGATTCTCATAAGATCATATTGTACCTTGTCAAAATTATCAGGAGGTGTTTTGTCCCTGTCTTCCCAGAGTATCGGCGCACTGCAGTAATAAAGATATTTCCCATCAGGCGACCATGTGGGATATGTCTCAAGGCGATCTTTATCGGACATCTCGGTGATGGTTTTTGCTGCTTTTTCATCTAGCCGATAGTAGGAAATCGCCGAATCAAGATCAAACACATCACGCAGCTCCAGACCTGTGGTGTGGACTAATTGTCGCACCTTATTCATTGAATACACAGCCAGTTTGCCGCTCGGATGCCATGTGGTGTAGCCCCATGCGATTGGAATTTTGATGAGGTTGTTGTCATGAACAACCAATGAGACATTGCCGTTCCTTTTGTTCCGAGTTGCAATGCTCATTGTTTCCGGGGAATTATTGCAGAAACTATGACAATTGATGCAGCCGACTTCAGAAAAACGACCCTCTAAAACAAGACTGTTTTTATAATTTTCAATGTTACGCTGATAGATTCTCATCGATGTCCAATAATTATAGACAGGCCGAATAAAACGAAAAACAAGATAAGAATCGATCGGTTCGCAGGCAATATCGTTGAGTATGGGTGTATAACGACGCCAGCCGTTTGCAGAATCGAAAACAAAAACATCAAACGACAACTTGTCCCCTTTGTTTTCACTTAACAGCGACTTCCATTTTCCTAAAGGAATCTCGATATTGGCATTTCGGCTATAAATTTCGACGGGGCTGCCGTGTGACGAGGAAATCCTGACAAAAAAGGATTCACCGATTTCGAGAATTCGGAAATTCAGCGGAGCCACATTCGGAGGAATGACGGTGCCGGAATAGTCCGGGCTGATCTTGGCCGGCCGGGACACCTGTGTACAGGATTCAAGAGGTATTTTCTTTTTGCAGGAGGAACATGCCGCTGTTACTCCTATCGCCACAGTCAGCCAGAAATATCGGTGAAAGCTTTTCATCTTCTGACCCTTGGAAGTTCAAAATTCAAATAAAACATGTAGGTGTCTCCAAAGTCTTTCGCCAAATACTGTCGAATCATCTCCGGATTCATCCCTTGACCGTAAAGCAACTGAGCTGTCTTGCCCGTCTCATTGTATTCCTGAAAACGCTGTATGGTTTCTGGAGAAATCGACAAATCCCGAAGGTTGATTTTTTCGCCAAACCGCTGTTGCCGCAATGCGGCATAAACCAGAATGGCCTCTTCGTAGTGACGTGGTATTTTATTATACCCAATTTCAGCCATCCGGGAAATGTTTAGGGCGATTTTTTCAACCTGCCCCGATAACAGATACATTGCCATCATATACTCAAAAGCCATTCTATTGTGAGGATTTCGCTGTAAAAGTGGAGCAAAAACATTGTCCCAATCATAATCACCGACATGATCCGTCTGGACGGCAATACGGCGGAGGGATCGAACAGGTTCATAATCGGTCAACTGGGAGTCTTTCTCAAGACGCAGAAGAAGCTGCCTGGCAAAACGCCCGTATATCAAATCCTTGCTCAAGGCGCCAAGATATATTTTGGCAGTCTCGTTTTGTCCCTCCGCCAGATAGATTAAAGCGAGCTTCTTGAGCATGTATGGACAGCTATTCGACAATTCCAGAGCTTCGGATGCAAATCGTCTTGCATGACCGAGGTACCCTAACTCCATGAAAATATCCACCTTCTGGGCTTTTCGACATAATTTTTTAGACGCATCTGATACGGAACCGGATTCCGGCATAGAAAGCAATAAGGCAAACGGATTCTGGTGATAAGAAAACATCTCATCACCAAGCCGGCCGGTATGATACAGCGCCCGGTTGATGTCATAATTGAAAAAGACATTATACTGGCTTTCGGGATACTGTTCGGCACATTCAAGAACTTTCTGCCAGTCTTGCTTTTCCGCATAAGACCATATTTGCAACAACGACTTCGCCCTGTTATCAAATACAACACAGAAAACAAACAAAATTAAGCCATAGGGAATCAGCTTTCTCAAGATCAATACGGACAGGCGAAATATTTTAATTAGCTGATTTTTTTTGGGCTTTGATTTTGTTCGGACAGGTTTATTACAACGATATTTATCTAAAGCGATTAACAGGAGAATCAGAAACGGCGGAATGTATAGAAGACAAAAAGGTGGAATTTCGGGAACATATCCAAAATGAGCTCCGACGTAATATAAGACAAGCACCACCAAAATTCCTCCGGTAAGCACGATGCGTCTTTTAACCAATAACTCGTAGAGTGCGGCCAGAAGACCAAATATAAAAGCCGCTCCACCAATCAGATAGTATAGACAGGCAAACTCCGCCAAAAACAGCATCGCAGTAAAAAGACTTTTCGACAAATCAATCCACAGGTATATGACAAAAGCCGCAAAAACTGCCAGCAGAGAAAAAGCGATCAATAGCTGGTGTCCGGAGTAGGAGGCGTAGGCGGCCATCAATAAAATGGCAAACAAGAAACCGATTTCAGTAATACAATAGCTTTTGGTTACGGCAAATGCTTTTTGGGATAACAGCCAAAAAAGCCACCCGATTGCCGTGATAATCAACGCCCCTATCCAGGAAAAGTAGAAACACTGGCTAAAAAAGCTGGCTATATAATTGACGGGACCTCCAACAGTTGTCAGGCAGTCGTAAAGAAACCGGCTGTCCGTCAAAAAGGGATAGTAATAAATGACTCTGCCGGATGCATAATAAATAAGCTCCGGTTTGATGATCAGCAGAACAAACAGATAAAATACTGTAAAAAAAACCACTGCCTCAATTGCCGTCAGGTGACGCAATGCAAATTCTTTTGTCTTTGAAAGGTTCATTTATTGCATTCAACCAATTACATCTCAATGTTCCTGGCGGCGGTCACTTCGATTTCAAAGAGTAGGTCGCCACGACAAATATCCGCAATAACCGGAATGATCGGCCAGCCTGGGCAGTACCTGTCGTCAATGAAGACCTGTCTGACCTCCGGCGTTTTACAATAGGCGATTGCATGTACGATATCATCGTCACCATAATCAAATTCCTTGAGAACGGCGCACACATTATCTACGGTTGTTTCTATCTGTGCCTGAGCATCTCCCGGATGCAGGGTACTGCCGTCGGTGGCAATGGAGGCTGTGCCGGATACATATACGGTATAACCGGCCGGGGTTCGCGTCTTGCAGCTTCTTGAAAAGGCGGAACCGTAGTCAAGTGCGGAATTTTGGTTTCCCCCGCTGTCAAGATACTCAATGAAGCTTTGTCGGCCTGCGACGGCGGCAAGTTCCATCGCGCACACAGAATCGTTCCCCGTATGTATTCCAATACCGGTACTGGCAGGCATTCTGCGATTTCCATTCTCCGCAATGATACCACGTTCTCTGAAAAAAGTATTTCTGACCTGGTTAAAAACATTATACCATTTTAAGATGTCTTTGAGCCACATCCACGTGCGTGGAACAGCCCCAAAATTTATCCCGACATCATTTAGAATGGATTCTGCGGATAGCAACATTGCCCTCGCCTGGTTTGCCTGTCCGGAAACAGCGGGCTGCTGTATGTTCGACAGCGTCAGATAGAGAAGCTCGGGAATTTTGGCCACACGTCCGCAGGGCGTACGGTTAAATTTGAGTACCTCGGGTGCCCCGCATTCGGCGATTGCATGAACCTGAATACCCACAACACAACTGCCTGTACCCCCGCCAACAAGCCAAGTCGGCGATACGCCGTCGTCAAGTTCGTTATAAATTTTCGTCCTGACCGAGGCGGCTGTTTCCCCCGCCCGTTCCATTATAAATATTCTTTCCTGAAGGATATGTGCATTGTTCTGTCTTAATGCTCCAGCGATGCTGCAAAATAGTTCCCGGTCCTGGATATTGCCGGTTAAAGGCAGTGTCGGTACTGCCGTGATATAAACCTCGGTTACATTCTTTGCCTTGATTTTATGGATATTCAATTTCACTTGCATCTTTATGCATACACGATTATCTGCTTAAAAAAAGTGTACGGCCCTATAAGACATTAATAATTATACCAAAAAAGATGTCACATGGTCAAGAAGATTCTTTTCTATTACTATTTTTGGGGTGTAGCATAATTTTAGGTACAATTTCGTAGCAAATCCTCCCCATGGCGCAGGCGGACACCTTCAATCCCCACGGTTTAAAAGTTCCTATATTTGAATTCATGGTAGGATTGCTCACTGAATTTATCATACTCCCCAAAAAATACTTGATAACTCATGTCAAATCCTGTATCATTATTAAAAATGCAAGGGAGAATTAATGTTTTCAAGCCGTGTAAATGGGGCATGTCGGCTGAATGGGGTGAAACCATGGATAGAAGGGCCTTTACACTTATCGAATTGTTAGTGGTAATTGCCATTATCGCGCTGTTGATGGGAATCTTGCTGCCGGCATTACAAAAGATTAAGAAGCAGGCAAGGTTTATTGTTTGCAGGGCGAATCTTAACCAATACGGGATAGCAGGGAGAATGTACCTGTCCGATAATGACGAGTGTTTCCCCGATGCGCAGAGGTGGCTGTATGACATCGAGGGCGATATCATTGTTCCATGCAGGTGGCATGACGCAACAGTCAAAGCCGATGGAGTGCTGTGGTCCTACCTGGCAGATATGGATGTTCACATGTGTCCGGAGTTTTATGTTTTGGCACTCAGCTTAGGGGCCGATCATCCGGGGCACGATCCGAAGATACCCATCGATCCGCAGTTCAGTTATAGCATGAATGCTTTTCTCGGATTTCGTGGTTTCGGCGGTTTCGAAAACGGAAACGGATACGTAAGGAAATCCACCGAGGTCAGGAATTCGTCCAGGGTAATATTTTTTTCGGAGGAAAACTGCTGGACGATACCGGACATTAGCACTATGCCGCTAAACAATAACATACTATATACACGGGATGGGGACAATCCGTGGAACAGCATTGCGACATACCACAAGACCAGTGGCGGCGACCTGAACTCGGGAGTTGCAAACATAGTTTTCGTCGACGGCTCTGTCGGTACGGGACTGGCCGAGGACAGCTTCAAGCTTGCCTATCCCAAATGATAGACTATGCGCATTTAATCCCTTCTTCCAACCAGTTTTATTCACACGATGAAATTCTCATTTATTTTTAGTTCAATCTCATAGACCTGAAAAAATCAAAGAACTCTACTTTAATACAACCTCAATACGTAAAGCGCGTACGCGCTTTACGTATTAGCCTGAAATAAGTTTTCGAAGATATGACTTTACGGTATTATGTGTGCTTGTTCTATGAAGTCAAATAATGTTTTTCGTTAATCGTCTACCGCCCCTCGCCTGCCATGGCGCTCGTCTCGGCGAAGGCTCGAGCCGGAGCGGGGAAGTCTATTACACAGCCAGGTCCTTCGTCCATCATCCATCAACTCTCTCCCCTTGTATATCTTCCCCCATCTCTCGGACATTCTTAGTTCCATCCCATATACCTAAAAAATCAAAAAACTCTCCTTTAATACAACCTTAATACGTAAAGCGCGTACGCGCTTTACGTATTAGCTTGAAATAAATTTTAATTAATGAGATTATGTGTACTAATTCTATGCAGTCAACTAACGTTTTTTATAAATCGTCCATCGCTTGCCATGGCGCTCGTCTCGGCGAAGGCTCGAGCCGGAGCGGGGAAGTCTATTACGTAGCCAGGTCCTTCATCCCTCATCCATCTTCCCTCGTCTATCGTATACTTTCCCTCGTCTCCCATCACCAGAAGCACTGCCGATATTTTACCCAATAACGTAACCATCTCCTGCTATTTCCCCTCTTTTTCAACAGCCCCGCTGTCCCTAGTTTCTAACGGAAAGTAGTTTTCAAGTTTTCTTAGTTTTCCTAGTTTTCAGTTTTCCATAATAATAAGCACATCCCATGCTACTCAGCTACATTCCCATAGATTTCTTTATCGCCTCTGCAACGAGTGACGAACCGACAGAACTAGCAAAGTCAAAAGCCCATTTACCAGCAGCTTTCAAGTGTTCAGTAACACGTGAATAGTCGCCTTCTTTTGCAGCTTTTTGGGCCTTTGCAATTTCGCCGACAGCAACATCTGCCTCTAAAGAGTCATTTGATTGTGAACGGATTTGTTTCCTAATATCCTCAAGCTTCTCTGCTAGAGCGAAAAGATCGATCATCACATTTTGTTCTGTAGCCGACTTTTGTTCGATTGTCGGTGAGACTTCTATATGAGGACTTATTTCAACACGTATTGGTGGCTCGATCTGAAGACGCTCCATTTTTTCTTTATCTTCAGGCCGTTCGTAGTCTCCGAGGAGTTTCTCTATTGAAACATCCTCCGTGCTTTTTCCACATGGTATTACGCTTCGTATTGTTCTTTCTTCCCATTCTCCTTTCGCACGTTTTGATTTTTTCTTCCTAAACCTACACAGTGTCTCGTAATCGTAAAAATATGGCTTACGATCCATTACGCATTGGCTGCAAATACAAGGAATCATTTCTTTAACATCAGGGTTGTTAAGTGTCTTATGAATATAATCAAATTCTCTTCTAATTATTGCTAGGAGCTCTCTGTGTTTATCTCCACTCACCCAAATGCTAATCCTGCGCCTTATACGGTCACTTATGACCAGAGCCTCGGTATTTTCTCGCTCCAAGATTACTCCGTTCTTCCAATAGAAGCAGCCTTTGATAATATCGTGTGTTCTTACGATAAATCTGGTGATAATACCAGATGGCATGAAATCGTATCGATATTCGAAACGCAAGTTATTAACGTAATTCCATTCGAAATCCGGTTTAGAAGGCCTTAACAGTTCGGGCACAATGTATGTCTGCGAAACAGGAATCTGGAAGCAAAGCTCAAATCTCTTCATCAGTTCCAGCAAATGGGCAAATTTATCTTCAGCATAGCCTTTCCAGATAATCTCTAAATCAACAAAATGGAACTGGCCATTGTTGTTTTGGATCTGTGGGGTATCCACTACTTTATAGACGGCATTGGTTGCCCAATCTGGTCTTAGAAATATGATTTCTCTCAATATTGGATTGTCTGTAAAATGTAAAATAATACCAAGATCGTGATAATAACGGCTCAGAAATTCGGCCTTCTCTTCATCCAATCCCAACTCCTTGCATATCGCTTTATATTCGTCAAAAGAAATATAGTTCCGATCTAGTCCTTCCAATTTTCTTCTGATATCAACCCAGACGGTTGGCAGGACATCGCCAACATGAGGAAGCTTTGCTATCTCATGTTGGATTTTAGTTATCAATTGCTTGATTCCTGTTCCCTCCATTGCGCTTACTTTATTGAAGCAAACGATATTGTCGAACTTGGCTTGTATAGCATGCTCGTCTATAGTTGTTATTCGCTCGTCAATCTTATTCAAGACCACGATGACCGGGGAATTGCCACTAAGAAGTCTAACCACGTTGAGCCAATAATCAAAACTGGTCAAATCATCGTCTGTCCGCGCCGCCCAGACAAATAGATAAAGCGAGCGTTTCGTGAGAAAGAACTGATGAGTTGCGTGATATATCTCTTGACCACCAAAGTCCCAGAAGTTAACCCTGAAATTCATTGTCTGAGGCGTTTCTATGAACCAGCGATTAGTTTCAATACCATGGGTAGTAAGCTCGTTTACATGTATAGCTCCATCAGGTGATATGAGACGTTTCATTAAAGATGTCTTGCCAACTCCACCCTCCCCAACAATAAGGAGTTTTGCCTCGTATACGCGCGAAACCTCTTCGGTTTCAATAGTCATAAAATAGTTCTTTACGGCCTCTATACCCTGTTTGACAATTTCAATCGGTGGACTGTCAAGAGGATTATCTGCCAAGAAAATGCCATTCATGCCAGATTCCCATTTCCAATTTACTTCCATACCTGAATCTACTATCTCTCTTGGTAGCTCAACTATTAAATTTTTGCTCAGATCCAAAAGATTCAGATTGGGCATATTCTTTAAGCTGGGTACAACAGTAAGTTGATTGTAGTCGAGGTAGAGCTTGGTTAGGTTCTTCAGACTGATAATCTCTGGCGGAACAGAGGAAAACTGATTATAGCTTAGATTGAGCGTGGTGAGATTTTTCAGTTGTGCAATCTCAGCGGGTAGTGACCTGAGTCTATTAATGCCCAACCAGAGAACCTTAAGATTTTTCAGGTTTCCTATTTCAGATGGTAACGATTCTATGTTGTTGTGTGATAGATTGAGTTCAGTTCTTTCATCTCTAGCGGCTTTTCGATAATTTCTAGAAGATCTTTTTCGTTCATTTATGATTTTTCCGCGACAGATTCAGTTCTCACTACTAGTTTCATTTAAATTTTTTATTCACATATATGCCATCGATATTTTGGACAAAATCTCAAAATAATTCAAGGAAAAAGGCAACAAAATACAGGACACAGGAGACAGAATACTTATTCGTCACTCGTATATAGTATATCGTATCTCAAATCATGACTTCATTTAATAGATTCTTTTGCTCGGTTTTAACTATCTGCTTGTCATGTGTATGCAGCTTCTTTTTGTCTCTTATTCTGAAGACACCATACCTAATTCCAGCGTTGGAAAAGAGCTTCCCCAGATACGTTCTTTCATAAATCCGTTTGTGTTCCAAAAAACTCGCATCTTTACTTATGTCTTCAGTCGCTTTTTCAAAGTTGCTTGGTTTGCATTATAGCCTTCAATAGAGAATCCACAAGCTAAAAAACAGCATACAACGGACAGCGTACGGCGTATAGCATTTGTCGAAAGATTCGCCAATGCCAGTATTTAGTATTTGGTATATAGTATTTAGCCTAACAACCAAATACCAACAACCATTCACTATTCACCAGCGACTATCGACTATTAACGATATAAAGGCGTATCTCACTCTGTTCCACGCTGCAACGAAGATTCTACATTGGACCAGCCGCTTTCGCAAGAATGGTTCGCGTAAGTGACCGACCAATCGTGCAGAGCAGGTGTGATGATTGTCTCATCGGTCACCAGATTGGCTCGCAGCCGAACGGTACTTTCGTTGATGCCGCTGAGGTCGGCGCCGCTTCGGATGTTTTCATAACCAGAAATTGGAATAGAGCCGGTTGCAGGCAGTACATCAACCGTTATGTTTGCATTCACTGCGTTTGTAAAATTGACGTCCACCGTATCCCACTTCCAGTCAGCGTCGTTTGGTAAATCAATTGGGATTGAAATGATGCTGCCCTCGGGGACATAACCACCTAGGCCGTAGGTTCGCAGGTTATCAAAGGACACATCGCCACCATAAATCCCCGACTCAGTTGCTTCAACTCTCAATTCCAAAACTTCAGGACCGCTAAAGGCTGAAACATCGGCAGTGACATCGAAGTGCTCGTCCTGATATAAACCTGTTACTCTGGCAGACCATACTTCTGTCCCTCCAACGAGGACTTTCAGGATCAACTGCTCTCCGTACCATGTACAATAATCAAATTTTAAAGTGTCAACTCCCGTCCAATCTACAGTCTGGCGGAAACAGACATAATCGCCCGTAGTGTGGTAATAACCATAGTCGAAGCATATATCAAACGCATAATCACCGTCAGGTGTCCAGAAACCGCCTTGATATGCATATAAGTCAATGGAGTAAGGTTCTGATACCCAGCCTGTTCCAGCTTCGTGGCTGGGATCGTTTATGACATCAACTTCTATGCTGCTGACGGAAAGCACGACATCTCCATCATCTGTGGTTACGGTATCTACCATCGCATCGCACTCGAAATCGAGCTTGCCTGTCTGCGACCATGTCCTGCATGGTCTATCTTTTACCCGATACCAATATCTTTGCCCCGTGTTCAGATCTATGAATGTGCAGCTTGTCTTGTCGGTCCAGCCGCTGTTGGCGATGATATCGGCAAAGTCAGCATCGTTGGCGCACTCAGCGTAATATTTAACGACGCCAAGCACCGGGTCCCACCGAATTGTATTGAGCAGGCCTGGAGTTGTGTCAGGCTCAGGATGAAGCAACGGCGATCCTGCCGGACATACCACGTAATTCCCCTGAAAATTGATTCCCCATTTGTTCCCCGTAGCGGGGGAGAAATTTATAGAGGTGCCTGTTTTGACAACCTGAGATTCAAATTCATATCCTGCCTTGGTAACGGTGATGGTATATGCTTTCTCCGGCTCGACTTTCGCTAATGCATAGACACCTTTACTGTTGGTTGTAGCGGTGTATGAGTCATTGCTGCCATATACCTTCACCAAGGCGTCACTGATCGGCAATCCGAATGTGTCGGTTACACGCCCGCTGATAATCTCGCCTGAGCCCTGGGTGAATATGTTGTAAATACATTCCGCTACACTTTCAAAAGAAACTGTAGAATCGACCGTGGGTAAGTTATACCAGGCATCATCCATGCCTGCCCAGCCCATGTTGATATGATGGTAGAGGGTTGAGAGATTATAGCCATATCCATCAGCCAAAATAGCATGCCCACCATTGGGATCGTTGGGATTGCCGACCGCAAGAATAACAGGATAGTTGGCATCAAGAT
>CAYSKI010000076.1:0-14710 GCA_964431695.1 uncultured Pirellulales bacterium | reverse complement strand
CGGCTTTTTCCTTTGCGGCCGGTGCAATCCATAAAGCCGGCAGCCCATATACCGGCTCGGTTGTTTTAATACCGTCAACTTTTGTCTGCACTGTGCCCGGATCCATCGCCAGGAACATCTCAGGCTCCAATCGGCCGCTCGCGATGGGAAGCTCCGCGATTCGAATCTCATAAGCAGACGGCTCCAACGTGATGTTGTCACGCAATCTCACCAACGGGATAATAATCCCGAGCTGTTGGGCGAATTTTCGTCGCAACGCTCCGATACGGTCGAAGATAGAACTGCCCTTTCGAGGATCGACCATCCCGATTAATCGAACACCGACATGCACCGAGACGCAATCCACATCCAGGAGATCTTCTATGGGCTGCTTTTCAGTTTTCGATTGCGGAGAGGCACTGGATTTGACCTTGTGGCTTTTTTCATGTTTTGCTATGACCCTGCTGCATAAGAACGTTCCGATACCCAACATTAAAAAGGGAATTTTCGGAAGTCCGGGCACAAAAGCCATCGCCGCAATGATAAAAGATGCTATTATTAACGGCTGGCTGTGTTTCATAAACTGCCTGGACAAATCCTGACCGACGCTGTATCGAGACGATATTTTCGTCACCAAAAATCCGGAGCTTACCGCAATTATCACCGAAGGTATCTGGCTGACAAGACCGTCGCCGATCGAAAGAATGGAATATGTCCTTACGGCCCCGGCAATATTCATGCCGCGTGTGTATCCCATGGCTATCCCGCCGATGACATTAACGGCGGTTATTATCAAACCGGCCTTGGCGTCACCGCGGATGAATTTGCTGGCTCCGTCCATGGCCCCGTAGAATTCGCTTTCCTTGACGATTTTCGACCTGCGTTCGTTCGCCTGTGTTTCGGTAATTGTCCCGGCGTTGAGGTCGGCATCGATAGCCATCTGCTTGCCAGGCATCGCATCGAGCGTAAATCGAGCGGAAACTTCACTGATTCGCTCGGCGCCTTTGGTGATTACTATGAACTGGATTACGACAAGAATAAGAAATATAACCAGGCCGACCACGAAACTTCCACCGGCAACGAAACCGCCGAACGTCTGAATAATTTTACCCGCGTCACCCTGTAAGAGTATCAGTCTGGTCGAGGCAACATTAAGAGAAAGACGAAACAAAGTCACAAAAAGCAGCAACGACGGGAAAGTGGATAATTCCAGTGCCTCTTTCGCTGAGAGTGTTACAATCAGGACCGCGACGGCCAACGATATGCTGCAGGCCAAAAGCATATCCAGAGCCGGCGTAGGCAAAGGAATAATCAAAGTCCCAAGCACCGCCACCAGGCCGAAAGCCAGGATATAATTGCTGTAAACCGACAACGAAGCAATACCGGTATTTGTTCCCTTAGTCGGCTGTTTATTTTTTTGTCCGGCACCTGCCATTACAATCCTGTTCTGAATTTACTCCTCTTCAGTTTTGGAGGAAGAATCATCTATGCCGAGAATCTGTGTTATTTTCACGGCAAAACGTCCGTCAACCACTACAACAGTACCCGTGGCGAACTTGCTGTCACTAAGGTACAAATCTATAGGCTCGTTAACAGGCTTGTTAAGCTTTAAAACCGATCCGGGCCCAAGCTGCAAAAGTCTTTTTACGGGTATCTCCGTCTGTCCGATAGTGATTGTGATCGGGACGTTCATATCCAATAGAATACCTATGCTTCCCCCGGGACCGGAAACTTCGGTCTCATTGGCCTCGGAGAGCTCGACCGATTGTGCCTGTTTCTTCGAGTCATCCTGCTTTTCCGTGGTTTTTTCTTTTACCGCTTCTGCTGCTTTTGCCATATTAATACTTCCTTCTATTGAACAAAGCCTTTTCCGGATTTTTATTTATGCCGAATCTTCAAATGCCGTCTCTGAAATCGCCACGGCATACCTGCCGCCCGATTGCACAGGCCAGCCGTAACAGACCGTCCGTTCATTCACGATTAATTCTACGAAGTCCGTTACTTTTTTATCCAGCAGTAATATGTCATCAACCTGCAGGTTCATCATCTCTTCGAAACTAAGCTCGGTTAGGCCCAACTGAGCCGTAACGCATACCGAGGTCTGCTCGAAATGCTCCTGAATCATCCTGGATATATTTTCCTGCGATAACCCGGTTACAGTTGCTTTTGCCCTTCCGGAGACGGCGTCCAGGCTGCTGCAGGGAATTAAAAAAAACGCCTCTGTACCGTCCTTCGCATCGGATTGCTTAACGTTAAAAGTGATTTGGCTTAACTGTTCCGCACCGTTAAGCTCGAGCGGCCACTGGTTACTTACCAGGTTATTTGCCGGCGAAAGGTTAAAGCTCGAATGGGATTGAGAAAATGCACGAACCACGGCGGAAGCGAGGTCTAATAAAAGAGATTTCTCCAACTGCGATAATTCCTTTTCCGTATTCTCCTTAGACTCCGTATCGCCAAGCAATAATTTTGTCCATTCAATTGCGGTTTTTTCGGTCATACCGAGAATACCGAGTCGATTTCCCTTATCATTATCGAACGGCAGATAGAAAAACTTCTGCTCACCATCCGAGTATTGTTTAATAATATCGTTTGCAAAATACTGTTTGGTTGAAACAATTGTCACCTCGAACTTGCCCCGGCAAAAGTCGGTAAACTTTTTAGCCACTGTCGCAGCCAGACTTTCCGTAAAAGAAGAGATTTTTTCAAGCTGCTCGCTGTTGAAGTAATGAGGCTCAGACCAGTTATGCTCCGTCGCCTCGATTTGGGAGTTTCCCTGTTCCGGGGCCGAGCCGACGGCCGCAAGCAGTTGTTTTATCTTTTCAGAGTTTAAATTTTCGAAAGCTTTATTGCTCATTGTACGGCGAAATTTCTAAATAAAATGTGTTTTATCCTGGGCTTGGAATCGGGAAAAAGTTTTTCGTTAAAAGCCTCGAGAATCTGCGCCTGAACACTTTTAAGGTTCTTATCGCCCCTTATATCTTCGAGACTCAGACCCGCGAGATAAACCGTCAACCAGTCGGTTAGAATGGGAATTTTCTCATCGACAAGATTTCTGCCGTCTTTTTCAGATAAATCAGAACCGATCTGAAGCGTTATTGTTAAACTAACATAACGTGCCACGCTCGGCTCATTCAGATTCGCAACAACGGGTTCAAAATCATAATACCAGACTTTTTTGGAACCATCTTTGGAAACAGCATCCGCCTTAATAACTTCCGTATTGTCCGGCTCAGTCGCTTCTGCTCCGTCCGGCTTCGATGTATCGGGAGCAAGCAATTTGCCAAGACCGAAGCCTGCACCTGAACACAGACCTGCTATGACAATTATTATCACCACAGGAAGAATGCGTTTAATTAAAGACTTCTTTTCGCTTTTTTGGTCTTTTGCGTCTTCTTTAGGATTTTCCTGTTTCGTTTCATCCGTATCTGCCATAATCCGCCTCAATTATTAATTATTTGGGCTATTTTACGCCGGCTGCAGGCAGCCTTCCTTACGATATCGATGTATCCTGTCCCTCAATGTCCGGTCACTTATACCTAAGATTTTTGCGGCTTTGGTCTGGTTACCTCCCATCTGTCGTAAAGTCTCCAGTATCGCCTGCCGCTCTACCTGCTCGAGAGGCAATCCAGCAAGACCGCAATTTTCTTGTCCGTCGCATATATCCTGCTGCGAGTATTCGACCGAAGACATCAAGGACGGACCTTGATTTTGATATTCATGCTGCTGCAGAGGCTGCAGCTCATCGAAGAGCCATGATACGTCGGCCAAGGATAATGTCGGTCCCACTCCCAGCATCAGGGATGTTCTTACGACGTTTCGTAACTGTCTGACATTGCCCGGCCAGTGATACTTGGAGAAAATCTCCATCATTGCGGAATCGAGATCGGTAATACGACGCTGCACTTCACGGGAATAAAGATTGACAAAATGCCAGAGGAGGTCAGGGACATCGTCCAGACGTTCTCTCAATGGAGCCAGGGCCAGTCTGACCGCGCTGAGACGATAGTAAAGGTCTTTACGGAACCGCCCCCGCTGAACTTCACGCAACAGGTCTTTATTCGTTGTGCTTATTATTCTGACATCAACCCGGACGCTTTCATTTCCGCCGACGCGCTCGAAATCCTGCTGCTCGAGCACCCTTAAAAGTTTGGCCTGGAATCTAATCGGCGTTTCGGTAATTTCGTCCAACAGCAGGGTTCCGCCGTGTGCCATTTCGAATCGGCCTTTTCGCTGGGCGTAAGCCCCGGTGAACGCGCCTTTCTCGTGTCCGAACAGCTCGCTTTCGAGAAGCGAATCACTCAAAGCGGCACAGTTGATTCTGATGTACGAGCCATCTGCCCTTTTACTCTTACTATGGACTAAATATGCAATCAGCTCCTTACCCGTGCCGCTTTCGCCGCTGACTAATACGGGGGCCGATGTCGGGGCGATTTTTTTCGCCAATTCAACAGTTCGGCTAAGCTTGACACTCCTGCCCACGATTTTGTAAAGACATCGAGTCCCCTCATACGCCGAATCTATCGTCGAGTGACTGTGAACGGGGACAAATGTATCCAGAATCTCTTCGATTTTTTTACTCTCGAGTGGTTTGATTAAATAATCACAGCAACCACGACGGATGGTCTCTACCGCCCTTTCTATTACCTGCCGCTGTACTTTTGTGTTCTCCGATTCGGCCTCGGCTATCATAATCACCGGAAGCTCCGGACAATTTGCTCTTATTTTTCCCAACAGCTCGTCACAATCCTGATGCTTACCCGTCATGTCCGCTCGCTTGCTTAGCGTGTCATTGACAAAGACAAGGTCACAACTGTCTTTGTTGATAAAGTCCATCACGCTTTCGGGTTTATCGACGATATGTCCCCGGATTCCCTTTCGGGCCAGAATCGCGAGCATAAAACGGGCCGTCTCAGGATCGCTATCCACTATCAATACATTTGCGGTATTTTCTTTATCTGTTCCTGTTTTATTTGTCCTGGTGTTTTTCTCTTGTTGCATAGTGAATTATCTCTGAATACGATTACTATTTAACCTTCACATTTTTGGATTATTATCGTTAATTAATTTTTGCGGCTCGTCCTTCTGATACCATGTTATGAACTGACTCTGCACCATGGCCATCCGGGCCCAAAGGGAATTTGGAAATTCCGTAATGAGCCGGCCGTATATCTTTGCAGCCCCGGGCATATCACTGTTTCGCAAGCAGTTGCCCGTTTGAAATAATATCCAGGCCCTGTCCATAGCAGTATCGGGATTATTCGGCTCCGTACGTATGAGAGCTTCCTGATAAAACAAAACCGCCTCTTTGTAATTACCGTTTTGAAATAACAATTCACCCAGCTCCATAGGATTGTCTATCTGTTTAGGATTTTGTGAGAGGCTTCCGAGCGTTTTGAGGGTTTCGCTGCTTATCGGCGTGTACGGCAGATTCGGCTCTAATTCCGGTTTTTTCCGTACCACCGGCTCCGTGGTTACGTCGGAAACATCAGGCTCGGCGGCCGGGATTATCTTCGGCGCGGCAACCAGCTTGGGGACCTGCTCCTGGGGCTGAACTTCTATAGCGCGAATCTGCTCGATTAATTCTTTTAGCTCATCCTTTTTATTTCGGTCCTTTTCAGATGCGATCGGAGTAATACCGGATTTCCATAATTGACGCTTGAGCGGAACATTCGAGTCGTTCGAGTCCGTGAAATTATCCTGTGTTAATTTATATTCGACCAACTTTTCGGAATTCGCAGAAGCAGTCCCGGTGACAAACGATAAAAGGTCGAAAGGCATAAGCGTAAGGCAAATTATGCACAAACAATAATTAAAAGCCGGACTCGCAAGACCGGAATAAATGTAATATATCAAATTTCCGTTTTTCATATCCGTTACCACTGATTGGAAAGAGCCAGCGCAGCCTTATCATAATCCTTCTGATGGTTGTATGCGGCCGCTAATGTTTTCAATGCTCTCTGTTTTGTTTGTTCCGTCAGCTCCGTATCCAAAAGCTGCAAACAGACGGATATGGATTGAGAGCTTTGTCCGAGTTCCAAACATACCTCAGCCAGTTCGAGTGCGGCATTTTCGGCCATCGGACCCGGCTCGACGGCACGAAGAACATCGCTATAGCTGCTGCGTGCAAGCTCCAGGTCTCCGTTGGCGAAATAGCATTGCGCAAGCTCGTAAGTAATTTTAATCCTTAACTTCGGGTCGGTGACATATTCGGCCCGGTTACGCAGGGAATCTATTGCGTAATCGACCAGTCCCAACATTCGATAGATTGTGCTCTTGAGCAGCAACATATCGATGGATTGCTCCTCGGATAGAGCGACGGAATGGGCGTTTTCAAGTGCATCGAGCGCTTCGAGAAAATTTTCCTGCTCTATCTGGCCATGGACCAGAGCTTTGACGGCCTCGACATACTGCTCTCTCGAAGTTTGCTCGGTAAGGGCGCTTTGGAAAGCATCGGAGGCCTTCTCGAAATTTCCCAGTGCCAGATTGGCTTTACCTAAGAGGAAATAAGCGGAATACAGGTAATTGCTGCGGTCGTCTTTTGCTATATCGAGGTATCGCTCCAGCCACGTCACAGCGTCTCGGAACGCTTCGATCTGAAAGAAACATACTGCCGCCCCGAATGTAGATGCGGCTTTCGAATCGTCGGACAAGCCGAAGTTATATACCCTGCAATAAAGCTGTGCCGCTTCGCCGTACAGTCCAGCTAACTTCGTGACATCGGCCAGCCGCAGATATGCCCGGCCGTGAATTTCCGTATCCGGATATTGCTCGATAAGCTGCTTCAAGTCCTCCCGGGCGCCGCGGTAATCGCGAAGCTCGGTTTTTATCCTGCTCGAGTGTAAAAAGGCATAGGGTGCAAGGGACATCTGGGAAAACCGGTTGGCCACCAGCTTATATTCCGCGATTGCTTCGGCCGCCATGTCTGTCCGAGCCTGCAGCAGTCCCATTGCAAAATGTGCATTCCCCAGACGCTTTTCGCTGTTGAACATAATAATATATTTCCGCCATAATGAAATTGCTTGTTGGCCGATAAAAGAAACATGCTCGTTCAAAGAAGAATAATCCGCCGGATTATATACCGTCACTTTATACCTGCCGGAATCTTCTTCCGCACGCGCTAAAAGTCCCGTGCAGCCGGCCGCTATCAACACGACTTGTTCCGTGGTCAAGCTCGGCAAATGCACCGTGGTCGGACCAAGTCTTAAAAGCTCCGGTTCCGAATTCAGTTCCGCACTCCGCTCGAATGACCAGTTAACGTCGATGGCCGCAACAGAGGCGAATTTTGCCAGCAATTCCTCGATCGGCGCCCCGTAGGACGTCACGGACCAGCGAGGCAAAAAATCCCTGTCTTCGAGTCTTACGATTTTCGGATCAAGCAATCCCGTATTGAGGTGCTCGGAGCCGGATTTCAAGGCCCTGCGTAACTGTTTCTCGCTCATGTCTCCGAACGGCTCCATGGAAATATTCGGTTTGGTCCATAAATCCCCGGGGATGTCACTGTCCGCGTTGTTTAGCGATAGAACATAACGCGTCAGACTTTCGGCAGCAAGAAAATAACAATCACACTCGAACGCCAGAGACCAGTCATCGTCGAAATCGACCGCTTTTACCAGGGCCAATGCCTTATACGCCCTGGTTCTCGCATAAAGGTATCGCTTTCTTTGAATTTCGAGCAGGCTAAGACGATAGTTGGCGATTATTCTCACAACCGGTGAGGAACTTTCAGATATCATCACATAAAGGCGGCTCGCCTGCTCGTAGTCCTTGTTGATCTCCAGAGACCGCGCCATTTGAAGCTGGATGAAATCCCTGAGCATCACCTCACTTATCGGCAGGGCTTCGTAGAGCCTTTCATAAACCAAATAAGCCTTTTGGTAATCCTTTTGTCTGAAAAAGTCCCGTGCGACTTTCAAGGATATGGGTTGTTTTTGCAGAAATTCGTCACCTTGTTTTGCCGTCTGCTTTTTACCCGTAGTTTTATTATCTGTTATCTCCGGCTTTCCATATAAATCCTCCTGCTCAAAGGGAGAAATCTGCCTGGCTGATATCGACCTCGGGTCCGAAGCGGAACCGGTCTTTAGCCCGAAAAAGATATACAGCAGCATTGCGGCAATTAAAATTATCCCTGCGGCAATAATTTTTTGCATTAATGTAAAAGATTTACGCCGGCTTAACTTAAGTTGAGGCTGCTGTTCGCCCGCCTGTTGTTTAGCATCGGTTTGCTGGGACTCGGATAAAAGTTTGTAAAAATCCTTATCGCCGGTGAAAACTTCGTTCTCCGAGATTTCTTTTTTCGATTCTGCGGCGGGCAAATTCTGCTTATCATTTGTTCGCTTTTTGCCGGCTTTTTTAGCATGGGTTTGCTTTTTGACCTTTTGCTTAGCATCACTTTGCTTTTTTGGAACGGAATCCTTAGACAATTCACGTTCCGGCTGTGCCTCGGATACATTTTCCTGATGTTTATCCTTTGGTTTTCTTTTCGCCATATCTTTTAATTTTTATATTTCTACAGACACAAAATGCCCGTTAAAAAGTTTCTATATATAGAAGACAGCAATAATTGTGCCAGGCGGGGCAATATGCAGGGAGTGCCGTCTTAACAGGGCTAAGAGCGTGAAAAATTAGTATGATTTTTTGTAAAAATCCTACATTAGCGAAAAAAATGTCAGGATTCTATACGATGCGACAGATTTTCTGACATGTCGTAATTTCTTGTGGAATTTAGACGGTTTTGCTTCCGCTAAGCAAAAGAGAAAGAATCGACCTTGTTTTGCTCTTTCGAATCGTTATTCGCCGGATTACACGATTCTTTTTCGATATTATATTGTTTTACCTTGGCATAAAGAGTCGCCCTTGTTATTCCGAGCAATGCCGCCGCCCGGGTCTTTTGCCAGCCGGTTTGTTGCAGGGCACGTGAAATCAGCTCGCATTCCGCTTTAGCCAGTGAAAAGTCCGTAATCGTATCGTTTTTCGTAATTTCCTGTCCTTCGTATATTTCATCTTCCTCGAATACGATACCGTTGAGTCCGATCTTGTCGGTTGTCTCGAGCATAATCGCCCTGTCTATTACGTTGCGAAGCTCACGGATATTACCCGGCCAGTCGTGTCTTTCCAGAGCCTCAATGGCTAATTTCGTCAGGGATGTTATTTTTCCGGCCTTTTCCGGGCAGATGTTCGATGTCTCAAGAAAATATTCCGCCAGTAGCGGGATATCGTCTCTTCGCTCCGGCGACCTTAGTGGTGTCAATATTATTGGACTTATATTAAGGCGATAGTAAAGATCCCGCCGGAAATTATTTTCCCTAACTTCCTGTTTCAGGTTGAGATTGCTTGCTGCTATTATCGTGGCATTGCAGTCGATATGCTTCGTTCCTCCAACCTTCCGAAACTTTTTTTCCTCGAGAACTCGCAGCAATTTTGCCTGAAGGTTCGACGGCATTTCACTTATTTCATCGAGCAAAAGCGTACCGGCCCCCGCTAATTCCAGAAGGCCTGTTTTATCACGGTCGGCACCTGTAAACGAGCCTTTGACATGGCCGAAAAGCTCGCTCTCCAGCAGAGTAGCCGTAAGAGCCGCACAATTAACCGCCACGAACTGTTCTTTGGGATTTCTGAGAATATGAATCGCCCTTGATACCAGCTCTTTGCCTGTTCCTGTTTCCCCGAGCACCAGGACAGGATTGCATGTGCTGGAAGCTACGATCTGTGTCATTTTAAGGGCGTTGGTAATCGCTTTACTCTTACCGGCCATAGAGATGGTGACAGCGAGGTCGTTCGCAAAAAATCGATCTTCGTCCCTTTTGTCGCAGCTTTGTTCGGTTTTTTTCTCTTCGTCCCTTTCCTTTATCCTGCCGACAATTTGCCGAAGCCTGTCGTAATCCTGCATCCCCTGTATATAATCGAAAATACCAAGCTCATTACATTCAGCAACGAACCCATTTTCTTCGCAGTTACTTTCACCAACAAGGACAACAGGGATATCGATTGAATTTTTATCGGCCTTATCGATGAAATCACGAATGTAATCATCATTGAATCTGTGATCGAAAAGTATCAGATTTGGACTTACTGTTTTTATTACTTCGAGTGCATCGGCAGGGTCATCCGCACCGAAAACCTCCCGTCCGCACTTATATGCCAAACGCTGAACCTCGGGGTCTCTACTTACAGTTACGATTCTATTTAAATTTACTACTTCAGAATCTGTATGCATAACTTTTATCTACATTTTTACATCATAAGTATTGGCCCCCAGTAATGCGATTAATCGACAGTAAAAGACCTTCAACTTTAATCTTTTTTATGGGACCGGCCAATAATGTCACTGTTTCCGTCAATCGTAAAAATGCGTGATATACAATCGATATTTTTATGGGACATTAATCGTACACGCAGAGAATTTTTTTTACTAAAATTAAAAAAAATTACGAGGATAACTCTTGTTTTTTATGGGACCTCGGGGAGTTGTTAGCTGCTGTTTTTTATATATCGAATGTACGGATTGATGATTTATTACTAAACAAAGTCTTCTTCCCGAACGGCAGTAAATTATCGATTAATTCGAATCGATATCCAATCGTTTCGGACCTATTGTCACTATAGTAAAATCCTTAAAAATATTCTTTCGCAGAAATTCAAGAACAGAATCCACTGTGGTTGATTCTATCCTTCTCCTTATTTCATCGAGGCTGCGAACTCTGCCGAACATATAGTAGTCGCTTGCAATCGCACCGGCCCTGCTGCTTGACGATTCACTTTGCAATATCAGCAGACTTTTCAATCCGACTTTGGCCCTGTTAATTTCCTCTTCGGTGATACCTTCGCGCAGCCGGTTGAACTGCTCTATTACCACATCAAGGGTTTGCTGAGCTTTGTCCGGCGTAGTACCTGCGTAACACATAATTCCTGCGGCATATTTGAGACCGTGATATTTCGCCCCTATCGCATAACACAGCCCCCGTTTTTCCCGCACTTCGGTAAACAATCTCGCGCTCATCCCGCCCGAAAGAACCGAGACAGCAACTCTGGCATTGTAGTAATCGTCATCGGTCGGTTTGACCGTCTCGGTCATCAGTGCTATATGTGCCTGGGCGCCGTCGTTATCTATATGCAAATAAACGCCGGATTTTTTTTGTAGTGAAAAGTCAGTTTGACATTCTCTTTTTTCGGCACCGGAAAATAAATCTTCAATCTGCCGACAAATCCCGTCGAAGTTATATTTACCTGCAATCGAGAAAATGGTCTGTGAGAAATTGAATTTATCCCTGATAATTTGCCTTGTTTTATCAGCGGTTAAAGCTTCCAATTCCGAGATATCCCCCACCGTACTTCGTCCTAAAGGGCTCGGATAAAATTGCTCTCTCAATTTGAGCATCACTTTATGACGAGGGTCATCGTCCAGCGACAAAACATTGTCCATTGCCAGTTGTCTTGCCAATTCGAACCGCTCATCGGTTAAACATGGTTTTTGTACAATATCCGAATACAATTCCAGTGCCTGTGCTATATTATTGGCTTCGAGTGCAGCTCCCATGCTTAGAAAAGAACTTCCTATCGAGCTTGCTCTCTGCAGCCCAAGACCATCAAGCTCGTCGCCGAGCTGCCTGCTGTCTCTGTCGCCGGCGCCTCTGAAAATCCAGTCGGCAATAACATTCGCCGCTCCACTGCAGCCTTCCGGCATTAAGGACGCCCCCGCCGGGAGCATAAAACCATAAGCAACCGAGGCAACGCCCTCCATCGGCTCACCGAGAATTGCCATACCGTTATCCAAGATGTGTTGATCGTATTCTTCCGACATTACAATCTCTCAAAAATATAAACTAATTCAGGAATTGGGAAATACACATAAACAAGTAAAACCGAATTTTAACAATAAACAAAAATACTGCAACTGTGAAGTTCAGATATGTTTTTAAGATTAATAAAAAAAGCTGTCGGAGCAGATTCTCGCGACAGCTTGATGGATTATTATCCGGTTGAAATAGCGAATTAGTCAATCTCACGCGGCAGGCCGTACGGGCCGTGAACTACACAGGTAGATTTGCCTCCTAACCGGCGGAACTGGATAACCATCTTTTCCTCGACCTTTTTGCCGTTTTGTAATTTTAATACGGTTGGAACGGCCGCAATCAGACCGAGCTTGGAGTGACCGGTTTTTAATATCTTACCGATTTTTACAATTTCTGTAATGCGGTCGTCTTTGTCCGGCTTAAAAACAATATCCTGCAGAAATTCATCGTTCCAGTTCCGGCACAGGGGGGCAATATTTTTAAGCTGATCAAGGTCCTGGTCAATGATCGCCTGATACATTATACGTGCGGTTTTTTCCGCGGCCTCCTGCTGTGAGAGCCCTTCGATTGAAGCCCCATCCCGCGGATTACTCAACGCACTGATATTTTCATCAGGAATAGTCAGAGGCTTCTCTGTGTATGTCGGATTGCCCGGAATGTTGACTTCGAAGAAACTATCAGGCAGCTTCTCATAATAAGTTATCTTAAAAGCCTCGAATGCAGGTTGGCCGCTGCGGTCCAGGTTTTGCCAATGCTTAAAGGCCACCGGCAGCTTACTTACAAGGTCAAATTCAATTATCCAGGATTGCGGGCCGTTAGAATCTATCATACTGCATATCAGCATGACACGTTCCCGGCCGGTAGCGGGATCTTTACCGTGAACTATCTCGGTATTGTCGGCTTTGCTGAACATTTCAAGCAATTCAGGTCCGAACCACTGAGATAAGCCGATAGTGATAGCGTTTTCGAAATATACCGTATTCTGACTGGGTTCGTAGTGGTAAGTAGAGCCGTCTTTTGTCCATGTAATCGCACCTTGACTGCCGCGTACTACTGAGTCTGTCGAATATGAACCGGAGTCATTAGAACGCATCCATATTTCCGCTGTACCGCCCGGATACGCACCGACGACATATACGGCCTTCAAGTCCTTAAGAGCTTCGATAGTATCGGAAAGTGCCCATGCCGGTGTGTTAAGTTTGTCGGTAACAAGGAATGATAACACAACAGCGATTATGATAAACGTTGCGGCTAATTTGCTGATGTTGTTTTTCATAATAATTCTCCAAATATTCGACCATGTAAAAGCCGATTGTTGATTTTGCGTTTCTTCCATCGCATTTAAGATATCTTCGAGAACTTCTTTATCTTTTTGTGCGTTGGTATTAAAAGGAATATTTTGAATTTCCTTTTCTATGTTTTCTGTCGGTCTCATTTTTTTACCTCGCCATTTAACAATGACCGCAGTTTATCGAGTCCGTAACGATATCGACTCTGAGCAGTATTAATTGATATATCCTGCGACTTTGCTATGGCTGCGAATTTCATCCCGCCGTGCATGTGCAGGAGAATAATCTCTCGCTGAGAATAAGGAAGCTCCGCCAAGGCGTTATTTAATTTGTTCAACTGTTCATTGTGTACTATCCATTGTTCCGGCTTGTCCTGATTTCGTATTCCTGTCTCGGACTGTTCGGGTCTGGCTTTCTGTTTTATTTGTATTTTTTTGTTAATGTTACGTGCATGATTTGCCACGCTTACAGCGAGATACCCTTTGAGATTGCCGCTGAGCTTTAATTTATCGCAAGATTGTGCCAGGGACACAAAGACATCGTGCACAATATCTTCGGCGGCACTGCCCTGGTTTAACAGCCCAATCGCAATTTTAAGCAGGCAATTTTTATATTTTTCATATACGCTTGCCAGAGCGGAGCTATCACCTGATTTTAATCGCCAGATAAGCAGTTTATCTTCTATCATTGGAATCTCAAAATTATTTGAAAATACGATCGTTCTTCACTCATAATACAATCAGGTGCTTGATTTTAGTCTAAAATAATTCTTTTTTAGTAACGAAAAAAGGCCGGGCTGAATCGACCCGGCCTTGCGATTTCTCGATTTTAGCTGGATTAACGGCGTTATTTAATTAATTCCTCGAAATGATTTTGATCTGTAACAACCTCACAATGGCCGTCTGCAAAGCACGCTATGATACCGTCATCCGGCCATTCGTCATATATTTCAAAAAATACTACTGCAGTTGAGGTGTCTGTATCCGCACGAGGTGGAATATATTGAATTGCCGCAGGTCCATCCGGTTGTCCTGGCGCAGCCTGTAAAAGTTTAATTGTATCTTCTGAGAATTCCCCCCCGGCAAGATCTGCTAATTCCATAGGGTATTCACCATCGTGTTCCTTTGAGAAATGAACACATCCCCAGTGTAAATATGACATCTTAAAGACAAGCTTCTTTTTATAGTCTGGCCATGGCTTTAAGATTTGTTCTAAAACCTTAACAGGAATTAATTCACTATGTCCGTCCAAAAATCCAACTACGACCTGGTCATCAATTGATGACTCTTCATAAACTTCATTTAACATAACTTCTATTGACGGATCTCCACTTATGTCTGCTTGTTGACATTGAAATATAGGTGGTCCATTCGGCTCATCAGGTGAAGCCAACACTTTATTCAATACATCACCTGCTATAATACCTGATGTTACAAGATCCTCAAATTTACTGGGGAATTGGTTATTGTTTTCATGTGCATACAACAAACACCTTACCCCTAAATGCTTTATTTTAGCGACTAACTTTTTTCGATAATCCGTCCAGCCATCTGCATCTATAATCTTCAAATCATAACCTTCGGGCGGCTCAAGGCTAAAGAGCTCATCATCCAGTTCAGTGTCTATTTGAATAGAGGTATATAATATTAGTGA
>CAYSKI010000075.1:0-14752 GCA_964431695.1 uncultured Pirellulales bacterium | reverse complement strand
GGGATGGATGGAAGATATTATCCAGTGGTGGTATCCCGAACAGCTCGCGCAGGTCACAGCCGGTACCGATATGCCGATTCTTACCGGAGAAGACATGTATTGCCTTAGCGAGCTCCTGCCACTGGCCGACGTCGGAGGTATTGACTTTTTTCATCCGGATCAGGCTACTTTCGGAGGGATTCACGAGCCCAGACTTGCCGCCATGTATGCGTATGAGAGGGGTATTCTAACCGCGTTACACTGCTCCGGTGGGCCGTTCTCATTTATAGCGAGCCTTCATGTTGCTGCAGGCATCCCTGATTTTCTTGCCCTTGAATTTCACTATGTTGATGAAGCGCATGATTGGTTTGACAGCGTGATTGATGGTATTGAAAAACCGTTATTTGATGATGGATTTGCAGCTGTACCTGATGGGCCCGGACTAGGCATCACCCCAAACGAGGCCAATATGAGTTTGCATGGCGCCTCAGAATGGATACGGGTGACTTAGCTACGTGCACAGGCCGATAAGGATACATGGTGAGATATGGCTGAAAAGGGCTATTATTGTTGACCTCTCTGGCAATGGATTGACGGCGAAGGCGATACCACCGGTCTCAACGGCTCTTTAATCGGAAAAGACGGTGAAGGTAATATCACGCAGGATTCATCATTTGGTGGACTGATAGGATTTCATCAAAATATTGGTTCAGATACGACAGTCAACTTCGAATGGAATCCACAAGCTCATCTAATGCATTCACTTTTAGCATTGCAAAGAAATTTTAAGCATACACTCATTATTTATGAGCTTAGGTGTTCTGAAAACCCCTGTGGAATATCTGTTTTTCAATCTTTCCCTCCACACCACAGTGGCTTTTTATCCTACTCCCATTTTCCTTCTCGTACAACAGACATTGAATCTGGTAGCCATTTATTATGATTCTTAAATTTTTTATATACAAGCACTTAAAAAATCAACATCTTTAAAATATTGGGAGATAAGGGGCTTTTCGGTTATACGATGGTTGTAGGCGCCGAGTCAAGAAAATGGGACTGTTTTTGGAGTAATTTGTCACTTTGCAGCGGCTTCTTTCTATCACCTCTATAAGTAAATCATCGGCTTTGTCATACTCACCTTGCTTTATTCTCTGCACGGCAAATTTTGATTCGAAGATTAAATGTCTCTCTATCCTTACATGTAGGTTTAAGGAATATTCAATGTGGGCTTTGCCTCTGCAGAGATAGCGAATTCGATTTCCCAGGTAGTATTATCCAAGTTGAGCCTGCCATCCGGCACACCAGACGCACCGGGAGAGCCGGTGTCCGCAACCTGCCACTGGGTGTTGATCGTGCCGAAGGTATTATCACCCTGATTGGAATCGTCCAGAGTAAAAAGATAATAATTATTCAAGTGACAGGCTGCACCCCAGACACGAACCATGTGGCCGCTTTCGCGTTTTCCGAAGTAATTATAACGACCAAAGCTCATTGCGAGACCGCGCCCCTCTTGCAATTGATCGAACATCCACTGCCAAGTGGGAAACTCACCTTCTCGCTGGCTGGTTAAGTTACCCAGTGGTACTGTACCGTCATCACAGGTATTACCGGCACCCAACACAGGAGAGCTACCCTGGTGTCGATAGACAACCTTTGCGGATTCCCCGAATGCCGTGAGATATCCAAAAATGCCACGAATCTGCTGACAGCGTGTTTCAGTGGATTGCCCTATATCAGGACTAAGAACATTCAAACGCCGGGTTAAAGCATCGATATTGGCAACCACGCTGTTCATAGGAACAGGTACCCAAATGGGAATACCACCGACAGATTCCGCTTTGCCGATACCCGATACGTACTGATGACTAAGTTTCCACGTCAAAATGCCTCCGTTGTATCTCTCTTGTAGATACCCCAACACATTGGCATGAGCCATTGGTACACACTGATTCCAGGCGCATTCAACATTGGGGGCGTCCTTCTGGAATATTTCAATAGGAAAGGAACAATCCGTGGGATAATCAGGTACCGGCACCGGTGGAAGCGGCTCCGGAGGAGGACCTACCAGAAGAGGATCGCGGCTGGGATTCGGTATCTCTTGTATGAATTCCCCCCAATCTCCTTCAGCATTGACAGTTGCCTGGGTCACCTGGATGGTAGTCGGAGTATATGCCTCGGCCAGGGTCTGTATACGATCTACTACAGGCAAGGGCTGCTCAGAAACCAATAAGGTTGCCACTATAGTATCGACTCGTCCTTGCCCCTCTATTGTAGGGCGCAAATCAAGATAGGCAGACAACAGCCGTGGCTTGATTCCTATGTTGATATCAATAGGTTGAGGTGTCGGCACAGTTGAATCCGGAACAGGATTCGGATCAAAGCCTGCCGACGGAGCACTTGTACCAGCGCAGTCATCAATTAACATGTCCGGCACATAGAAGTTCTGTACTCCCCAGATCACAGTGGCTGGAGCAGCAGAGCTGGTAGAAACGTGTACGAACAGATTGATAAAACCGGTGTCTAAATCTGTGGCTGACGACCATAGATCCGGATCGACCTGCATGCGCCCCCAGTCACCAAGGGATACTGTCCCGGTATCAAATTGGAAGGTAACCTGTTGAAACGAGATACCCGATGCAAGAGGATCGTTCAGAGGGATAAAACTGATTTCGGTGCCCACAAATTGTTGTGCATCAATTTCGGCCTGATTACAGAATAGAACAAGCACTGCGCATATTCCTAAACGTGATAAGTGATAGAAGGTCTTCATAATTATATCCTCCAGGTTGAGAAGCTATGCAATTGCATAGCCTATCGTCATGCATGTAGGAGTCTTACTGATAGGAAATCTTATTTCAGCATACACAATTGATCTAACATTTCCTATTTACTCAGCTCTTGGGGAACTCCCTTATATTGCATATCTTATGATAACATAATTCCACCATGATTTCAAAGATTTCCCGATAGAATGAATTTGTCACAATTCTTTTTTGAGGAATCCGTGATGATACTTGTACAACTTTCATCGAATACGGCGAACAAAAATCCGTGTTTTTTCACGAAAACATGGGTAAAAAAAGGCAAATAACCTGCAAACATAATTATTTTTCTGGAGAATAAGGGATGGATTCCTGGAAAAATAAGCTGGTCCGCTCATAAACAACCCTCCAACGCTTCTCTGACATTAAAGCCATCTTCATATTCTAAATTAGAAAAGATTTAGCGTTTTCCAAAATCCTCAAAATCCTGACTAATATCATACTCAGGTTCAAAATCTTCTTTAAGTGAAGGTATTATTTCATCAATTTCAGAACTATAATAAATTCTCTTGTTATAAAGCAGGCATATTCATCCTTTATTTCCATAATAATCAATTTGTTTAGCTAATTTCATTAAAGCAGAAGGTTCGAGTGCCTGCATTTGAAGTTCCTCAGCGTTATTCTGAGAAATATATTGTGCATCATCTAAATCGATAATCTCCTGACCATTATCTAACTTCCAGGTTTCTCTTTCTATAAGCCCTTTATGATTAAAATCTCTTTGTTGAATATAAATACTATCCGGTCTATCCTTATGTTTAGCAATAAACACCCTTTTCTTTCTTGCGTAAGGAGGCTGGATGTCTATACTATCTTTTATCATATCATATAATTATTGAGGATTATTCTTTATCTGACATTTCCCATTTACACGGTTAGAAAATCATATTTTTCTCCGTACGTCACTAATGAATTTATCGAAATTACATTGAAAAATCAAGATTTTTCGACTTCAAGACTTTTTTCAATCCGAAAATGAGGCTTTGCAGAGCAAAAATACGTAGTTCCCGCAATAGACAGAATAATGTGAATAATGGTAAAAGTTTTGTACGTATAAGTAAACTAATCTCTTTAGGAGGAGATTCATTGCATTATTTTTGAGGAGGAGTATCTATGAAACGACAATTCATATTTGCAATGTTAATTCTATGTTTCTGTTCCGACTCAGTTTTTGCAGATTTGAGCTTATCCTTTCAAGAAATTACTGGTGGTAGCTTTACGATGCTGGAATTTTACTATGATGAAGAATTAGGATTTGGAAAGTCTGCTAATGCGAGTTTCCTATACACACATATTCCACCAAATGCTCATGATTACCTTAACGAAATAACCTATAGTGATGATGCTGTAAGTGGTAGGGCAAGTGCATATTATGGGTACATATATGATGCAGATAGTTTCACAATTAACCTAAGTATTGACAATTGGGTAAAAAACATGCAATCTGTAGATTCCTTAAACTATTTCACCATTTCTTCAACTTTAATAACATGTGGATGGACGATTGATGTAGAACCATGGGAAGAGGTTTTAATGAAAGTAGAAATTATTGAAGCCACCTGGGATGGGACAGACCCATATTTCTCTATTAGTTGTTCTAATATTGGAATCGACATTCCACTGGATTTTAAGCACGATGGGGAATATTATACCACATACTTGAATAGTGGTACATATCACACAAGTGCTGAACTTTTTGCAGTACTTACTAATGTCGACCTTACTAAAAACACTCAAATATACTTTACTTTTGAAGTCGTTCCTGTCCCTTCGGCTTTCATCCTTGGCATTATTGGATTAGGTTGTTCAAGTTGGAGATTGAGAAGAAAACCAGAGTAAATAGCAACAACTTATTTCTCTATCAAACGTTTTTTCAACTTCTGTCAGTTGTTTTTTTATATTTTCTATATGTCTCAGGACATCAGATTAGTTTTCCATTCGAGCTGCCGCTCAATGCTGTCGGGAAGCTGATACTGCTTGACATAATCTTTCGGGTCTTTACCGCCTATGATTTCTATCTTGGATTTATCGGCGTTACCCAGACCGGCCTCGGCACAGTAGGTCAGATAGCCGATGTTATCGAGAGGAATATTCATCAGTTGTGCACCAATACTATCGACGGCAACCACATCCGTTCCGGCAAGCGCCACGCCATGGTCGATAGCGAAACCGCGAACAGGACCGTTACCCTGCATTCCTTCAAGAGCGTCGATCACGGTCAGTTGAGGTCGCATGAGCTGTGCGAGCATAAATAAATTATAATTAAGCCATCTGGGCCCGCCGGCATGGACCTCATGCTTGTATCTTCTTCCGTTATATTGACTGACGGGTGAAGCCATCAAAATATTTTTCAGGCCCATTGTGGCAACGACTGTATCATGGGTTTTAAGGCGGGTAATGGAAATAAAATAGTTCTTCGGATCGAGAAACTCGCTTATAACCTGAATTTTCGCAGGTCGAATGTTTCGGTCGGTTATCCAAACCGGTTTGGTGGAATGCTCGTTCAAGTCAACAAGCGTGACATTATATTCCTTTTCGAGAGGAAGGTATCCGTAATTCTGGTAACCGTTCGATGTCACTTCGAAGGCGGATGATTCTCCGATGATAATCTTTCCCTTATAGATCGGTTTCAAAAAATCAAGCAATCCCCGCACAGCATCCGCGTGCGTTGCGCACAGGGGATTTCTTGTTCCAACGAAATTCGGCTTGACGATAATCTGTTTGCCCCGGATACCCTTTTCTATTTCATCTTTTAACGGCATTAAAGCTTGATATACCATCTCACGTCGATCGGAGCCTGTGACAAACGAAACTCGACTTTTTTCTGAACTTGTAATTATCGAGCCTGCCGCCCTTGCGGTAACATGATTTCTCATCAATAATCCCGCCGACATCAAAGCCGTACCCTTTAAGAATGTCCTTCTGCTTGTAAGGTTGTCCAGATTTTCATGTAATCTTTTCAAATGTACCATAATTCTACCCCATTGAATTTATAACTGATAGTTAACCAAAAACAGCTTCGATATCTTTAGCCAAACCGAAGCTTATAATATAGTAACAAATATTCGAGATTAATTACAAACACAAATATATTTGTTTGAAAAATTCAGCTCTTCTTTTAATTATTCCCGCCGGTGAGATATATAAATGTAGCACTTTAATCCCTCCCGATGTCTTTATTACATCCTTATAAAGGTGATAAATCGTAATATTTTCTACCCTTGAATCATTGATTCCGCAGTGGTATAATCACCGCCGTTATAGTATGAATAATGTAGGATTTTATTAATTTTTACTTAGGCACGGCTCACAAAACATAAGCGTCATATCGATGCCGGATACTCGTGACCGGCCGCTGAAGGAGATGAACTTATGCGAGAAACAAGAACCAGGAATCTAATATCGAGCTTCGTTTTCTCAATCTTTATCTTTAACTCGCTGCCTGCAACGGCACAGCCCTCGGGTGGTCCATACGGACCGATCTGGCAAAAATACGAATTGCCGAAAGTGACGGGCCGGATTTTTTATGTCGCTCCCGACGGACAGGCCGATGAGCAGGGAACGACTCTTGAGAAGCCGACAACCCTGCCGGCGGCAATAGAGAAGGTCAAGACCGGCGATGCAATTATTTTACGCGGCGGAATCTATCGAACAGGGGGTCTGCTCCTGAACCAGGGTATCACCATTCAACCTTATGCGGACGAGCATCCCATCCTCAAGGGAACTATGGTCGCAACCGAATGGGAAAATCCGAAAGACGGTTTATGGAAAACATCCTGGTCGCGTTTATTCCCATCCAAACCCGCGGAATGGTGGCGACCACGCAGAAGTACGCCGCTGTACCTGTTCAACAATGACATGTTATTCGTGGACGGCAGATTATTGCAAACCGTCGGCAGTCAGGAAGATATCGATGAGAATTCATATTTCATCGATTATGATGCCGGTGAAGTCCATATCGGCACCGACCCGGCGGACAAACTTGTCGAAATCACCGCTTTCGATAGTGCCATCATACGAACAACGGGGGAATGTCACGGCAAAAGCTCCGACGGCAAGGGGCCGGTGATTCGCGGAATTGTCTTTACCCAGTATGCCTTCCGCGCTTTTGAAATCGAAGGAAAAGACCCGGAGGGATTGTCCGACGAGTCTAATCATGGAAAAGATGTGACGGGCATGACCTTGGAGAATTGCGCTATTACCTATTGTTCCCGCGTCGCCGGCTACTTCAGGGGCGATAATTTGACAATACGGCATTGTCTGGTCAGCGATACCAGTACGGAGGGAATATTCATCCTGAGCTCGTCCGATGTCCTTCTGGAGAAAAATATCTTTATGCGAAACAACATCGAGAATATCGAGGGATATTTTCCTGCGGCGGTAAAAATTTTCAATCAGTGCTACCGCGTGACCTGCCGCGACAATCTTGTCATGGAGCATCCGAATTCGAATGGCATCTGGTATGACGTGGGTAATGTAAACAGTGTTTTTGTGAATAACTGGATCGATGGGACGGACAACGGATTTTTCCTTGAAATCTCGAAAGGAGTAATCTGTGCCGGTAATGTTTTTGTTAATTGTCCGACCGGAATCAAAGTGCTCAATAGTTGTGATGCCCAGGTTTATCAGAATACCTTAGTCAACAGCAGAGCCTCGTTCGAACGCACGGCAAGAAGCGCGGTGGGCGACCACTTCGGCTGGCATCCCAGCACCGGCCCGGACGTCGAGGAGCGGGACGGACATGTGTTCGTCAATAATTTGCTGGCAGCGAACGAGCAATTTAGCAGGCCGCTCCTGCAGGTTCGCCAGCCGTCAAATATGTACGAACGGCTCAAACAGCCGCAGATCAAGCAGCTCGACTATAATGTGTTTGTTCGAACGGGGAACCCGGACTCACCGCTGATTGCATGGAGTCCGGTTGCCGACGGCAATCACAGCGTGCAGTTACAATCGCCGGAGGAATTACATCAACTGCAGCCGGAATTCTCGGCTCATAGTCGGGTTTTCGCAAATTATGACGGGCCGTTGTTCAAAAGTGTCGTACTCAGTAATTACGAATTATTAAAATCATTCCCCGGCGCTGAAACGGCAACCGCGCTACCAACCAAAATACGGGCGCTTCTGGGCTGGGAGAAAAAAGATGTACGTTTTCCAGGTGCTTTTCCTCCATGCCCCGATTAAATAATCCGACAAATATACGACATAAATCAATATTTGTCGCTAATTATCGGAATCGGAAGAACCGGCAGCGCTTCGGAAAAAGCTTTCCGGCGGACCGAAATAGCTCGGCTTAACACCGCCGGTATCGACGACAATTTTCTGAAGGACGATGCCCGGATCAACCATCCAGAATTTCAAGACATGCTCACCCGGCTTGTCGATAAGATGCTCGGAGACCAGAACTTTAATATTCTCGCTGACCGCCTGATTCCAGGTCGGAGGATATTGCCAGTCGGGTACAGTATCTTTTTCGTGGATATTGACCATTTGCGGTTCCTGGTCGTCGAACGAAACGGCATAATGCAGTCCGTCGGTATTGAGAAAATTCTGTGTGGGACAGACGTAAACATTCACCTTAACTTCACCGCTGCTAAAAAGATACATATTATATTCCAGACGCGGGCTGTCCGCCTTGGGACTTTGCTTGTCAGCGGTGACCGGCACAGGAGTCACGCCGGAATGCGTTCGACCTATATCCGGAATGACCAGCCACTTGATTGGATCCGCATTGACCGCCCTGGTATAATGCTCGGCTTCCATCGACACGTAACCATTACTTTCGACAAAACCATCGATTTTGTCCGGTTTCGGTGATTCGGGATTTTTCACGACCGCCTGAACAGCAACACTTTTTCCATCCAGCCCTGTAATGGTAATTGCAGCGTGATTTGTTCCAGCCGGCACTTGCTGGAAGTCCACGCTGACCCACAGGCGCTGTTGTTTTTCAATCTTTCCCTGATCCGGTGTCACTATCAACCACGATTGAGCCGGTTGAACCTGATAATCGAAAGGTGTCTGCCCTCGATTGAACACTTCTATATAATATTTCTGCCGATTATAGGGATCAAATTCCGGCAGTATAGCGTCACCTTCTTCCATCGGCCACCATTTGTCCGAGCCTTCGATGGCTACGCCCATTTCAGACGTAGCGGGGATATCAATCTCTTGAACCCTGGGCATTGCATTTCGGCGTGGTGGATTCCAGGATCTATAGCCGATATGCGTCGTGTCCATCATATGGTCCCATTTTCCGCCCGCCATATCCTTGTTATAATAATTGGAAAACTCAGCATCTTTTTCAAATAATTCCTTTACTTTATCGGCCATATCGTTAGTTGCGGCACGTCCTTGTTTTGCATACAGAAGATTTTTACCATGAGTCAAATAAAGTTCATTCAAATTAGCACAAGCCTTTGTTGGGTACAGCACAAGCTGATAATAGGCATCTTTGTATTCGGCAGGAATACTGTCGTAAATTTCCTCGGCCTTATCCGCAATTTTGTTGTAGTCATCGACAACTGTTTCCACCTCAAGGTAGTTTGAAAGGCTGAAAGTGTCGGCCGCTAACATCTCTGGTTTACGACGGCCATTGTACTTTGTATATTTATTGAGAATATCGGCGATGTCTGCGGAATACTTCGGGCCGAACTGCTGCTGTGACCAAAGCTTCGTATATTCCATCAAACGCTCCGCAGGCCATCGTTCGGGATTCCAGGCATAATCGAGAAAGAAGGATATTGGAAACTCCATCGGTTTAATGTCACCTACATTCACAATCCAGACTCTATCTGCCCCGTGACGATAGGCCAGATGCATCTGTTCCCATACTCTTTGTATGGGATTGGTGTTGAGCCATTCGTATGAGCGAGGACCGCCGTGGAAATCGTAATGATAGTAAACACCACCACCTCCTGCTCGCGGCTTGTCCCCGGGTTTGAACAGCCTTCGAATATTTCCCCAGTTATCATCGCTCCACATCAAAGTTACATCATCGGGGACTTTCAGGCCGCTGTCATAATAATCCTGGACTTCCTTATAAGGAACAAAAACCTGAGGGATATCAGTAATCTTTTTATTTATGTATTTGGTAAGAATCTCTCGCTGGTCTTTGAACACCTGCTCCAGTATAGCAACCTGCTCTTCAACATTTTCACCACCCGTCATTTGAGTATCATGAACTCCGCGAAGGCCAACTGTATATACGTTCTCGTATTGTCCTCTTTCCTCGACGTTTTTATCCAGCACCTTGCAAATATTGTCCCTGTTGGTTTCATAATTCCAGGGCCCCATTTCCGCCGTCCATTTCCTGGCACCGCGGTCATTGTTAAAAAGCAAAGGTTCGCAGTGAGACGAGCCCATTACGATGCCGTATTCGTCGGCCAGTTTCGGGTTCATAGGGTCCTCGCCGAAATACTTGCCCCACATCCCGGGCCAGAGATGATTGGCTTTCAATCGCAACAACAGCTCGAAAACATGGACATAGAATTCGTGGTTGAATCCTCCGAATTTTTCATCTACCCAGGGGCCAAGGGCCCATCCTTCGTCATTGATGAAAATCCCCCGATATTTTACAGTAGGGGGGCCCTGAATGTATTTCCCCGCCTTTACAAACAGAGAATCTTTGTGCTCGGCCGGAACATCCGCCCACCAGTACCAGGGAGAAACGCCGATTTGTTCACAGAGGTCATAGATTCCGTAGATGGTCCCGCGTTTGTCACTGCCGGCTATAATCAATCCGGATTCTACACCTGCCAAAGGATTCGGCACAACCTGAATCAGGAAAGATTCCCATTTGTCTTTGATTTGCGTGACATCGATTTTATTGTCCCGAACCAGCTTGTCTATAATCGGACTCTTTCCGATTGTGCCAATGATAACCGTATTGTTCGTAAGATCGCTTTTAGAGTTTGTGACTAACAGTGTTTGATTCGTAACGCGTTGTATATCGGCTTGGAGATCCTTGACCGCGCGAATGACACCGGCATAATCCTGCTCATCCACACACAACAGTGCAAGTTTCTCTTTTTGGGCAAGAGGGAAACTACCTTCGCTGTAAACATCATCAACATATTGAATTCGACCGATGGAGAATCCTTCACATTGAAAACAAGACAGGCATAAAACGATGGTTAAAACAGTTACTTTTAATCTATCAGCCCGCATAATAAACCTCCTTATGACAAACGATACTTTTCGGGTTCTTTTCTTTACAACGGTTCGAACGGTCTTTTTTAGCACGACTTACGAGATAAGCACTTAAAAACTTCGAGTCTTTACATTTTGCCTACTTCATTAGAGCCGTGATAAAAGATTTTAATTGCCTGGAGCCGATGTTTTTCATCCCCGTTTTCTTTTGAAGCTCTTTAACATATTGCATTACAATTTGAGTTAATATGGCGCCCGGTCTGGGATAAGCGGCCACAATGTAATGAGGTCCCGGGGCGGATTCTCCCATTTCCTGTTCCAATTCCGCCCGGAGATTATCCGGAGATATCAAAGAATTTGCATGCCGGAAAATCACCTTATCCATTGCCTTATAGACTTCTTTGCTTTCTTTAGTTAAACCATAATAATCGAGAAGCTGGGCAAAAACATAATTAGAAGTTGTATAAACATCCTGTCCCTGCTCTGATTCGACCTGTCCTGCATCCTCCGTCCGGCACATTGCCCAGCCCATGAGAGTACGGTTATTTTTATAAATCGTTTTAAGGATTTTTTTCGCCCTCTCTTCGGAAATAAAAGACTCTTCTCCTACTGCGATAAGCGCCCATATTGCATCCAGCTGATTGAGCCAGACATCCGTATTTTCTTCGCCTGTATTCTGGTCGTAGCAAGTCAGGTAGTACTCCAGTTTTGTGCCTTTGCTGTTTTTCTTTACTCTCCATAACTTCTCGAATTCAATGGAGGCTTTTGCAAAAGTTTCCTCGTATTCCTTCTTCGCTGCTTTATCTTTCATAATGTCTGCCATTGTCATCATGGCCTTACATCCAGCCATAAAAATGGTGGCATCGTACGCATCAACACCAAAGAGAGTCAGGTTATCGAAGGTATTTTTGACTTCACCAGGATTGCCCTCGGGAATACCATCTCCATCGTGGTCATGTGTTTTCAAATGCTCAAAACCGAATTTAAGCGTTTTCCAGTTTTTCTTCAGGAAATCCGTATCGCCTGTGAACTTGACATTTCTAAGCACTCTGGTTGCAAGTTTCGGGAAAAGATCGATCCAGTAGTTATCATTATACCATGCATAATCACTGACATTGCGAAGAGGATACCCTTTCGGCATAGCACCGACATCATGAGAAACAGCGCCTTTAATCTTAATAGTATCTTTTATCTGGGTAAGTGACATACCTTCATATTCTTCCGGGTAGTCCTCAAAATGCTTTTTTGCCTCAAGGCGATGCGCATGCCAATGATAATAACGCTTATTGGTATTTTCTCTGTTAATTGAGTTGATGAAACTCTGGCAAAGCTCCTTTTCTATATCCGGGAAAAGTACAAGCAATACCATGGAATACCAATCTACATCCGAAGGATCGATATAGGCGTAATCGAAGCATTCCAGGAACCTGGCCCTTTCCCTGCCGTTTTTATCTTCGACCCATACGGCGGCGTTTGATAACGGGAAACTGAACTCATTTAAAATCAGGCGGGTTAGTCTTAAAGCACCGGCTTTATCACTCTTATAGGCGGGATTTTTTCTTATTAGATCAAATATTCTGCTCTGAATCGTTAATGTCCTGTCCAGCCACTTTTGATAGCTGCTTAACGCCAGTTTTACCATATCGACAGCCCTGTTTTTTTCATTCTTAAAACTACTGACATATTTACGCTCGAATGTTTTCCCATCGATATATCTCTGTTGGGGGAAATCAAGAGCAATTGCAACGGGGACCTTAATAGTCGATTTAGGCTTTAGAGTAAATGTAAGACTGACAGCAGCACCATAATCCTGATTAATAAGGGGATCTCTCTTCCGGTAAAAACTGCCGTCACCGTTTAGCAGTAAATCCTGCTTGAGATAATTCAAACAGAAATAAGGATTTGTATCGATACTAACACCTTTAATTTTCGGCGAAGCAATTACCATCCTGTCCTTACATTCCTTACTTGCCATGACAACACCCTTGATGCCTGAAGAATCGAATTCCTCGTGAACATGACCTTTCACGGGCGTCGAGCATATATAAACAGTATCCTGATCAGTTGGTTTTAATTCCTTTTCCTGAAGATTGACAAGAGATGGTCTTGGAATAACCAAGGTAACTTCAACTGCCTTGTTACCGGCATTTCTTACCTCGTATTCCTCAATACCAAGGGGCATCAGCGCCTGTTTTCTTTCGGCAAGTAAAGGAGAGATTAGTCTTCGGGTGACACTGACCTTCCCCAGTTTATATGCTATTTCCAGGGAAGGTGTAGCAATTGAAATCGAGATGTCTTTCTCTTCGATAGGTTCGTGATAATAATTTCTCAAAGCAGGAACATCATCCGGGCCTTCGACCGCCTCGGGTTTTTTATCAGTAATCATAACATATTTATCATCGATACGGACAAATGGCGCAGAAGCGAACTGAATTGCATTATTATTTAACAGGATCAGTCTTCCGGCATTATTCAGCCTGTTGTACAAGCCTTCGGGGGATATACCTATCGAGCAGGTCGGAGCTCCCTGCAGGGCGATGGTATGAGGAAATTGAAGCGTCTTCGACATGCCCTGAAAATGGACCATCATTTTATTTTTAACATAAATATCAGAAATCTGCTTTCCTGAAATAGTAAAAACGTCGCTTATTTTCAAACTACCGGCTTTTGGCATTTAATATCTCCTTGGTCAGACTTCTATTTTTTCTATATACTGAAACCAGTTGATAAGCTTTTAAAACAATAGTATTTGTAATCCATATCTTATTAACAATACGATAAGCTGAAAGGATGCTTCTTTGGTGCCTTGAGCTTTTTAACGGGGGCTGCTTTCTGTCCGGCGAGTTTCACCGGGCATTTTGTCGCGGCGCGAGGCTTAATCTTACCAAAGAGCAGGTCCGCAGCAGACCTTATCGAATCGGGTGTGCCGCTGAAATTACAAATAACCGCGTCCGCTTCCTTTGTCGTTCCTTCCACATAAGGACTATTGGTTACAACAACAACCTTGTGCCCGGCCTGTTTGAGCTTCCTGATCAGCAATTGATTGTTACCTGATTTGACAATACGGGCGTAATAGTTGGTCATAACGACCAAATCCGCCTGCCTGGCAAGCATAAGGCACTCTTTAATCTCATCATCAAAAGCAGAGAACTCCGTGTCCGCCAAAATCAGATTCGTCGAATGCTCAGTCATTCGCTCGCAGAACATATGCGAGTGCATATACGGATCTTTGCCCACGAACTCATAAGGAATCCGCTGCTCAATAACCAGAATTTTCTTGTCTTTTTTCAACGGCAGCAATTTTTTATCGTCGCGCATAACAAGCAGGGCTTTTTTGGCAACATCCCAGCTAAAATCAACGACCGGTTTACTCATAGCGTAAGCCTGGGCTTTCTTCGGATCATTCTTGCCGGCGGTCTTAAAGAGGCCCTGGTCGTATTTCATCTTTAACAGGCGTCCAACGGCATCATTGACTCTCTCTTCAGATAACTCGCCTTTTTCAACAGCCATCTTTATCCCGAAGAAACACTGTGATCTCGACTCGTCATCGGCTTTGAGCAGTATCGTATCGCAACCGGCCTGGATCGCCATCGCACAAGCCTTGGGAAGGGGCCATCTTTTAAGAATAGCGGCCATGCCGATGGCATCCGAAACAATCACACCGTCGAAGCCCAGCTCACCTTTCAACAAACCAGTAAGCAATATTTCAGACAACGTTGTAGGATACTTAGCATCGTATGCAGGATAAACCGAATGGCCTGTCATAATCGCCATACATCCGGCATCTATTGCAGACTTGAACGGAA
>CAYSKI010000074.1:0-14890 GCA_964431695.1 uncultured Pirellulales bacterium | reverse complement strand
GGATATTTCCATCCACCAGTTTTTCACTGGTGGTATTAAAATCGGAGTAATAAATATATTAAATCTGAACTGCTTCTGTTATTAAATAGACAGATAAAATTCGATGAAATTACTTCATCTATCCATCAGGTAATATTTGTAATGGGTCCCTTTATATTTTGTCTGTTTGCGATTATTCTTCCCGGTTTTCTTCTGAGCTTCTATCATGTATTCACAAAAAGGGAGAAAACAAGATTTGAAAAACACCTGATGTTGCTTTTTGCGGTTATCACAAATGCGATAATCGGTATTGCCGCCGGGATTTATATCGTCAGGCAATGCCCGGTATGGCTGATGATTTTCCCGATATGGAGTATCATCAACTGCATTTTTATTCTTATAATTTTTGATGCCAGGATTATTAATGAAACCTGTATAATCGAGCGCAAAACAACTCTTAGCAGAGTTGCTATCGGTTTAATCACCACGATTGTTATTTTCGCATTGTGCAACTATATCTTCAAACTGTATTGGGCGATAACTTTTTCAATCTGCACAATTTATGCCACCAATTTTGAAAGGGCTTTGCAAAATATATTTATGAGCAGGCCGGAGATACCGAACGCAGAACCTCTCTGATATTGAAAAAAATACGATATTCATACCTCTTAATATGTCGCTTAATGCCTTATCTTTTTGGATAATCGATTACGGACATTCACTGTTATTGCAACAGCAGTGGAGAAATATAATTGAGGTGACGTATAAAGTAAAATCCTCGGTCGGATGTTTCGATTCCCCCCCCGAATAAGCGGAATTATGCAATTTTGAATATGCATATCGAATTTAGTTGACAATAGATTGTCATATTTTAATAATATGCGGTCGATAGGATTCGGCCGAAGTGGCGGAACCGGCAGACGCGCGGGATTCAAAATCCCGTCCTGGCAACAGGGTGAGGGTTCGACTCCCTCCTTCGGCAATGCTAAGATCGTATTGCGTGATGCGTATTGCGTATTACGTTTAACGCACGACGCGTCACGCACGATGCAATAAGATATATGGAGTATTTATGCAGACTAATGCGACAATAGCTGATCTTTTGCGGCCCCGCGAGAAGACGCCGGCCGGTTTGTATGATATTTCGCTGATTCTCGGCGGCTCTCTGCTTATCGGCCTGAGCGCACAAATCGCCATAGGCTGGCCCGTGCCTTTTACGATGCAGACTTTTGCCGTGCTGATGATTGGGGCGTTATTCGGCGCCCGGCGAGGCGGCCTGACTGTTATTGCTTACCTTATCGAAGGTGCCGCCGGATTGCCGGTTTTCTCACTCGGCAGAGGGGGTCTGCTGGTTTTGTTCGGGCCGACCGGTGGGTATCTATTCGGATTTATCGTTGCCGCATACGTTACCGGATTACTGGCACAAAATCAATGGGACAGGCGAATTACCACCACAATCCTTGCGATGATTATCGGGAACCTGCTGATTTACTTTTTCGGCCTGCTGTGGTTCTCCATGATGGTGGGTATCAGAGACGCACTTGTTACGGGTATTTATCCTTTTATCGCCGGTGACCTGATAAAGATCGCATTAGCCGCCGCCCTGCTTCCGGCCGGGTGGAAGCTATTTGTAAAAATTAATCCTCATGCATCTTAAAAAACTCATTCAAAGTACCGACAAACGAAAAAATCTTAAGGAGGCTGAATCGTTGATTAATGCCGGACCAGGCGATAATACCAGCGACGTAACTATGCGAAAGTACTCATCGGTACAAGAGCTTATCAATAATATTCCCTATATAACAATGACGCTATTAGGAACGGTAATTTTTATCGTAGCCTTCGGTAATTTAGTATGGGCGCTGACAGCTGCCGGCGCCTATTTGATATATGGCATAGCAGGCGCCTTCTGGATTATGGTTTTTGTATGTCCCTACTGTATGTACTGGAATACCAGGTCGTGTCCCTGTGGATATGGACGGATAGCTGCAAAATTTCGCAGTAAAAGCTCTGTCGATTGCTTCAGTGAGAAGTTTAAAAAACACATACCTGTTATTGTGCCTTTGTGGTTTATCCCAATACTGGCTGGTGGCCCAGTGCTCGTAAGCAGGTTCTCCTGGTCACTATTAGTTCTGCTTATCATTTTTGCTCTGGATGCATTTGTTGTTTTACCGCTGGTTTCTACACAGCACGGCTGTAAAGAGTGTCCCCAGAAAGATACATGCCCCTGGATGAAGCGTAAGACGAAATACGGTGGTTAATCACAATTATTAGTATGAGCAAAAAACAAATATTATATAATAACTTCGGAGCCGGTGTTAAAGACATCTTTTATGATGTTTTATGTGAACAAATATTGAGATTGATGGTATAGAATCATAAATGCTGTACGAGTCTAAGCGTTGGAAAAGCCGGTTTAGGTAACTCATGAATGAATAATTCGGCCAACGTAACTTGAAACTTTTTTAGTTCCATGCAATCTCTACTGCCGTCAAAAATTGAGGAGGACAAGAACAATGATTAATAATATCTTTCGTCTGAGTTTGCCGATTTTAGTATGCCTATGGGCTGTCATGCCTGCTCCTGGAGCATCTATTCTTATAGAGAATGCCTCATTTGAGTTTCCGGTGATAGATCCTCTTTTGAATCCCTTTGGGGCAGATCCCAATATAGATAACTGGACAGAGATAGACATCGATACTCTCGGAAGTCAAAACACGGGCGTTTTCGTCAACACAGAGCCGAATAACATCAACTACTTCGGTGACCATGATCATATATTCAACGCCGACGGCCGACAAATGGCGTTTCTTGGTTCCCAAGCGGGCAACGCCTTCGAGCAGGACCTTTCTGCAACATATAATATCGGCTGCGACTATCAATTGACTGTAGCGGTTGGAACTTCTTTTATGTTCCCACCTTCGACAGAAGAACCTATAGATTATCTTGAGTTGGCTTTGTACTACCGTGACGGCAACGAACCGGTGGATATTGTGTCTCTGCTGATACCGGCTATGGACCCAAATCAGTGGCTGAAGGATTTTTCACTATATCTGCCAACGGTCGATCCCTCTGACCCCTGGGCAGGTAAGACTATCGGCATTGCCATCCGGGCAGCCGGCTCGGCGGGAGGATTCTGGGACCTCGACAATGTACGCCTGGAGGAATACATTTCTGCGTCTTTGTTTATTGAAAACGCATCGTTCGAGTCACCCGTTGCTGATCCCAATGCCTTTCAGGCAATGCCCACCGTGGACGGATGGACAGAGATAGATCTCGATACACTGTCCAGCGCCAATACCGGCGTTTTCCCAAATACAGACCCAAACAGTCCGGACCATATAGCAAACGCAGACGGCAGCCAATTAGCTTTCCTTGGCTCCCAACAGGGTAATGAATTCAAACAGGACCTCAAAGCTCACTATCGGCTCGGCGGCGTATATCGTCTGAGGGCCGGTGTAGCCGTTTCCCAAAGACTCCCACCGTCCTCTGTGGAACCGGTAGATAATCTCGAGCTGGCGTTATATTATTACGACAATAACGAGCCGATAGACATTGTGACCGAAACAATACCGGCCACGGGCAAGTCTTCTACGTTTCTTGAAGACCTCTGCGTATATTTGCCGACCGTCCTGCCGGAAGATCCCTGGATAGACCGGCCAATCGGGATCGGAATACGCGCCGCCGGCCAAGCCGGTGGATTCTGGGACCTTGATAATGTACGTCTGGAAGAATTCTATCCTGTGTCACTACCTGTTGCAAACGCCTCATTCGAATTACCCGTCGTAGATCCCGAAGGCTATCCGGCCTCTCCCATAATCGATATGTGGACGGAGCTGGACCTCGATGTCTTTGCCGGCGCCAACACCGGCGTTTTCATTAACACACCTGCAGGCAGTGAAGACCACATGAACAACACCCACGGCAGCCAATTAGTCTTTCTGGGTTCCCAGGAGGGTAACGGACTGGAACAGGACCTGAGCGTTTCGTATCAGGCAGGTTCGACTTATCGCCTGACTGTCGGCGTGGGGACATCCATGAGATTCCCTCCGTCTATGACAGAACCTGTGGACACCCTGCAACTGGCCTTCTATTATCGCGACGGGAACGAGCCTGTGGACATCGTACAGGAAATTGTTCCGGCGACGGGCCTTTCTTCCAGGAACCTCAGGGATTTTTCGGTATATCTGCCGCCGGTAAAGGCGAACGATTCCTGGGTGGATAAGCCCATCGGGATTGCCATACGCTCTGTCGGAGCGGCCGGAGGATACTGGGACCTGGACAATGTCCGCCTTGGCCGGTGGTTCCCGTCTGAGGATTTATTAGTGGCAAATAAGGAGTAAAATATGTCATCGGTACGACACAGGCATGGGCGTCTCCGGGCGGACTTATGCCGTACAAACGAAATGTCACCATCAAGACGTGTCACAATACACGACAATATCCGACTACCAGGTTTTACCCTTATCGAACTTCTGGTTGTGCTGGCGGTCGTATCGCTGCTGATGGGGATATTGCTGCCGGCGCTTTCTCAAGTCAGGCAACAGGCCCGCCGCGCGGCCTGCGGGAGTAATCTCCGCCAGGTGGGCGTTGCAATCCATCTGTACGCCGAGACTTTCGACGACACAATCCCCTTCGGGCCGGAAGGCCGACCGATTACTGGCTCGAATTTTTACACCGTAACCGGCAATGTGACCAGCCTTCTGTCTCTGGAAGACGGAGCGCCGGTGGGCCTGGGACTAATGCTGAAAAATTACCTCTCACACCAATCCAAAGTGCTCTTTTGCCCGGGAGCCGACCAGCCTTCGGAGGCCGAAGATCAGTTGTCCCGAGTAGGAACGGCCCAGGCACAAAGTGACTATTATTACCGCCATGCATCAGTGGCGCTGCTCTCCGGAACACCAAAGAAGTTTCACATCAAACTAAGCGATCTCGGCCGGAACAGCAAAGAACATCCCATTGCAGCCCTTGTATCAGATGTACAATTCCTGGCTCATCAATCCTTAGCAGCTTTTCAGGTTAAGACCCGAACAAGCCATAGAAAGACAGCCAGCAATATCCTGTTTGCCGAGGGGCATGTAAATACGGTCCAAAATAAAGACGACATGCTGACAGTAGATATCGGGACAAGGCCTTATGATGCACTCGAAAAAATTCTCGCCATGTTCGAAGTGGTGGATGACTACCGCTGAAAGTGGATGAGGGAATTTCATCAACCTATTGATATTACAATTGTTTTTTCACCGCCTGTGTATGAATTAGCTCGAAGACGGCTTTGATGAATTCATCGTCCAAACCGATTTTTTGCGCCCTTTCGATGTGGTCCTTCAAAAGGTTTTCCCATCGGCCAAGCTGCAAAACCTGTATATTATGCTCGTGTTTGAGTTCGCCGATTTGTTCGACCCATTTCATTCTCTCGGCGATGTCCTGAATTATTTTGGCATCCACATGGCTGATGGCGGCGCGAAGACGTGCGATTTGCGCCTTTAGCTGTCTGTCGGTCGGCACCGCTTCCGGAGTTCTGAGCCTTTCAATAATCTGAATTAGTTCTTTGGGAGTAATCTGCTGTTTAGAATCGCTAAGTGCCCTATCGGGGTCGATGTGCGTCTCAATCATCAGGCCTTTAATACCGAGATCCAAAGCCATCTGGGAAAGAGGCTCGATAAGATTTCTGTCACCGGCGATGTGGCTCGGGTCACAAATCACAGGCAGGTTCGGCAGCAACCTTTCCAATTCAATCGGTATCTCCCAGTGCGGCTGGTTGCGGTACTGTGTCCGGTCATAGCTCGAAAAGCCCCTGTGTATTGCGGCGATTTTTTTTATGCCCGCATTATACAACCTCTCGATGGCACCCAGCCAGAGAGCAAGCTCTGCATTGACAGGATTTTTAACTAGCACGGGGACATCAACTCCTTTGAGCGCATCGGCGATTTCCTGCACAATAAACGGATTGACGGTCGTCCGGGCACCGATCCAGAGGATGTCAACGCCGTTTTTCAGACACAGCTCAACATGCCTCGTATTCGCCACCTCGGTCGTGGTCAGCAGCGACGTTTCGGCTTTGACGGCTCTGAGCCATTCCAGGCCGATGCCGCCGACACCCTCGAAGCTGTTCGGGCGGGTGCGGGGCTTCCAGATACCGGCACGAAAAACTCTTACACGGTCAATTCCCGCCAAGGCTCTGGCGGTCGAGAGCATTTGCTGCTGCGACTCGGCACTGCACGGGCCGGCAATCACCCAGGGTATTTTATCAAAGCTCAACCACGTTGAGATATCCGAAAGACTTTTATTCAATTCTTTTAGCTTGTCGGTCAAAATTCTTCCGTTCAATATTACTTTTAAGGTCGGCAGGTCGTTCTAATAAAGTTTTGAAACACACGGCTTTGGATTTATTTGTTCTATAACAGATTTAAGCTATTTGCTCAACCAACAGAATCACAATTTTAAACCACCGCCTGACTGTGCTGTTCCTTCTAACCATACATCGCTTTTTATTTATGAAACCGGCATTTCGAAAACTTCACCGGTGTGTTCCAGTTCCTCTCGCTTTTGGCTGTCTAATCCAATCTCGGTATCAGTTAAGTAACACGCTGGATCCGGTGCCCACGGATCGCCGAAATGTAAATCCGCCCGGACTCTCAGGCTCCCGCCGCAAATATCGAAGAACCGGCACAGTCTGCATCTTCCCTTTATAAAGTTGCGGCGATTTTTCAAGCCGTTTAGCAGCGGGTCACTCGTATCGGTCCAAATTTCACTGAAAGGTCGTTGCCGAACGTCACCAAGGTCGTAATGCCACCAGAACTGGTCGGGATGAACCCTGCCGTGAAAATCGATACAGCCGATCCCGACACCACTGCTGTACATTCCCCCGCCGTTCCAGGCTAAAAGCTTGTAAACTTCCTCCGCCCGGATGGGATCTTCTTTCTTTAACTTCAAATACACATAGACGCCGTCCACATGATTATCGACTGTTAAAATATCCGTTTTTTTACCAGCCTGTTTGTATTGTTTTGTTTTGGCCAAGATTATCTCAACTGCATCTTTAGTTTGGGTATGTGTCAAATCCTCATCTGTTATGGTTGCCCCTCTGCCGCTCGGGACAAAATGATAAAAACATGCGCGCTCGATTTTCTCTTGCTCGAAGAAGTCAAATATACTTTCTAAATCACGGATATTTCTTTTGGTTAAAGTCAATCTCAGGCCGACTCGCACACCGGCATCCCGGCAATTTTTTATACCTTCCACCGCCCTTTCGAACGCACCGGCGACACCGCGAAACTGATCGTTGACCCGACCTATACCATCGAGACTGATGCCGACATAAGATACTTCATGCTGCTTTATTTTTTTCGCTACATCTGCTGTTATGAGAGTGCCATTCGTTGAAATCACCACACGTAATCCACGCTCTACGGCATAGCCGATTAACTCAAACAAATCCGGCCGCATCAACGGTTCACCCCCGGAAAATAAAATCGATGGGGTTCCAAAGCCGGACAGATCATTCAATACAGCTTTTGCTTCGTTGGTTGAAAGCTCATCGTCGGCTTTTTCCGTGCCGCTGTCGCTGTAACAGTGCACGCACTTGAGGTTACAGGCCCTTGTGATGTTCCATACAACAATGGGTCGTCTCTCGGAGGCTGTTTTTGGGACAATCTCAACATCGAGTTCGCCCGAGCCTTTTTTGCCGTTCTTCGGCGCTCCGGATGGTGAGCCTGTCGAACCATAGCGAAGCCAATCTCCCGGCGTGACCTGCTCACAGTACAATTTACTGATATTTATCATAGATGAGCCTGCAAAACATTAAACAACCTCAATGAGCTGCCTCCGGCGGCACATAAGCACAAAAAGGTTCTTCCGCCATATAATTGCCGGTCGCCGCAAAAGCCCTGGCCCGGCACCCGCCGCATACCTGCCTATAGCCGCAAAAGCCGCACTTGCCTTCGAGCTGATTACTGTCACGCATCCGGGCGAGATCAGGATTGTTGTACCATATATCCGAAAGCTTATTCTCCAGAACATTGCCGCATTTAACAGGTAAATATCCGCAGGGAAAAACATCACCCTGATGTCCCACGAACAATACTCCAAGACCCGCAAGACAACCCCTTGATGAGCCGCCATGACCACTTTGGCTTGTCTTCATGTTCGATGATATTCCCTGCTCTCTGATAATACGCTCGTAGTGAGGCCCGCAGGTTACCTTCAATTGCAGCTCGTCTCGACTATCCAGTTTATAAATCTCCGTCATCTTCTGTTCGTACTGCTCGGGTGAAAGCATATCAGTCTCTGCTAAAGATTGTCCGCAACCGACCGGAACCAGCATAAAAATATGCACAGCAACCGCGCCGAGTGACTTGGCCAGATTGTAAACGTCTTCAATTTGATGGGCATTATGTTTAGTCAAAGTCATATTAATTTGAAACGGCACTTTTTTGTCACGAAGATGAGCTATACCCTCGAGGGCCCCCTCAAATGAACCGTCCAATTGCCGCAGCCTGTTATGGACCTCGGCGGTAGCCCCGTCCAGGCTCACCGAGACTCTCATAATCCCGCTGTCCCGTACCCGCCCGGCCACGCTCGAGTCTATCAGGGTCCCATTCGTCGCAAGAGCTGAAACGATTCCAAAGGAACCGGCTTTGCCGATTAAATCAAACAAATCATTTCTACAGAGCGGCTCACCTCCCGAAAAAACCAGTACCGGCATCATAGGCTGTCCTTTGCCTAATGCTGCCAACTGCTCAATAAGATCTCCCGCTTGTTTGGTCGATAGGTCTCTATAGGCGGTATCATCAGAATCTATACGACGGCAGTGAGCGCAGGTAAGATTACACCTGATTGTGCTCTCCCAAAATAAAAGTCTGAGCATCTGCTTTGGTCCGGTGGTCTCTCTCACGAATGTACATCCTTCTTTTGGCCTGACTCGGACGTAATTGCTTCGGCCTGCCGGACAATTCTGTTTACAAGCTTGGCCGCCTCCGTCGGACCGTTTTCCCTGGTCACCGTATCGACGTTTTTAATAACACAATGCATCAATTTATTGACGATGCGATTGACCATCATCTCCAGAACCTCTCGACATGGTGCCTCCTGTCGGACTCCCACAAAAAAACGCTTCATCTCATACTGGCTGATTTGAATGAATTTCTTTTCTAATTGCCCGATCAGAGGCCCGATTTCATTTGTCCCGAGCCAATCCATAAAGGCGTTCACATCTTCATGAATAATCTTCATCCCGGCAGCAATGTCTTTTTCACGGGCTTTACGGTTCTGCCCGGCCACTTCGGAAAGGTCATCAATGCTGTAAAGATGTACGTTGTCAATTTCGTTCACCGAAGGCTCGAAATTTCGCGGGACGGCAATATCAATAATCAGGACGGTTCGTTTTTGTCTGTCGTTCACTATCTTTATAAAGGACTTTTTCGTGTACAGGTAATCCTTAACGGCGGCCGAAGCGATGACAACATCCGCTTCTGTGAGTTGTTCCTGAAGCTCCTCCCACTTTCGCGCCGTAACTTTGTGCCGTTTAGCTAAAACCATGGCCCGGTCGTATGACCTGTTGACAATATTAATGTCCCTGAATCCGATTTTGAGAAGATGCTGGACGAGCAACTCACCCATTTCACCGGCCCCGATGACAACCACTTTTGCCGATGAGATATTGCTAAAAAGCTGTTTGACAAGTTCGACCGCGACTCCGGCGACACTGACTCGCCCCTGAGAAATCGATGTAATCGTATGGATTTTTTTGCCGGTGGTAAAGGCACAATGGAAAAGGCGATTCAGAACTTTTCCCGTGCTTTTGGCGGTACAGGCAAGACGATAACTTTCTTTGACCTGGCCGATAATCTGCCCCTCGCCGACAACAAGACTATCAAGGCTCGATGAGACCTTCAGCAAATGCCTGACCGAATCCTCGTCACTGTGAATATATAGATATTCCTGGAATGTTTCCGAGGTGATATGATGGAATTCCGATAGAAATTTCACTAAATCGTCAACAACAACCGGATTCAAACGATTGCAGGCACAGTATAATTCAACACGGTTGCACGTCGAAAGCAGGACAAACTCGGCTTCCTCGAATCTGCTCTTGAGCTGCCTCAATGCCTTATGTGTCTGTTCGGCATCGAATGCCAGCTTCTCAAGTACAGCCAAAGGGGCGCTTTTATGATTCAGTCCTAAAACGAAAATTTTCATTGCTGTTCCGTTACTTGGTTAATTCCGATTATGTAATATATTTTGGCGGCACTTTTTTAAGCTCTTTTTCAGTAGCTAATATTCGGTAAGTTGTGATTCCGCAGGCCTGGCTCATACGCATAACAATCTGCTCTATATCCTGTATATTTTTTCCATGAACCATAGTGTAAATATTGTACGGCCAGTTTTCTGTTGTTTGCCGCTCGTAAGCATGGCTAACCTCTTTAAATCCCGCCAAAATCATACCGACCCGCTCAGCACGTTCCGGCTCAACCTGCCAGGCAACCATCGCACCGGCAGAAAAACCGACTTTAAGGTGATTCACAATTGCTCCTATCCGCCTGAGTTTACCCTGCCTTTTCCAATCTTCAAGAATTGATATAAATTGTTCAGTATCTATACCGGCTTTCTCGGCCATGTCTTTATAGGGAGCCCGACTTTCTGGAAAACCCTCCTGCAGAACGGCTAATACACTTGTCTCAACATCTGATAACTGAGATGTCATAATCTTTTTTATCACCTTATCATATATGACGTACTATTGGGAGTATTTGTTCTATTATTATCCCCAATTCCCGGGAATATTTACATAATATTGACCTATTGTAATAGCTTATCCCGGTACATTACAAGAATACTTTTTCCAGGACTTACTATCCCTACACTCTTGAATATACCGTAATTTTATTGTAAGAACTTGATAAACATAGAAAACAGCCTCTGAAAGGACAAAATGAAACAGATAAGGATTGCCAGCCGGGCCAGCAAACTTGCTCTGATACAGACCGATCTTGTCCGCAAATTACTCGAGGATTTATCCACGGGCATCCAATGTTCCATTGTCCGGATTACCACTAAAGGCGATCTTAATAAATCGGATTTTCTTTATCAGGCCGAATCGAAAGGACTTTTCACCTCCGGGGTGGAAAATGCCCTGCTCGACGGCCGAGCGGATCTGGCAGTCCATAGTCTAAAGGATTTGCCCACAGCACCCAGAGAAGGCCTGGTGGTCGCAGCCATACCGAAAAGGGAATCCCCTGCGGACGCGCTTGTTGCACGGGATAAAGTAACTTCTATCGAGGATTTACCGACCGGTTCAACTGTGGGAACTTCCAGCTTAAGACGTATCGCCCAGCTAAAGCTGCTCCGAGACGATCTCAATTGCGTACCTTTACGGGGAAACGTCGAGACGCGGATTAGAAAAGTAAAGGAATCTCAGGTCGGTGCAATTGTTGTCGCCTGTGCCGGTCTGAATAGACTCGGTCTTTCCGATACAATTTCTACTGTTTTGCCGCCGAAAGAATTTATTCCCGCTCCGGCTCAGGGAGCGCTTGCGGTGCAAATCCGTACCGATGATAAGGAGCTTGCCCAACTGGTCATGCAGATTGATGATAAAAATTCTCGTATCGCTGTGGAGACCGAACGATTAGTGCTCGAAGCTCTTCACGGCGGTTGCAGCATTCCTCTCGGTATCTTTTCGGAAATTCATGGTAATAAAATTACAACCATTGCAATCCTCTGCGACCTTGACGGCAGAAATTTCGTAAAGCGATCTGTCACTTCTTCCATCGACGAAGCCAAAACCGGTACCGTGAAACTTGCACGACAATTGTTAGCCGATGGCGGAGAAGAAATCCTCACGAAAATCAGAAATAATAATAAGCTGCATCCGGGATAATTAATGCAGTATAATTGTTTGATAAAGAAGTTTCTTAAATAGCAGTTATGGAGTTTCGGACATAGATCAGGGACTGAAAAACAAGATAAGAAGTTTTGCCGTATGGGCTGCGATGGTGTTAATCGCGATGTTGTTTTTTCTGTCGGTCTATGGCGCTTTTCTCGGCCCGAAGAGGGCAAAGGAATTTTTCAACAGCGTTCCTTTGGCTGTTTATTGGCTGGCTTTTATTATATTGTTAATTCTTGGCATCGGATTATTCCGACGTCTGCTACGCGTGCCGGCACTTTTGCTCATTCATGCCGGCTGTATCTTCGTTTTGGCCGGTGCGCTCTGGAGTTCGGTCCGAGGACATGAGCTGCAACAGAAATTGCTTGGAATAGACAAGATCCCATCAGGTTTTATGCAAATCTACGAAGGTCACTCGGATAATCGTGTCATATTGGAAGATGAGCAAATCAGAGAACTGCCTTTCTCCATCGGCCTCAAAGATTTCCAAATAGAACATTACAAGCCTGAGTATCTTTATATTCAAAGCCGACAAGGTGACTATTGGAAATGCCCTGTTGAAATCGGCGCAGAATACTTTTTAAGCTCAGAGTACGGCACAATAAAAATCCTCAAAGTCTTCGAAAATTTTAAGATACAGATAGACGGCGAAAACAGGGTCGCCATCGATGATCCCGGCCCTGGCTCCAATCCGGCTCTCGAAGTTCAAATCAATTCGCCCGACGGGCAAGCGGCTACAAGATATGTCTTCGAACGATTCCCGGGACAAATGCATGCCGATGATGAGCTTTTTTTGAGTTATCAAAGAGTCATCAGTGAATATATCAGTGAGCTTCGTGTCATCCGTGACGGCAAGGTCGTCGCCGAGAAAGACATTCAGGTCAATCATCCCCTGCACTACGGCGGTTACCATTTTTACCAGCAGGATTATGACCACCAGACCGGCCGTTATACCATTCTGGAAGTCACTTCCGACTCGGGTCTGACTTCTGTTTATGTCGGATACCTGATGTTGTGCATCGGCCTTTGCTGGCACTTTTGGATTAATAAGTTGTCCCGCAAGCGCGAACGAACCGCTAAGGAGTAAAAGACGAATAGATGGAAATCAAATACACAATTCAGGGCCTGCTGATTTATATAACAATCATCGTCTATCTGCTGGCGCTGCTCGCGAGTATCTTTCGTCTTAAAAAATCCGGGCAGGTTTTGTATTTGCTCGGTTTTATCGCGGCGGTCATTTCCTTCGGCTACCGGTGGTATCATGTTCGCCATGTCCCCATGCAGAATTTGTTCGAAGTATTCCTGTGCCTGGGAATGATTTATCCGGTATCCCTTTTCTGCCGGTATGTTTTACGCATCGGCGGGCAGACCGCGGATATGCTCATCGGCGCCGTTGTGCTGGCCCCTGCCGGTGTTATTTTTAGTGCCAATCCGCTAAAGCTGCCGCCCGCACTGCAAAGCTGGTTGTTTGTGCCGCATGTCACAGTCTATGTCTTGTCATATATCTTTATGGCAAAAGCCGCATTCCATGCTGCTTTGCAGCTTATCGGCAAAAATACCGGACCCGGTGACAATCTTTTGTCGCCCGAGGAGGCGACCTACCGCCTGATTTGTGTTGGCTTTCCCCTTTTGACGCTTGGGCTTGTCCTTGGAAGCGTCTGGGGTAAGCGCGCCTGGGGCGATTATTGGGGCTGGGACCCGAAAGAGCTTTGGTCGCTTGCCTCATGGCTGGTATATGTCGGATACCTGCATTTTCGCTATATGTTTGGGAAGAAACATCCTCGTATTAACAGTATATGGGCGATTGCCGGTATAATAATTATCGTAGTGACTCTTCTGTGGGTGAATTTGTCGCGATTTTTCCCCGGCCTGCATAGCTACGGTGCCACCATGTAGAACTCATCCCAAAACCTCTTCCTACTGCGATTTGCTACAAATTCCGTGGATCTGCGTTGTCGGCGAAAAAGGTTCTCAACGTGCCTCGGCACGCCTCCGAGCCTTTTCCACCTCCGGCCTTGACCACGAAATTTTCGCTCAATCTCGTCACAGAACAGGTTTTGGGATGAATTCTAGTAAACTTTGCCGGTATCGACCGTCTGACAACGATTCCCCCAAACAAACAATTATTTATCGAACGTGAAAGCGGGCGTCGAGCTTAAAGAGCCGTTTCACAGGAAGATTAAGTAAATCCGTTTTCTCTAATGACAAACAAGTGCGAATTTGCTCGAGAATGTCCTCAATTTTCTTTTCGTCGGAAGCGATAATCGTAAACCAGATGTTAAAAACATCTTTCCTGAGATAGCTGTGAGTGACTTCCGAGAACCGCCCTATTATTTCAGCAGCATGTTCTACCTGCTCAGGCTCGATGCGAACGGCGGCTAATGTACTGGAAAAACCTAATTTATTGGAATCGAAACTGGCGCCTAACCGGCGAATTACTCCGTCGTCGAGAAGCCGTTGAATTCTGTTCCAAAGCTCGCCTGTCGAAATCCGGAGTCTTTCCGCTATGATATCGTAAGGTCCTTCTTTCAGGGGAAAATTGTCCTGGAGCTCATGTAGTATTTTAATATCGGTTTCATCCATAAATCTTGTCATCAAACCTCATAGAATAAATGTATCCATTACATTCTTTTTAAACGAACAGTTTCACCTAACTTGCAAATTCGAAATATCTAAACATAGAGACTATAAAAAAACAGCTACAAAATAAAGTTTAAACTCGCAGCTCTTAAAAACTGCCTAAGTAAAAGAATTAAACCAGGAACCGGCTCCTTCCTTCCATAAGATGGTGGCTTTTCCCGCTCCGGCAATGGCCTTCGTCGTGACGAGTTGCCTATCAGGAACCGCATTTTAAGATTTTTTAGCAAAATGGGGATTCAATTACGGGGTAAATTTTCTTGCAACGCTATCCTTTTGATTGTAAAGTGTTGCAAATCCTTCTTGCAGAAGGTAATGCGAAGGATGAATTTAAATTTTTGGGGAATAGTGTAATGGTAGCACGACTGACTCTGGATCAGTTAGTCAAGG
>CAYSKI010000073.1:0-15812 GCA_964431695.1 uncultured Pirellulales bacterium | reverse complement strand
AAATATCGGCAAAGAAGCTAAATTCTATGCACATTTAGACGGACAATGTACTAGTTCCAGCCACACATAAAATCTACGCCACACAGTCTTATCAAATTATTCACCCGAAAAAGCCTGCTTTCCACCAACTAATAAATCACCATCAATCAATTGAAAAACTCGCTCGCTCAAGGTTGCTATTTTGTATTATAGGCATTGTTTGGAGAAGCCGCAAAGAAAAAAAAGGCGAATCTAAATTCGGAATTGATAAAACTTATGGCTAATTATTGATAGTCTTATTATACTATTGCTTATGGCGAAAAAGCTCTACATTATCGACGGTCACGCACATATTTACGCAGCTCATTACGCGAAAATGCAACGTACATATCTTAAAAGCCCAACCGGTGAACCAACGCAGGCCACCTACATCTTTACGCAGGCCATCGTCGGGCTTATCCAGCGGCTAAATCCCGATATGCTCGTTGTAACAATGGACAGCAAGGCCCCTACCTTTAGAAGTGATATTTATATCGAATACAAGGCGAACCGCCCGCCGATGCCGGATGATTTGCCATCGCAAATCGAACGAATCGAGCAGATTTTACAGGCGATGAATATCCCCATCATTCGCGTGGATGGTTTCGAGGCGGACGATATCATCGGGACTTTATCAAAAAAAGCCGCCGCGGATGGCTACGAGTCTCTTATCTGCTCCAAAGACAAGGACCTGCTCCAGTTGATCGACGAGCATATCAGCATGTACGATATCAAGACCGATACAGTTACCGATGAAAAAGCAATGGTTGAAAAAATGGAGATTATGCCGGAGCAGTTTATCGATTGCCTCGCCCTGCAGGGTGACACATCGGATAATGTCCCCGGCGTTCCCGATGTCGGACCGAAAACCGCCATGGAGTGGATTCGCAAGTACGGCACCATAGAAAATCTCTACAAACACGTTGACGAGATAAAAGGCAAACGCGGCGATAACCTTCGCAAGTTCAAAGAGCAGGCATTCCTGAGCAAAGAGCTTGTCACTATCGATTGCAATGTCCCGTTTAAAATCGATTACGATGATTTAAAGCTGAGCAAATTCAATGACGAAGAACTGACTGAAATCTTCAACGAGCTTGGCTTTACCCGCCTGTTGAGCCAGTTAGGCTTAATGAATAGTTCGAAACCGACTACCGGCGATGGGGATGGTAGAGAACAAATACGCGATACGCAAGACGCAGGACGCACGACGAAAAATTACCAACTGATTGATACCGAAAAGAAATTCGAGGAGTTTTTTACCGAACTTAAAAGTAAGAAACTTTTCGCCGTCGATACCGAAACGACATCGGTTTACCCCATGCGGGCCGAGCTGGTCGGCATGAGTTTTTCATGGCAGCAGCGGACCGGATATTATCTGCCGGTAAAAGCACCCTTAGGCGCACAACATCTGGACATAAATAAGATCCGGCCGAAACTGGCTCCCATTCTTGCTGATAACAAAATACAAAAAATCGGCCAGAATATAAAATACGACCTGCTCGTACTTCAGAATGCAAAAATGCCTGTCCGGGGAATTTATTTCGATACGATGGTCGCATCCTATTGCCTGGACCCGGGGCGAAGTCACTCGATGAACAATATGGCCGCCGATTTCCTGGGTTACGATTGCATCCCGATTTCCGCCCTTATCGGCAAGGGCAAAAACCAGCTCACGTTCGATATGGTCGATACCGCCGCCGCCAGTGAATACGCCGCCGAGGACGCCGATATCACGTATCGGCTGTATCTGTATCTCAAAGAAAAATTAGACGCCGAGCCGCAGTTGCGGCAATTATTCGAGGAGGTCGAAATGCCGCTCGTACCCGTCCTGGCGACGATGGAATATAACGGCGTCTCGCTGGATACTCACCTGCTGCGAAAGATGTCCGGCGAAATCTCCGAGACCCTCAAAAGCGTCACCGAAAAAATTTACGAGCAGGCCGGCGAGATTTTTAATATCGATTCGCCAAAGCAGCTTTCGGAGATTCTCTTCGATAAGCTGAATCTGCCGCCTGTGCGTAAGACCAAGTCGGGACGCAGCACGGATGCCGGGGTGCTCGAACAATTGGCCGACCAGCATCCTATCGTCGAACTAATCCTGCAATACCGGATGCTCAGTAAATTACAAAATACATACGTGGACAAGCTCGGCTCACTGATTCACCCGAGGACGGGACGTGTACACGCATCCTTCAATCAGACGATTACCGCCACGGGACGGCTTAGCTCCAGCGATCCTAACCTGCAAAATATCCCCATACGCACCGAACTCGGCAGCAAGGTCCGCTCGGCATTTGTGCCGAAAAACAAAACCGACTGCATTTTAAGTGCCGACTATTCGCAAATCGAGCTGCGGCTGCTGGCGCATTTCTCGCAAGATCCGGCACTGATGGCCGCCTTCGCCGCCGATCAGGACATTCACCGCTTCGTAGCATCGCAGATTTTCGACTGTCCCATCGAGAAGGTGACAAGTGAGATGCGGTCACGCTGCAAGGCGGTCAATTTCGGCATCATTTACGGCCAGGGACCGTTCGGCCTCTCACGAACAATCGGAATCACTCATGCGGAGGCGAAAAAATTCATTGCCGATTATTTCACCCGTTACGGCTCAATTCGCAAATTCATGGACGAATGCATCGACCGGGCGAAAAAAGTCGGCTACGCAGAGACAATCCTTCACCGCAGGCGGACTATTCTGAACCTCAACAGCAAAAATGCCGGCAGACGCTCGCAGGCCGAACGCCTCGCCGTCAATACCGTCATCCAGGGCTCCGCCGCGGATTTGATTAAAGTTGCAATGATAAAAATCCAGGAAAAAATCGAAGCTGAAAATCTGCCGGTAAAAATGATTCTGCAGGTGCACGATGAGCTGGTATTCGAGCTTCCCGAATCCGAGGTGAAGGAACATTCCCGGTGGATAGAGAGGCAGATGTCCGGCGCTATCAAGCTCGATGTCCCTATGAAGGTCGATATTACAATCGGCCCAACCTGGATGAAATAGTCTAAAAAGGCTCGATTTCCTTGTAAATTTTGGATTTACAATGGCCAGAAAAGACACATTAATATCAATTGCCATCATCTTTTGCTGTGTGGGGATTACTGCTGCTATTGTTTATACAAAGAAATCCAAAGAAAAAGAAATTTATTATCCTTTGGATGAATCTTCGCCGGAATACAGTGAAAACATGAGTTACCTGCTACATGCCGGTATGCGAAACCATCCCACCAATCCCAGGATTAACATGAGGGGCTTCATGTGCGGTCATGTTCCTGTGGCCCATGAGCGAGAGTTTCCCTGGTTTAAGAAGAAATTAAAAGAAGAATTTTATTACACGAGCTCATTATTTCATAGAATCATTGTCGGCGGAAAAACCACTCTGTACATCGACCGGCCGCTGCTCGAAGTGACGAAAAAAGTTAGCTCGTACCGGCTCTCGAATATAGAGATTGCCATCGTTGCACCAGTCAGAATTTCCAGTGACACAAAAGAGATTCTCGAAAAAAGGGGACTTCAAATTACTATCGTAGAAAATCCGCCGAACTAAATATCGAGCCTGAATTCCATAAGGAGAAAAACAATGCGTTCAGGAAAGTTTATCCGGATTGGTCTTGTTGTTATTTTTGTTACGGCGTCGATTTCGTTTGCGTCGGTGATTATCTGGCGAGAGGGAAAATGGCCGGGCCCCTGGCCGAAACAACTAAAGCCGTATCGTCAACAGACGACGACTATTGATGTAAGCGGTGACATTGAGGAAACGGTTTTCGAGATATCATTCGAAAAAAGGGATGAATTCGAGAAGGCATGGCCGGAGATTCTAAAGCTTAAAAGCGAAGGAGCGCCTCTTATCCTCGAAAAAGGCCCCTCGGAATACAAAGCCGGCAGTGCAATCATCGAAAAGGGTATTCGTATCCTGTGGCTGTCCACGCAAAAAATAATAATGGACGACGGCACAGAACTCCGAGACAATCCGGCGGAATTTGCATTCGTCCGGACTTCAACCGGCGAGCTGCCGGAGTACGTTATCGAAAAAGACGGCGAATGGATTCCCTACACCGGGCAGGATCAGCCGGGCCCTCGTCATCGGACCAGAGTGGACATCGTTCTGATAACCGATGCCAATATCGTCGATTTGAATCGAATACCTCTGCCAGCGGAAACGTCGATAATCGACAAGCGATTCACCGAATAACAACCACGAATCAGGAATTCGCTGTATCGAAGCAGCATTTCCTGTGTTCATCCTAAACATTCTTATTGTAATTATGGCTTAGATTATTTACCGGACTCGATTAAATCCGAAGGTGTTAGCGGTATTGTGAGCAGCAAGTTATCTCTAACAGGGTTGACGTCGTCTCTATCAGGTAATACAATCTTTTTATTCTTGCATAAAATATTATATTAACATGAACCAAGGATTATATATGACGTTGATTAATGAAAATTATCTGAAATTGCAGGCGGGATATTTATTCCCGGAAATCGGCAGAAGAAGGCGAGCTTTCCAGCAGGCCAATCCCAAGGCGAAAATCATCAGTATGGGAATCGGCGATGTGACCCAACCGCTTGCTCCCTCGGTCACCGAGGCGATGAAAAAGGCGGTCGAGGAAATGGGCCGAAAAGAGACTTTCCGGGGCTATGACGATGGCGGTATCGGTTACGAATTTTTACGAGAAGCCGTCAGTGAGAACGATTTCAAGAGCCGCGGCGTCGATATCGATATCGATGAAATCGTCGTCAGCGACGGGGCAAAATGCGATACCGGCAATATTCAGGAGATTTTCGCTCTTGGTAATGTCATCGCAGTATCCGACCCGGTTTATCCGGTCTATGTCGATACGAATGTAATGGCCGGAAGGACAGGCGGACCGGCGGAGAAGGGAAGGTACGCCGGAATCGTTTATATGCCCTGTACGGAGCAAAACCATTTTGTGCCGGAACCACCCAGGGAAAAAGCGGATTTGATTTATTTATGTTTCCCGAACAATCCTACCGGGGCGGTGGCAACAAAAGAGCAATTAGCCGAGTGGGTCGAATATGCCCGAAAGAATAAGGCGATTATTTTATTCGACGCCGCGTATGAGGAATATATATCCGAGCCGGACATTCCGCACTCGATATACGAGGTTGACGGTGCAAAAGAGGTCGCGATAGAATTCCGCAGCTTTTCCAAGACGGCGGGCTTTACCGGCGTTCGTTGCGCGTTTACCGTTGTGCCGGAGAAGTTGAAGGCCTATACGAAAGACGGCAGGGCGGTCGAGGTCGGCCCGATATGGAAGAGACGGCAGTGCACGAAGTTTAACGGCGTCTCTTATATCACCCAGGCCGGAGCGGCCGCCGTTTACACCGAGCAGGGCAAAAAGCAGATAAAAGAGGTCATCGACATCTATATGAGTAATGCCAGGCTTATCCGCGAGTCGCTGACTGATATGGGCTATATCGTTTACGGCGGTGTTAATGCACCATACATCTGGCTAAAAACTCCCGAAGGCACAGACTCGTGGGAATTTTTCGATAAATTGCTGACCCAGGCCCACGTTGTCACCACGCCGGGAGCCGGATTCGGCGCCGCCGGTGAAGGATTTGTCAGGTTGACGGCGTTCGGCCAGCCGGACGATGTAAAAGAGGCGATCGAGAGGATCAGGAAGATTTCTTAATGGCGACAAGTACGGCATATATCGGTTTGGGTGGCAACTTGGGCGACCGGAGGGAAACTATCGAGACGGCCGTCAAAATGTTGGCCGAAAATGAGCATATCGAGTCGGTCAGCGTCAGCGAACCGATTGAAACCCATCCTTTGGGCGGGGCCGAACAGCCGGATTATCTCAACGTCGTCGCAGAAGTACAAACGACTTTCAGCCCGAAAGAACTCCATCGAACAATGATTGAGATTGAAAATCAACTCGGTAGGGTCCGGGGGGAGAAATGGTCTCCGAGGACGATTGATTTAGACCTGTTACTGTTCGACAATCAGATAATTGATACCGCCGAATTGATTGTGCCGCATCCGCAAATGCACCTGCGTTCGTTCGTGCTGAAGGGGCTTTGCCGATTAAATCCGGATCTGATTCATCCGGTAATGAAAGTCACGGTAAAAGAATTAGAGGCCCGGTTGAACGGCGGTGATTTTGTCCCTGAGCCAGACAGGCCCCAGCTTATCAGCATCGCCGGAAATATCGGCGTAGGAAAAACCACGCTGACAAAAAAGTTAGCCGATCATTTTGAATGCCCGGTTTTTTATGAGCCTTACGATACGAATCCCTTTATGCCGGATGTCTATGCCGGCAGGAAAGATTTGGCCCTGGATTCGCAGCTTTTTTTCCTGACCAGCAGAGTAGAGCAGTTGGATCGGGAAAAATTGTCACCGGGCACAATCTACATCAGCGATTATGTATTCGACAAAGAGCTTATCTACGTCGGAACACTGCTGAATCCTCAACAATTTAAGTTATATAAGGGAATTTATAAACCATTAGCGGCAAAAGTCTCTGTGCCGGTGCTGGTTATATATATGCAGGATTCTCCGCAAAACTGCCTGGAACGAATCCACAACCGGAATCGTCCCTACGAGCAAAAGATTAAGCCGGATTTTTTACAACGGCTCGATTGCGAGTACGAGAGGCTTTTTGCCGATTGGAAAATATCGCCGGTCATTCGCGTACGAACATCACAACTGGATTACAGTAATAAAAAAAGTATCGAGCATTTATTAAACCAGATAAAACATTATATCGCAGAAAAAAAACATTCGTCCTGTGATATTGCCACAGGTAAGGTTTGACATGGAAGTTGCAGAAACAATCGAAACGGCAAGAGCCGCCGTGAAAACCGCTCGCGGCAAAGGCGAGATAATCGGCCTTGTCCCGACGATGGGCGCGCTGCATATCGGCCATGTTTCCCTGATCGAGGCGGCAGTAAAAAAATGCGGATTTGTCATCGTGAGCATTTTTGTCAATCCGACGCAGTTCGGCCCCGGCGAAGATTTTGAAAAATACCCGCGGCCCGTCGAGGCGGACATGGATATTTGCAGAGAGGCGGGAGTAAATCTCGTTTTCGCACCGAAGCCGGGACAAATGTATCCCTGCGAAATTCTTACCTGGGTCAACGTCGAGAAATTGACGGAACCACTATGCGGCAAATCCCGGCCGGGACATTTTCGCGGAGTGACTACCGTCTGCGCCAAGCTTTTTAATATTGTCCAGCCTGATATCGCATTTTTCGGCCAAAAAGATGCTCAACAGGCGATTGTTATCAGGCGAATGGTCGCGGATTTAAATATGCCCCTCGAAATTGTTATTTGCCCGACAATTCGCGAGCCGGACGGCCTGGCGGTCAGCAGCAGAAACCAGTATCTCGACAGGCAACAAAGACAAGACGCTGCCTATATTTACAAATCGATTGAAAAATGCCGTGAAATGGTTAATGCAGGTAAGATCGAAACACGTGAAATTATAGAAGAGATGAAAAAAATACTGCGGCAAAAATCCTCGATAAAAATCGAATATATCAGTATCGTCGATTCCGATACACTTGAGGCTATCGATCGGATTGCCGGTAAAGCTCTCGCCGCCGTCGCCGTCAGGCTTGGCCCGGCCAGATTAATTGACAATATTATGATAGACACGAAAAAATAATATCATATAATGACGGTTTTGTGGCTGGCGTGTAGCCAATCTGAAACTTAAAAAGAATCTGAATTTATCAGTTATGTTTGTAAAGTTGATGAAAAGTAAGTTGCATCGCGCAACGGTTACCGAGACGAAGCTGGACTATCCGGGCAGTATCGCGATAGATTCTGCACTGATGGAAACGGCCGGTATTTTGCCTTACGAGTCTGTCTTAGTCGCCGATATAAACAACGGCAACAGACTGGAAACATACGTTGTTCCCGCAGACGCTAATTCCGGCAAAATTATAATACTCGGTGCCGCCGCACAATTGATAAAGCTGAAAGACCGGGTAATTATTATCGGCTTCGGCTTTTTCACTCCCGAGGAGGCCAAAGAACATAAACCGAAAGTAGTAGTGCTCGACGAAAACAACAGGATAATAAAGTAGATATTGTTTCCGGTATTTTTTTAATCCGTATTTTTTGCGGAATTTCTTTGGCAATGATCGATTAACAGGATGCATCCGAAACTTTTCGAGATACCTATAATCAACTGGCCTATCAGCACCTATGGTCCGATGCTGGTTGTTGGTTTTCTTGTAGCCATTACACTGATAAGACTCCTGAGCCGAAATTTCAAAACCGATCCCCAACATATAACCAACGCCGCCCTGTACGCTCTTATAGGCGGAGTCGTAGGGGCGCGTGTGTTTTATGTGATTCATTACTGCGAAAAGTATCAGGATAGTTTTCTTGACGTTTTCCGCGTCTGGCAGGGCGGTCTCGAACTTTTAGGCGGCGTCGTTGTTGCAGTGGCGGTCATACTCATATATATGATATATCATAAGCTGCCCATCCGCCATTACCTCGATGTTTTAGCTATCGGCCTGATGGCGGCTCTTGTTTTCGGAAGAATCGGCTGCTTTCTCAACGGCTGCTGTTTCGGAAAACCGACCGACTCGCCGTGTTCGGTCCGTTTCCCCTATGATTCATACCCATACAACAGCCAGGTCAATCCGGATTTGAAAAGGAATCGTTCCGAATCACAATTGAAATTGCCCATCTATTATTTTACCTACATCGATGATAATGGTTACGGATATCTCAAACCGTTCCATGAGCTCTCGACAAAACAACAATCGGAAGTCCTCGAAGGTAAATACCGATGCCTTCCCGTCCATCCGACCCAATTGTACACATCGGCTAGTGCCGCATTTCTTTGCCTGTTACTATACCTTTTCTGGCGCAGATCGCAAAAATCCGCCGGCAGATTCCTGACCAGCCCCGGCAGCACATTCAGCCTTATGCTCATACTATACGGCATAATGCGATTTATTATAGAATATTTGCGGGATGATAATCCCTTCGAGTACGGCTGGTGGGCGGTTTACAAAGGCGGCACGGTTTCCCAGAATCTGGCTATTTATATGACTGTCCTCGGTGTCGTTTTAATAGTAATATTTCAATTCATCAAACCCGTAAATCAAAAGTCCTGAACCTTCTGCTTTTTCAGTTGAACATCTCGCCCCGATTTACGATACTATACCGACAATAATGGCCGTCATAGTGACATAAAAGATATATTCCCTGTTTTCATTGGACTGTGGTAATATGACTCGACACTAAAATGCATCCCGAATTTTTCAAAATACCTTTTATTAATCACACTGTTTATAGTTTCGGGCCGATGACGGTTATCGGTTTTATTACGGCATATTTCCTCGTAAGGCGGCTCAGCCGTAACATTTCATCCGATCCCGGAGTAATTACCAATGTCATCCTGTATTGCTTGATTGCCGGAGTGGCGGGTGCTCGCGCATTCTATGTGATTCATCATTTTAACCAGTTTCGTGGAAACTTACCCGCTGTCTTTGCGACGTGGCGGGGGGGCCTGGAATTTTATGGCGGTGTTATATTAGCAGTTCCGGTTATTATCTTGTATCTGCGGCATCACAAGCAACCGATTCGCCGTTACCTCGATATCTTAGCTATCGGCTTGATGCTGGGACTTGCATTCGGCAGGATCGGCTGCTTCCTGAACGGCTGTTGCTTCGGAAAACCGACACGGGCGCCATGTGCGGTCCGCTTCCCTTATAATTCGTATGCGTATTTCAGCCAGGTAAATCCCAATTTAAAAAGAAATCGTCCCGAGCCGCAATTGCTGTTACCTGCCGATTACTGCATCTACATCGACGAAAAGGGAAAAAGGTATCCCAAACCACTGGAAGAATTAAATCCGGCACAAAAATTCGAAGTTACTCAAGGTAAATACAGATGCCTGCCCGTCTATCCGTCCCAATTGTTTTCATCCGCAAATGCCGCTATTATATGTTTTATTCTTTACCTCTTTTGGCTAAGGACCATAAAAAATCCGAACTCCAACGGAAAAAACAAGCTTTTTACCCAACCCGGTACCGCATTTTCCCTGGCATTCATACTTTACGGCATTACCCGGTTCTTCATGGAATATCTCCGGGATGATAATCCGTTCGAATATGCCTGGTGGGCGGTTTATAAAGGCGGTACGGTTTCACAAAACATCGGGATATATATGGTCGTGCTCGGTGTAGCTTTAATACTCGTTTTCCGGAAATTCAAATCAAAAATACGGAACTATTAAGCCTTGAGGCCTTTTTCTGTTGAACATTGCACCGAAATTGACGATATAATAATTGAATGACAATTTATTAATCTGTATTAGTAGAAGTGCATACTTATGGGATTATACGACAGAGACTATACCCAGGCTGATTTCCAATCACAGCAACACTATGCGCCCCAGATGCGGTTGAACTTTCCGCGACTGACCCCTGTGGTCAAATGGTTTTTGATAGCAAATATAACCATCTATATTTTGTCGGTTCTGACTCCTCTGGGTGTTTACATCTATGACTGGTTCCAGCTCGATACAACATCGACAGGTCGCTTTTTCCAGCTTTGGAGGTTGATAAGCTACCAATTCCTACATTCTCCTAATTACATATTGCATATTGTATTTAATATGGTAGGCCTTTATTTTTTAGGCCCGACCCTCGAGCGTCATTGGGGCAGCAAAAAATTCCTGATATTTTATCTCGGTTGCGGCATTGCCGGCGGCTTGTTTTATATGCTGCTTGTCGCTGTCGGATTTTTGTCTAACAGTCCAATGGTAGGAGCATCGGGAGCGATCCTCGGCATGTTAGCTGCATGCGCGATTTTATTTCCTCAGTTTGTGGTCTTTTTCTTCATATTCCCCGTCCCTATAAGAATCGCAACGGTTGTTCTGACATTTGTATATTTTTTGATAGTTATTACAAGAGGCGATAATGCCGGCGGTAACGCCTGTCATCTTGCGGGAATGGCGGCAGGCGCCGCTTATGTCCTCTCCGGGCCGTGGCGGAGCAAATTTAAAATTAGAAAAACCGCCGGACAACGATGGGAAAAGAAAATGACCGAGCAACGAAACCTGCGAATCGAGCTTGACCGAATTTTAGACAAAGTCCACAAATCCGGCATTCACGGCCTCACCTCGAAAGAAAAACGCATACTCAGGAAAGCCACAAAAGCCGAACAGATGCGAAACAGATTCTAAGTAAATTTGGCTTGAAAATCGGCTTTAATCCGGTATAAAAAAATACCCCGCAAAGAACTCGCGGGGTAGATATGGATTGGCACCAAGAGTGTGATATCAGTGCCATCCTTGGGCAGCAGTTTCTATAATTGATAAGAGTCTTAGTCTTATAAAACTAATATCTCCAGTTGAATCCCCGTCCCCTCTCGCTTGTCAGGTCGTCAACTCGTTCCTTTACTCTATCTGCTTTAACTTTTTCGTCTCTCCATTCGTCAATATCCGCCAGAGACGCCTTGACCACGTTTTGCAGGGCCTCAAGCCGTCTGAGTAATTCTTTATATTCGATTTGTTTTCTTCTTACAATAAGGTCGTATTTGTCGAATTCCACCTTTTCCAACTGGTTCATCAACTCGGTTTTTTGCTGTTCGTCTTTTTCAGCCTTGATTTTTTTTACCAGCTCATCCTCTCTTTCAGCCAACTGTAAATCTTCGATAAGAACCGGGACCAGCTCCGGACTCCTCCTGGTCCGATCGTAAATCGGACGATATTTATCCCATACCAGCTCGAATTTCTGTGCATAAAGTTTCGGATCACTTTCTTTCAATTTAGCTAACGACTCAGCCTCCTTCGGAACATATTTTTCAAGCCATACCAGGAATCGGTTTTGTCGTTCCACTCTAAGGCCATCAACAATCACCTTACTTATTTCCGGCCAGGCATTCTTTCTTAGCTCGCTTCTGAATTCATTCGGATCTTTTTTGCGCATTTCGGTCAGCTCTTTCGCCGCATTTGGATCACGCTTTTGAAGTTCTTGTAAAACGGTATCGATTTGCTCATCCGTTAGTTCCGGCCGTCTCCTTATATCCTCGGGCCGTGGAAATCTTGCCCCTCCTCGCAGTGATCCTCCACGACCACCTCTTTCATCCGGTCCGCCTCGCGAGCCCCTTTGAAATCCCGGACGGTCACCGGGTCTTGACATTCTTTGACCCTGCCGGCCTCGTCCGTTATTTTCGTCATTATTATCCTGAGCAAAAGCACATGGCAAAGAAGCCAAAAGAACAACTGCCGCAACTACTAAAACTGTTAGGATTCTGTGTTTCGACTCCATTTTTTATCCCTTCCAGAAATCACCGGCAATTTCGGTCACTTTTATCTCTAATTCGGTTATGGCGCTGTCATTATCAACATCCTCATCGCCCATTTCAAGAGCCTGCAGATCATTTTCAATCTGTTCGAGTCTCGTATTGAAAACAGCGCTATCATGATGGTCCCACGGAAAAACCGAGGCGTATTCTACAGGCTGCTGAGACCTGGGAATGGTATGCTCATTAAACAAACTCGTCCATACAGCGGCGAGTACAATCGCCGCCGCTGCTACGGCTGCCACTCTATAAGAAATCCATTTAAAGGCAGTTGCCCTATGAGGCAGGACATGCAGGGCGATTTGGGCCTTGATATTGGCTAAAAGCATATCGTCAGGCTCGGGAGCCGGATGCTCGCGGAGGATTTGCTCGCCTCTTTCGATATCCTCGAGGCGCATTCGGGCCTGTTCGGAGCCCATAAACTGCTCGAGCAGCTCTTTTAAATTTTCTTGGTTTCGATCATTCACAATATTATCCCTCCATAATCTCCCGCAGTTTTTTCAGCCCTCGATGAAGCTTTGCCAAAGTTGTTCCGATCGGTTCGGACCGCATTTTTGCCATCTCCTTAAAGCTTAACTGCGAATAAAACCTCAACATTATCAACTCTCTTGTATCGGTATCCAGTCTTTTAAGCTGTATTTGTAATTTATCTATTTGCTCATCGCCCGATTTTTTATATTCGGTAAATTCCGCCTCAAGCTGCCCTTTTCGGACCTCAAGCAGCTTTTTTCGACGCTGCTTGCTCCGGAGAAAATCGTGAAAAATATTCGTCGCGATTTTGAAAAGCCAGCTCTCGAAAGAACCACCATTATATGTGGCGATTTTTTCTACCAATTTGACAAATAGCTCACTAAGAAGCTCATCACTGATGTCGCTATTACCCGTCAGCCGATAAAAATAGCCGTAACAACGACTTGCATACATATCGACCAACTGCGAAAAGCACTGAGAATCGCCTTTCCTGCAACCAACGATTATTTGGGCTAAATCAACACTTTCTGCCATCTTTCAGCGCTTTTTTCACATATTAAGACGGTATCTTTATACGATTTATTGCAAAAAACCGAAAATTCGACATGTTAAGAAAAAAACCAACAAATCAGGCAAAATCAGAATTTTCCTCTTCATCCTCCCCGATCTCCGGCTCATCGGTCTTCCAGCTATCTGCATCATCAATCTCGTTGATTTCCCGCTGCATAAATTTGAAAAGTTTATCCTGTAAAGGCGCTAACTTTCCATACCATCTGAGCATTCCCTGATAGCTGGCCAAGAGCATATCCAGGCGGATAAGCTGCCATTTATATAAACATTCAGGCTCTTTTATATTGGTAAAAGGATCACATTTCAATTTCCTTCTGCCGTCGGGCCCGAGCTCACAATATTCGCAATCTTTGCATTGAATCATTTTACACCCCAATTCGAACCGGCGAAAAATAAGTTTCCCGGCAATGGACCGATATTACACAGGCCGCTATGACTGTATTTGTCCGTCACTTAAAAATATCCCCTTAACGCGAAAACGCTATTTCTTCCCCGTAAACAATTGTTTATTTTTGTTTTTTTGCTTTTCAAGTGGTTTATAATATCATATATTCAAAATACCTGAAAGTTTTTTACTATAAAGATTTTAGTTGTTTGTGGAGAAATTAATGGCAAAATCAAGACGCAGACGAAAAATAGGCAGCAAAAAAAGACGCGCCAAGTGGAAAATACGGCATAAAATTACCTGATAACCGGTTTTAATTCGTTCGTATTGACTTCTCCGGCGTGACACGTCCAATATGGCAAATGAAACATTTCAACATTACCTTCGAGCCTGACGGCACACAAATAACCATTCACGCAGGCGCTACAGTCCTTGAAGCGGCAGCACAGGCGGGTATCATCCTGAATACCGCCTGCGGCGGCAGGGGCACCTGCAAAAAATGCCTCGTTAAAATTCAGCCACAAGACAGACCAATTCTTGCCTGCCAATACAGAATCCAGAGCGACCTTGTAATTTCAGTCCCTTCACAGTCCAGATACTTCCGGATGCAAATTCTCGAACAGGGGATCGAAGCGAAAATTGAGCCGTCAAACACAATATACGAGCAAATCCGCAAAAAAACCACCGTAGATAAAATTTTCGGCATAGCCATCGATATCGGCACAACAACCGTTGTGGCTAAATTGATTAACATGGCCGACGGTCAATGTCCGGCGACGGAATCCACCCTTAATCCACAAACGCGATATGGAGATGACGTAATCAGCAGAATTGCATACGCCGAAACGCCGGAAAAACTTGCCCATCTCCACAAAGCCATCGTCGATTGCATTAACGAGCTTATTACCACGCTCTGTGTAAAAGCCTCGATTGTTCCCGATGATATATATGAACTCTGTGCCGTCGGCAATACGACGATGAACCACATCCTCCTCGAATTCCCGATTGTCCAGCTTGGCCTGGCGCCTTATAAAGCACATTCACTCGATTCTTTCGACATACCCGCCGTGCAGTTGGGTATGAAAATCAATCCCCGGGGCAATATACACACCGTCGAAAATATCGCCGGTTTCGTAGGCTCGGACACTACCGCCGTCACTCTTACCACGGACATCGATTCCGCCGATAAAGTGACACTCATTGTCGATATCGGCACCAACGGCGAAATTGTTCTCGGCACGAAAGACAGACTCTTCGCCGCAAGCTGTGCCGCCGGTCCGGCACTCGAAGGTGCTCGTATGAGCTGCGGCGGCAGGGCGGCCGAAGGGGCGATTGAGGCGGTTGTTATCAATCAGGATGATATCGATCTGGATGTGATAGGAAATTGCCCGCCGCGAACGATATGCGGCTCAGGCCTTATCGATACCGTCGCCGTCCTTCTGGATTTGGGCGTTATCGATGCGACCGGGCGTATTAACGAACCGGATATACTCAAAGACACGTCATCGTCCCCAATTGTTTCACGAATCATAAAAACAAACGAGCAATTAAGTTTTGTCCTTCATAAAGCTGCGGACGAAAGCCGGCGGGACATCGTTCTGACACAAAGGGACATTCGCCAGTTGCAATTAGCCAAGGCCGCTATACTGGCCGGAATAAAAATCCTGATGCGAAAGCTCGACATAGCGGATGCGGATATCGAGCAGATTTTCTTAGCTGGCGCTTTCGGCAACTGTATCCGTCCGGAAAGCGCACTGCGGATCGGGCTTCTGCCGGCCGGTGATACCCAGCGGATTCATTTCATCGGCAACGCCGCAGCCTCCGGTGCGCAGATGATTCTGCTCTCAGGTCACAGCCGGGATCATGCACGAGAGCTGGCCGGTAAAATCGAATACGTAGAAATCGCACATGAGCCGGACTTCCAGAATATTTACGCCGATTGCATGATGTTTTAATCCACTTCCTGCGCAGCGGAATAGGGACCCGAATTCACATCGGTCCTAACGAACTTTCGAGTAAAGAACCACCAGTTAAAACTGGTGGCATTTTAGAATTCAAGCAAAGCTTGG
>CAYSKI010000072.1:0-15887 GCA_964431695.1 uncultured Pirellulales bacterium | reverse complement strand
AGCAAGATCTCTATGGAGGCTAAAACATGTTGCTTAAAGTCCCGCCATTCGGGACAGTTACTGTTTTCTGTGTACCGCTCCCGTCCATTAAGGGGTGGCTTTCCCTGGTTTCCGAACAAATTGGTATGGTGTTCCCAGATTTCCTCATATTTTTGCAGATTTTGCCAGAGGAAACAGTTGCTCGGATCTTGGCTCCCCACATCCGGCACATTCGGCGTCGTACCAGCTCATAGGCAGGCCGCACCGGGGGCAGCGCCAGCGCTCTTGTTCGTATTTAATCCATTCCTGAACACCCATCTGACGAATTTTTTCGAGGTTTGGCAGGTATTCCTGGCGGTGCGGATAGTCACCCTGATTAATTAAATTCGTAATACGATAGCAGGGTAACTCTTTACAGTCAGAACAACGAGTCACATTCTGTTTGTTCGCTGCGTGTAGCCTTATATCGCAGCTTTGGCAATGGCCGGCAAGCATGCCGCCGCTGAGACAGCCGTCGCAGCGTTGGTTATTCATGTAATTGACGAACCAGTCGATATTAGCCTTCATCGGTCCGGATGAAGATCTCTTTTGCAGTTTCATTTTTATTTGCTCATCTTCGCTGTCTTTAGCGATGTAAGCCGGGCAGGCTCCGCAATATGTTCCGCATGCGGCTGCCAGATATTCTTTGCCCTTGCCGTTTTCGATTTTAAGCTCTGAATTCTCACAATTCAATGAAAAACATGCACAACAAACAGCTGCACCAGTTAGCCCTTTAATAAACTTTCTTCGAGTTATGTTTGCGTTATTATCAAAATCCATATTCGCTCTCGCTCCTTTAAGAATGCTTATCTTAACGCTCTTTTAATATGTGGTCCCCTTAATATTTTTCCCGATCAGGTTCTTCGCTGCGCAAATCTGTGGATACCATACTAATTTATATTAATTATGTAAACTCACATATTTCTAAAGCCTGCACTTCATCACGGTCGGTCTAAAGCATTGAGATTTATTAGGGACAGTTACTGTTTTCTATGTGCCGTCCCTATCCATTAATAGGTGGTTGTCCCTAGTTTCACCCTAGTTTCTCTCTGCAGGGGCTAGTTAGGCTTCATTTGGAGTGCTTCTGTTATAAGAACGAAAACCTGTCAAGCCCCATTTAGGGTCTACAATTAATTCTAGGTCCATCATTGACTCGTCAGCAGCGAATCGTCCCTTTAGTATCTTAGATTCTTTGTATTCACGTATTGACTGAATCGTCTTGGCAATTACATAGCGAACAATGTCGATCGCTAAATTCACTTTAGGTTGTATCCACTTAAGCGGAATGGATTGTTGACCGATGCCGTCGATTACTACTGATTGACCATTCACTAAATTGATAGCACTAGAGGTAAGAACATAGTCTGAATGGAAAAATGCATTCCGCAATTGGCGAACTAGCATTGCTTCTAGGTTTTGTGGAATCATCACATATTCTGTTTCATTAGCCCATGTCATGATTTCGTTTATCTTCTGAGTCGGATATTTGGAGTTTGGGAATAGAAGCATTGAATACCTATCATTATGGCTCGCTATTCTAATGAGATTCCCAATAATATTATATAGATCATTCATTTCTGTAATATGGCAATACAACATTAAAACTAGCCTAATCTGCAATGAATCTTGAATAGGGGCTTCAATCATTGCTAATAGCTGGTCGATAAGTGAGATGCTCTCTTGCAAAGGATCCCAGCCAGGACTCTCAAGTCCACGTATACGTAGAAGCGTGCAACAGTATTCGAATTCATCTGCAGCCTTTGCGGCGCTGAATAGCTGATCTATGTTCTCATGCACATCCATATATTATTCCTTGATACTATGTGGTCCTTCCGATTACTGCAGCCTAACATTGCGCTTCAGACTCGCGGCTTTTTGCATCGGATGAAAGCGCCTCGTTAAATATTATTAGGGATAGTTACCGTTTTCTGTGTACCGTTAACATTCATTAATTGTGGCTGTCCCTGGTTTACTCTAGTTTCTTTATCATGTACGAAGAAGATCTGAATGATCTTCCTCGTAAGTTTCAAAAATTTCCATCGTCCTATCAATCAAATTTAATATGTCTTTTAGCGACTCTATGGTGAACTGAATATACTCGTGTTGCAAACCTTTAGAGTTCACCTTGACTTTGCAGAGAGTATAACCGTCAGGATGAGCACTTTCCCAATCAGCATGAATGACCTTATTACGAAGTATACCAGCTTCTGACAAATTCTGAATCAGTGCTTCAAAACATGGCATACTTCGTCCGATTGCCTCCTGTTCGCAGAGAAGAAGACGTTTGAATAAGTCTACTTTTTGGGAGTAGGTCATCTTGCAGGTGACCAAGAGTCCTAACATATCGCAATCGTCAAAAAAGAGGGCGCTGATCTGTGAGGATAGCTCTTCATCTAGAGTATTGAAACTATGAACAATATAGCCGATCAGCGAGGCCGATTTCTCAAGAAACTCTTCGCTTGGCCCATCGAGGTTCTTGGTCTCGAATGCAAATTGGCCAACAGGAACATCCTTTTTCTTAATAATATCTTCGATACTCATTTCTATTCACATAACAAGATATTATATTCTTTTGCCGTTTATATTCCCTAATAATAATAGATATTTTTATATTAACAACCGTTAATAGGCCGTTGTCCCTAGTTTCTCTGACCGCGACGTGCCTCTTGATTCAGATGTTAGCACATGTCACTTACAAGTCACATGACAAAAAGTTAATAATTACGGCGCGACCCCTGCCCTCTTGATATAGAGTATGCCATCTGCCACATCTCTTTCGACAACTATCTTCTTTGTAAGGGCAGGATCAGCAAAGGTGTTATGAGTACGACTAACAAAGTCTGTGCCACTTCTGTTTACCTTTGCGCTGAAGTATATGGTTTGCCATTTACCTGTATCTTTGTTGAATGCCCCCCCAATACCTTCTGCTAACTCATCGGCCTTAGCAATGACATTTATACCATCCTTGTTAGTATATGAAAACACCTCAACTCTACAGTCTGCATCGCTATAGAACTGATAGCTATCGATTACAAAGCCTGTTGCGTCTTTATTGACTTTAGCCTTGTAGTATGTGGTCTGCCATTTATCTTTCTCTCTGTTGAACGCGCCAGAGATACCCTCTACAGCATCATCATCGACCTTTGCTAGGATTTTCTTGCCCTCCATATCAGTATATGCATGTACCTTAATCTTGCATTCTTTATCGAGATAGAGCTGATAGCTGCCAATTACAAAGCCTGTTCCAGTCTCATTAACTGTAGCCTTGTAGTATGTCGCCACCCAATCACCTTCTCTGTCCATTGCATAAGAAGATTTACCCTTTACAGCACCATCACCAACCTTTGCTAGGATTTTCTTACCCTCCATATCAGTATATACATATGCCTTAATCTTGAATTCTTTATCGAGATAAAGCTGATAGCTGCCAATTACAAAGCCTGTTCCAGTCTCATTAACTGTAGCCTTGAAGTATAACTGCTGCCACCCTTTGGTCACTGGATTATAAGCATGACCATCCCACATATAATCACTGATAACGAAATGATACTCACTGATAACGAAATGAGACACGTCTTGTGGACTTGACGGATCGATCCGGAAGAGTTCATCGTCAATCGTTACTTTGTTATTGCGCGGACTGAAGGCTGCAGCCGTTGTTACTGCCTGGGTAGTTGTCTCGTTGTTGTTCTGGCGAATATCATTCTTATCCTTACAAGCAGAGAGGGTGATACAGCAACAGAACAGGAGGCATGTTTGTATGAATATTTTCATTGTCTTTCTCCTAGCTAACATATTATTCTACGGTTTTCGGAGAAAAATTTATTAAGCCTGTTTGGAAAAAAACCTTTTGGAAACCTTACTTGTGAAACCATCAATCCATTTTCCAATTCCCAATATTGTATTATCCAGTCTTTGATTACCCCTGTATCTCAGATAAGCATAGCCGAGACTAATTGCAAGAAAACCAAAGAAGCCCAACTCTCCAAGATTGATATGGCTTTGCGTGACAAAAGCTGCAAGAAACATAACCAGCCAGCAGCTTCCATACGCCGCAGCAAAGTGACCGTAAAACCTCGTAGTATTCATAGTTAATATCTCCTTCCGAGCTAATATATTATTCTTTTGTAGCTGAAAACTAAAAGCTAACGGCTGACAGCTTTTCCGCCGGTTAGAAAATCATGGAGTACATCGCATCGCAATAGGCAATATATATTTTGCCTCTAAGGTGTGCAAGAGAAAAATAGTGAAGCCCGGCTTCGTAAGACTACGCCGTGGCAGGAATTTATAAAAAAAATCCTGAAAAATTACGGAAAAAGCCAGCGATCCGCCGAGGCGGTCGTATAATAGTAAACAGGGGATAGGGTTTGGGGGATAGGGCAAATAAAGCAAATCAAAAGTAAAAAGGTAAAAGGCAAAATTACAATTCAAAAATCAAAAATTCCATATTTAGCCGCCAAGCCTGCTTGGTGGGACAACCCGGCTTCATAAGACGGAGTTTACCCTGAGCGGAGTCGAACGGGCCGCGGTAAAAAATGCAAAACAAAGCCAATGTTAATTTGGGTAATATACTGTAAGCTCTTTGAAATAAGAAGATTATGAGAAATCTGGCGGTTTTCGGGGATTTGGCCGGAAAAAAACGAAGCCAATTTATTCGTTTTGCGTGGTGCGTGGTGCGTATTGCGTAAAGTAATTTGAAAAAACGAACCCAATTTTGGCGTAAGCTCTTTGAAAATAAGATGATATGGCAAAATCCGGCCTATAGTAAATTGACAGGATCGATATCTATCACTACTTTTACGGCGGGGCGGACAGGCGGTTCGGCCCTCAAGCCGGTAAATAATCGCTGAATTGTTGCTGCTTCGGGTGCTTGGATGATGATTTGCATCCTGTGGAAACGCTGGATTCGGTTTATTGCAGCGGGCATAGGACCGCGAATATTAACCTTTAATTTTTCCCTCGCGACGATTCGGTCGATTTTTTGCCGCATTTGTTTGCAGGCGGCTTCGAGCTTCTCGAAGTTCATATCCCGCATAGTGACAGCCGCCAGTCGCCAGTAGGGCGGCAGGTTGCAGGATTTGCGATGTTTTAGCTCCTCTTTGATAAAGCCGTCGAAATCCCCTTTGAGGGCATAAGCAATCGCCTGCTGCTCCGGCAGAAATGTCTGCACGAAAACTATCCCCTTTTTAGTCGAGCGTCCCGTCCGCCCGGCTACCTGGGAAATCAACTGGAAGGTCCGCTCGTTCGCTCTGAAGTCCGGCAGATAAAGACAGGTATCGGCACTGATAATTCCGACCAGGGTGACGTTGGGGAAATGCAGCCCCTTGGCCAACATTTGCGTACCGGCTAAGATATCGATTCGTCCCTGTCCGAAATCCCTGAGCATGCGGTAATAATCTTTACCGGCCATCGAATCGCTGTCAATCCTTGAAACGCGGGCCGTGGGGAATTTTTTCGCTAACTCTTCTTCGAGCCGTTGCGAGCCGAGTCCTATCATTGCAAATCCCTTGCCGCATAAGGGACATTTTTCAGGCACAAGTGTTTGTGCGAGGCAATAGTGACATATTGCGTAACCGGAGTGCATGTGTCTGCCGGTAATAGTGCTCATTCGGTCCCGGCGAGGAATATTCGACCTGTGAAAAGTCAGCGTGACATCACAGTTCCGGCAGCGTAGAGTATATCTGCACGAGGGGCAGAATACGAAATTGCTGTAGCCTCGTCGATTCAGTAGTAAAATTGCCTGTTCTTTTCTTTCGAGGGTCACTTTAAGCCGTTCGGCCAACGGCTCGCTGATTAAATTAATCCCTTTTTGCGTGATATTGCTCTGCCGCATATCGACAAGTTTCATTTCCGGCATGGGAAGGTTCATTACTCTCTGTGGCAGACGGAGCAGGTTGAAATGTTTTTTGCTTTGGCAGTTGGCCAGCGTTTCCAGCGACGGTGTGGCAGAGCCTAAAATGCAGTGTGCGTCCGCAAGTTGTGCCCTCTTGATTGCTACGTCTCTGCCGTGGTAGCGTGGGGCCGTATCCTGCTTATAGCTGGATTCATGCTCTTCGTCCACGACGATAAGACCGAGGTTTGCCAATGGTGCAAAAACCGCCGAGCGGGCGCCGATTACCACGTCGGCCTGAGACGATTTGATTTTTTGCCACTGTACATTGCGTTGGGCGGCGGTAAGGCCCGAATGCATGACGGCGATTTTTTCGAATCTTTCGCTGAATCGCTGAACGGTTTGTGCCGTCAGGGCAATCTCCGGTAGCAGGACTATTGCACTTTTGCCTTTTTTCAGTACGGCCTTGATGGCCCTGATGTAAAGCTCGGTCTTGCCGCTGTCGGTGACGCCGTACAGAAGCGTGACACCGAACCGGCCTGAGTCGATCTTTTCTTTAATGGAATCGAGCGTTTTTTGCTGATCCCGGTTCAGGACGATTCGTTCCGGTGGTTTTAGAGCCATCTCATTTGGAATTGCCGGCAGGGATTTCAATATGGTTTTTTGGGAGATTTTTACAATCCGTTTTTCGGTAAGTCTTTTGACAGGCTCTTTGCCGCAGTCGGCCGTTTTCAATAATCCCTGCAGCTCTATTGCCGAATCTTTATTGAGGGCTTTTTGTTCCTGCAGAAAGGAGACGATTAGTTTTTGTTTTTTGCCTCTTAATTCATGGATAGTTTTATCAATGTCGGCGGCTTTTATTGTCAGGTAAGCATAAGTTTGTGTTTTAACACCGGCCCCGCGTTTGACTGCCGAGGGAACGATCGCCGCTAAGACCTGGCCGAGCGGACAAACATAATAATTACTGATCCACCTCGCTAATTCCATTAGCTCGGCATCGACCAGCGGCTCTTTATCGATAATCTTAGTGATTTTTTTAAGCTTATATCTTTTGTTGTCATCCTGAGCGGAGCGAAGCGGAGCCGAAGGATCTGGCCTGCTCTTGTCGATATCCACACAAAAACCGATATGGAGCTTATTATTTCTCCCGAACGGCGCTTCGACTCTCTGGCCGACATCGACCGGCCAAATCTGGTCCGGCACGGCGTAGTCGAACTCAGTGTCCGCCGCCGACTCGAACGCCACGCGGATGACATACCGGCAGGGCGTTTCCTCGATATCCTGCTCGAATAAATTACTGGTTTGATACTTACGCATTTTTAATTCAGTTTTTTTATGTCACACCAAAGGCCATGATCGGCGCACCCGGATAAGCAACGGACGAATCCGAATGCCCTAAAATAATGCCGTCATGCAGACATACAACGGTGTCCTGTAATTTCCCGAAAGTATTATAGATTTTTGCCACCGCATGGCCCTTTTTAACGATGTCCCCCGGACTGGCTAAAAAACGGATAATGCCGCTGGCCGAACTAACCGGCTCACTTGCAAACTTCAGCGGTTTTCTTTTGATTTTGTCCGGCACTTCAAAAATAAAAGGCTCGTCTTTGTTTTCGAACATTTCCAGATAATTCAGAATATTCAGAATGGATTTTACGCCGTATTGAACGTTCGTTTCATTGACAACGTACGATTCTCCCAGCTCAATCGTCAGGGCGGGAATATTATGCGCCAACAAATTATAAGTGAAGGATCTGCGAATTTCCTCTGTTTCAATAATAACCAGAAAGCCGGATTTTTCAGCCGCTGCTTTTGCTTTATCGTACGCCTGTTTGTGAGCCTGGCCCGGATCGGGGTCTATGACCGTGTATGGGATTGACTTCATCCAGTCGTTATGCAGGTCCAGGATGAGTGTCGGTTTTGTCTGTTCGATTGTTGTGAATATTTTGTCTGCGATTCTTTCGGCTAATGAGCCGTTTTTAGAGCCGGGGAAGGAACGGTTCAGGTCTTCCCTGCTGATGGTGATGTTTCGCGAGCCTGCTTCGAAGCCGATGGGATTCATTAATGGAAACGCGTAAAGGGTTCCTTTTCGCAGAGGCTGCTTTTGTATCTTTTTGAAAACCTCCTGAATCGTGACTATCCCGGTGACTTCGTCGCCGTGAATACAGCCGGTCAGCCAGACAACCGGGCCGGGATTCACACTTTCGATTGCCATAAACGGCAGCCGTCGCCGGGACAAATCCGAACCGGTTAATATCTTCAGAAACGAATATCTCACTTTTTGCCGCTGGTCTTTACTTGTTTTCATTTTTTGTTCTTTCTCAGGATACTTCTAAAACTTAAGGTTCCAACATTGAACTTCAAGTTTCAGTCGATATCAGTTTTTTCCCAGCTTAAATTGTTCGGTAGCAATTTTATTAATATACTCGCCGATGGCTAACGAGGCTGTCGCGGCAGGGGACGGCGCGTTCAAGACGTGAATGGAATTTTTTCGTCTTTCTATCATGAAATCATCAACTAATTTGCCGTTGCGACTAATCGCCTGTGCACGTATTCCAGATTTTAATGGCTTGATATCCTCATCCTGGAGCGTAGAAATCAGCCTTTGCAGACTGCGTAGAAATAATTTCCGTGAAAATGCCCGGGCATATTCGCTCAGGCCGTATCTGAAGTTTTTTAGAAACACCTTCAAAGTTCCGCGATATGACAAGGCTTCCCATGTATCGGCCAGATTAAAGTCGGTTTTACCGTAACCTTCCCGCTTGAATGAAAAGACGGCGTTTGGACCGCACTCGACCTTATTTTCGACCGTGCGGGTAAAGTGAACGCCTAAAAAAGGAAATGCCGGGTCCGGAACCGGATAAATCAGGCCTTTTACCTTATCTTTGGCCTGTTCGGTCAATTCGTAATAATCTCCTCGAAAAGGCACGATTCTTACACCGGGCTCGACTCTATCTGCTTGAGCTATTCGGTCGGATTGCAAACCGGCACAATTGATAATGTATTTGGTGGAAAAATTGCCCTTGTTTGTCAGTACGTTGGTATAAAAATCGTGCTTGTCGAATCCCGTGACCTCATGGCTGGTAAAGACCTTGTTACTGTCACCTTTTGCCACGATTAATTCGGCTAATTTTTCCGCCACTTTAACGAAATCAATTATCCCCGTGCAAGGCACACGAATACCGGCGATGCCCTCGCAGAAAGGCTCGATTTCCCTGATTTGCTCGGGTGTTATTTTTTCTATCCCTTCGATTTGGTTTCGCCGGCCGTTGTTGTAAATTCTTTCGAAGTTGGGCAATTCTTTCTGGTTTGTTGCGACAATAATTTTACCGCAAATCTCGTATGGGATGCGATGTCTCTTTGCGAAAATGACAAGCTCCTTTCGCCCTTTGGTGCAGGTTTTCGCCTTATTCGAGCCAGGCTCGTAGTACAGACCTGAATGAATTACGCCGGAATTATGCCCGGTTTGATGAGCGGCGAGTTTGTCTTCTTTCTCTAATACGGCGAGGCGGATGTTCGGATGACTCAACGTAATTTTATAGGCCGAGGCCAGCCCCACAATTCCACCGCCAACAACTACAACATCGAAATCCGTATGCTCGTTCATTATCCCTGATCCAAAAGATTACCAGTTAAACCCATGGCCTATACATTAATCGATGCGCCACTTAGCGTCAATCTTCAAGCACGCCTTGGTTAAACTATGGTGAAACAAGAACTTTGCAGAGTTAATGATTTAGTTGTTATGTAGGGCGAAACAGCTTTCCATTTATTCAACCAAATCGAAATGACAGAATTAATTGGATTTCTTGGTTTGGCTTGCGGCTTAGTATTCTTTGAAGTTTTGCATCCAGAGGGGCCAGTTTTCCCGTCGTGCGCCTCCTGCAAAGGTCCAGACACCGGCAGTGTCGAATGTTTTGCTCCAGCGAAGGGTCCAGAGTTCCTTGAGCCCGATTTTTCTGATAGAGAAGTCTAAAAACAGGCCGTTGATATTCTCAACATGACGATCGATACATGAGAACTGCATTTGCTGCGTGCTCGAGCGGGCGCCTTCAATTTGAGGAGGTGAGTCATTGGGAGTTGGATTCAGTGCCACATAAAGACAATCTACAAAAACCGGGACTTCATCGGCATTTTTTACGTTGGTTTTTCTCCAGTATTCAGGACCCTCTTTATTCAAGACATACCGATTGAAGCCATAGCTGCCATAAAAGCCCTCTACAGGCATCCAGGTACCCCCCCAGCCCCAGTCGGGATCTGAATTATACTTCGTGCCCCAGGTAGCAAACGAACCTGTATTTAAATCCGGATTTTGAGCAGCCGGGCAGCAGCGCATTTTGGGTTCGCTGTAATATGACTTGTAGAATTGCGGCCACATCTTTTCGTATTCGTCGCCGAAGGGGCGGTCGTGAAAATAGCCGTTGTTATCGTTGGTGTACATAGAGAAAATATATGACCACTGTTTTTGCCGGCCCTGACAGGCAACGGTCTTGGCCTGTGATTTGATACGATTTAGCGCCGGCATAAGAATCGACATCAAAAGTGCGATGATGGAAATAACAACTAATAGCTCGATTAGCGTGAATCCTTTTTGCTTACCCATAAAACATCCGAAAATCTTCATTTAGTTTGACCATAAACAATAGATAAATGTATTTCACTAAAAAAAGGATAAGAATGCAACTTCATTTCGTATCAAAAATTCTTCATCGTGTGCACAGAGACAAAAGATACTCTTTTCTCAGCATCGCCTTGTGCTCCGGTCTTAGTTTCACTGGAATAGATACCGTTAAGTACTCTATACTGTTAATCATGTCCGCAGGATCCACAGGGTACGATTCGGCATCTAAGTCATAGTCGTATTATACATTTATCTCCCGGCGTTCGACCGAGAGAATATATCTGATGACATCAGGTCTGCTGATAATACCGACTAATTTATCACCTCTCGTCACCGGCACTCTTCTGAAATGAACTGTATTCAGACACCGGCAAATATCTTCGATATTCTCATTTTCATCAAAGTGTACCACCGGTTGTGTCATAAATTCTTTTACCATTTTTTTTCTGATACTTCCCAATTCAAAATATAGCTTCAGTAAATCTTTTTCTGTAACAACTCCGACTAGCTTCATATCTCGTTCGACTACAGGTATGCCGGAAATTTCATTTGCCAGCATAAGTTCCAATGCTTCTTTTACCGATGTTTCCGGCCAAACAACAACCACTTCCTTCGTCATAATATCTTTTGCCTGCAGCATTTGAGTCTCCCTTCGTTTAAATGTAAATCAAGCACACATTATAAAAGGTAAAATCAAGTAAAGAGTTGACAACGCTCCCGTCCGGACCCCATAGATAAGATTGCTGCCGTACAACAGAATCCTCATTTTCGGTCCTTTTGGTCTCTAACCGGAGTATAAAAATCACGCGTACTGTAAATTAGACGTTTCTGATCAGCCGGATATTAACAAAAAAATAAAAAAATTTATTTTTTTTGAAAGAGTGCAGGGGACATATGAGGGAAGGAAACCCTCTACCTCGTATTTATTATGTTTTTATGTCCCCTAAACGCTATTTTTAGATGGAATAATGAAATGTTCCGGCACAGGAAACTGGGAGCAAAGCAGCAGCACATCTTTGCCGACTTCTTCGATGACGGAATCGTCATCGATATTTTCAACTACTTTGTTGATAAACTCGGCAATTTTCTTCGCTTCGGGCTCTTTCATACCGCGTGTGGTAATAGCAGGTGTTCCTATGCGCACGCCGTTGGGATTCATTGGCGGAGCAGAGTCACCGGGGACGGTGTTGTAATTGGTGACAATTCTGGCCCTATCAAGCGCCTTGGCCAGTTTTTTGCCCGGGATATTTTTGTTTCTCAGGTCAATCAGGATCAGGTGATTATCCGTACCGCCGGTGACCAGATTGAAGCCATATCCCATCAGCTTATCGGCTAAAACCTTGGCATTTTTGATGATTTGTTTGGCATAGGCCACGAACTCGGGCGTATCGGCTTCGGCCATTGCCACTGCGATTGCCGTTAATGTATGCATGTGCGGGCCGCCCTGAAGGCCGGGAAAAACCGCTTTGTCAACATTCTTTGCATGTTCTTGTTTACACAGCAGCATCCCGCCGCGGGGGCCGCGGAGAGTTTTGTGTGTCGTAGTTGAGACGATATCGGCGTATGGTACGGGGCTTTTATGTAAACCTGCAACTACAAGACCTGCGATATGGGCAATATCACTGACAAGATACGCACCGGCTTCTTTGGCAATCTGGCCGAAGATCTCGAAATCGATTTCTCTCGGGTACGCTGTGGCACCGGAGATGATAATTTTCGGTCGGTGCTTCTTTGCTAGGTCTCGAATATGGTCGAAATCCAGCCTGCCGGTTTTTTCGTTTACGGGGTACGGAACGGAATTATAGAATTTGCTTGTCAATGATACCTTCCAGCCATGGGTCAAATGTCCGCCGTGCGAAAGAGACATTCCCATAATTGTATCACCAGGCTCTATCAAAGCTGCATAGGCGGCTAAATTTGCGACCGAGCCCGAATAGGGCTGGACGTTGGCATGGTCGGCCTTGAATAATTTTTTGGCCCTTTCCTGGGCCATTCTTTCGATCAGGTCGGTTACCTGCTGGCCCTCGTAATATCGTTTTCCCGGATAGCCCTCGGCGTATTTGTTGGTCAGGCAACTGCCGCTGGCTAACATGACGGCCCTGGAAACGTAATTTTCCGAGGGTATAAGACGGATACAGCCGCTCTGGCGGGCCGCTTCCTGTCTAATCAATTCACAAATCTGCGGATCGTATTGTTCAAGCGCATTAATCATATCGGTCTCTCAATAAAATGTCTTAATTACCTAAAACAACGATATAGGATACATGAATTCTCTTATAGCACAGCCCGGCCCGGCCGACAAGTAAATATTTATTGACAAATCATCGCTTATGACTACGATAGGCGGATTGTAAAGTAGAATCGAGCACAGAGTTGGTGTAAATATGCAGGAAGAAAATGACCTCGGATCGGCGAAGGCAAAGGCTTTTTTTGATAGGGCAGTACAAGTAGCCGAGAGGAAAAATTTCGATTACGCAGTAGAAATGTATATCGAAGGTCTGCGCTATGATCCGGAAGCACTTGAGCAGGGCCATTTGCCGCTTTTTGAGTTAGCCTTACGTCGCCAGGGAGAAGGCGGCAAAAAATCTTCGATGATGGAGAAGGTAAAACGTCTGGGAGGGAAAAGCCCCCTCGAGCAGATGCTTAACGCCGAATTTCTTTTTGCCAAGAACCCGGATCATTTGCCTTATGCCGAAGCGATGTTAAAAGCAGCGGTGGCCGGTGGTTATAATAAAGTAGCACACTGGATTGCCAATTTAATCTTCCAGATGAATAATGCAGCCGAGAAACCTTCGCTGCAGACATACATCCTGCTAAAGGATTCTTACAAGGCTATCGAAGAATTTGATAAGGCAGTTGCAGCCTGCCAGCATATTGTCCGGATTAAACCGCATGATAAAGAGTTGGCCGATGAGTATAAAAATCTCTCTGCTGAATTAACAATGGCCAGGGGTAAATATGAAACGGAGGAGGATTTTCGGAAGGCCATTAAAGACCGCGAAGAACAGGAAAAACTTCACTCCCAGGCCGGCGTCGTTAAAACAGAGGATTATCGGGTCAAGGCACTCGAAGACGCCAGAAAAAAAATAGTCCGGAATCCGGACTCGTCGGCGAATATTTTTGAATTGGCCAACGCCCTCTCGGAGATGGATAACGACAAGGACGAGGATGATGCAATCGCTTTATTGGAACGTACTTACGAAACGAAGAGCGATTTTAGCTTCAAACAGCGGGCAGGTGAGCTAAGGACTAAACAGCTCAGAAGGAAAATACAACAGGCGAAATCCGCTCTCGAAACAAATCCCGGTAACCAGCAGACCATGGTAGAAATCGAAAAACTAACGGCGAAACTTGAAGATATCGAGATGGAGCACTATAAGCTCTGTACTCAGAATTATCCGACCGATCTGCGGCTAAAATATGAATATGCCCGGCATCTGGTTCGGAACGAGCAGTATGATGAGGCTATCCCCTTGTTCCAGCAGGCCCAGAAAGACCCAAGACGAAAGATTGCCGCGATGAACCAGATAGGCTACTGCTTTTTCAAAAAGGGCTGGCTGGCGGATGCGATTGACGTATATACGAAGGCAATAAATTCATACGAATTAAAAGATGATGCAATCGGCAAGGAATTGCGGTATAATCTTGCACTGGCTTATGAGCAGCAGGGCAAAACGCAAGAGGCCCTGGATGTATATCGTAAAATCGCTCAGACCGATTTTGCGTATAAAGACGTCAGCCAGCGGGTTGACAGATTAAGAAGTGATAAAACAGAACCGACCTCTCAGTAGATATTGAGAAAGAAAAATAAGTTTTAGGAGAATATAGTGGCACGTTCGTTACAGGCTAAAAAAAGAGCCAAACAAAACACAAAAAGAAGGACAATAAACCGGGCGCGTAAAAGCCAGGTTAAAACACAAATCAAGCATTTCGAAGAAGCGCTGGATAAAGACGATGTTGTGGCGGCGACCGAGCAGTTTAGATTAGTCACTAAGAAACTTGACAAAACCGCATCGAAAAGCACTATGCACAAAAGAACCGCCGCCCGAAAAAAATCCCGGCTGGTAAAAAAGCTCAACACCCTCGGGACAAAACAAAGCTGATTTTGCTACTCGATGCTCGATTGAGTTCCCATTTGGCAATCTTTTTGAAGGGCCCCTTCTCGAAGTTACATGTCATTTCGACCGAAGTCCCGACCTGAGTCGGTATAAGGTGGAGAAATCTGTTTTGGATAAATATCCTTCGACTATTAATCGTGGCAGATATATCCATTGTATCTTATGCCTCGTTCGAGATGATAAGAACGGTAGCATTTTTCATTGGAGTATTTGAATAGAAATATTTATTTCGCTGAGGGTGATGAGCATAGAGGCAATAAGTTGAAAAAATGGCCGAAGTTTACAAAGATCGAATAATAAAACTGCTCAAGCATAGTGATTACGAGCCGCTCAAGCTCGGCCAGCTGGCCAAGGCGCTGGGTGTCAGCTCGGAAGATTATCCGCATTTCAAAGATGCTTTCGAGAATCTTCGCCATGCCGGGCACGTAGTCATCGGGGCGAAAAATCTGATTAGCCTGCCTTCGCTGGCCGGCCAAATCATAGGGACATTCCGGGCCAATCCCAAAGGGTTCGGCTTTGTTATTCCGCGGCAGGCCAATACGCACGGCGATTTGTTTATTCCCCCGGATGCCACTTCCGAGGCGATGACCGGCGATACTGTCATCGCGAAAGTCAAAAGGAAAGGCAAGCGCGGCGGGCAAATGCAGTTCAGCGGTGAAATCATCAAAATCCTCGAACGGGCGCAAAACAGGTTCGTGGGCACCCTGGTTAAACATTCCGAAGGCTGGCTTGTTCAGCCGGACGGATCGAGTTTCTTTGAGCCTATTTCAGTCGATGATGTCAGTGCAAAAGGAGCCAGGGCAAAGGACAAAGTACTAATCGAAATCCTGACTTACCCGACTGAGAAGCACCTTGCTCGCGGTGTTATCATCGAGGTGCTCGGTAAAGCGGGTCGATATGATACCGAGATTAAATCGATCATCCACCAGTACCACCTGCCCGGCGAATTTGATGCCGACTGTATCAAGCAGGCCCGCAGGGCCGCAGCGGATTTTAATCCGGATGATAAAAACAACCGGCAGGATATCACGGATAAAATTATTATTACAATCGACCCGCCGGATGCTAAAGATTTCGACGATGCAATCAGCCTCGAAAAAGCTTCCGACGGCAACTGGGTATTGGGTGTCCATATCGCCGATGTCAGCACTTTTGTCACTGCCGATTCTCCACTGGATATCGAAGCTAAAGACCGCGGCAACAGCGCTTACCTGCCCGCCAAAACAATTCCAATGCTGCCGGAGATTCTCAGTAACGGCATTTGCAGCCTTCAGCCGGACCAAAAGCGATTCGCCAAAAG
>CAYSKI010000071.1:0-16234 GCA_964431695.1 uncultured Pirellulales bacterium | reverse complement strand
ATACTGGTTAATGGTGGTTTTGAGGATGGTGTTCTTGAGCCGTGGACTTCATCTACCTCTGCCGCTGCTAATGCTACTTTTGAGGTTGTTACAGATGATCCTGTTGAGGGTGAATATTGTGTACAGGCCGATCTTGCTCAGGCTGGTGCAAATTTTTGGGATGTATTTTTTAAGTACCCGGGTCTTGTTTTCGAACAAGGTAAGCATTATACGTTTGCGGCCTTTCTTAAATGTGATGTGGGTGATCGGCAGATAATGCTTAAACCCGAACTTGACCAGGCTCCAAATACCGGATACGGGGCACAAACGGTTACCATTACTACAGAATGGAACGAATATTACGTAACAACGCCTGTTATCAGTTCAGAAGTGAATCCTGCAGATGTTGTTTTCCTCATGGCTTATGAAGCCGGTACTATCTGGATAGATTACGTGAGATTCTTTGAAGGTGAGTATGTCGAACCTGTTTTAGTTGAGAAAACATCAGCTTCTGGACCTGTTCCCGAAGATGGTTCTGATTATGTACCGAGAGATATTACATTGAGTTGGAAACCAGGGGAATCGGCGGACACACATAATATATATTTTGGTACAGACATCAACGATGTTGAAAATGCGACAGTAACGGATACATTGAGTGCTACCGTTATCGAGGGAGTGGATGTCAACAGCTATGATCTTGGTCGCATGGAATATGGTGTCACTATTTACTGGCGGGTCGATGAAGTCAGTGCACCCCCTGATTCCGTAGTATCTAAGGGGCAGGTATGGCAATTCAGTGTTGAATCTTACGCATATAAGATACCTTCGGAGAATATCATCGTCACCGCAATCAGCAGTTCAGCGGATAATGATCCGAATAACACTATCAATGAATCAGGACTTGATCTCAACAATATGGACCTGCATTCGAATAATACCTTGGATATGTGGTTAAGCAGCGGCACCGATGTAGAGCCTGTTTGGATCCGTTATGATTTCGACAAACTTTATAAGCTGCACGAGATGCTGGTCTGGAACTATAACGATGGATTATTCCTCTGGAGGGCCGGTTTCAGGGAAGTTACTGTTGAGTACTCGGAGGATGGGCAAAACTGGACGGAATTAACCGATGTCCCGGAATTTGCTCTGGCTCCAGGAACGAATAGGTATGAATATAATACAGTTGTTGAATTTAGTGATATAGCGGCCAAATCGGTGCGAATAACTGCTCACAGCAACTGGAGTGATGCAATTACAATTCCAAATTACGGCCTTAGCGAGGTGCGGTTTACATACATACCCGTTCTGGCACGAGAGCCTTATCCTGCTACGGGAGCAAGTGATGTTTCTGTCGATGAAACACTTCGTTGGCGCCCCGGTAGAGAGGCCGAACAGCATCAGGTATATCTGAGCACTGATGAACAGACAGTGATTGATGGTACTGCTCCTATGTCAACTGTGAATCAGAGCCAGTATATTCCAATGCTTGAGCTCGGCTCAACTTACTTCTGGCGTGTCGATGAGGTCAATAACGCCGAATCATACCCGTTATGGCCCGGCGACACATGGAGCTTCTCAACAATCGATTACATCATATTCGAAGATTTCGAGTCCTACAATGACATCCCTGAAGAAGAAGAAGGCAGCAATTTGATCTATAAGACATGGGCGGATGGATATGAGGATACAACAAACGGATCAACCATTGGTTATCTTACCAGCAGTTCTCTTGAAACCGATATCGTTTACTCTCACAAGTATTCTGCCCCTCTGCTATATGATAATACAGGTAGTGTAACAAAGTCTGAAGCCTCGCTTACTTTCGATTCGGCTCAGAACTGGACAGCATATAGTGCGGATAGTGTAAGGCTGTATTATCACGGCAGCGCCGTTAAATTCGAAGAAACTTCTCCGGGGACCATTATCATGAGCGGTGGAGGCGCCGATATCTGGGGTACTGCCGATCGGTTCAGATACGTTTATAAACAGCTGAACGGCAACGGTTCAATCATAGCACGGCTTGACAGTCTTCAGGATCGCGATGTAAACACTAAAGCCGGCATTATGATTCGTCAGACGCTCGAGGCGAACTCCATAATGGCAGCCTCACTCTTTCATGCGAGTGGTTCTACGGCCCTGCAGTATCGAACTACAACGAGTGGAAACGTTGCTGAGATAAACTCAGGTGCCGGGGATTTCGCCGCTGAACTGCCTGTTTGGCTGAAGATTACCCGTACAGGTAACACAATTACAAGCGAACGCAGCGTTGACGGTGTGAACTGGGAACCAATTAACGGCAGACAAACAGCTTCGACCATGCAGGTTACAATGAGCAATCCGGTATATATAGGTCTCGTGGTTTGCAGCCATCAGGCGGGTGTTCTCTCGGCTGCGACATTCTCCGGTGTTGAGACGAGCAGTAATGTCAGCGGGGACTGGACTGTAGCGGCTGTCGGTGACCAAAATCAGACTGAGATAAACACTCTTGATAAATTGTTCTTCGGGATTGAAGATGACAATGGACATCGTAAAGATGTCTACGCTCCTTTGACCGCGGTCGGATGGGGCGACTGGGTCGGCTGGACTATTCCGTATAGCGAGTTTACCTCAGCCAATGTGGACATGACACAGGTTAAGAAGGTTATCTTGGGAGTTGGCGATCCGAGCGATCCGATGGGTGGTGTCGGTACGGTCTTCTTTGATGCCATTGGTTATGGCCGTTCGACTCAGTAGTTTTTGGCGAGGTGAACGTATGCATTGATATATTTATGTAAATTCAAAGCATGCAAAGGATATGGAAATCAAAGCTTTGAAGAAAGGTCAAACTATGCACAAGCGAAAAGGATTCACACTGATAGAGTTGTTGGTGGTTATTGCCATTATTGCCCTGTTAATGGCTATACTGACGCCTATTCTGAATAAAGCCAAGGAAGCAGCCAAAGAAACAGTCTGCAAATCGAATTTAAGGTCTGTGGGAATGGGGATAACTCTTTATCTGCAGGACAGCGATTACAAAATGGCGAATTCGCGTATGACTAACGAATTCCAGTGGTACGATGCTTCAGGCAGTTTAAGAAACACCAATGACAGGGATGCATATTGGGGTGTTGCCTATATAGATTATATCAAGGAGACAAAGGTATTCGGCTGCCCCAGCTTCAGGAAGGTTGCTGAATTAATATACCCCGAAGATCCGGAGTTGATTCAGGAGGCGGCGTTCGGTTTGAATTCTTATATCAGCGGCGCAAAGACAACGGATTTGTCGAACCATGCACAAATTATTGTCGCACATGACCACGCTGAGCCGAAAATGGAGCAGGGTAGTGTGGATATGTTTTTTAACGACGGCCCCGGAACGGAGAATTTAACACAATATAGGCAGGGGGGCACTCGTGCGAAATTCTACCGGGGGATTTTCAGGCATAATATCAGGCGAAATGCCGACTTCGAAACGGGCGGAAGGGCGAATATCCTGTGGTTAGATGGCCACGTCAGCTCCTTGGACGAAACTACGGGAGATAATGTGCCTGAGAAATGGTACACCGCCGGTATCGAACAAAACCAGAACTGGGGTTGGGGCAATTAAAATATATAAATTTATAAACGTTTGATTCTATAATCTTTTATCTTCATGTGATACTATTTATAATACTATACTTATTCCCTAATGTGTTTTTTCTCTTGAAAATCCAGCTAATATGAAATATATTTCTCGCAGTATCCGAGAAAAATACCTTAAAAGATTTAACTATTCTGTTATGGGAGGAAATACTATGAGACCTGCACGGAGTTTTTTAATAGTTTCCATTATTTTTTTTACGGCCTCCTCAGCCTTGGCAGAGCAGAAGGTACAAGATGGTGACATCAAGAAGAATGATGAGTACAAGCTTGTTTGGGCGGATGAATTTGATAAAGACGGTCCGCCCGATCCTTGCAACTGGACTTACGAGCGTGGTTTTGTCCGCAATCAGGAATTACAGTGGTACCAGCCGGACAATGCCCGCTGCGAAAACGGCATGCTTATAATCGAAGGCCGACGTGAACGCCAGCCGAATCCCCGATACAATCCCGAAAGTAACGACTGGAAAGTAAACAGGGAATATGCAGAATATACTTCTGCATGTATAACAACCCGGCGTCTGCATAGCTGGATGTACGGCCGTTTCGAAATGCGAGGCCGGATCGATACCCGTGACGGACTTTGGCCCGCCTTTTGGGCTATGGGAGTCGAAGGTCCCTGGCCGAGTTGCGGCGAGATCGATATTATGGAATATTTTTGCGGAAAGCTGCTGGCGAATGCCGCATGGGCCACGGAAAAACGGTGGGTACCAAAATGGGACGATACCAAAAAGCCGATAACCGAATTCAACGATCCAAACTGGTCCGAAAAGTTTCATGTTTGGCGGATGGATTGGGATAGTGATAGCATCGAGCTTTATGTCGATGATTTACTTCTCAATTCAGTGGATCTAAAAGAAACATTCAACAAGGACGGAGAGGGAAAGAATCCATTCCGGCAGCCGCATTATATCATTCTGAATCTTGCCATCGGTGGAACGGTCGGGGGCGATCCGTCGAATACTAAATTTCCGGCAAAGTTCGAGGTCGATTACGTTCGGATATATCAAAAGCAATAATTGATTGGAGCGTTGGTTGTATAATTAATAGAAGGAGGGAATTGTAAACGCACTGTTTATACTGTTCACAAGAGGTTTAATGATGGGATTTTCTTTGCTAAATAAACAGGGTTTGTCCAGGTGCCTGATTGATACGAACCTTGATCCGGAGAGATTTTCCATACACATCTCTGAAATTGCCTCCGGAAAAAGTTCGCACGCTTTTCATTCGCACGATGGTATAGAAGCGATTTATGTATTTCACGGACATGGAATCATCGAAGTCGAAAAACAAAAGCATCCCCTCAGTTCTAATGAAGCAATTATTATGGATGCCACCAAATCCCACGGCTTGACAAACCCCGGCACAGAGCCGTTGCGTTATATGGTAATAAAAACGAATGAGAAATGACACAGATTCGAGCTATTCGTGATATTGTTGAGCGTTTTCGAGGGAATTGGCAGGGATATCTCCGTCAATATTGGATATTTCTTTTCCTAACCATTCTTGCTGCAGCAGCGGATATGTTCTCGACTATTCGCTTTATGTTCCTTGAAGGCCCGGAAGCCGAAGGGCACCCAGTGGTTCGACTTCTCGCGACTTTCTTTGGTCCTATATTTGGTCCTGTCATCGGGAAGATATGCCAGTTTGCTGTTATTATTCCGGTGACGGTTTATCTGCGTCGATGGGCTTTATATATTATCGTGATCGTTATTATCCTTTATACCTGGGCGGCATGGTATAATATCTGGGGGCAATATTTATATTATCCGAGGCTCTTGAAGTTGTTGGAGTATTTTCCTTTCTGAAAGGTTCAAAAAAATAGCTCACTTTCGTTTAGTAATAAGTTTCTCGACCGATGGAATTTGCAAAGATGTCAAAAAATGACCGGAGAGAACAAATTATGATTCTCTGTCTTCAACTACCGGTTGACTTTTTAGCGATACAATGTTAGCCTTGTTACTCAATTCTATAACGAGGGGATCAGCTAATTAAAAAATACGCTGGGCTTTAAAAAATATATGGTAACCGATCAATCAGAAAGGAGATTAATCATGAATTCATTAAAAGCGAAATTATTTATATTAATTGTGGTAATGTTTTTACTTGCAGGACAGATACCTTTATGTACCGGTCGAGCATTGGATACCGAAATGGCATCGTCGGAATCCGCTCAGACCGAACAGGCGGCTCCTTCGGTAGTGGTTCATTTTCATCTCAGCGGTGAGCTGACCGAATCGGAGATGGTCGATGCATTGGGTTTGACTGCCGGGCAATTAACATCGCTAAGGTCCTTGGTCGGCCTGATGGAAAAGGCGAGCAAAGACGATAATGTTAAAGCCGTCGTCCTGACCTTTGACGGTATGTCACTTGGATTCGGACAGTTGGAGGAAATCCGGGAAGCTGTCACCGATATCAAAGCAGCGGGGAAAAAGGTTTACGTGCACGCTGAGGAAATGAATATCCTTGAATATAGTTTGCTTTGTTCCGGCAGTAATCTCAGTGTCGCACCGCAGTCGGCTCTATGGTTTATCGGCATATATACCGAATCGATTTATGTCAAAGACCTTCTGGACAAGATCGGAGTCCAGGGCGATTTTCTGCATATGGGAGATTATAAATCCGCTGCGGAAATGTTTACACGTTCCGAGCCGAGCAGGCCTGCCGAAGAAAATATTAACTGGCTGTTGGATGGTTATTACGAGTCGCTGGTAAAGATGATTTCGCAATCGCGTGGATTGACCCCCGGGCAGGTCCGGGAGCTTATCGATAACGGCCCTTATCTTGCAGAGCAGGCTCTGGACATGGGATTGATTGATGACGTTGAAACTCGTGAAGAATTTCTTGCACGAGTTAAAGGCGAAATTGAAGGGCCTGTAATAGTTGACAACAGGTACGGCGAGGAGGAGCAGATTCAAATCGATCTTTCCAATCCGTTCGCATTTTTTGGTATTTTAGCCGAGATGCTAAATCCGCCGAAAAAACCGCAAAAAGACGCAGTAGCTCTGATTTATGTCGAGGGTGCCATTATGCCGGGTCATAGTCAGCCGAGCCTGTTCGGACAGTCCGGTATAGCTTTTAGCGGCGACATTCGCAAGGCCCTTGAAAAGGCGGCCGGAGACGATTCCGTCAAGGCGGTTGTGATGCGTGTGGATTCTCCCGGCGGCTCGGCCGAGGCAAGTGAGGTGATTCTTAATGCTACGCGACTAGTTCAGGAAAAAAAGCCGTTCATTGTTTCGATGGGCAACGTTGCTGGAAGCGGCGGTTATTATATTTCCTGCGGGGCGGATACTATTTTTGCCGATGAGGTTACTGTCACTGCATCTATCGGTGTAGTCGGCGGGAAACTTATTACTACGGATATGTGGGACAAACTTGGCGTCAACTGGGTCGGCTACTCACGAGGCGCCAATGCCGATTTCTTAAGCAGCCTCAAGCCGTTCGATGATTCTCAGAAACAGAAGCTCGAGGATTATATGCAGAAAATATATGATGTCTTTAAGGATCACGTGGCCAAAGGGCGGGGCGATAAGCTAACCAAAACGCTTGAAGAAATAGCGGGGGGGCGAGTTTATACCGGAAAGCAGGCCCTTGAACTCGGGCTTGTGGATAAAATCGGCGGTATTAATCAGGCGATTGATTATGCCGCGGCCAAGGCGTCACTCGAAGATTATGATGTTCGTGTCATTCCACGCCCCAAGGACATTCTGACTCAACTCATTGAAGAATATTCCGGGCAGGGTGAAAGGCCGACGGATATTTCTATGCCGGATGCTATGACCCTTTTTTCCGGCAATCCGAGTTTAAGAAGTATTTTCGAACTGCTGCGAAAAACCGAGCCGCAGCGCGCCAGGGCATTATATCAGGCTCTGATGCGAGTCGAATTAATCCGTAGGGAAAATGTGATAATGATGATGCCGTTTGATTTAGTCATCAATTGAGATGACAAATTTTATAAACACATAAGGCAGGCACAGCTTATCGACAAAATCGGGAATGTTAAAAAACTGTAGTGATATAGGATTTACTGGCTTCGGTGGTGCCGCCGTAGGCGCCCATATTGATTCTGTCGCCGTTCGGTAATGGCTCGTCACCGATGGGACTGTCTGTGCTACCTGCATCAATGCAGGGACTGGTAATACCATCCATAATCCAGCTTTGGCTGTCAGGGTCATATCTGCCTGCCTGGGATTTTAGATGGAAATCCCCGTTATTGGCATCTGCGAAATAAGGATCGGTATAAATATTGCCCAGGCCGGACCACGGATTTGTATAATTGCTGTTCGGCACGTTGCTACAGGTAATGCTTATTATCGAACTATCGATATTGAATATATGGTTTCTGGTATCGGTGATAATGCAGTTAATAATTTGGATGTCGCTCGAGGAGTGCCCATCTTCGTCATCCGCGGTACATGCCAACGAACTGCCGTTTGCCGCCGTATTTAAGCCGAATGTGCAATTGGTTAGCGAGACATAACAATTATTTGAATTTCTTATGCCGCCGCCGAATGTCTGGGCCTGGTTTTTACTGAAAATACAATTGACCAAAGTTGAGTTCGCCAGGTCGGTATTACGTATTGCGCCGCCGCCACCGGAGGAAATATTTTCGATAAATTCGCAGTTTGTGAATGTGCAATTGACCTGTCCGATATTATAAATTGCTCCGCCGTTATGGCTTGCCGAGTTATCCCGGAAAAGGCAGTTTTCCATGACCGGATTACAGCCGCCCCTTTCGTTGAAGCTGTATATGGCACCGCCGGCTTTAGCAACGTTGTTTTTGAATTGACAGTTGATTAACCTCGGACCGGCGTTGTTCATATATATCCCGCCACCGAAGGATGCTTCGTTTTCACGGAGTATGCAGTTCAGCACAGTTGGTGAAGCACATTGTCCCAGGAAAATCCCGCCTCCGCAGTCATTGTATCCGCCTGTAACAATCAGACCGGCTATCGTTGATTGATCTGCTTCGTAGTTCTGGAATATGAACCCACTGTGAGGATCGGTTGGCGATGCATTGCAGTCGATTACCGTTTGTGCGACAACGTCAGGATCATTCGGCTCCGTGCTTCTGACCGTCATGGGTTTGCCTTTAAAATCCAGGTCTCTGTTACCTTGGCCGGTATAAGTTCCAGGTAAAACGATCACCGTTTCTGACGGTTCGGCCATATTGATGGCCTCCTGTATAGTGTCAAAGGGATGGTCTGATGAACCATCTTCAAGAGGATCGGAGATGGCTGAGTCACCCGGTCCGGGATCGTTGGGAGCATTGTCATTGACGAAATATGTTGATAACGGTGGAGGATCCAGTACGATTTGGGGGTAAAAATCGATGCCCCAGCAATTCCCGGAAGTTTTATATAGGTTTTGTGATTTTCCTGTTGCTACCGATTTTCTTGAGTAAATGAATCCTTCCTTTTCCACCCATACTCTATATGTGGTATCGGAATTCAAACCTTTAATAGCATAAATTCCTTTATAATCGGTCACGCTTTCGTAAGCGTTCTGAGTACCTGATTTAGCGAAAACAACGGCATTTGGAACCGGATTATCTTCCGAATCGAAAACACGTCCGCTGATAACTTCGCCGCTGCCTGAGGTGTAAATATTGTACAGGCATGACGTGATTGCATTGAATCCTGTGTCAACATCGATAGCGGGCAGGTTATACCACGCATCGTCGATTCCATTCCAGCCCATATTCAAATGGTGGTACAATGTTGAATAATTATATCCGTATCCGTCACACAGTACAGCATGTCCCATATTGGAATTTTCGTTCTCCATAATACCTAAGACAACGGGAGCTTTTGCATCAAGATTTGGATTTATCATCTTATTTAATCCGTCGCCGATGTCATTACCATAGTTATATCCCATAACGGCATTGCTATACATAAAAGTATCTATCAAAGCTATCATTGTATCGGGCATAATGGCGGCCGAGCCTTCCGGATCGTATTGCATATTCATTGCAAGGCCAACATCGTAACAAAGTCCTCCGATTGCCTGCCTCTGTTCTTCAGTGAGTGTATCGCAGTGTAATTGTGGCTGAAGGGTCATCAGATTCCATTTATACGGTCCGCCGATACCGTCGCCTCCGAGTGTGGTGTGTTTTTCTTGTTTACCGTCAACCATGACTGTAAACTCGAGCCTTCCGATCCCATCGGTGGGGTATTCGTAGTATCGAATCAACTGAGCTGTCACTGTGGCCATGCACCCACAAGGGTAGTAATTAGGACAGTAATAATTGAAACAGTTCTCGCCACATATCGAAGTTTGTCCCCATCTACTTTGTATCAACGGCGCCACGCGAATATCCGATATACAGCTCTGTCCCATCAGATGGGACCCGTTTTGGATATTGGCCAGGTTTATAAAGTGTGCCCATTTATTCCTTGCGTTGCTGGATTCCTGCTGTGTGGAATTTTCGAGCGTTGCCGGGAGAGTCGTAGTGCTTTGACGTGCTGCGATTCGGGAATTAAGGTCATTATATACCAAAATCCATAAGGGATTCTCGAGTGACGTCTCGAATGTCCCGTCGTCTGCGAATCCGATGATAGGCTCGATTGAATCGTCCGCCGAGACAATTGCGAATCCGGAAGGTTCCATATAAACAATATAATATGTGACATCCCCCCGGTCATTAAAGAAGGTTTCGACATTTGTGACCGAGCGGCCGAGAATTGTGCCGAGAGGCCGTGAATCGACATTGAGCCAGCCGGTTACGACCTGTTCAGCTTCGTAAGAGGTTGTAGGTCGGGCTGAAAGCCTGCCATACAGTAACAATACTGACATAGTTACGATGAAGACGATACTTTGTTTCTTCATTTTTCCCCAAAGAAATGCAGATGGTTGTATCCTATGTTTTGTTAGTCTGTTTTGTCGTTGCAGGAAAAGCATCGAGTTAGACCTCACAGACCGTGCACCCTTTCACCTTAATCGTTGTTTATAAACATGAGAAGCTACTATTATTATACCTTATAAAACCTTTTGGTCAAGAAAATTATGGAGGTATCAAATATCTTCGTTTTGAATGTCGGGTGGGGACATATATAAGTGAGTCTGTGAAAAAGCGAATCCTCTTTTTTTGCGGCACTAATTTCGGTAGTCGGTTTTTGTTATTTGTTTTTATAGTTCAAGGGACGCCAGCCCGCCGGCAATTGCAAGTTTAACCAGTTCAGCGATGTTGTTGCTGTTAAGCTTTTGCATGATCTTGCGACGATTGGATTCGATTGCTTTTGTACTTACGTGCAAATCCAGGGCAATTTGCTTTGTTGATTTCCCTTCCGCTATAAGCTGCAGCACTTCTCGTTCTCGTTCCGAGAGAATCCCCAACGGCGAGGCATTGGACTCGCAGAGAAGCCGGACATAATTGCTCACAATGCCTTTTGTGACTTCCGGGCTAAGGTATCTGTCGCCCCGGCTGACGACCTGTATGGCCTCAAGAAGTTCGTCAAATAAGCAGTGCTTGAGAACATAGGCTGAAGCTCCGGCTTTGAGCATCCCTGTTACAAAAGAATTGTCGGTATGTCCGGATAATCCAATTACCTTAACTTTTGGAAACAATTGTGTGATCTGACGTGTTGCATCTACCCCATTCAGATTGGGCATTGTCACGTCCGTGATTACTATATCAGGCTGCATTTCGCGTACAAGCTCTATAGCATTATGCCCGTCTTCAGCCTGGCCTATCACTTCAATATCAGGCTGAGATTCAAGCAGGGAGCAAAGTCCCTGGCGGATAATTCCATGGTCATCTACTATGATAATCCGAATACTCACGATTTTTCTACTCCCATCGGTGGTAATTCCGATAAGTTCCAGTAATCCATAATTGTCCCGATTGCGTTGGTGATTTTTGAGGCGTTCTGTGGTTTGATAATATAACCGGCAATGCCGAGTTCGAAACCTTGAACAATCTTTTGATTTTCATAAGATTCTGCAATGATAACGACGGGTATTATTTTCAATTGGTTATCCGTTTTTATGACTTGAAGGAAATTAAGGCCGTCCGAACTGTGGGAATCCAGCTCGAACAGAATTAGCCATGGCTTTATCTTACTCTGGTCTTTCAGGTATATTAGTGCCTCTTCGCTGTTATTTAAATGAACTAACGGATTTTTTACCCCAATTTCATCGAGTGCACACCTGATATTATTTGCGTCTGTGGGATCTTTTGCGATTAGCAATATTGGCTTATTTCTTTGTAACATTGACCACCTTTCGTTTTGTTTCGGCACCGAAAAATAATAAGAATTAGTTAATGTTGTAATGCTTTGCCGTGTCTTTTGTTTAATAAAGGCCATGATTTATTCCGCCCCTTTCACAAAAGGGAATTCTAAGTTGTATGAAATCAAAGCTTTGCTGGAATAAATCTATGGCCTAATAGCTCTACTTATATTTTCGAAAATTCTATGCAGATATGCCAAGCAGGATATTCCTTTTTATGAGATAGGAAATTCCTCGTTCAGGCGTAGGGGATTATGGTAAATATCAATGAGTTGATCGGTGAGCTGGCTCGTGTCTATAATTTTATCTACAGAGATACATTCCTGAAGAGCAACTATGCATTTCTTACGTTATTTGCAATATTATTAAAAATCAGAATTCCAGTGTTGTTAATCCCTCGCGAATTGCATATTTTGTGAGTTCTGCAATATTGAAAATATCGAGTTTATTCATAATCTGGCGGCGGTTCGCATCGGCGGTTTTAGAACTGACATGGAGTATTCGTGCAATTTCCTTGATTGTCTTGCCTTCTGCTATAAGCTGCAGGATTTGACGTTCTCTTGTAGTGAGATTGGGTGGTTGCGAGGCGTCGATAGCTTTTTCGGTTCTGTAATTATCTAACACAACTCCGGTTATTCGAGGGCTTAGATAATACTCACTTGCTTCGACTGCTTTTAAGGCGTTTAGCAATTCGTCAAAAAGGTATGATTTGAGGACATAGCCTGATGCACCGGCCTTGAGGCTTTCTTTTACGATATGACTGTCCGTATGCATCGATAAAATTATTACTTTAACATCCGGTTTCTGCTGGAGAATATATTTTGTGGCTTCCATACCGTTGAGGTTGGGCATGCTCACATCCATTATTACGACATCAGGAGAAAGGTCTTTTGTTAGTTGTATAGCCATGTTTCCATCCTTGGCTTCTCCGATAACTTTCATTTCGGACTGTTGCTCTATCAAAAATTTCAAACCTTCTCTGACAATGCCATGGTCATCTACAATGAGTATATTCATGGCAAAATCTCCTTTTATTGAGCCGTCGCTTTTAATTTGAGTGGGATGGTCATAGTAATACAAGTCCCCTTATTCTGTTTTGATTGAATATTCAGGTTCCCTCCCAGATATTCCAATCTTTCTCTTATATTAAAAAGACCAAAACCTCCTTTGTCTCTTTCGGGTGAACCAAGTTTTGACAGGTTCAGTCCGATGCCGTTATCTTCAACTATTATGCTTATTTGAGTGTTACTTTTAATAATACGGACTTCGACCCGACTTGCATCGGCGTGTTTTACTATATTGGTTAACAATTCTCGAACCCCCTGGTACAGGACAATTCTGATGTCTTCGTCAAGATTGATTTGCGGCCCTTGAGAGATGAATTTGCATTTGATCCCGAATTTTTCTCGAATTTGCTCGGTCAGGAACGATTCGATAGCCGCCTCCAAACCAATCTCATATAACAAAGGATTGCTTAATTCGAAGGTCAGTGAACGAACATCTTCCATAAGCCGGTCGATTGTTCCACACTGGTTTTTTAATGATAATATGACATTTGAATCCGATATTGTATTTTGAATAGATTGCAATTCAAATTTGGCGAGCGCCAGTCTTTGGGCTATGTCATCGTGTATTCCTGCGGCGATGCGCCGTCTCTCACGTTCCTCGGCAAGTGACAACTCCGAAGTAAGTGACTTAAGCTGTTCTTCGTGCTCGCGGAGTTTTTGTTCGCTTTCCTGTAATTCGTTATAGATTAGCAGGCTTGATAGCCCATCTGTAAGATGCCTGCCAATCTCCTTGAGAAGCCTTCTTTCCTCCGATGTCCAAGCACGGGGACGAGAACACTGATGGATTCCGAACATGTAAGGCTTGTCCACCTTGGGATAAATGACCATAGCCAACTGGGATTGTTCGTTAAATTTCTCGGCTACAGCTACCGGTAGAGGATGTTCGTTCCCCGGACCGAATCCCACGGGATCATTTGAAGCCAAAACTGTTTTGTATACTCGGACGACCTCTGAATCGACGGGTATTTCAAGATTCAGGGTAAGCGCACCGGGATATTCGGGCCGGGTGCGTTCCATCGGTGCCCGCCATGTAGACGCCTCCGGATCACAGGGATAGACAAACCACGCTCGGTCACACTCAAAGATTGAAAGCACAATATCCAGCACATCTCTCATCATCTGTTTAAGGTCCTTCATCCCAATCATGGCCCGGTTGATATGATCCATGCTTTCAAAGAGATGGAGGTTAGCAAGACGTTCTTGTTCGGCCTCCTTGTGTTTAGTAATATCTCTGAAAAAAGCAAAAAGTCTGTGACCGTCCAGCGTGAGGCTGTTGGCGCTTATTTCGAGATCAACGAACTTGCCGTCTTTTCGTTTATGACGCGTTTCAAATCGATGTGATCCGGAATCCATGAGCTTTTCGGTGTGTTTTTGTATTCCCTCTGCGGATTCCAGGGCTTCGACGTCCGCCAAATTCATAGATAAAAGTTCCTCTCGATTATAACCCACCATTTTACAGTAGGCCTCATTTGCTTCCAATATGTGACCATGTGTATCGAGTATGCAGAAACCGTCCATGGCTGTTTTTAAGATCATTTCGTACTGTAAGTGTGTATGCTTTTGTTTGGTAATGTCTCTAACGAAGGCCTGGATGTAGAAATGTTTGAGAATCTCTACCCGATTAAGTGAGATTTCTGCTTCGAAAGGTGTACCGTCACATCGCAGGTGTCTCCATTCGAAGAACTGGGGCTGTCCGTCTAACGCCGCTTGAATTTTATCCAATGCCTTATCTTTAGATGCTTGACCGTCCGGCTGAAGTCTGGGAGAAAAGCGGTCATAGGGTTTCAGACCGATGATTTGCTTTTTCGTGCAGCCGAACATTTCCAGAGTCTTTGGGTTACAATCAATGAATCGATCATAATCCATCAGGAATATTGCATCATTAGCATTGTCAAATAAGGCGCGATACCATGCTTCTGAATCCTGTAACTCTCCTTTCTGACCCTTTATCTGAGATGAATTCCGGCGGAGTTGCTCTGACCGAGTTTGAGTTTCACTGGATTCCGGCCTGCTATGCTCATCATTTACGGCATTTTTTCCTTCTTCCATAGCTCTATCTCCAATATTGTGATGAGCTATTATATTCATATAGATGAGACTATTAGTAGCCTTGATGTCGACTTTACCGTGTGATGCTAAGGCAAATAGAAGTAAAAGTCAATTGAATTTTTATGGATTTTTTGTTTTTCGGTCCTTGTCTTGAAGGAAAATACCTGGCACATGCCCGGAATAAAACCAGGCTCCGAATCATGTTAAAAACTGCCGGTATCGGCGTACAAAACAGCTCCCTCTGGCTTGATATTCCCTCTTATAGGCAAACCTTATTTGGGGCAAAACTCTGCCGATTATCTGGAAAAATGGTATTGCACGCAGATTTATTTAAAGCATGAATTTATGACGTGGGATTTGATTAACCATGCCTCTGTATCTGAAAAAGACCAACGACCTACCCCCCAGAAGCAAATGGTGCCGAGCTTCCTTACTCAGGAACCTGATCAAAAGCCAAAGTCCAGGTCGTTGGCCTTATGTATATACATTTTACATATTCCCCCGGTTGAAGACGGAGTGCAAGCAGGATTATGCTCGATTAAGGATAGGAAAATCCTCAGTTTATTTTGATAGTTGTTATGTTGTTACAGGCTGAACCGTTACATGGTCGCGATATGAAGTGCCAATGCCTAATTTTCTTTGAATACCTTTCTTAAAAAATATATTTATAGAAATTTGTGTAGGAATGTTGAGATTTTCTGAATGCTTCTGGATAACCTATCTCTTCGAGAATAAACTTCCCGGCAATTGTTTTATCAGGCCTTTTAATCGGAGCGAAATCAGGCCTGCGTTTACATTTCCCGGTTTTAAATCCGCTTCCGCTATGATTTGTTCTATATGCGATGGTTCTTTGTCAAGACAATTGTATATCTTTTTTTCATCATTGCTTAGATTAGAATTATCTATATCGAATAAAGGTCTTTCTATTATTTCCATAGCTTTTTGTGCTGCTGCACTGACATGCTCTGTCAACTGCCGGCCGTAGTAGCCGAGAGCTTCCATGACATCTTCGACCGATTCGATTAGTTTAGCTCCTTGTTTTATCAGTTGATGCGAGCCTTTGCTTAACGGCGAATCAATTTTTCCGGGAACAGCCATCACCTCGCGGTTATACTCCATGGCTGCATTGGCGGTAAGCAAAGCCCCGGATTTCAGACCGGCCTCGACAACGATTGTGCCCAGAGATAATCCGGCAATGATTCTGTTGCGGACAGGGAAATTCACCGGAAGCGGCTCAAAATCTAACGGCAGCTCACTGATACAGGCTCCGGATTGAGTTATGAACT
>CAYSKI010000070.1:0-16518 GCA_964431695.1 uncultured Pirellulales bacterium | reverse complement strand
AGTAAACGTCCCTGGTTTTCTAATCCTCACCTGATATTTCTTCCCGTTGAGCATCTAAAAGCTCTTGATTATAAACAAAAACTGTAATCTTTTGCTCGGAGGTTTCCCGGCCTTCAAAGACGACCGTAATAAAATGCACACCAATATCCTCCACTTTAGGTCTCCATTTAATATAATCCCCGCCGTCTCTTTTGATTAATTTCATCCCGGATGGATAGGATTCCTTCAAGACAACGCGGCAAAGCCTCGGAGGATTAATCTTTATCATATAGATGTCTTCGGTTATTTTCCTGTTCGAAAGGTTTTGAATTTCCAGGTGAACCTTTCCTTCGTCATCGACTCCGACTTCCATCGCACATAATTCCAATGCACTATCTTTTGCACCAATAAGACAAGGTAGAAGTATGCTCATTAATATGACTATAATGGAAATTACTATCAACAGCTCAAGAAGAGTAAAACCTTTTCGTTGCACTTTTCATCCTACCTATGGCATAAATTTTTACCCAACCGGCACTTCGGCCTTGCTCAGTACAAGCTTTACTCAGAGCTTGCCCCTTCAACCTTGTTCAGGGCAGGCTCTGAGCTTGTCGATGGGACAGGACTGCCGGCTAAAAACTAACAAATAACGACTATCGACCATTCACTATTTGATAAGGCGTATCTCATGGAATTCACCCCGTGAGATAACTTCACCCTTATATAATAAGGCGTATCTCACGGGGTAAATATTAATCGTTTTTTTGAGAAAATTTTAAAAAACCACAGATTTTGTATGTTTTTCGTCCTTTTGTGCCGGACTCCAATGTTGGATAATAATGAAATTAGTTTGACTATTCCTCCGACTTATGCACTACTCATAAAAGCAAATATTCAATAAATTTATATTGGCAAACGTCCTAAGTTAAATCTAATTTATCTTAAAATAGTAAACCTTTTTTCTTAATGTTCGACGAGATCATCCCATGGGACTATTGGGATCCGTCTGGGTAGCTTAAGTTTTGGCGCAACCCTCTCGACAAAATTTTTAAAGTATTTAACACCCCCAATCACCTTTGGTAGAATAATCATTGCAATATCATCTTTTTCAAATTTGTATTCGTTTGTTGACCGCCATTCACGTTCACAATAAACTGTACTAAATTCGTTTTCCTCAAATGTTTTAACGAACGCTACAAAATCTTCGAGACTATGTTTGGCATTATCGATAGCACCCTCAATAGAATCAGCCTCGTATTCAATCTCTGAGATATCATTTCTTACGTCAATATTTACATCATCATAAATGGATTCTATATCATCTATCTCAGTCTCAATAAAGCTTGCAGCGTATTTTATAGCTTCAATATCGGGAATATTTAGTGATGAGAAGCCCTCATATATTGATCTGATGATAGGAGTATCTTGAAGTGTATAAAAAACTGGATTAAAACCAGCACGAATAATCGATTTGCGATGGAATCCAATGGCGAACTTACCATATCTGTATGAATGATACCTTAGATGTGGTGCAGGTATATCGGAAAGACAACAGATAGGCGATGATTCGATTTCTACTATAACATCCTTTAGAATTTCATAACTATTAGTCTCTGGATTAAACTTCTTATGCTTTGGCAATATTACTTTAGCAACTTCTTTATAAGTCCCAAGACGCAATTTTTTAAAACGTAGTATAGATTTAAGATTCTCATATGCTTTTTTTGCTTTTTTTGGAGAAGTACTTTGTTTCTTAGTTTTAGCATTCCAAGTAGGACCTCCAGTGAAATGCCAGAGAATTTTAGAGACAGTTCCTGGAGATATTTCAGGTTCGCTAGCCATCAATTTATTCTATAAAATAAAAAGATAAACATCCCTAACAATTACTACGTATCTGTGAGACGTAAAAGGTCATCCTGTCTATCAGCCACGAAAGCTTCAAAGGCACCTTCTGTAGCATCAATACATTGATTGAATGCGCGGTCACCGAGTACAAATGCACGAGACTTTAACTCCTCAATGCAAGATCTAGAATCAGTTAAGAGACTTCTGAGGTCCTCAATTGTTTCGTGCTTAGATTGACCTTCAAAATCCAGAACTTGCCTTCCAAATTCGAACAAGTAATGTCGAAAGGCCTCTCTTTCACTCCAACGAACAGCTCCTGGATCAGGTGCTTCGAGCAACTCCCTACAATAATCGCAGGGAGGACCAAACAAATCGCCAAGGCCGCGTCTAAACGCTAAGCGTAGAGATTCAAGCCTGAACTCGCTCAAACTTCTCGGATGATAAAACCAAACGCCCCGTTGCATTGCAGTTTCGTCTTGTTCATTGAAAATATCAGGATTGAAAGAACGAGTGTTTCTAAAGTTTCCACTCGCTAAACGTCTTGCGCCAGCGGCAGTAAAAACAAGGCTTTGCTGGTTACTATATCCTATGATAACATCCTTCCCATTCAATCGCATACTTAATATACTACCAAGCAAATTGTAGATGACACCTTCATCCCTTATGAAGAAGCGATCTTGTGGAACCCTAAATACTAGGTATACTCCATCAACAGGATAACCTGTGACTTCATCAAGAATGTTGTCAAGGCTTTCTTGATTTGCAATAACATCAGGTCCCAATGCCAGCGTTGAATATAAAGGGATTCCTAAATCTAATCTAGCAGCACTCTCGGCAAATCCGTAATTCATAGATAGCCATTCCTCGGTCACTGTATTAGTATAACGTCCTGGTAATAATGCCTCAGAAACATTTAATGTATCTCTTTGATACTGCAGCACACGTTCACAAAATGTTGAAATTCTTTCATCGTCAAATGTATTTGTATCAAATTCAAGACCATCCCAATAGGGAAAACTAAGAAGTTTCTCTCTGCTTGTGTGTGGGTCGTAAAACTGGGGATCAAATAAGACTCCGGCATCTAGACTTCTTATTTCTTGTGCATGGCGCTCTATCTGCTCTCGTGTATACACTCTTGGAGAAAGGATTACACTACTGGCAAAATTAGCTCTGATAAACTCAAGATCAAGCCCAAACATGCCCCATCCCTGCTGAAGTAAGAATTCCATATTAATTAACCTCCTTGAGAAGATTCTCGACAACTAAAAGCGCTTGTGCAGATGTAGGATACCTTTTGTGGGGATGTTTATCAAGACACGTCCTCACGAAAACAGACAACCGGTGTGAAAATCCAAAATTATGTAGAGCCATAGGTTCGAGTTCCAGATTATTCTTTACAGCTTCCATAGGATTTTTTGTTCCGACTATAAATGGATTACAACCAGTAAGGCATTCATATACTATGACTCCGACCTGGAATATGTCTGTTTGACTTCTTATCTTCCGTATCTCATTCTTTATCTGTTCCGGAGCAGCATAACCTGGAGTCAATGGTCCGAAGAATGCTGAACTTTTTGTAAGATTAGAAAGCCCCAAATGGCGTGCGATACCAAAATCAAGGAGAACGATTCTATCATCTTCGGTCACAAAAATGTTTTCTGGTTTAATGTCTCTATGAACGATTCCACTTTCATGAACAATTGTAAGTGTTGTCAGCAAACTTCTTGTAATCTCAAGCGTTTCCTGCAAACCAAGCTTACCAACCTTTTTAAGAATTACTCTTAAATCACACCCTTTTAGGAATTCTTCGACAACATAAAGTATTTCACATTTTCCAAACCTTTTAACACCCGAATCAAAGATATGAGAAAATGAAGAACCTGAAAATTGTCTTGACGACTCGATTTCCCGTTGTATTCTCTCTTTGTCAGTATCTCCTCCTGGCCTTATAAGTTTCAAAGCGATAGGTCCATGTTTACAGTGATCAGCCTTATAAACAATCTTTTGACCTCCACTAGCGATATTCCGTTTAACTGTGATCCCAGTAAATAAATTCTCAATTTCGTTAGTTTTTGGTTCGAATTCCTTTGACACGAATTCACACCTCATCAACAATGCATTCGTTCAATAACCATGCCAAATACGTGTTATATGGTTTCTTATTTTTCAATGTAATTCCTTCCATAAGCCCCTTATCTCTTGACAGGAACATTAATCCCAAATGATATTTTCTGCACGCTGACGAAACACTTCTTTTTTGAAACATACTTGTTTCCGGCACCAATATGCTACAACAATCCGTGAACCAACGATGACGTTGGGCCTGTATTACTGCACGACGCCAGTTCCCTAATTTAGCTTCAATTACAGAGATAGAATTTATTACAAAAATGTCACTCTTTTGTCTCGCCTTAATTTTATCTCCCTTTACGTGGACCAATTCCCTTTGTACAAGCGTATCAACCATATTACGAAATGAGCCATTTGCATTTTGGAAGACATCTTTAAGTGTTTCTAATCTCACCCAACGCCTTCGCAATAAATAGGCCATTGCATAACCACAGTCAACTGTAAACATACATTTATATTTCTTAATACCCTTGCGCTTTCTCTTTTCCATTACTTTCTCGGAATATCTAATGACAAGCACATCTGGTAATCCGTATCCAGTTCTGAACTCTCGAACTATTTCAGTTCGTCTTGTCTTTTTTCCAAGAACTTTAACAAATCGGTCAACAAATTCTTTTTCACTTTTCCATTTTTTCATATGGTAGGTTAAATTTTTTCTGTATATGCTAGATCTTTTTCACAAATCCCATAATTCAATATCGTCAAAACATGTTATTTATTTCAAGCAAAAGCTTGATCTAAACATCTTGTATTAAAATAGGGCCTTTTACTATTTTTCTAAAAAAGTTAATTCCAGGGCTGCTCGCTCAAAGTTGCTTGTTGAATTATATCTAATATCGGAGCACCCGCAACGGTGTTGCGGGCTAACACTCTAATTTTATTAACCACGAACCACTATTTAATAAATTCCTTTGCTTGGGCTTGTCTTTTTCCCGTGAAAGCCGAATGTCTCTTTCGGCTTGTCTGTGGGCAGCGGCATTAACAGCTTAATCGCCTGGATGATGGCAATTATCTGCCTGTCGTGGATTTGCAGCTTCTTTTCAAGCTGATCGAACTTGCCCATAAATTCCTTGTACGGTGCAAGCATTTGACGCAGCTTAACAAAGGCCCTTACCACATAGATGCTCGCCTCAATCGCCCGCTCTGAATTCAATACACTCGCTGCCATTATTGCCCCGTGTTCCGTGAAAGCGTAGTGCTTATAGCGTCTGCCGCCGCGTCCTTTGTTTGTGGTCGCAATTTGCGACCTCAAAACCTGCTCCTCTTCCGGAGTCAACTGAAACATGAAATCCGGCGGAAAACGCTCGTGGTTACGCTTTACCTGCTCGTTCAGCCGCTTCGTAGGGACGTCATACAGTGCCGCCAAATCCGCATCCAGAATCACCTTACAGCCTCTTATATAGAGAATTTTGTTCTTTACCCGCTCGATAAGAACTATCGATTTGTCATTTTTGGCCATAGTGTGCACCTTATATATAATAGGCGTTTGTGGGGTGCCAAATATTGATTGGAAAAATTGCCGTTATAGCAATTTTTCTATATGGATTCCCGCCTGCGCGGGAATGACAAGGAACGAATCACGAGCCACGGGTCACGAGTAATGATCCTTCGATTGAACTCAGGACAAGCGGGTGGCGAGTCATCGACATTTTTCGGCGAAAAATCGGGTTTTTCGTTGTATTAAGGCGGTTTTTGGGTATAATTATTATTAGCGTATAGCGGATTGCGTACAACTGATAGGCAAAAAGAGTAAAATGCAAAAGTCAAATCGCAAAACTATAACTCAAAAAGCAAAAATTAGCTGTAGTTCTCGCGGTCATTTTGGATTCGACAAATATAGAGAACTCTCTACAAACCGACCTTATTTGAAAAAACAAAGCCAATTTATTAGCGTTTAGCGTATGGCGTGTAGCGTATTGCGTAAAGGAATTTAAAAAACAAAGCCAATTTACTAAATGTCCAAATGGTATTAACATCAAATGAAACAAAGAGTTATTGCAATTTCAAAAGTCTGATGCGAGTCAAAAACAAACCCAAACAAAGCCAATCCTTCGACAAGCTCCATTCGGCCCGAGCTCATGGCCGAGGGCAGGACAAGTTTGAAATGGCAGAAGACAGAAGACGGAATACAGAAGACAGAAGAAAAAAAATTGAAAACAAAGCCAATCTGTTTCGTATTGAGTGATGCGTGATGCGTATTGCGTAAGGTAATTTGAAAAAACAAACCCAATTTACTAAATGTCCAAATGGTATTAACATCAAATGAAACAAATAGTTATGGCAATTTCAAAAGTCTGGTGCGAGTCAAAAACAAACCCAAACAAAGCCAATTTTGGTTAGCCCCCAGACCGGATCTGGGGGTCAACCGTGGTCGTGGCGACCACGGCTAAACGAATTTTCAAAACAAATGCCAATGGAATATTTTTGGGAATTTCTTAAAAAATGCAATAAATCCGTGCTGTCAATTCGTCTTATGGGGTAAGAAATCAGATAAAAAACGGCAAAATACCGAAAACGGGATGGAATTCGAGGAAAATGGTTAAGAAAGTCCATTCAGATGTCAAAGCGGCGGTATCGCTGATAATCAGGGAAAACATTTCCGCGCTGAAAGATGTCTTCACTAATCGCGGCCATTTCGAATCCAAACCACTATCCGAGAATCAAAAGGTAACACGACAAAATGACGGGGAAGAAAAAAGCGGAGCACAGCCGGAAAGGAAGCCACAAGAAAACACTAAAAACGGGTGATTTACTAATTAAAAGCCCTCCTTAAAACAACTGGAAGTGTATTTGCACTATACATTTCCAGTTTTAAAAATTCGGATAACTATATTGATAAAGCGGATATGCCTTGTATTTTAACGCCAATCGCCCGGATAATAGACATCCTGCGGTCGGATGCGGAAAGTCCGACAGAGTTCTTCCGCCAGCACCTGTATCCTTTTAATCTGGCAATCGGTCGGGCCGGTGGTTTTGCCGTCCGCTATCACGCAAATGCGAATGGTCTGCGTGCTACCGAACCAGTTCTGGTCCGGTGTGGCCGACAATTGTCTCTGCCACTTTACCGTCGGCTGTATGTCCCCGTCGGAGCCTTCTTTGCCGTTGCATATACAGAAATGGAAATTTACATATCCGGACTCAGTGAGGCCCTGATATGAAGCCAGTTGCCCGATGTTGCCTGAATTTGTGCCGCTATAATAAATCTCGATGCGGTTCCAGCGATCGGGGGATGAAACAGCCTGCGAACGGATAGCATCTTTAACAGGATCGAGACGACAATAGGTCCAGAGGGAAAAAGGGCCGGCAGACGGTGGATTATGCCCCGAAGCCATCAAGAGTGCGGCTCCTATCGTCATTGAAGCCAGTAGCGTTGCCAAAACTTTTGCCACTCTTGCCTGGTTCGGCATAATTACATCCCTGACAGTGCCTTGTTTACTGCATTTAAAACCATCCCTGAATTTTATGGGCCCGACAAAAGGTATAAAATCCGTGAATCTATCAGAACCAAATTCCCGCCTGATAGGGATATTATCAAACCCACAATATAAAGTCCCTTTTATAAAGTAAACATCGGCTTCATCCAAGATTTTACTACAAATTTTGTTAAATATTTCTCTATTTTATCTATAATGATTCTCGAAATTATTACTCCATCCCCCAAAAAGTATAAATTCCCAACAGTTATCGGCAGCAAAAGTTCCCTGATAATAATGTTCAACTTAATTCACAGATGGATTGTTACAAATATGTTGCTTTATCATATTGTTGCAGGTATTATTTCCCGAATCAAATTCAATACGAGAACCTAATGCAATACTACGTGCAATGAAAAGGATTTTATTCGGCTCAGACAAACTGACAATTAAATATATTTGAAGAACAGGAACAAAAATATGGCATCAGATACTATTTGGAGTCAAGGTGAATATCTCCCATTATCTGCAGAGCAAATCGATCAACTGACAAACCAGGGCTGTAGCTGCGATGATTGGTCGAAAGTCTTAGTTGCAAAGGATTTCAACGCAGAAAAAGTAACATCTACACACTTCAGCGGGCAAATACGTTTAGGAGTATTCGAGAAACAGGTGCCTTTTTATGGGGACGTTAAAAAGCCGGCAAGTATCAGCAACGCTACCCTTCACAACTGCATGATCGGTAACAATGTTTATATAAACCAGGTAAAAAACTATATCGCCAACTATATCATTGAAGACAATGCGGTGATAGAGAACATCGACCTGCTCGCAGTGGAAGGTGAAAGCTCCTTCGGTAACGGTACGGAAGTCGCTGTCGTTAACGAAGCCAGCGGGAGAGAAATACCGATTTACGACCATCTGTCCGCTCATATAGCTTATGTAATAACGTTTTATCGTCACCAGCCGGATGTAATCAAAAAGTTACAGGACATGATTGCGGATTACTGCCGCTCCGTTACGAGTTCTATCGGTATTGTGGGAAAAGGTGCTTCGCTTCTGAACTGTCGAATCATCAAAAACGTAAAAATAGGCCCCGCAAGCAAAATCGAGGGTGTCAACAGAATAGAAAACGGTTCTATAAATAGCTGCCCTGAGGATCCTGTATATATAGGACCGGCTGTTTTTGCAGAGGATTTTATCGCGTGCAGCGGCTCAAAAATTACAGACGGGACAATTATCGATAAGTGCTTTGTCGGTCAGGGAACAATCCTGTCAAAGCAGTACTCTGCGGAGAATTCCGTTTTCTTTGCCAATTGCGGCGGCTTTCATGGCGAGGCATGTGCAATTTTTGCCGGACCTTATACCGTCACACATCATAAATCCACTCTACTAATCGCAGGGCTGTTTTCGTTCCTAAACGCCGGAAGTGGAACCAACCAAAGTAATCACATGTATAAATTAGGGCCGGTCCACCAAGGAATTGTAGAACGAGGCTCCAAAACCGGCAGCGATTCATACATGCTCTGGCCGGCAAAGGTCGGGGCATTTACTGTAGTGATGGGAAGACATTACAGAAACTCGGATACATCGGATTTGCCCTTTTCGTATCTGATCGAGCACGAAGATGAAAGTATTCTGGCCCCAGGTGTAAATTTACGCAGTGTTGGTACCGTCCGAGACGCTCGAAAATGGCCGAAGCGGGACAAGAGAAAAAGTCCTGAAAAACTTGACTTAATCAACTTCAAACTACTGAGTCCCTACACGATTCAAAAGATGCTCAACGGCCGAGAACTGCTTAAGCAACTTAAAATCACTTCCGGCGAGACATCTGAGTTCTATACTTATCACAATGTCAAGATTAATAAATCATCCCTTGAAAGAGGAATTAAACTTTACGAGACCGGGATTCACAAATTTCTGGGCAACTGTCTGATTCACCGACTGGAAAAGAGACATTTTCAGAGTATCGATGAACTTCGGGAGGCGCTGCGGCCTGAAACTGATATGGGACCGGGCAAATGGATAGACCTGGCGGGATTATTTGCACCCGAAGATGCCGTCCAGAAAATGCTCTCTGATATTAAAAATGGCACCATACACACACTGGAGCAGGTAGCAGACACTTTCAAGTTAATGTATGATAATTACTCTATGTACGAGTGGGCCTGGGCAGTGGATATTCTGCAACAGATTATCGATAAAAAAATCGATGAAATATTACCTGAAGATATTATCGAGCTTACAACTAAATGGAAAGATGCCGTTGTGTACCTTGACAATCGACTTTATGTGGACGCAAAAAAAGAATTTATCGCCACTGCTCAAATCGGCTTCGGTCTTGATGGCGACGAAAAGACAAAACTTCAGGACTTCGCAGCCGTCCGAGGGTCATTCGAACAGGATAGCTTTGTTTCAGAAATCGAAAAACACATATCCAGCAAAACGGAACTTGCCAAAGAGCTTTTAAATCGAATGGAAAAGTTATGTAAATAGAAAATCGAAAATGTATGCAGGGGCAAAAAAATAAAAAGGAGAGTACCAAATGAGAGTAATTATTGAACCAAACTATGAACTGGCGTCTAAATGGGCCGCCAATTATGTTGCCAAAAAAATAAACATGTATGAACCAACAGAGTCAAAATCCTTCGTACTCGGCCTTCCGACAGGCTCTTCGCCGCTTGGCATGTATAAGGAATTGATAAAACTCAACAACAAAGGAGTAGTATCTTTCCAAAACGTCGTCACCTTTAATATGGATGAGTATGTCAACATTCCCGAAGAGCATCCGGAAAGCTATCGTTCGTTTATGTGGAATAATTTCTTCGGCCATATAGATATCAAAAAAGAAAATGTAAACATTCTCAACGGCAACGCAGCCGACCTCGAAGTTGAATGTACCGGTTACGAGGACAAAATAGAAAAAGTCGGAGGCATTAACCTTTTTATCGGCGGTATAGGACCGGACGGGCATATAGCATTTAATGAGCCAGGGTCTTCATTGTCGTCAAGGACACGCGTTAAGACATTAACCTACGATACTATCCTTGCCAATTCGCGGTTCTTTGACGGGGATATTAATAAAGTGCCTAAGACCGCTCTGACGGTCGGCGTAGGAACCGTTTTGGATGCGGATGAAGTGCTGATTATTGTCAACGGTCATAACAAAGCACGTGCCTTGCGGCACGCCATCGAGGGTAGTGTAAACCACATGTGGACAATCAGTGCCCTGCAGTTACACCCGAAAGGTATTATAGTATGTGACGAGGAAGCCACAGAGGAACTAAAGGTCGGCACGGTAAAATATTTCAAGGACATAGAATCCGCCAACCTCGATCCCGGAAAGCTGTTAAATCTTTAATAATCCAAACCACTCTCGAAAGTTAACTTTACACAACCTATGTCTGGTCACCCGTAGGATAGACGATATCTGCCTTGGCTTTGAGTGATTCGATATATTCCTTGGTCAGCTCAGCTTGTTTTTTTGCCGTGAGATTTCTTATTATACTATCCTTAACATCATCGAAAGGTATGACACCCGGCTCTCGGCGGTCGGTCACTCGAATGATATGGAATCCATATTCCGTTTCCACAATGTCACTGATCTGTCCAACGGTTAATTTGAAGGCCGCTTCTTCAAAAACAGGCGTCATGTCACCTTTGGAAAAAAAGCCTAAATCCCCTCCCTTGGGAGCCGAAGGACACATTGAATTGGACATTGCCAATTGTGCAAAATCTGCTCCGCTTTTGGCCTTCTTTAACAGCTCTTGTGCCTTTGCCTTGGCAGCAGCCATGGCTTTATTAGGATCGCCACCTTTATCGAACACAGGTTTTATCAGAATATGACTGGCCCGAACTTGTTGACCTCTCTCGAACTGTTTCGGATTTTCATCATAGAATTTTCGGGCATCGGCCTCAGTTATTTTTATTTTACCAGCTAATTGAGAGTCCAATACTTTCTGATAAGCCATTCCTTTCCGAATCCTTTCTTTTTGTTCATCGAAACTTTGGCCATGTTCGGCCAGCTTCTTCTTATATTCATCCAAAGATAACGGTTCCGGCAGCGAGGCAACCATTTCAGTGAGTATATTCATTACTTCTTCGTCAGTTACTTCTATGTTCTCTTCTTTTACCTTCTCAGCCAGAAGATGTTCTATTATTAGCTCTTCTAAAACCTGTTCTCTGAGCTGCTTTCTTAATTGCTCTAAATAAGCCGGAGGAAGTTTTTCGACGTTTTCGGCCATCCGCTCAAATTCTTCCTCGGTTTTAGCCTGGACTTCACTTTCTCTGATTTCAACTCCATTGACTGTAACTGCCACATCATCCTTACCAGCAGGCATCTGAACCGATCTCTGAGACCCGGCTTTATTTGCATCTGTTTGTTCGGGACTTTTACTTTTACGACAACTTATAGTAAAAACAACAAACAATACTACAAAACAAACCAGAATCCACATGCTATAAGTAAATATCTTCATGCTATTGTCCTTTCGTAAGCTCCACAAGCACCCCATTTATCAAGGGCAGGAAACTTTATTATTCCAATAAGTGGATAATATGTCAAAGTATTTCTATTTTACGGTCCGTATAAGTATATATCTAAACCTTTACAAAAATAGTTCGGACATGATAGAATACGAGCCAGTTTCTTCAAAAACTAACTTGGAACAAAGTGTCCGAAAGATATTAGTTAATTCCTTAACAAAGCGAATTTATTGTTTATTAAAAAACCGCTTAAAGCGTAAAATTCAAAATAAGGATATTTTTATCAATATATCGTATCTCCATTTTTAAGAGTTTAGTTATAAATAAATATTACAGGTACCACAAAAAATGCAATATCAACACCAGAAATTAGCAAACGGCCTAGTTCTAATCGGCGAGATTAATAAATCAGCCAAGTCAACCGCGGTTGGTTTTTTTGTTAAAACCGGCTCTCGTGACGAGATCAATGGGATAAACGGCGTATCACATTTTCTGGAACACATGTTATTCAAGGGTACCGAAAGCCTAAATGCATTTGAAGTCAATCAGGCATTTGATAAGACAGGAGCTCAATTCAACGCCTTTACAAATGAGGAAAATACCGTTTTTTATGCCGCTGTTCTTCCGGAGTATCTGATCGAAGTAACGCGTCTCTGGGCCGAATTAATGAGACCGGCCCTGCGAGATGAAGATTTCAATATCGAAAAGAACGTTATTAAAGAAGAAATTGCCATGTACAAGGACCTCCCGAGCTTTGACGTCGTCGATAGATGCAGAACCCTGCACTTTGACGGGCATCCCTGCGGGAACAGCGTCCTTGGAAGCAAAGACAGCATCGATAATCTTACTGCAGAGCAAATGCGGGCCTATTTTACCAGACGTTATGCTCCAAATAATATGGTCTTCGCCTGTACAGGCAACCTCAACTGGGATCAAATATGTTCGACTATTGCAGATCATTGCGGCACGTGGATAGAACAGCCCGTCATAAGAGAACTGGATCATTTTGACGGTAGCAAAAAGGTGCAGAGGATTAAAAAAGAAAACCTTGTTCGTGAACATATATGTGTTATAAGTTCCGGCGTGCCGGCACAGGACCCGAGGAGATTCGCCGCTTCGCTTTTAGGGACTATAATCGGCGATGACGTCGGATCGCGATATTTCTGGGAACTGGTAGATAAGGCTCTGGCTGAAACGGCAACGATGCAGTTCGGGGCCATGGACGGCACGGGAGCTTTCTACAGCTATTTTAGCTGTAGCAGTGAAAATCTCAGTAAAGTTCTCGCCACCGTCAACGATATTTTCCATAGTCTCAGCAAAGACGGTATAACCAAAGATGAACTGATAAAAGCAAAAAACAAAGTGCTCAGTGCATTAGTTATTAAAAACGAGCTGCCGATGGGACGCCTGGTTGACATCGGTTTGAACCAGATATATTTGGAACAGTACCGGACCATCGAAGACGATATAAGTGCAATTAATGCTGTCACAATTGATGACGTCCATAATTTGATAGAGGAGCTAAATCCCGACGAGTTCACTCAGTTAACTTTGGGACCTGTTCAAAACGGTGGTTGATAAAACTCGAATAAAATTGTGAACAAAATAATGAAAAAACCAAAATCAATATGTTATAGATGGTGACACGTAGCCCGGCCGGACTCTCGTATGTCAAAACTTACATGCGTTAACACAGGAACCAGAGGAGGTATTAGCTATGAGCAAGGCCAATATCAACAACGAAAATGATGCCGATGTCCTCAAGGCAAATGATATAATTCCACCATACTACACCAAAAACCGTCATGAACAAAAACCACCTTCAAAAGAACATATATCACAAAACACTGCAGATAAAACAAAACATACCGAAGCAATACCGACCGAACATGAAAATGTAGCTCCACATAAAACTGCAATCCCAAAATTTGACCTGGCCAGGCAAATAATGTCCGAACAACGCAAAGCCGTCTCGATAAAAAGAATATCCCCGGACAAAAAAGACAAAGCCGAAAACCATAAACATAAGGTCCATTCAATAGACCATGTTGTTAAACCACTGCCGATGTTGCAATATCAGGAACAAATAATAACAGAGATTGTACAAAGGGATATTCAAAAGTTAAAAAAGAGATAATATCTATAGCAACATGATTAGACCAAAATAAACCGGGCAACCAACACTTCTTTTCCAAGAAAATTCAGCGAAAAGGGGAAGGAGGCAATCTCATAAGTAAATATCCGGACGAAGAAATTGTCACAAAAAGCCCTTCAGTTGCTATCCCCAAAAAACTCGACAGTAAATATATGCTATCTTTTTCATGTACTTTAGACAGAAATTTACGTTAATTTAACAGAAGATTCGTCCACTCAAATTAGGCAGTCAGTATGATTCTAAAAGCCCAAAAAGTGGTTTTTTAACATAAATAACCGCAATATTTACATAGTACCTTAGCCAAACTATTAGGATTTCATTAGATAGAAGACGATTTCGGAGATTTCGACCGGTAAAACAGGTGCCCTAAAAGGATTATCCTCAAAACGACATAAAAAATATACAAAATAAAGGGATTTTTCTCTTGACGCAAAGAATGTTAACTTGGTATAAATAGGTCGTTTGGAGGAGCTATTTATGTAAGCGAACGTACTCAGGTATAACCTTCTTAAATAGCTGAAACTGTTTCAGTTACATTATTTTTTTATAAAGTTTTGGCAGGATTTTTCCGAAAAAGCTGAAAAATACAAACAGGCAGGACCACCGGAGTAGTAAACTTCGGATTAATGTTTTACCTCTCATTTTTAATGTGGATTCCGTTCGGAATGGAAGTCATATTTTAGATAAAAAACATTATCCTGGGCAGATATATGTTGCGACGTTGGGAAGGTAAAAATGTTATCGGTCATTTTTAGTTATTACTATTAATTGACAGGAGGAGTATTATGTTTAAGAAATTGATTTACTTAGTATCTTTTGTTTTTGTGCTGAGCGTAGCGACTACTGCTCAGGCAACTCCAATACCCGTCAGCGTGGACCCTTCGGTCGAGGCGGTTATCGGAGATGATGCGCTGGTTCCTCCGGGTAAGGCTCTAAACACTTACGACCTACAAGTGAAAAACTTTACCCAGGGACGACGTGTAACATTAATCAGCTATGACATCTCGGGACTGAAAAAAGACTATCAGAAATATGCAAATATGACACTTAGCATCTTGGGCGGAAACAGCTCTGGCAAAGTGGACATTTACGGCGTCATTGAAGACCAGGATAACATCAGCAGCGGAATCACCTGGAAAAGTGCTCCTGGTGTCAACAATGGTCAGCCCATTGGATACCTGGTTGATCTGGATGAGGCCGATCTGACCGACAAGCTCATAAGCCTAACATCTCCCGGTAGAGATGAAAGGACATCAGTCGGAAGCGCTGCACTCGATGATTTTATTAATAGCGATACGGACGGCACCGTCACACTCCTGCTTGCTCCTGCAGGCACCGGCGTTAATGCCCTTATGAAATCAGGCAAGTATTCAGGTGGTGGGGTGATCCTCGAAGGTGAAATCACTACGGGAATGGATATAGTCTTTGTTTCCTTCCACGGAGCTGATGATGCGCCTTCGGCTGCTGCTGCCGATGCCGGCTTTACCGAGGCACCCGATGTAGGATACACCAATCTGCTCAATGCCGACGGCCACAATGTAACGCGTTACATCACGACCGGCACACCCGATCCGAACGTTCTCAATGCAGCGGATGTGGTAATCATCAGTCGCTCGGTCGGCAGTCCTGGTTATCAGAATGATGGAGCCACGGCGTGGAACAGTATTACCGCTCCTATGATTATCATGCAGGGTTGGGCACTGCGGAACAGCCGTATGGGTTACACTACAGGCTCAACAATGGTAGATATAACCGGGGACGTAAGACTGGCAGTCAGCGATACGACCCACCCGATCTTCAATGGGATAGCCATAACTGACGGCACTACGGACAATCCATTTGCTGGTATTGTTACATATCCCACGGATCCAAATCTTGCGGCTTTAGGCCTCTCCATCAATAACGATCCCGTCGATAATGATGGGATAGTTCTGGCTACGATTTCAGAAGCGTCAGCAGACACAGGTCCTGTCGGCGGTATGGTTATCGCCGAATGGCTCACTGGCGCTTCATTGACACACTCCGGTGGGGCCGGAACAGATGCTCTGGCCGGTCATAGGTTGGTCTTCCTTACAGGCTCTCGCGAGTCTGGTGGCATAACATCAGACACAGCGGGTATGTATGACCTGTCAGCGGACGGCGCACAGATGTTACTCAACGCAGTCGCATATATGTTGCCAGCAGAACCGGTAGATCCCGGTACGGATGGTCTCGTAGCGTACTATCCCCTGGATGGAGATGCATTAGATGCTTCCGGCAACGGACTCGATGGCACTCTTGCGGTTACTGGAGATAGTAACGATGCAACATTCGTGGCTGGAGTTTCCGGCATGGCGATAGACCTGCTTCCTACTGAAGTTGGTACCGTTGGTCCCTATGTGGACTGTGGTGCCGACCCCAATTATTTTGACTTGGTGGAAGCAATAACCGTTGGAGCGTGGGTCAATATCCGGTCCATCCCCGACGAATGGCGTGCTATTGTCGCCAAGGGCGACAGCGCCTGGAGAATAG
>CAYSKI010000069.1:0-16878 GCA_964431695.1 uncultured Pirellulales bacterium | reverse complement strand
GGCTTTTGAGTTGAATGAGCCGTAGCGTGTTTGGAGGCTGGTGGTGTCTGGGTAGTCGCCTTCACCTTTGGTTATGATGTTGATGACACCCTGGAGGGCTTCGGAACCGTAGAGAACGGATACTGGTCCCTGGATGATTTCGATTCGCTTGACCATTTCAAGGGGGTATTGCTCCATGATGTACGCTTCTTTGAAGAACTCCATCATCATTCGGCGGCCGTTGACGAGGACAAGGGTGCCAGCCATATTGTTGTTGTACCCGCGTTGACCTCCATTAAGCCAGAAATAGAAATTGGTGATTTCAAAACCAGGCGTGGCCTCGAGCACATCCTGCAGGTTCCTGAATCCGTAGGCTTTGATCTGTTCCTCAGTCCAGACATAGACTGTTCCAGGCGCTTTGCTTGATTTTTCAGAACGTTTAGAAAACGATGTAACCTCCACATTCATCAGTTCCTCGATATCCATGTCAAATAAGTCTCTGGATGGTGTCTTTTCCTTAGCAGGGACAGGTATTTGTATCGATAGAATCAAAATAGAAACGAATATTTTACATGTAACATTGTCAAAAGAAAACTTCATATGCGTAATCCCTTAAAGTCAACATAAAATGGTTGTCAAATAAGATTTAAACCATACCCCATTATTTTTTGACTATCGGTATTTATATAGTTAGACTTTACCTGTTGTGTTGTCTTTGATCTCGATAGTAGTCTTTTGAATATTTTTTTGCATACTAATCACCCCAAAACAGCTTTTTTGATTAATAAATATTGTGGAATATAATTCAGAAAACATAAACAGATCGAGTGTAAATTGACCGGATTCCAATTTGATATTTAAGCTTGACCTATTATCGGGCCAAAAACTATACAGGATAAATCTATTCTCGAATAATCATACTAAACAGCTTAGATTATTAAAAAGTCATGTTTCTTTGAATATTACCTTCATTTCGACCAGCATCCATACAATACCGCCGCATTAAATATTCAAAGCCGTTATTGACGAAATATATTTCTTCGTTTATCCTGTTCCTTTAGTTGACCTTAGACCGTAAACACAAATCAATTATTTTGGAATAAAACAGAGATTTTTATATGCTAAAAAGAACGCACAACTGCGGCCAGCTCCGGCTCGAAGATGCCGGCCAAAAAGTTATCTTATCAGGCTGGGTTAAATCCTACCGTGACCATGGAAATCTGGTATTTATCGACGTCAGGGACAGAGAAGGTTTGACACAAATGGTTTTCAATCCGGACACTCAGCCTGACGCCCATAAAACAGCCAGGACGCTCCGCTGTGAATGGGTTGTCGCCGCCGAAGGCATTGTTCAGCCAAGAAGCGAGGGTATGACAAATCCCAAGCTTGCAACGGGTGAAGTAGAGGTGGCCATTCAGAAAATCGAAATACTGAATACCTCAAAAACACCGCCCTTCGAAATCGAAAACGCCGAGAAAACCGGCGAGGAGCTGCGACTGACTAATCGTTACATCGACCTTCGAAGGCCGTCGATGCAGAACAAACTCCGCATCCGTCACAAGGTTACGATGATTACACGGGAATATTTCGACAAACTGGGCTTCTGGGAAATAGAAACTCCGATGTTGGCTAAAAGCACGCCGGAAGGGGCCAGGGATTTTCTCGTGCCCAGCAGACTGGTTCCGAACACTTTCTACGCCCTGCCGCAATCACCACAGCTTTTCAAACAAATCTTGATGGTCAGTGGAATTGATAAATATTTCCAGATTGTTCGATGTTTCCGCGACGAAGACCCACGAGCGGACAGACAGGCGGAATTTACTCAAATCGATGTTGAGATGAGCTTTGTCGATACCGACGATGTTATTAACGTACATCAAAACCTGGTAGCGAAAATCTGGAAACAGATACTGGGTACCGATGTGGCTTTACCGATGAAGCGGATGTCATACAATCAGGCAGTGTCCGATTACGGCACAGACCGACCTGATTTGCGATTTGATATGAAACTAAGGGACATCTCCGATTTAGCCAGACAAAGCACATTCAATATATTTACCTCAACGATCGAAAAAGGCGGAATAGTCAAGGGACTCTGCGCCCCGGCCGGAGAAAAATATTCCAGAAGCGATATCGAAAAAACACTGACCAGGTTCGTAGGTGATTACGGCGCTAAAGGCCTGGCCTGGTGCAGGATTAAGCCGGAAAACGGCCAGCTTACCCTATTCGGGGGTTCGGCCAAATTTTTCAGTCCCGAATTACAACAGCAGCTTATCGAGCGTTTCGAAGCCAAAGTCGACGATTTGCTCCTGTTTGTCGCCGATACACAGGATGCAGCAAATAAAGCTCTGGCACCGCTTCGGTGTAAACTGGGCCGCGAATTAAAGCTTTACGAGCCGGGAAGATTCGAATTCATATGGGTGGTGGATTTCCCTCTGTTCGAATGGAACGCCGATGAAAAACGATATGATTCGCTCCATCATCCGTTTACCTGCCCTGTCGAGGAGGATCTGGGAAAACTCGAAACCGATCCCGCAAACATCCGCTCACAGGCATACGACATCGTCGTCAACGGCTCTGAAATAGGTGGGGGAAGTATCCGTATCCATAATCCGAAGGTCCAGCAAAAGGTTTTCGACCTGCTCAATATTTCAAGGAAGCAGGCACAGCAAAGATTCGGCTTCTTTTTAAAAGCCCTGGAATACGGTGCACCTCCGCACGGCGGGATCGCGTTCGGTCTCGACCGGCTCGTGATGCTGCTTACCGGCACAGAAAATATCCGGGACGTTATTGCTTTCCCCAAGACACAGCGAGGACAGTGCCTTTTAACCGAGGCACCGAGCGAAGTGGATGCCAAACAGCTTAATGAATTGAATCTGCGAGTGCAAAAACACTCACATATTGTCGAAGAAAATCCCTTAGAACAACAGCAATAAAAATAGAGTGGGATCTATCCCGCCATCTTTAAATCTGATTTTCCGGAGGATCAAAAATGTGGGGACAGATAGAAAACTGGAAAATAGCAGCTAGTGTAGTGGGTGTGCCGCTGCTGGTAGGATTCATCGGCCATTTTCTGGTCTATAAAATCATACGGAAATTTACCCTGGATTCCAAAAATCAAATCGATGATTCCGTAGTCCGGTACTGCTACAGACCATTCCAGTGGATCATTGTTTTCCTGGTGATTCGTATAGGATCAGTGGCCACATTGCCGGAGGAAACGGCGAAAAATCTAAATCACTTTTTGGGTCTGCTGCTCATCGCTTCCGTTTCATGGCTGCTGATCAAATTAGTCTATGTACTGGAAGATTATATTGTCAGGCGATTCGAAGTGAACGTCAAAGACAATCTCAGAGCACGCAAGATTCATACTCAGTTCAGGGTGCTGAAACGAATTGTGATAATCACCGTTTGTATTATTTCACTTGCTCTGATTTTGATGACCTTTCCCAAAATCAGGGCGCTCGGCACAACAATTCTCGCATCGGCGGGGATTATTGGTATCGTGATAGGCCTCGCAGCTCAGAAAACGATTGGGACATTCATCGCCGGACTGCAAATCGCGCTCACTCAGCCAATACGTGTTGACGATGTAGTAATTGTCGAGAATGAATGGGGTCGAATCGAAGAAATAACATTGACCTACGTAGTGGTTAGAATCTGGGACCTCAGGAGACTTATTGTCCCGATTACTTACTTCATCGAAAAGCCATTTCAGAACTGGACGCGTGTTACTGCCGATATCCTTGGGACCGTATTTCTTTACGTGGACTATACGGTCCCGTTCGATGCCATCCGAAAAGAACTACAACGCATTCTCAAAGCATCGGAATTGTGGGATAAAAAGGTTTGTGTCTTGCAGGTCACAAATACGAACGAACGCACAGTTGAATTAAGAGCGTTGATGAGTGCGCCGGATGCCTCGACCGCATGGTCTCTGCGATGTGAGGTCAGGGAAAAACTCATCGACTTTATCCAGAAAAAATATCCTAAGGCCCTGCCGAAATTCAGAGCTGAAATGGACTCACCCAAGCCGGCTAAAAAAACCGAACAGAAGAAAAGGAATCGATGACTCCGGTTGGAATTAGATTTTGCCTATGAAGCGATTTCGTATAAATCGAATCTGGAAGAGGATGCTGAAATTCCTGCGATTTTCTCCTCTTTCGTTAGCGGTAAAATGCCAGATCATGTTCGGACTGGCGGTGGTCCTGACTTTAATCATTGCGCTGATTTTACCCTATATCTGGATGAGACAGCTCGTAAAAACAGATTTCCTCGATACCGAACGAGCAAAAGCCGAGACGCTTTTATATCGTCAACACTTTCAGCTTAAAAGCTCCGGTCAGGCTTCTCTCGCACCATTGGGAATTAACGGGCAAATCCTCGATCCTAACGATACCCAAATACGCTGGATACGCTTCACAAAAGAAAGTGAATTACAGCAAAAACAACTACAACAACTAACTCCGGAGCAACAGGAAGAAATCGAATCACTCAAAAACGAAGACGGCAGAAATGACACATTCAGCTTCGAGAAAATCAACGGCGTCACTCACAGCAATTATATCAGAATCTTCAGGGCGAATGACAATTGTATAAGCTGTCACAATCCGCAGGGTTCCGCCGGGCCTTTTTCCCCGAACGAGCTGATTGGCGTGGTCATCACCCAGAGCCAGGCCGCAGAAATTGGTAAAATGTACCTTCTTAACTGGGTCTGGGTAAGTGTCGCCGGACTAATAGCCGGAATTGGTGCGATTATCGCATTTTACTGGATCTCTCAGCGAGTCATACTGCGACCTATCCGACACTTGCGGTCGATGGTAAACAATGTCGCCGAGGGTAATCTCAATATAAGAAGCTCAATCAAAACCGGCGATGAATATGAAAAACTTGCCATCGCCTTCAATGACATGCTCGATGGTTTGCAGGAAGCTCAGGAAAAACTCCGGCAGGCGAACAAACAGCTCGACGGTAAAATTGTGGAACTTTCCGACCGCAATATCGAGCTTTTCAAAGCCAACAAGCTCAAGAGTGAGTTTTTAGCAAATATCTCCCATGAGTTCAGAACGCCTTTGAATTCGATTCTCGGCTTCGCTCAGGTCCTGCGGGAAAAACCCGCCCTTCTTAGCAAGGACAAAGCGCGAAGATACACGGAAAATATAATCACAGGCGGAAACAGGCTTTTGAATATGATTAACGATCTTCTGGACCTGGCCAAAACAAAAGCCGGCAAAATAGAACTTCACATAGAAAAAACTTCCTTGCCGCAACTCATAAATTCCGCCGTGTCATCGTTCTCATTAGAAACAAAGAGAAAGAAAATCAAGGTCAAAGTCACGGTCGATCCGGACATGCCCGAACTTGTCACCGATGCAGGCAAGGTTCAGCAGATAGTTTATAACTTCCTGAGCAACGCCGTGAAGTTTACACCTGAACGGGGAAGAATAGAAATTCATTCTTCCCTCAAGCCCGACGGAAAAACACTCCGGATCGAAGTGTCCGATACCGGCTGTGGAATAGCCAACGAGGACAAGGAAAAAATATTCGAGAAATTCGGTACTGCAGACGGCTCTCTGACACGTCAATCGACCGGCAGCGGCCTGGGACTTGCCATCAGCGCCGAATTAGCAGCGATGCTTGCCGGTAATATGGGCGTGGACAGCGAGCTTGACAAAGGTTCGACCTTCTGGCTCGATATCCCGATAACTCTGACCAAGGAAGAATCCGGTTCGTCCGAGAAGAAGGAAATCACCTCCGCATAAATCCGTATTTCATAAAGAACGTGATCTACTGGTTCTGTCTCGAATTGATTATCGATCCAGTTCATAGAGGATAAGTGCCGAGGCGATAACAGCAGCGGTTTCGGTTCGTAAAATTCTTTTCCCAAGACTGAATGCCATTATCCCCCTGCCGCCGGCATCGGCGATTTCTTTTTCTGTAAATCCTCCCTCCGGCCCGATAAACAAGGCAATCTTTTCTATCTTAGAATCTCCTGCTTTTATTATTTCTCTCAAAACCGGTATATTAATCTGCGCAGAGCCTATAAGAGAACAATCAAAATCATCGAGTCCGGTCAAAACATCTGAAAAATTAAGGGGATTTTCAAGTATCGGGATTCTGCCTCTGCACGATTGCTCGGCCGCCTCGGTGATAATACTTTGCCATCGTGACATTTTCTTCGCCGTGACTGATTCCGTCCTGCGGACAATACTTCGCTGCGTCACGACGGGAACAAATCTGCATACGCCGACTTCCGTGCATTTTTGCAGGACCAATTCGAATTTCTCCCGGGCCAGAAGGCTCTGATAGAGAGTAATTTGTACATTTGGCTCACAATCTGATTTACTTTTTCCGATAACCTCACCGATAACTTCCTGTCGCTCAATTTTGGTAAGCGACACTGTATATTCATAACCGGTATTATCCAGGATGATGATTTTATCTCCGGACTTCATCCGTAAAACATCCCGAATTTGATGAGCCTGTGAGCCGCCAAGAATAATCCTTCCGCCATGCAAAATATCAGGTGAAACAAAAAATCTGTGCATAAATTCCAGCCTTTACGATATAAAACAAAAAAAACTTTTTCTGTATCTTCGATTTGCAAAGAACTATATTTTCTGTTACAAAAAACAAATATAACCGCTCTTTTCAAATTGTTAAGGAGAAAACTTATGTACAAGAGTATATTCCTTTTATCGGTTATCTTCCTGTCAATTCCAAGCTGCCTTGCTTTCCAAAATTCCGAGCAGTCTCACCCTTTTTCCATCCATGATATGTTAGCCATGGATAGAATCTCCGATCCGAAAGTTTCACCGGACGGCAAACGAATTGTTTTTGTCCTGAGAAAAACGGACTTCGAGGCAAACAAAGGACGCACCGACCTCTGGCTAATCGGTTCAGACGGAGCCGGCCTTCGCCAGTTGACGACCCATCCGGAAGCCGATTCCAATCCCTGCTGGGCGCCCGACGGAAAATCGGTATATTTCATTTCCTCCCGTTCCGGCTCATCACAGCTCTGGCGAATCCCCATCGATGGTGGAGAAGCCCGACAGATAACGCCTGCCATGAGCTTGTCGAATGGGGATGAACTGCTCGATGTGGGAAATTTAATCATCAGCCGCGATGGAAAATATTTAGCTTTCACAATGGAGGTTTTTCCGGACTGCAACGACCCCGCCGAAACGAAGCAAAGACTCGATGAGATCGAGCAAAGAAAATCCACAGGCAGAATTTACGAAAATATTTTCGTTCGTCATTGGGACACATGGAAAGACGGCCGGCGCTCGCATCTGTTCGTCATGCCCGCTTCCGGCGGAAAAGTTGTTGATGTTATGGGTAACATGGACGCCGATACTCCTTCCAAACCGTTCGGCGGCCCGGAGGAGATTGCATTCACACCCGATGGTCTGGGTGTTATTTTCACCGCCCGTGATGTCGGACGCAGAGAGCCGTGGTCAACCGATTTCGATCTTTATATAGCCCCCGTCGATGGCTCACAACCTCCCGTATGCCTGACTGAGGACAAGGAGGCATGGGACACCAATCCCGTCTTTTCTCCCGACGGCAAAATTCTTGCTTACTTAGCGATGACCCGTCCCGGTTACGAATCCGACCGCTTCCGAATAGTTCTTCGTTCGTGGCCCGAAGGAAAACCGAAGATTCTGACCGAAAAATGGGACCGCAGCCCTTCGTCACTGTGTTTTTCCGACGACAGTAAAACGCTATATGCGACGGCGACAAACCTGGGTCAACATTCTCTCTTTGCCGTCGATATACAATCAGGCCGGGTGGAAACCGTCGTAAAAGACGGCACTATCGGTTCGCCGAGTGCGGCGGATAAAAGAATCATCTACACTATGAACAATTTACGCTCGCCTACAGAACTATATTCGGTCAATCCTGACGGCAGTGACGTCCGGCAAATTACTAATATCAACAAGGACAAAATCACCGCAGCCCGAATGGGTGACTACGAGCAATTTACATTCCCTGGCTGGAACAATGAAATGGTTTATTGCTATATCGTCAAACCGGCGGATTTCGAACCAAATAGAAAATATCCAGTTGCTTTCCTGATACACGGCGGCCCGCAAGGCTCGTTCGGCAATATGTTCCATTACCGCTGGAATCCGCAGGCCTACGCCGGAGCAGGTTACGCCGTCGTGATGGTCGATTTCCACGGCTCGACCGGATACGGCCAGGCATTCTGTGATTCCATCCGCGGCGACTGGGGTGGCAAACCGCTCGAAGATTTACAGAAAGGACTCGCCGCCGCACTCGAGAGATATCCATGGATGGATAGCGAGAATGTCGGGGCGCTTGGAGCTTCGTTCGGCGGATACATGATTAACTGGATCGAAGGCAACTGGCCCGATCGCTTCCGCTGCCTGGTCAACCACGACGGCAATCTCGACGAGCTGATGGCTTACTTCGATACTGAAGAGCTTTGGTTCCCCGAATGGGACCATCTCGGTACGCCGTGGGATAATCCCCAGGCTTATGAAAAACACAATCCTGTAAATTTTGTCCGGAACTGGAAAACACCTATGTTAGTCATTCACGGCGCTATGGATTTTCGCGTCGCCGATACTCAGGGCCTCGGCACATTCAATGCCCTGCAAAGACAGGGTATTCCAAGCAAGCTGCTTTATTTCCCGGACGAAAGCCACTGGGTGCTCAAGCCGGCCAACTCCATCCTCTGGCACGATACCGTCATCAACTGGCTCGACCAATGGCTAAAATGATCTTTGATTCCTGAATGTTCCGGTTACGTGATGATATGAAGAGAAGATTTTCATAATATATAGCTTGTGGAACAAAACAGTTTTTGTTATGATAAATTGGTGAATCTCCCGAGCGAAAAAACAAGGATTTTGGGACTGATTCTTTATTCTCTACAACATGTTTTCTGTATCTTCTTATAGTTATTCTTTTCTACACATAGAGCTTTTTAGAGGAATTATTCAAATGAGGATGATACATTTTTTTCTTCTCGCGGGATTGTTGATATCATTTTTGCCCGGCCGGGCATGGTCAAATTCTGCACCAGTTACAGGTGATATAACCACAGCCGAGCCGTCTGCTCGCCCGCCGGGGCGATTGGTCGTTTCGATCCTGTGGTTTGAAGATAAGACCGGCGACCCACAGACTGCGCACTGGCGCTATGCGATTAAGGGCATGCTTTCGAACCAATTCAGGCAAACCAAAGCAGTCAGATTACGCGGAGGAGTCGAGTCTGCAAGGAAGCGGCTGGAGATAGCAAAGGGGGCGGCACTCAATGCCGACCAGGCCAGGAAGATGGGTGAAATCATTGAAGCGCAGCGCGTAATCTGGGGTAGCCTTCGGCACCAGGGTGACGCATGGCAGGTGACTGCACAGGTCCTCAATGTGGCGAGCGGAAAAGCGTCGATTGATTTGACAACGGCCTCGGCGGACTTCTTCGAAGTGTGCGACGATCTGACCGACCAGATTCTCAAGGAATTGAATGTCATACCGTCTGATGCCGAACGTAAGAAAATGGAGCGGCCATTGACATCCTCAATCACAGCTTGGGAGTGGTACTCTAAAGCACATGCGCTGCGAGAAGAGAGTAAACCGCTCCCGGAACTAGAAGACTGCGCACGCAAGGCTATAACCGCAGACCCAAACTTCGCAGAGGCTTTTGGCGCCCTGGCAGCCATGTTGGCGACTCAGGGCAAGTTCGAGCCCGCTGAGGGGGCTGTCCGCCAGGCCCTGACAATTAAACCTGATTACGCAGATGCGCATAGGATATTGGGATTTGTGTTGCTCCATCAGAAAAGATATGTCGAAACTGAAAAGGAAATCCGCGAGGCCAATCGCCTCGATCCTGATAATATCGAAGCGTTGAGCCAACTTGGTGGTCTCCATGCAACTCAGGGGAAATTCGACGAAGCGATTGACGCTTTCAATCAGGCCAAAGTACTGGAGCCGATGAACGCGAGTATACACGCCAGCTTAGGTTACGCCTATACCTTCAAGGGAGATCGTGACCAGGCGATGGAGGAACTCAAGAAGGCCGAACATCTCGATCCCGGAGGCTTGGAAAATATAAATACCGAGCAAATGATTTGCCAGGCCTATGATAGGCTCAACGAGATACCGTTGGCGGTAAAACATTACGATAGATTCATCAGACAGGCAAAGAAACAAGGGCTGAATCCCGAAGTGATTCGGGTTATTGAGCAAAGAGCAACTAAGCTGAAGGAAACGCTGACGGCCACTTTTCTTGAGTATCCGATGCCAAAGGTTTATACCGAGCAGATGCTGCAAGAAACACTCGAAACGAAGTTGACCAAGGAGGAGCTGGCGATGGTGGTTAACCCACTTGCCAGTAACCAAGATATCAAACGCTGGGCTCTGCAGTTAATTGAGGGGGTAAACAGCGAGATGGGCAAGGCCAGGGCAATTTTTGATGGATTAGCGCGTCGTATTTCTCTTATAAACATGCACCGGATGCGGACGGCACAAGAAGTGTTTGCAGCTTGTAATGACCCGAACGAATCATTTAATTGCCAAGAGTCCGCCAAGCTCTATATTGCGCTGGCGCGTGATGCCGGACTCAAGGCATTCTATACGATCGTGGATGAGGATTATAACAGTAAGCCGGTAAGCCACGCTTGCGCCGCCGTGTTTGTGGACGGAAAGGCCCTGTTGGTGGATCTCTCCTATCGTTGGTTCGGCGCGCCACACAAAAAGGTTGTGATTCTGGATGACATGCAAACAATAACAAGCCAATTGTGTGAGGCCGCAGCCACGGAATTGAACAGGTCATTTTATCGGCTGGCTGTCAAGCTACATCCTGATGTTGCCTTGTCTCAATTCGCACTCGCTACGGCACTGGCGAATGAAGGCGAGTGGCAGGAGGCCCGCCGGATGACAGAGGCTGCCCGGCAGCATGAGCCGGAGCACTGGAAGGCTTATTTCATGCAAGGGCTACTGAGCCGCAAAGACGGCGATCTTGATGCGGCCGTCAACTATTTTCGCAAAGTCTCGGCGATAAAAACAGATGATGCCGTTAGCCGATATTGCCTTGGTGATTTGCTCATGGCCCAACTCAAGTTTAAAGAGGCCCGCGAAGAATTTCGTGCCGGCCTGCAGTACGATCCGGAACACTCTATGGCCAAGGGTGCTCGACAAGCAATCGCCCTGATCAACGAATCTCTGGGAGAAGAAACTGCTCAAATCTCAAATGATCCCAATGTATATCTCATAGGTGCGCAACATTACCTGAAAGAAGGATCATATGACCAGGCAATCGTCCAACTCAATAAAGCCCTTTCGATAGATCCCGAACTTGCTGGAGCTTACTACGGGCGCGGAAGGGCCTATTACGAGAAGCAACAATATGAGCAAGCTATTTTGGACTTCACTAAGGTTATTGAGATAAACCCCCAGCATACTATGGCTTATGAAGTTCGAGGGGGTGCCTATGCCGTGAATGGCCAATATGACAAGGCAATCTCTGACTTCACCAAGAATATCGAGCTAAATCCGGAGCATACTCAGGCCTATGGGGGCCGAGGGGCTGCCTATACCGCAAAAGGCCAATATGACCAGGCCATCTCTGACTTAACGAAGGCTATTGAGAAAAATCCGCAAATTACCGAGCTTTACTTGCTCCGAGGTACTGCATATTCTGGTAAAGGAGACTTCAAGAGTGCCATAGACGACTACAATAAGGCAAGCGTGCCTGATTCTCGAATCCCTCCGGCACATTTCTACTGGCGGGGACTGGCATATCTTAAAAATGGTGATAATGACCGAGCGATCTCAGATTTTAAAAGAGCTCTTGAAGTCAACAAAGAAGATACCAAATCTATCGTCGGTCTCGCAACTGCCATTATGAACAAAGATATGCATATACTCGCAATCTCCCTGTTAGGTAGGGCAATTGAGTTAGATTCGCAGTTTGCCGAAGCATACGCTGTACGGGCCAGGGCCTGCTATAAAAATGATCAATTCGAAGAATGCCGGAAGGACGTCAAGGCCGCACAAGAACTCGGCTATGAATTCGAACCGGCCTTCCTGGACAGCGTCCGAAACGCCGCCGGGAACAAGCAGTAACAGTACGTAATAACTGGAGAAAGCCTACTTTTAGAATCTTGCTTGATAGATTCTACTTTTTGATTTAATATTCCAGGGTATGAATTTGAGAACAGAATTATTTCAGGAGTCTTGAAACAAGGTTATATCAATGGATAAAAAGTTTGTCAGAGCGATTTTCCCCGGTTCTTTCGATCCGTTTACAAACGGTCACCTGGATGTCGTCTGCCGCAGCATCAGGCTCTTCGATGAGCTGATTATTGCCGTCGGTCGAAGCCCTATAAAGAACCAGCTCTTTAGTCCGGAAGAACGCGTTGAAATGATCCGCGAGCTGCTTGAAGAAAAGAAAATGCCGGGCGTCTCTGTAGAAAGCTTCGAGGGCCTGACGGTCGAATACGCAGCACAAAGAAAAGCGGACGTTATCCTGCGCGGACTGCGAAGCCTCACCGACGTCCAGTACGAATTTCAGCTTGCGATGACCAACCGGGCGGTGACCGGTATAGAAACGGTCTTTATTATGACCTCCGAACAGTACGGCTTCACCAGCTCGACCCTGATCAGGGAAATCGCCTCATTGGGCGGCGATTTAACGAACCTGATTCCCCAAAACATCCGGGAACGATTGAAAAAACGTCTCAATAAACAACCTCCCAATAAATTGGGGGGCTAAATAAATTGAGGGGGTATTAAATTGTTATGTTCACAATCAGTGTCGAAACAAATTTTCGGGCGTCACATCAGTTGATTCTGCCGGACGGCTCGAAAGAACCTCAACATAATCACGAATGGCAGGTTAAAGCCAGTCTCAGCAGTAACAAGCTCAATAATATAGGAATCGTGATGAACTTTCACAAACTCAGGGAATTGCTCGATAATTCCGTGGCCGAGCTTGATAATACGGCACTGGAAAAGATCAGCCATTTCCGGCAGAACAATCCTACGGCGGAGAACGTAGCAAAATATATATACGATAAGCTTAAGTCCAGGCTGCCAAAGGGGGTAAAACTGCAAAGCATCAAAGTCATAGAGGCCCCGGGGTGCTCGGCAAAATTCAGCGAATAGAGGATTCAATTTGCAGCCGGACATAAAAAATGCCGATTATTTCAATAGAATTACAGAACTTCTTGTTTGACCTATTGCAAAAAACTGCTGTTTTGGTAAAATGATATTAATGTAATGATCAATTCGTTAAAAGGGCCGGCTCGTATAAGCTGTTCTCATAAAGAAGAGTTAATGATGCAGTGCCAGATTTGTAACAAAAACAGTGCTACAATCCACCTGACCGAGATAACCAACGGCCAGCGAACGGAAATGCATATCTGCGAGCAATGTGCCGCACAGCAGGATATTACCATAAAAAGTCATATCCCGATAAACGAGCTGCTGAGTAATCTGCTTGCCGTTGCGCCGAGCGATGATGAGTTATCCGGTCCGACGGAGCAGCAGATTGCCTGTCCGAACTGCGGCTTTACATTGGCTCAATTTCGAAAAGAAGGCGTGCTTGGCTGCCCGCATGATTACGAGGTCTTTGCGAAATCACTGCATCCGCTTATCGAGAAAGCCCACGACGGCAAAACGAATCACTGCGGCAAAATTCCTTCGACAACACCAAAAGATACGAAAAAACAAATGGAACTTTTGAAGCTGCGCCGGCAATTAGAAACAGCCGTGCAGCGCGAGGATTACGAATTAGCCGCCAGGCTAAGGGATGAAATAAAACAACGCGAAATTTATTAGAATATCACGAGAAAACACGATAGTTTTATTCAAAAATGAAACTAACCAATATAAGTCAGGATATAAACGAATGGTTTAGCGGCTCCGGCCCGTTAGCTGATATTGTTATATCATCACGAATCCGCCTGGCGCGCAATCTCGCCGGATATAAATTCCTCAGCCATTGCTCGAATACGGAAAAAACCGCCATACTCGAGAAGTTAAGGGACGTTCTGATGGCGCTCGAGCTTGGCGATAAGGTTTATTATATCAGTGTGGACAAGGCCCCGGCGTTAAGCAGGCATTTCTTGGTGGAAAGACATCTCATCAGCCGTCACCTTGCCTTCGGCAAAGGCCCCCGCGGCGTAGTAATGGCCCAGAGGGAATTTTTCACCGCAATGATTAACGAAGAAGACCATCTTCGAATCCAGGTGCTCAAGGCCGGCTGCCAGTTGTCCCAGTGCTACGAGCAGATTAACCGAATCGACGATATGATCGAGCAAAAGGTCAATTACGCATTCAGTCCCCGGTACGGCTACCTGACCGCCTGCCCGACAAATCTCGGCACAGGGATAAGAGTTTCGGTCATGCTGCACCTGCCGGCATTGAAAATGACAGGACAGATAGAGAAGTTTTTCAACGCCGCAAAAGATATGGGCCTTACCATACGCGGCCTGTTCGGCGAAGGAACCGAAGCGGTTAGCGACCTGTACCAGCTCTCCAATCAGGTAACACTCGGCATCTCGGAAGCAGAAATTGTCCGGCAGTTCGAAAAAGCCATCATACCGGAAATCACGGAATTCGAAAAAGCGGCAAGAGGTCACCTCCTTTCCAAGCAGCCGGATATCCTCGACGATAAAATCTCCCGAGCGATGGCCCTGTTGCAAAACGCCCACTTAATCAGCTCGCAGGAGGCGCTGTTTTTGCTCAGCCACCTGAGATTGGGCATTAATATGCAAAAATATATGGGAGCTTCCACACCGGCGATAGATAAGCTACACACCCTTTGCGAGACAGGCCAGGTGGATAAAACCCGCCAGGTTTCAATCGCTACAATCAACCGCCTGTTCATGCTCACCCTGCCGGCCCACCTGCAGTTGAACTACGGCAAGCCGCTCGATCCGAACGGCAGAGACGCACTCCGAGCAAAAATCATCCGCTCCGCACTAAACCAGGATACACAATAAAGATTAAAACCTGCGATACATGGATGTATCCTGTTAAATATGACTGTAGGATAAAATATTTGCTCTTTATTTTTTCATACTAAAGCGGAAGGAGTAGATATGAATAGATATTCAATCGTTTTGATTATCATTTGCTTCCTTGCCCTGCCGGCAATACATTCACAGGATAAACCTGACACCACCCCCGAAACAACAGAAACAAACGGCTTGAGCATTGTGGTAACCTCTCTTAAAGCTGATGATAAAATCCTTCAGATAGACTATGAGGTTATAAATAATTCCCGACAGGAGATTTGGATATGTGACAGCATTTCTCATAGCTGTAATTTCGAAATATTTATGGAAGATGATAATCAGACTATAATTGTAAGGAGACGGCTTGATGTACCATCAGCTATGGATTGGTTAATTCAACCTCATGGTAGATATATATGTTTGGACTCCGGTAAAAAACGGCGAGAATCTTTGTTATTATCTCTGCCCATTTATTCTCGCAGATTTTATTCAAATGAATCGCATGAAAAGGATGTGCAATTCGCTCCTCATTTAGCAATTGAAATCGGTTACTATGTTGGGAACCTACCAAAAATGGTTTTTAATATGCTTAAAGAAATTGGAACAAGCGCTGATGATAGAATAGGCATTTTTTATTTTAACGGATGGTTTGGAGATGAGTTAAGTTTTAGTAAAAGACATGAAGATATCAGACAAAGAGATGAAGAAGTTTTAATCCCTTATACGCGCCAGAGTTTTAAAGGTGAGAAAGTCTTAAGAAGTGAGGTTGCAAAGATTAAAATACCTTATAAAGAAACAATAAAAAGGATAAAACAGGATACTCCAGAGCTGAGTTCCGTTAATAGAATTGAAATTCGATATGAACCTTCAATGCTCGAATATTTCTTTCCATTTCAGGGTCAGATAGATCTTTTAAGTAAAGAGGAGATAAAACATCTCCGATCGGAGAAAACTATTATTTTTGAAGATCCAACAGATATCAGCCGCTTTTCTAATGAGTTAAAGGAAGTGAAACAAATATCAGGTGGAATAGTCTCTGAGGAGAGCAAAGCCAAAGTGTTTTGCTATCAAGATGGAAACCTTATAACATCATTTGTTGTATATGATAATACATCAATCGAAACCGAGCAAAAACAACGGATCAGGTACGTCCGAAGATTACAGAGCCTGACTATGCAAACGCCACAGATACAACCATTTGAATTACGAATGCAATGTGCATCTAATCTGTCAAACCTATGGCATCGATTGCGATTATATGATATAGCAGTTAAAAAGAGAAAAAGTATAGAAGAATCAATTCAAAGTAACATGAAATCTTTTGATTCAGATAGATCTAAATATCAAAAAAATGATAAAAATGGCAAAACTGATTTCATTATGGAAAACTTGCGGAAAGAGATGAATTTGCATATTGAATCGTTGAAAAAACGCTACAAGGACTTATATAGTAATTCTAAACTGGTATATCCTGATCCAACAAATTGGTGTGATGCCTTAGGATTTGCTTATTCTAAGTCGGAAATGAAAATCCTTATTTGCCCCAGTGCGAGTGAAGGTAAGTGTTATTATGCGATGAATCCGAATTGCGGGCCGAATTCGCCGGGTGATATGGTTTTATTATTCGAGACTAAAGCCGGCTGGAACGAGCACGGCGGACCGGAACTGTTTACCCTCGACAACCACGACCCTCGCGGCGGCTGCGTCCTTCTCAATGACGGAACAGTCAAGTTCATTAGAACAGAAGAAGAACTCAACGCCCTCCGCTGGAAATAAAAAAGACAGAATACAAAGAACAGAAAGCGGAATTCAAAAAGTACAATCATATACTGATGATTTTAAGGGAAACTAGGGGGAAAATAGGGACGTTTACCGAATGGCGGGACTTTAAGCAACATGTTTTAGCCTCCATAGA
>CAYSKI010000068.1:0-16971 GCA_964431695.1 uncultured Pirellulales bacterium | reverse complement strand
TGTAGCCGAAGAAGGTCCCGTAGCAGCACCACAGCCGGCCATCCGTGGGATCGAGAAGTAGCCCCGGATCGATGGCGTCGCAATCCTCGATGCCGTCGCTTGAGGCGACTTTGATGGGCTCTGAATATTCGAAGTCGGGGGAATTGGGATCGAGGGTCTTGTTCCACATCGTAAGAATCCTGCCGTTATGCCCGCCGCCCAAGCCGCCGCCGGTGGCGCCATAGACCACGAGGTAGCGGTCGCCGATCTTAATGGCGTCGGGGGCCGCCCCTCGACCGGGACGCACGGCGCCGCTGTGCCAGGTCCAGCCATCGTCGGAGATAAGGCCTCCGCGGCCGGTGCCGAAAGTGTAATACTTGCCGTCGCACTCCATGATAGTCGAGGGATCGTGGATGTAGGGTTCGCCGTCCAGAGCAAATACCGGACAAGACAAAAAGATAGAGAGCAGGCTAAAAACTGCTGTTGGGAGAAAACGAGTTTTCATAAAACCTCCAAGAACTAAACGATAGATACCAATAATAGGACGACTCATTAAAACGACCACAACGCCGCGCCATGTGGCCATAACACCGAGACAGCAGGCAGCCGGGGGCCGCGGCCCGGAAACCTGGAAGGATTTATTTTTCAGCTTTTTCAAGGTTCAGGGTAAGATCCTTGATCGGTTCACCGTCCTCATCGACAAAGCGAACGCAGAAATCGCTCAAGCCGGGGCCGTTAATGACGGCGCCGCGAATGACGTTGGGGCCCTTGTTGAGCGTGAGGCGTTTGGATACGCAGTCATCCATAACCATGCGCCGATCACCGAAGAGGGTGACGGCTTCTTCGCCGTTGAGCCACCACATGGACGCCGAATTCGAGCCCACGGCCATGCGCACGTTCTGTATCTGGCGAGGACAGTCAACGACTGTAACGGCCCAGAACAGAATGCCATACTCCGGCTTGTTCAGGCCATAGGCGAAGCGAAAGAGCTTGATGTTCCATGCAGTAGAGTCCAGGGCATGCCATGCGAGTTCCACATCGTCAACCGTCACCTTGTCGCCGTCTTGCGGAACCACAGTGAACTGGTTGGGAAAGTACTCGGTCGTGATAACTTTCCGGACGTAGCTTTCGGTAAACAAGGTGTTGGTGCGGATCGGCTGTTTAATCGGCTCGAGAAGCAGCCAGCGCTGGAGGAAGCCGTCGGGATCCGGCGACTTGACGCCCGATGCGGCCGGCGTGAAGTAAGGCGCGAGGCTGCGACCATCATCACTGGTCGCGGATTCGCCGGCAGCACTGCCAGATACGGTGTCGCGAGCAGTGCCTCCGGGCGTGACAGAGCAGCCTTGAAACGCCAATACAGCCAGGATACCGAATACCAGCATCACAATGTTGCGGAGTGTGTTCATAATAGACCTTTCACAGGATTTCCAATTTATGCACACTAAACGAGAACGAATTTTTCTTTGTGGAGTAAATATATACGATTCGTGCTACATTGTCAATTGCTTTGAAAACCTTGATCGACGAAGTCAAACAGGATCCGACGTACCACACCATCAATTAGGGCGGTTGCCGGAATAGTGTTTGATTCGTTACGCCGAATCTGATAACTTCTACCGCATAAAAAGTGTCATGTTCCGACAAACAGAATCCGAATAGCTATAAGGCCAAACTTATGAAACTCGTGACATATTCCAGAGATGATACCGTTAGTTGTGCAATATTGACCGATGCCGGATTGATTGATATCCCTCGGGCCTGGGACGGCCCCAATCCTCCACGGAGCGTAAAAGAAATCCTCCGGCGAGGGCAGGGTTGCCTTTCCAAACTCTCCGAGATTGCAGATTCTGCCACCGATGCAATCCCGCTGGATTCAGTACGGCTTCTCGCCCCGATTCCCCGGCCCGGCAAAATCATCGCCTTAGCCGGAAATTACAGCGAGCATATAAAGGAGGCCAGTGTCTCTCGCGGCTTCAAGCTGGGTCTTTCGGATTCGCCGCGAAATACTACGGTGCCACGTCCGTTTATCATGCCGGCAACAGCCGTCACCGGACCTGACACGGAAATCCCCTGGCCCATTTACAGCGAAACGATAGACTACGAACTCGAGCTTGGTGTCGTTATCGGCAGACCTGTCCTGAGCGGGGTCGAAGGGACCGCAAAACATATCCGGCCCGAAGATGCACTCGATTATGTGGCCGGTTATACCATCGTCAACGATGTCTCCGCCCGCAGTGTCACCTTCGTCAAGAACAGGAAGAAGCGCTCGTGGGACGAATTTTACGACTGGCTAAACGGCAAATGGGCCGACGGTTTCTGCCCGATGGGGCCGTACCTGCTGACAGCGGATGAAATCGAAGACGTCCAGAACCTCGACATGAAGCTGACCGTCAACGGCAAAGCTCGCCAGAATGCAAACACCTCGCAGATGATTTATAACGTCGCCGATATCGTTTCATTCCTCAGTCATATCATGACGCTCGAAGCGGGTGACATCATCGCCACCGGCACGCCTTCCGGAGTAGCCATGGCCACCGGTAATTTCCTCAAAGCCGGCGACCGAATAGACGCCTCAATCGAAAAACTTGGGACCCTCACAAACACCCTCGGCCCAAAACCGGAAAAATTCTACGAACCACTGGCATGAAAGAAACAGAGAAAAAACCGGCAGGATTCTTAGACTACAATCTGTCACCTCTATACATATACCGGCAAAGATGGTAAACTCTTGAATCAAGTTGTCCGGCAAAAAAATAACAGGAGGATAGTATATATGAAACAAGCCGAATACAAAGGGCGAGTCAAACAGCTCCTGGCCGACCACGAGATCCTTATCCAACAGCCGAACATTGCAGCGGGGGACACGAACGGCATCGTACAGCGTTATCAAAATCCCGTACTGACAGCAGCGCATACTCCGGTTTTCTGGCGATACGATCTCGACCAGAAGTCAAATCCGCTGCTCTGTGAGCGCATGGGAATAAACAGCGTCTTCAACGTCGGTGCCATCGAGTTGGACGACAATATTTGCCTTGTCGCGCGAGTCGAAGGGACCGATCGCAAGTCCTTTTTCGCGGTCGCTGAGAGCAGCTCCGGTATCGATCGCTTCCTATTTTGGGATTATCCCATCGAAATGCCACCGTTCGAGCCCGAGGAAACCAACGTCTATGACATGCGTCTGACCAGGCACGAAGACGGATGGATTTACGGCGTGTTTTGTGCCGAACGTCACGATCCAGACCACCCGGAAGATCCTTCTGCGGCTATTGCCCGCTCCGGCATAGCACGCACAAAAGATTTGAAGCACTGGCAGCGCCTGCCCGACCTTGCGACTCCGCCGGCCCAGCAGCGAAACTATGTGCTACACCCGGAATTTATAGACGGCATGTACGGTTTTTACACACGTCCTATGTCCGACTTCAAGTCCATCGGGACAGGCGAAGGAATCGGCTGGGGATTGTGCGAGAATATCGAGAAGGCACAAATCACCGATGAAATAATTATCGACCGCTGCACATATCACACAATCAACGAGGGCAAGAACGGCCAGGGGCCAGCCCCCATCAAGACGGAAAAAGGCTGGCTCCATCTGGCACACGGGGTGCGTGACACTGCGGCGGGGTATCGATATGTCCTGTACATGTTCATGACAGACCTGAAAAAGCCCTGGAAGGTCATCGCAAAACCAGGCGGATATTTCATGGGCCCGCAGGGAGACGAAAGGGTGGGGGACGTTTCCAACGTGCTCTTTTCCAGCGGCTGGGTCGTCCGCGACAACGGCGATGTTTTTATCTACTACGGCTCATCCGATACACGAACCCACATCGCGACCAGCACGATAGAAAAACTGCTGGATTATGTCACGAACACACCGGCGGACCCGCTGCATTCGAACTTGTGCGTTCAGCAGCGATGCACCCTGATAAAGAAAAATCTCGACAACCCCTGGTGGAAAAATATAGATTAGAAATATCCGGCAAAGAACGACATTATGGTAAAAGAATCCGCAAAACCGCCGATAGCAAAACGAAAGCTTGCAATAATCTACCTGTGTCTCTGGTTAGGCACAGGTCTGCTCGCGGGGCTGCTGCATTTTATCACCCGGCCGGATTACATCCGTATTAAAACATGCATTATCGGCAGTATTGCGAATCTTTTCGGCCCGTTCGCCCGGCTGTTGGCAGCGGGCTGGCCAAATGCCGGAAAAATGCCCCATGCACCTTCGGCCACAGTCGGGCTGCTCCTGCTGGCGATTTGTATCATTTTAGTCCTGATGTCACTGAACAGCCGCAGGAGATTGATACAAATTTTATCGGTTATTATCTTCATTCCGGCTCTCGTCTGCTGGATATTACTCGGCTTTCTGGAACTGATGACATGTGCCGTATAATGTGTAATTAACTTTTCAACTTACAAATATAAGAAATTTTCAATCATGAAGCCGCTCCTGCAGATAATCTCGAATTCTCTCCGCAAGGCTGTTAGAGACCAGAATTAACAGCCGAATTCAAAACAATATGGAGAGAAAAAATTTTAAAATATTTTATTGCATTTCTTAAACACAGATTTATTATGACGGCGCAGTCGGAAACTCATCGTAAGTTTCCGTAGTGCATCTGGCGAAATGAAATTATTGATAGCTTTTTTTAAGGCGTGGAAAAATGTGTGATTCATGTGGATGTACGCCGTGCAAAACCTGTGGCGCCCCCATCGAAGATGGTGTGTGTTCCGGTTGCTGGGAACCGGCGGATAAATGTATTTGCCAGCCGGTTGATCAACTGGAAGAGGATGATGACGACGAACTGGACCAGGAGTACGAAGAGGAATACGAAGAGGAAGAGGAAGAGGAAGAGGATTATAGCTGATTTTCTCCTGATGTTCTTCAAATCTTATCTTCTATAACTCACGGAGCGTGGGGGGGCTATCTGCTCGGATTTGCAGAAACGACCCGTGAGTAAAAGATACAACTCCTTCAGGGCTGCGGTTCCGTTTTGAAATTAATCCTTACGGATGTCGTACGCGAAAAGCTTATCGGAATGGCGGATATAGAGCCTTCCATCGCAGATTACCGGATGCGCCCAAAAAAGTCCCTCACCGCCCCGAGGCGAACTAAACGAGCTAACCTGCTCCCATTTGTCCGGCGAGGCTTTAACAAGTGATATTGTGCCTCTTTCCTCAAGGCAGTAGAGCATACCGTCGGCATAGATCAGCGATCCTTTGCCGGGTGTCTGCCATTTTTTGCCACCGGTCTTGAAATCGAGGCAGAACCAGCCGCGAGATTCCTGGCCGGCGCCGTAGAGATAACCGTCGTAAAGTAAAACGCCGCCGTGATGATTGTCTAAAAGCTCGCTCGTCCATTCCGGCGTAACAGAGAACTTGCCATCGTCCTGCCTCTTCGGCCGCAGTAAAACACTGCCTTTGCCGTAACCGCTCGAGGCATAAACCAAATCGTCACTGACAACGACATCCGCGATATTATTTTCCCGCTGGTTTGCAAATGCATAATCCCAGAGCAGATGCCCGTCGGTCAGATCGAAGCTGAGAACCCGTTGCGCGCTCATAGTCACGACCTGCTCGTGACCCGCGATGCGTGCCACAACCGCCGAGCAGTTACCGACTGCATCCTTGACTTCTTTATTGGCCCATATAGTGCTTCCGGAACTTTTATCCAGTGCCACAATGTAGCCTTCCCTGCCTGCGGGGCAGCAGTATATGGCGTTTCCGTTAATCAGCACGGACTCGCTGAATCCGTATTCCGGCCGCTCTGCTCCGAAAGTCTTCATAATATCCACATGCCAAAGTTCCCGGCCCGTACCGGTATCGAACGCCGTCAGTCGTCCCAGCTCAGAGAGGTGATAGACAGTGTCACCATCTATGGTCGGCGTGCCGCGAGAGCCGGAATAAGGCACGGCCCATGTTTGTCGTTCAGAAGCCTGCCAGGACTGTCCGTTTAGCTTTTGCCATATTTGTTTACCGTCCATACCCAGGGCCGCTACGTATGTCTGTTTGTCAATCATGCCGGCGGTATAAATACGACCGCCCGCAATCGATACCGTACTGTATCCGTGTCCTATGCCGGTGGCAGTCCATAATAATTCGGGGCCATCCTCCGGCCATACCTTCAGAAGCCCTGTCTCGGTGGACAAATTATTACGCCGCGGACCGTGGAAACACGGCCAATCCATATTTTCACTGGCAAATACAACAGCAGAAATATTGAGAAATAACAAAAGCAGATATTTTTGATAGTACATTTATAATCCTTCGTAAACTAATAGTTTTTTAATGTCATACGCCCGGCACAACAACCGGCCGAACCGAATCCAAGTTAATATCAAATTTGCCTTCGAATAACAACCAAAACCCCGGAAATTTTACATCGTACCTTTACACAATTATGGAAATTTGTTACGGAAGGAAATCCCATCAAATGGATTTGGTGTCCTTATCCAGTGTGGGCTTCAAAGCAATCATAATCACTGACAGATAGAAAGGGGATTTTATTAATTCGCCCAATACTAATTTCTCACGCATTTGACAAAAATAAGCGGATTGGATAAACTGCTCACCGACATACAGTTTTGTGAAGCGCAATAATGCAAAAATATAGAACGATATCAAATATATGAGCTAATTCAGAGGTCTCGAAAATGGAGCATAATCGTCCAAATAAATCAAAATATTTATCAGGGAAAAGAATTCTTCCTCAGCCAATCACCGAGGATTATTCCGTGACCGATTTAATTGAAAAAACGTTCAATGCTTTTAATGCTGGAAGAATAAAAGATGCCTGCAAATTAATTACACGCCAATATTCCAAAGAAGATGTCACGGTCGGGATGAGCCTGGCGGGTGCTCTGACTCCTGCCGGAATGGCATCTTCGATTATACCCCTGATCGAGCACGGATTTGTTGACTGGATTGTCGCAACAGGGGCGAATATGTACCACGATATGCATTATACATTCAATCTTCCTCTTTACGAGGGCAGTCCGAATGTCGATGATTGCGCGTTAAGAGAAGCGGGTGTTACAAGAATTTACGATGTTCTCTTCGATTATGAAAATGTTTTAATGGAAACAGACAGGAGGTTAAGGAAAATCCTGACAAGAAAAGAATTCCAGAAAGAAATGGGGACCCAGGAATTCTACTATCATCTGGGAAAAATAATGAATGAGACCGAAGAGGAGAACAAGCTCGGTAAAGTCTGTGTTTTAGCATCGGCCTATAGGGCAGGTGTCCCCGTCTTTACATCATCTCCCGGAGATTCGACTATCGGCATGAACATAGCGGGACTGGAGATTTTAAGCGATAAATTCAAGCTGAGGATCAATCCGAGCATAGATGTGAATGAATCGACCGCTATCGTGCTTAATTCAAAAATATACGAAAACGGCAAAACAGCGGTAATTCTCGTCGGAGGCGGAAGCCCCAAGAATTTTATGCTGCAAACAGAGCCGCAGATACAGGAAATATTGAGGATAAAAGAAGTCGGGCAGGATTATTTTATTCAGATAACAGATGCGAGAGTAGATACAGGCGGCCTGTCCGGAGCGACCCCCAAGGAAGCAGTCACATGGGGCAAGATAGACCCGAAAGAAGTCGAGAAAAGTGTCATAGTTTACACGGATTCCACGATTGCCCTTCCATTAATTACATCTTATGTCATGCAGAATACAAACCCGAAAGAGCTTAAACGGCTTTACGACAGAAAAGACGAATTAATGGAGAAATTAAAAAATTCGTATTTTGAAAATTTCAGGAAAACCACTCCCAAAGAAATGAACATGCTCGAAGAGCTTCTAAATAAGAACTGAAAAAGATATGGAAAAAAGCAAACTTCTCAAGTTAGTAAAAAAGCACGGAACCGCTCTTTTTATCATAGATCACGATATAATCAGGGAAAACAATCGAAGATTCAAAAAAGCCCTTCCGAGGGTCCAGGCATATTACGCGGTTAAGGCAAATTCAGAGCCGGAAATTATAAAAACACTGTTTTACGAAGGCGCAAGTTTTGATGTTGCCTCTTACAACGAATTTATAGAGGTTTACAATCTTATCGATAAATGGAGGGAAAGAAAGAAAGAGTTTTTCATCTGGGACAAAATTATTTTTTCGAACACAATCAAAGACAGGGACACTTTAAGAAAAATAAATAAATACGAACCTCTTGTCACTTACGACAATATGGATGAGCTGAGAAAAATCAAAGAGCATTGCAAAAAGGCCGGCCTGATTTTGAGATTGAAGGTTCCCGATACAGGCTCGCAGGTGGAAATGGCTTCTAAATTCGGAGCCGAACCGTCGGATGCAACAAAGCTGATAAAAAAATCCTTCGACCTGGGATTAAAGGTGGAAGGCTTAAGTTTTCACGTCGGAAGCCAGTGCACTAATTTCGAAAATTACGTCTCTGCATTAAGTATAACTTCCCAAATTTTCAATGAAGCAAGGAAAAGAGGATATGAGCTGGATATTATTGATATCGGTGGAGGATTTCCCGTGCTTTATGACTATAACGTCCCGAGATTCGAAAAACTTGCAGAAATACTAAACAAGGAATTCGACAGGCTTTTCCCGGAAGATGCGGAAATTATTGCCGAGCCGGGAAGATTCTTCGTGGCAACATCCGCGACACTTGTTTCCGAAATAATAGGAAAAGCAAGAAGAGACGGGAAAATCTTTTATCATATCAACGATGGAGTTTATCACACTTTTTCAGGTGTAGTTTACGATCACTGGATTCCGAATTTTAATTCTTTCAAAAGAGGGACAAAAGAGATTTGCGCGGTTGTCGGGCAGACCTGTGATAGCTTCGACAAAATTTCTCTTGCAGAGCATCTTCCAAAAAACCTGCAAATAGGAGATTATCTCTACACGGAAAATATCGGAGCTTACAGTACTGCCTCGGCAACAAAATTCAACGGCTTCGAAGGGACAAAGATCCTGCATATAAATAACTGACTTTTTCCTTTCTATCATCACAGCTTATACAGGTACAAACCAGGATTATAAATACTATAACCATCTTTTAATAATTCACAAAAAGTCCCTATCTTATCAGCAGGCAGCTACAATACGACTACAACAGGCAGATTCATCCACCATTGTCACCGATTAATAGTTTTGTCTCGTCCGAGGACCGAACTTCCACATATATAAAAGCCGTTGCGCAAAAAGTGCCAAGTGGCACTTTAATACAGGAGCATACGACGATTGTGGGGTGCTCAAACGCTTCTACGGTTCACGGGTGATCGAAAATGTGACCGGCGAAGCTATATTATGGAATAAAAGACGGTTTTTTTTGAAGGAGCGTATCATGAAACATATCAAATCAAAATCAATTCAGAGTTGTATAATACTTCTGCTGGTTCTCGGCACGGCAAAAGCCGCTTCGGATACCGTGAATCAGACAGTCACATATCCACCCAATGATTTGTGCGCGGATGCAACTCAAATCGGAGACGTAACTAACCTTCCGTTCAATACCACGGGCGCCAGATTCGGCGGTCGTGGTTTGTGTATGATCAGTCCGAATATCTGGTACTGCTATACAGCCACATGTACCGGTGATGTCACCGTCAGTCTTTTGGGCAGCAGCTACGATACGATGCTGGCAGTTTACGAAGGATGGGAGTGTTACCCGACCCGGGACGATTTAATCGCCTGCAACGACGATTTCGGCGGTACGTACCAGTCGCAAATAACATTTGCCGCAACCGCGGGCCAGGAGTATCTGATCGAGGTCGGCGGATACGGCGGCGACGAAGGCGCAGGTTTGATCACCATAAAATGCGAAGGGGACCAAGAGCCACCGACATCGAAGGACAAATGCATGAACGCCCGCCAGATCGGCGAGGTGACAAATATGCCTTTCGATACAACCAACGCCACGTTCGACGGCTGGGGCCTGTGCATGACAAGCTCGAATATCTGGTTCTGTTACACCGCCTCGTGCACCGGCGATGTCACCGTCAGTCTGGAGGGAAGTGCCTACGACACAAAGCTCGCAGTCTATAACGGATGCGAATGCTACCCGACGGCGAGTGATATGCTCGGGTGCAATGATGATGCTCCCTACAGTTACCAGTCGGAGGTCATTTTCGCCGCAATTGCCGGCAACCAGTACCTGATTGAAATAGGCGGTTACGCTTCCCAGACCGGCCAGGGTGTCCTGACCATATCATGCGAGGGCACGGTCGTACAGGAAAAGCCGGACCTCGGCGACGCTCCCGACAGAACGAACAATATCGGCAGCGGTATGCGTGCATACGCTCAGCCCTGGGTAGGCGCCCGTTATCCGACGGTCTTCGACGACGGCAGCGGCCTCGGACCTTTCGGGCCAATCCATTTGAACGACCAGTTAGTAGCATATCTGGGACAAAGAATCACCGCCGAGACTGAAGCAGATATCGGCCCCGATGAGGACGGCGTCAACAACATCGATCCCGGGGCCAACTCACCCGACCAGGATGAAGGTGACGACGGTGTCGCGATGCCGCTGACTCTGCCCAACTGCAACTGGGCCACGTTCGACTACGAAGTTACCATCGTCGAATCCGGCATTGATCTCTGGGTCAACGTCTGGCTCGACTTTAACCGGGACGGTGACTGGGATGATACAGTGGATTGTTCCGCCGGTCAGGCAAACGAATGGGCGGTGCAAAACCAGTTCCTGTTCAATCTGCCCGCAGGTCAAACGACCGTCACCACACCGGCATTTCTGTCTGCGCATCCCGAAGGTACGCACGAGCAGATATGGATGAGAATCACCCTCTCGGAGCAACCCTGGCGAGGCGGCAGCAATCCGGGCGAACGGGGCAACGCCGGTTCCGGTCCGCAGTCTAAGTACGAGATTGGCGAAACAGAAGATTACTTCTTCATCCCGAATACGACAGGAGACGACGGCTGCTCGTTGTGCAAGGATGAAAACGGCGACGGCATAATTGACATCCAGGACCTGATAGTCCACATAACCAAATGGCTGTCAATCTGCCAGCAGTAGTTACTTACAAACACTCAACCTGAGCTGTGGGCACAACAGTGTCCACAGCTCACTTCCTAAGTATTTTTTTCAGGGACTTATAAAAAAATGCCAATACTTCCTATGTGCGCCACACAACCTCTATAAAGCTCAATAGCGAAAGAGTTGCATAAAAACCACACTTATGTTATAATATTCGATAGTAGGGATGACTACGGATATACACCGCTGCGTTTGACAGTTGGAGTTGAAAATAACAACATCCCGGTGATTCAACTATACGAGGAGATGAGACAATGAAATTCTACAAAATCGCATGTATCCTGGTTTGCTGCTCGCTGATGCATAGTCCGTTGAGAGCGGCCGATGGCCAACTGGATACCTCTTTCCATGCACCCGACGGCTATGTCTTATGGGACGGTGGCTCCGGCTACGATCGCGGACGCGACGTCGCACTGCAGCAGGATGGGAAGATCGTTATTACCGGTTATATGACCAACGGCTCGAACAACGACCTCATGGTTTTACGTTTTGATCCGAACGGCACCCTGGACACCAGCTTCGGCACAAACGGTGTATATATCTATGACGGTGGAATGGGCAATGATTCGGGATTGGCCATTGCCACTCAATCGGACAACAAAATCCTGGTGACGGGCAATTCTTCGAACGGTTCGGACGGGGACGTCATCGTGTTAAGACTTGATACCGACGGGAATCCGGATCCGAACTTCGCATTAAACGGGATATTCATTTACGACAGTGGCAACGGTTATGATTCGGCCGGTGATCTTCTTGTTCAATCAGATGGAAAGATCGTGATATGTGGATCCAGCAGTAACGGTATTGACAATGATCTGCTTGTCATACGTTTGACGGCAGATGGTCTGTTGGATACGACCTTCAACACCGACGGCACGACAATGGTCGATGGCGGAAACGGTTATGATTTCGGTTCGCGCCTGGCGATACAGCCGGACCAAAGCATCGTAGTTACCGGCGATAGTTATAACGGCTCGGACAATGACATAATAGTAGTCAGATTCGATGCCAACGGTATCCCGGATCAGACCTTCGGTGACAATGGAATTGTCCTTCTTGACGGCGGCGATTATGACCGTGGATCCGGCGTAGGTATTGACTCGCAGGGAAATATCCTTGTCACCGGCCTCAGGACTCAGCCGGGCTTAGACTACACGGACTATGACATTCCTGTTTTTCGTTTGGATCCAAACGGTGTTCCGGATCCGAACTTCGGCTATAACGGGATGGCATTATATGACGGAGGAGACCGCGAGGAGTGTCATGACCTGATAGTCCAGTGCGATGATTCGGTTCTGATGGCCGGTCATAGCGGCACTACCAAAAGCGGTATCTCCGATTGGGCACTGGTGGTCTTAAAATATGACCCCAACGGCGTCCTCGATACGACGTTCGGAAATCAGGGTCTCTATTCCTACGATCCGACTGAAAACACCGAGTGGGGCTACGGCCTGACCTTACAATCCGATGGCGGGATTGTTGTAACCGGTCAAGCGCATAACGGAATTGACGATGATGTGATTGTACTGAGATTAGAGAATAGTCCATGCGATGTCAACGACCCGAACGAACCTAACCTTCCGGATGGGACAACGCCGGCTGTACTCAATAGATAACACATTCCGCCGATTGTTCTCACATAGGTCAATATAACAGACATGTACTTGTCCTGCCATTGTTCACTCGTACCGTAGCGCCTTCATGGGATCTATCTTCGCAGCCCTCCTCGCCGGGATCCAGCAGGCTACAATTGTTGTCACTGTGAGAAACATTGGGACTAAGACAAAAGTTGTGAGGTCTGTGCCGCTAACGCCATAGAGCAGGCTGCTCACGAGGTATCCTGTACCTAAGGCCAGGGGCAAGCCCAAGCCCAATCCCAGGCATGACACAATGATCCCTTCTTTGAGAGACATCAACAGTACGTTTTGCCTGGTGGCACCCAAAGCCATACAAATGCCGATCTGCCTCGTGCGCCGGGCAACATCATAAGCGCGTACGCCATAGAGGCCGACCACGGCCAACAATAGGGCCAGACCACCGAACATGGCAAAGAGACGTCCACCCATACTGATTAGCCAAACCCAAAAACTACTGCGGTGAAATCCCTGGAAAGTTTGCACCGATAGAATAGGAATGCCCGGATCTATACTGCGGATGGTTTCCCGAACGGTCTTGAGTAGGATGGTCTCTGCCCGATGACTGAGTCGGCCGGTTTTAAGGTGGAATGTCACTTCGTTCCGGTGTTTTTGTCCGAACGGAATATAAATGTGGGCCCGCGCCTGACGGTCCATCACCCTGTCTCGAATCCCCGGTACCACGCCGACAATCTCCATGATTTCCCTGCCTTCATGATGGTCGTCGAACTGGATAAGCTGACCGATGGGATCTTGATTGGGCCACAGTTGCCGCGCCAGGGGTTCGTCGATAATCGCAACTGGTGAGGCACTCTGTGACTCGGCTTCGATGGGATTGAACTCGCGACCGCGCAGCAAGGGCAGACGCAGGGTTTTAAAATAATCGTTGGCTACGACCGTAAGGTTTGCATAGGTTGACGCAACCGGATTGTCGGACGTATTTCCCGGGACAGTGACTTTGCGTCCCTCCATCACCATACCAAAGGGTACTATGTTGGCATAGGATGCTGCTTCCACACCGGGTATGGCGCGCAGCTCTTCCACAATACTGGTATATAGACGGCGGATGCGGGTCTCGTCGAAATCCGTAAGGCTCATGTCCACTTCCGCCAGGACACTATTTTCCAAAGGAAATCCGGGATTGGCACGGGTGGCATTGAAGGCCCCGCGCAGGAACAGCCCGGTGGCTGTTAACAAGACCAGGGACATGGCAATCTGTCCCACAACCAGACCATTACGCAGCGACAGTACCCCTAAACGGGATCCGGCTCGACGTCTGAGACCGGTTTGTTCTTTGAGATGAGAGACAATATCTGTGCGTGACAGTTTCCAGGCCGGTACCAGGGCAAAACAGAGCACGCTTAGTGCACAGAATCCGAGGGTCCCCAAGAGAACCCTAAGGTCGGGACGCACGTCGAACACGACCTGAAAGAAGGGCACCTTCGGAGTAAAAGATGCGATAATGGAACAGGTCACTAAATATGCCAGGAGCAATCCTAACACGCCGCCCAGGACGGAGAGCAAACCACCTTCAATGAGCAGTTGACGTACGATACGTATGCGCGAGCCTCCAAGTGCCAGACGCACGGCAATCTCTCTGTGTCGGGCCATGCTACGCGCCAGGAGCATATTGGCGATATTCAGACTGGCAATAAACAAGACTATACCGGATAGAGTCATCAACAGAATGGCTAATGCAGTTAAGAAAGACTCATCGTCGGGATTACTGTTAATAGACACGCGGGCAAGGCGTCCGACCTCTATCATGAGATCCTTATTGGCTATTGGGTACGCCTGGACCAGTTGATTTCCCATGGCCGCCATACGGCTTTGGGCCGCCGCCATTGTCACGCCCGGCTTGAGCCGTCCAAAGACAAACAGATGGTGCTGGTCTCTGGCGTCGAGACGGTCGTCTTTTTCGTTGATAAAATCGCTCTTCATGGCTTCGTACATACCCAGCGGCAACCAGAACTCCGGTGACACCAGGTGCATGGGACCTGTAAAAAACTTTGGTGCGATGCCTACGACCTGAAAATCTCGATTATTAAGACGGATGGTCTGACCCACGAGTCCCGGATTCTTGCCCCGTTTCTCCCAGAATTTATAACTTATGATAACCACAGGGACTTGACTGCCGGGGCGTTCCTCTTCTGCCATAAAAGCCCGGCCTGAAGCCATTGATATGCCGAATGTATCGAAATAATTTGCCGGCACCATAGCCGCCATTGTTCGCCGCGTAACATCACCCTCGGTAATACCCAAAAGGGTGATTGTAAAGCCGGTTACATGACTGAATACACCATTTGCCTTGCGAATATCAACCATGTTGGGATAAGAGAAGCTCCGATATCGGCCGTCCGGCTTGTTTTCTTTTGCATACAAACGAACTAACTGATCGGGATTCTTAACCGGCAGTGGGCGCAACAGCAGTGCATTAACCAGAGTAAACATGGCCGTAGTCCCGCCGATGGCCAGGGATAATACAATCACCACAACCACGGTAAAACCGGGATTCTTTCGCATTTGCCGCACACCATACTTTATGTCATTTAAAAAGGCACTCATTTTCTGACTCCTGCCATAAGTTAATCACCGATTATCAATTTATTGTCAAACGTTTTTGTGAAATTGACTTCCCGTCGATAACCGACGGCTCGTCCGTTGTCGTCTCTTCGTCTTCCACGATACGCCCATCGAATAGATGTACGGTGCGCTGCGCATGTTTGGCATAACGGGGATCATGTGTGACCATGCAGATAGTAGAGCCGTTTTTATGCAGATGCGCCAGCATCTCCATAACAATGTCACCGTTGGCCGAATCCAGATTGCCGGTAGGCTCGTCCGCCAACAGAATAGACGGCTCGGTGACAATCGCACGGGCCACGGCCACACGCTGCTGCTGGCCGCCGGACAATTGGGACGGATAATGTTTCATGCGGTGCGCCATGGAAACCTTTTCGAGTGCATTATGGACCCGTTCTTTGCGTTCCTTTTTCGGCATATTCCGATATGTCAGCGGCAATTCCACATTTTCATACACCGTCAGGTCACCGATAAGATTGAAGCTCTGAAAAATAAATCCGACTTCCCGGTTGCGAATGCGTGCCCTTTGCGAAGCTGACAGATCGGCAACGGGATTGTCGTTAAGACTATAGTCACCATCTGTTGGCGAATCCAGCAGACCGAGGACCGAAAGCAGGGTGGATTTACCGCAGCCTGAAGGGCCTGCTATCGCGATATACTCGCCCTTGTGGATTTTCAGGTGTATGCCTGATAGGGCATGGGTCTCGACTTCTTCGGTCACAAAGACCTTGTGAAGGTCCTGGACATTAATTAATACTTCGTTTGCCTGAATCATATTTCCGTTCCTGATAAATCCATTTTGCAAAAACTTATTCGTATCTGAGTGCTTCCATCGGATCGATTTTGGCGGCTCGGCGGGCTGGTATCCAACAGGCTAACAGAGCGGTTCCGGTTAGGACGGCGGCGACCACAGCTAACGTCACTGAGTCTTGGGCGCTTACACCGAAGAGATGGCTTTCGATTGATCGGCTTAGAGCCAAGGAACCGCATAGCCCCAGGGTAAGTCCGATGGCGGTTAGTTTCAGGCCATGGCCAAGGACCGTGCCCAGGATGTTGCCTACACGGGCCCCCATGGCCATGCGGATGCCGATTTCCTGGGTACGTTGGGCCACGGAGGCGGCTAAAACTCCGTAAATACCAAGGGCCACCAGGAGCAAGGCAATAGCGGCAAAACCACTGAGAACGCCCGTGATGACATGGTTCGAACGTAATTGTTCGTTAATGATTTCGTGTACCGTCTGAATGTCGTAGATCAGTATGCTGGCATCGAGTTCCGTGACAATCCGGCGAATGGGGCCGACAATGTCAGTCGGATCCGTTTGTGTGCGTACGACCAAGATTCTGTCATGGTTAGCCGGCCCCCAGCGATAACCGGTCTGGTAGAGTGTGGGGAGTGATTCTTCTGCTTCAATGCTGTAGTAGTTTACGCGGCTGACGACGCCTATGACTTGTCTCCTGCCACCAAAGTTGAGATACCGGCCAATAGGATTCTCATGGGGCCACCATTTGTCGACAAATGCCTGATCCACGATGATGGCATTGTTGGTCATATCGCGCTCCGTAAAGTGACGACCATGCACCAGACGCATACCCATGGCCTGGAAGAAACCGGGTGTCACCTCAAACCAACGCATATAGTGACTCTGGCTGGGTTCAGGATCAGGTTGCCCTTCCACTGTGTAGGTGCTGGTTGATGTATATTTGCCCAAGAGGGCGGAGGTCAGGGCCGTGTGTGTCACACCGGGTAAGCTA